>JAFWTA010000039.1 GCA_017519145.1 Ruminococcus sp.
ATTTTATCACATTTCACGCAGTTTTTCAACTGCCAATACTTACAAATTTACAAGCTGATTATTGTGACTTTTAATAATGCACCAAAGGTTGATTTTTACGGCGGAACGGCGTATAATTTAATTAACAGACAAGGCTGTCCCCTCGGCAGCTATACAGGACAAAAGGCGCATCAGAACGGACTCACCTCTCACCACTATATCACGAAAAGGAGTTTTTACTATGGGATTCAAAGTAATGGGCGTTACAGCAGGCAGAAAAGACAGCAACTGCGAAATTCTTCTGAAAGAGGCTCTCCTCGTCTGTCAGGAGATGGGCGCGGAGATAACGATGATAAACCTCAAGGACTATGAGCTTCTTGACTGTACGGGCTGCACAGCCTGCACCATGGGTATGTCCATGGGTAAGAACACAGGCTGCTCTCTGAAGAACAAGGACGACAAGCACAAGATAATGGAGGTCATGCTCAATCAGGACGCGGTGATCTTCTCCGCTCCCACATATGCTCTTATGCCCTCGTCACTGTTTCTGAAGTTCATGCACAGGAACCTCGCCTATGAATCGGCATTCCTCACCAAGATAGGCGCTATCGAGCCCCGCGACCGTGTGGGCGCACTTATCGCTGTGGGCGGATCAACCCGTTCATGGCAGTCGCTGGCTCTCGAATGTATGCAGATAACCACAGTCACCAACAGTTTCAAGGTAGTCGATATGTATATGGCTACTCAGGTGCCGGCTCCCGCGCAGGTGCTGCTGTATGAGGAAAAGCTTGCCCGTGCAAGGGAGATAGGTCAGAATGTCATGAAGGCGCTGAACACTCCTGCTGCTGAGCGCAAATGGCTGGGAGACCCCGACGCAGGCTGGTGTCCCAACTGTCACAGCAACTGCCTCTGTCTCGGCGAGGAGCAGTGGGGCGGTCTGAAGTACCCCATCGAATGTGCAGTCTGCGGTGCAGGCGGAGACCTCGTTAAGACCGATGACGGCAAGTGGAAGTTCGTTATCGCCGAAAACGGTCTGGAGCGCGACCGTACCACCGAGGAGGGACGCGGAGTACACTGCGATGAGATCGCAGATGTTCAGGGCGGATTTTTCATGGATCCCGAAGCCCGTGCTACCGTTGCCCAGCGAGTTGAAAAGTACAAGAAGATAACCTTCAAGGGTATCTGAACGGCATATCCTTCATAAAAACGAAGCCGCAGTATTTCATGGAGAAATACTGCGGCTTTTCTGTTATCACTGTCAAAAAGTATTCAGCTGCGCGTTGTCCTGCGGCGCTTTCTGATCAAAAGCACTGTCACTGTTACAGCAGCAATAACTGCCGCAGCTCCTCCTCCGCAGCCTGCCGCTATTGCCTTCTTGCCGTCAGCAGTCAGCTGCTTCTCGCCCTGTTCAACAGTGGTATAAGAGAAGCCTGTTTCGCGGAGAGCCGCGTCCACATCCTCGGCGATCACCTTATGTCCTGCTTCGTTGGGATGGATATCATAATCGGCAATTCTTGTGAGCTCCGCAGCTTTGCCCTTGAAATCAGCTGCAACGTCTATGACCGTGTATCCCCGTGGAGCATTGTCCTTTATCATGGTATTGAGCCTGCCTATCTTCTTGGCAGAGAAGTCCGTCACCATGCTGAATTTGCTGAAATACTCCAGAGGGTCGTAGAGAGTCTGAATGTAGACCGTTCCCTCTGTCCTCTCCGAAAGCTCATCGGAAATGACCTTGATGTTGTCGTCAAACTGCTCCAGAGCCTTGTCAACATCGCCGTCCATACTCATAAACATGGAAGCGGCGCTGAAAATGTCGAACTGAGCCGTATCAAAGGAGCCTGTATCGTCTATGCCGAGGGAGTTGAGCAGGTCCAGCATTATGCCAAGGAGGTCGTTGCCGCCTATGGAGACTATCACCGCGTCACTGTCGCTGAGGTCGCTGTCAAGGGCTCCGCTCTGTATCTGCTCAATAAGGTCGCCGGAGGTGTAGCCCGACACAGCCTTGTTGACCATGACATGGCCGCAGTCGGCAGGAAGCTCCGCATTATAGCGCTCCTTCAGTATATTCGCATAGGAATCGGGACAGTTATAGTTGTCGGTGAGGGTATAGCCCTCAAGACCGTATCCTGCTGCTATAGAGTCCCCGAGGAACAGCATTTTCGGAGGCACCTCCGTATTGTGTACTACCTCTCTCTCGGGTATCTCGGTCATCGCGCATGAGGAAAGACTAACTGCCATAACAAGAGTACTCACGAAAGCTGTTATCATTTTCAGCATAAGGGCTCCTCTCCCCGATATATAGTGAACGGCCAAAACAATTTGGCGTTCACTATAATAAATGATCTAAAGTGCCTCGCAGATACGCAAATCAAAGATCTGCTCCCTGCGTATCGGCAAACAGCAAACGCAAAAAATTTGTCGTTTGCTGTAATTATCGGTGTTTTTACTCATTATAGCATAAAAATCCGTAAATAGCAAGGGACGCGCGTAAAAGTTTCCGGGCAGCAAAGCGCTGCCGCGAAACAGCCCTTGCATTTGACTATTGAAGGTGGTATAATAATTATAATTTAACTTTCGGAGGACATAATGGGACCAGTTATCATTATTGCTGTTATTGCACTCATCGCTGTTATCATTATCATAGTTCGCACGATCAGTAGCAGGCAGGCTGTTAACTACTATATACGTCATTCATTCGGCGACCCGAGCCGCGTAAAGGCAGACGTCCGCGACAGGATGGAGAGCATAGCCCTGCTGTATGAGCAGGAGAAGAAGGGGTTCAGTGAGGACGAGCTTGTGGATAGCGTCACATGGAACGACCTTGAAATGGATGAGATATTCTTCCGCGCAGACCATACCGACAGCTTCGCGGGAGAGCAGTATCTGTACTCCACGCTGCATATCCTTGGCAGCAAGGAGAGAGAGCCTCGGCTGAACAATGACATTATCAGCTTCTTTGAAAAGAACGAGGAAAAGCGCAATGAGGTCAGAAAGCTGCTCTACGATGTGGGGAAGCCCATAAGCGGCTATTATTCCGTGGGGCTGGCTGAGGACGCAAAGAAGCGCTGTCTGCCGTACAGGTTCATCTATCCCGTCATGCTGGGAGTGCTGCTGCTTTTCGGTGTACTGGCGGCAGTGCTTATGAGCCCCGTATTCGCCATGCTCTTTATCTTTGCCTATCTTGTGAATTTCGTGGCTTATCTTTTTCTCAGAGGCAGCTTTGAAACCAGACTTGAGAGCCTTTTCTCCGCAGCTATGACCATCAATTCCGCTGATAAGGTCAGCAGAATGATACCGCAGTTTTCAAAGTCGGCGGAAGTGCCGCTGAAAAAGCTGAAAAAGGCTGCGAGGATACTCACCTTGCTCAGTATGAAGCGTTCCATGATGATGTCTGACGACCTGCTCTCGCAGCTTGGGGCATATGTAACAGGACCGCTGATGATAAACTTCATACTATATAATATGGGCGCTGCGGAGCTGGCAGACAAAAAGGACGAGTATATGCAGGTATATCGCTATCTGGGAAGCATAGACTGCTCCATAGCCGTCGGCTCGTTCAGAAAGAGTCTGCCCGGATGCTGTGTTCCCGGGATAAATGACAGAAACAGCTTTGAGTTTGTACAGGTATACCACCCCATGCTGACAGCTCCCGTAGCCAATGATTTCAGATTTGAGCGAAACGCTATCATTACAGGCTCCAATGCCTCGGGAAAGTCCACGTTCATCAAGGCGGCAGCCATAAATCTTATCCTTGCCCAAACCATATGCACCTGCACTGCGGAACGTGCTTCGGTGCCATACTGCGGCGTTATCACCTCTATGGCGGTAAGGGACGACGTGATGACAGGGGAGAGCTATTATATCCGCGAGATAAAGTACCTGAAGCGTATGGTGGAGCAGGCTGAGAGCGGAAGGCTCATATTCCTTGCAATTGACGAGATACTCAAGGGCACAAATACCGTGGAGCGCATTGCGGCTTCCAAGGCTGTGCTGAAGTATTTCGACAGCAGAAACTGTATGCTCATGGTGGCAACTCATGATATTGAGCTGGCGAAGGCTTTTGACGGTATCTATAAGAACTACCACTTCTGTGAAAGCCTTGATGAAGGGGATGTAGTTTTCGATTATACGATACACGACGGTATAAGCTGTTCCAGCAACGCTATAAGACTGCTGAGCGTCATAGGCTTCCCGGATGAGATAGTCCGCGGCGCACTGGCGGAGGTAGAGTAAAAGAAAAGCACCTGCTCAAATAGCAGGTGCTTATATATAAGCTTATGTAAGAGCGGACTTGCTGTTCAGTCTTTTTTGAAAAGCTCTCTGAGCACCATCGCTCCGCCTGATGCGGTAAGTCCGAACATGACGATGAATGTGAATGCGTTGGATCTTCTCCAGTGGAGCTGTGTGGTCAGCATTACGCTCAGCAGCACTATGACTATTCCTATGGAAAGCACGATCCAGCCGTATATCTTCTTGTCCATGAGGAAAAGCATTGCTATTCCTATGATTATCGGAAGCATTATAAGTCCGTTTGCAAGGTGGAAGCCGCCGAAACTGAAGATGTGTCCGCCGTAGCCCCATGAGCTGGTGACTTCGATATTCTGGAATATCATGAACAAGCCGCCGCCCAGAAGAAGCAGTCCCACAAAGAAGCTGAGAAGCCTGCTGCCCTCACTCTTTGAAGATACCGAATTTACGCTCTTGCGGGTCTCAAGAAGCTCCTTGTACATTTTATCCAGTTCATTGTCTCTGTTTGATTTTGGCATAATACCGCCCCCCTATATCAATATTACAAGTATATTATACACGACACCCCGCAGGATGTCAAGTATATCGCGGAAAATTCATCCTTTTTTCATCTTTGTGAAGCTGCTTCCGAGGGCGGTGTACCGCGGCAATATGAAAGTTTTATGAAATTAACACGGCACCCTTGACAAAGCATTATAAATAAAGTATAATATGATTTGAAAATGATTATCAAATTCAAAAGGTGAGGGATAGTATGGCGTTTTTCAAAAGGCTTTTTTCCGCAGTTATCGCGGCGGCAGCTGCCGCTATGGTGCTGACGGGATGCAGCAGTCACCGGGGAAGCGAAGGCAAGCTCAGTATTGTCTGTGTTTCGTTCCCCGAGTATGACTGGACAAGGCAGATAGTGGGCAGCAGCGACAGTGCGGAGATAACCTATCTCCTCGGCAGCGGCATAGACCTTCATAACTATCAGCCCAGCGCCAAGGATATAATGACTATCTCTGACTGTGATATATTCATGTATGTGGGAGGAGAGTCCGAGAGCTGGGCGAAGGATGCCCTGAAGGAGGTAAACTCCAAGAACACAAAGGTCATAAAGCTCATGGACGTCCTCGGACAGAATGTCAAGGAGGAAGAGCATAAGGAGGGCATGGAGCCCGAGGAAGAAGACGGACACCACGACGAGCCCGAATACGATGAGCACGTCTGGCTCTCTCTGAAAAACGCCGAGGTGATCTGCAATGAGATATGCGATGTTCTCTGCGAAAAGGACAGCGCCAACGCCGATACCTACCGTGAAAATCTCCGCAGCTACACCGAAAGCCTGAACAGCCTTGATGCCGAATACTCCGAAATGGCAGACAGCGCAGCAACAAAGACCATACTTTTCGGTGACAGGTTCCCGTTCCGCTATCTCTGCGATGATTATGACATAGACTACTACGCCGCCTTTGCAGGCTGCTCCGCCGAGACCGCAGCAAGTTTTGAGACAGTTGCAAAGCTGTCGGAAAAGCTGAATGAGAATAAGCTTGATACGGTCTTTATCATCGAAAACTCCGATGACTCCATTGCGCGGTCAATAATCAGCAACTCTGGACGCAGCGGCGTGTCCATCGAAACTCTCAATTCGATACAATCGGTGACTCAGAAGGATATCGACGGCGGAGCCACCTACCTTTCAATTATGGAAACAAATCTCGGAACACTAAAGAAGGTGCTTGATTAAAATGGGTGCATTACTGAAATGCGAAAACGTCTCTCTCGGATACGAGGGGGACGTTGTTACGAAAAACCTCAACTTCACCGTCAGCAGCGGCGACTACCTCTGCATAGTCGGTGAGAACGGCTCGGGCAAGAGTACGCTCATAAAGGCTCTCCTCGGGCTGAAGCCGCCTATAAGCGGCAATATATCCCTCTGCGGAGAGGTGGGCAGGAACGAGATAGGCTATCTTCCGCAGCAGACCATGGTGCAGAGAGACTTCCCCGCCTCGGTGCGTGAGATAGTTCTCTCGGGCTGCATGAACCGCTGCGGCTTCAGACCTTTCTACAACAAGGAGGAAAAGAAGCTGGCTCACGATATGATGCGGAGACTGGAG
Source organism: Ruminococcus sp. (assembly GCA_017519145.1). Lineage (GTDB taxonomy): Bacteria > Bacillota > Clostridia > Oscillospirales > Ruminococcaceae > Ruminococcus. The sequence goes on from JAFWTA010000039.1 coordinate 6,324, forward strand.
ATAGAGCCCCTCGCAAAGCGCTGTTACAGGGAGCTTTCGGGCGGTCAGCAGCAGAGAGTGCTCCTTGCAAGAGCTCTGTGCGCCGCAAGAAAGATGATACTCCTTGACGAGCCGGTAACGGGTCTCGACCCCAAGGCTACCAACGAGATGTACGAGCTTATCGACAGTCTCAACAAAAAGGACAAGATAACCGTTATCATGGTCTCACATGATATGAATGCCGCTGTGAGATATGCTTCACATATACTCCATGTTGGAAGAAAACAGCTTTTCTTCGGTACCAAGGAGGACTACCTGACCAGCAAGACAGGACAGGCGTTCCTCGCTGTTATGGGAGGTGATGAGGATGAGTGAGATGCTTTCCACGCTCCATGATTACTTCCAGCATCCATTTATAAGATACGCTCTTATAGTAGGTCTGCTCATCGCTCTCTGCTCGTCGCTGCTGGGCGTGACCCTCGTCATGAAGCGCTTTTCCTTCATCGGTGACGGCCTCTCGCACGTTGCCTTCGGAGCAATGGCGGTTGCCACCGTCACAGGCATCACCAACAATATGTTCATTATCATGCCCATTACCATCATATCGGCAGTTCTGCTGCTGAGAACGGGCAATAATACCAAGATAAAGGGTGACGCTGCCGTCGCCATGATATCCGTGGGAGCCCTCGCGCTGGGCTATATGCTCATGAATATCGCCGCAAGAAGCGGCAGCGGCAGGACTACCAGCAACGTCACCGCAGATGTGTGCAGCACCCTTTTCGGCTCAACATCCATCCTTACGCTTTCTCTTACGGATGTGTGGATATGTATCGCCATGTCAGTCATAGTGGTGACGGTGTTCCTTGTTTTCTACAACAAGATATTTGCGGTCACCTTTGATGAGAGCTTCGCAAAGGCTACGGGAGTCCGCGCGGATATGTACAACCTCCTCATTGCCATAGTCATTGCAGTTATCATCGTCATCGCCATGAAATTCGTTGGCTCGCTGCTCATATCGGCACTTATAATCTTCCCCGCACTGTCCGCAATGAGAGTTTTCAAGAGCTTCAGAAGCGTTATCATCTGCTCTGTTATCATCTCGCTTTTCTGCGCGGCAAGCGGAATAATCATATCCATACTGGCAGGAACTCCCGTTGGTTCCACCATAGTTTCCGCTGATATATGCGTATTCTTCCTGTTCTGCCTTATCTCACTGGTGCTCAGGAGGGGAAAGAAATGAGAAAAGCCGCTGTTATCGCTGCACTCTGCATACTCTGCGGAGCTGCCTGCGCCTGCGGAGAAAAGCCTGCGGTCTCACAGCCCGAAAGCAAGGCGGAGATCGTCACCGATGCTTCGGGAAAGAAGATAGACCTCGACCTGACGACCATGAGCAGCACCATGATCTACAGCACGGTTTCAAACATGATGATGTATCCCGACTCCTATCTGGGACAGCATATAAAGCTTGAGGGGCAGTTTTCCGTCTACCACGACAAGGGCGGCGACAAGTATATCTTCTCCGCCATAATCCCCGATGCCACAGCCTGCTGCTCGCAGGGCATAGAATTCGTCCTTGACGACAGCTACAAGTACCCCGACGACTACCCCGAGGAGGGCACTACCATCACAGTTACAGGCGACTTCAATGTTTATGACGAGTACGGCTTCAAATACTGCCAGCTCCAGAACGCTGCAATGACCGTCAGCGAACAATAAGACCGTCCCGTAATGCGGATCCTTTTTCAATAACAGAAACAAAAACAGCAGGATCATCTGATCCTGCTGGTTTTTGTTATGAGGTGATCATTCTTCAGCCATTTTGTATACAAAAGTGGGATCCTTCATGATTTTTAACTCGTTTTCTACTGTATAACGGTCACCGAAGTAGAAGAGAACTTCTTTTTCGCCTTCTTCATCTCTTGAAATTCCGGGGAATTCGAAACCGTGAACAAATATTCTTGAACGGTCATTGGGGTCAATTTTAAACACGAAAATCTTGTTTTCGTCTGTGAGCTGCTTATTCTTTGAACACTCAAAAGCCTTGAATGCGCTGTTTCCGCCGATAGAGAAATCAGCATAGCCGTCAAAGTCAATGACACCATCGTATGATCTGCTGTTTGCGGCTGCCTTTCTTACATCAGCAGCGGTAAGGTTATTATCAACGTCTGCCTTTTTGATGGAAGGAGCACCAAAGCAGGTTCCGTCAAAGATGTGCCAGCCGTATTTGCCTGTTGCATTGTCCTTGATGTAAACGATATTGAAAGCATGGCCGCCGCCACACCATGTTCCGCCTATGGAATAATTCTTAATTCCGATGCTGTCAAGGATGAGGGAAGTAACCTTTGCAAATCCTCCGCAAACAACATAGCCTGTGTTGAGGCCGGAGTTGATAGAGTCACTGTTTAAGCGGCTGTAATCAAGAATGTTGTATAATGTGTCGGGGTATAAAACAAAGTCGGGAGAATTTGTATAATCAGTGTATGTGATACGGGATGTTATACGTTTAGCCACTGCACGGAGCTTGTCTTCATCAGAGGTCGAACTTGTGAACTCCTTGTTGAGATCAGCAACGATCTCGTCGACCAGTCTCTGAGTTTCTTTTGAGATAAATGCAGTTCCGTCAAATGCATTGATAAATCTCTTTGTCTGATCCTGATGAGCTGTATCAAGTTCAGAATACTCTTTTCCGTTGAATTCTGCAAGCTTACCGCAGTTTCTGAATGCGCTGAATCCGATATATTTTACAGAATCGGGGATAATAACGTTTTCAACGCTTTCACCGAAGGGGTGCTTATACGCAATCTCGTCGTTGATGGAAGTAGTTCCGGCCATGAATGTGAGGTCTGTATCACTGTACGATTCGGGATCAATGAGTCGGTAAGCGAGGATAGCGGGGGAGCTTGTATTGCTGTCACGGTAATAATCAACACCGCCTTCGTCGAAGTGATTATATTTGTTCCAGTTGAATGCAGTATCGTTGAGAGCTCCGCTTTCCATAACGATATTCTGTGGGAAGTAAATATCAGCAAGCTTGTGGCAGTCCTTGAATGCGTTGCTGCATATCTTGAGGTATGTGCTTGCCTTGACTTCACCATCGGCATTCATGATAAATCCGTACCTGTCTGTCCATTCAGGCTGACGATAATCGTTGAGATATACAGCTTCAAGGTCCTCACAGCCTGAGAAAGCCTCTGAAGATATCTTCTGAACGGGGAGGATAACGCCCCAGTCTCCGTCAAAGAGGGATGCGGGAACTACGACTTCTGTGTCAGAAGTGTTTTTGTACTTCTTGATGTTCAGTGCGGCTTCGTCTCCGATATACTCTGTCTCGTAATTCTCTGTCAAAGCAAAGAGGAGTGCACAGTAATCTTCGGGAGAGATGTTGTTATCGCCTGTGAGGTCGAGCATTGAGGTGGTAAGACCTGCCTGCTGAGCTGCGTCTGAGAGAGATACGCTGCTGCAGGAGAGGTTTATATTCGGGAAGCTCTTTTCTGCATATATTCTGTTGATCTCCTTTTCGATGAGAAGGAAATCGTAATAGTTGCACTTGCCATCCTTTAAGAAGTTGTCCTTGCTTCCAAAATCGTATCTGCTGTCAGCAAGGTCGATGTTAGCGTTTTTGATAGCGTTGATATTCAGCCTTTTACTTGCATCTATGGCTGCAAAGCTCTGTGCGGGAGCAGCAGGTGCCATCACAGAAAGAGCGGAAACAGCAGAGGTGATAAGGGCCAGTGTTCTGTTGCTTTTCTTCATTGTGTTTTTCCTCCATTATAGTGCTTTTAATTGTTATCTCTTTTACTGTATACAGTGCTATGATAAAATGTTGGAATACGATTAACTCGTAAAAACATAGTTATCATTTTAACAATTTGTGCTGTGTAAACAAACGGAATGTACAATCCACGTTTATTATACACCAAAATGAAATTAAATCAAGTCCTTTAAGCGAAAAATTAATGCAAATCTGCTAATTAAATAATAATATCCGAGGTGCCTCTGAAATAATTATTAAAATTTGCTAAATAACAAATTTTAAATAAAATATATTTAATCAACAGTTTTGAGGGTGTACAGCCGTCCGTTTTGTGCACGAAGAACTTGGTTCACTTAGTACTATCGTGCCAGCAGACACAGGTGTGACATATATTTTTCATATCTTTATTTATGGCAGAATGGAGCAAAAATGTTGATTTGGAGTATTTTTTGTGATATAATGGTTAGGCTGAAATAATATATATTTAGGAGCAGATAATGGAAACGCTTAGAAATATTAAGATCGGAGATACTGTCAGGGTGGAGAGCGTCGGCGGAGAAGGCGCTCTGAGACAGCATTTTCTTGATATGGGACTTATCCCGGGGGCAGAGGTGACTCTGGTCAAATACGCGCCTATGGGAGATCCTATGGAGCTTCGGCTCCACGGCTATGAGCTGACTCTGAGACTTGCGGACGCCGAGCAGATCGGAGTCTGTCCCGTCGCCTCTAAGAAAGAGGCGGAGAAAAAGGAGGCCAGACATAAGAAGTCCGACCATCCCGGTCTCGGTGAGGGAGGACGCTTTCACGCCAAGGACGACGGTGTTCCTCTCGAAAAGGGCACAGTTATGAAATTTGCCCTTGTGGGCAACCAGAACAGCGGAAAGACCACACTGTTCAACAGGCTGACGGGCTCCAAGCAGCACGTCGGAAACTTCCCGGGAGTTACTGTCGACCGCAAGGACGGCGCTATAAAGGGGCATCCGGATACTCTTATAACCGACCTGCCGGGGATTTACTCCATGTCGCCTTACAGCAGCGAGGAGATAGTTTCCCGTAATTTCGTCCTCAACGAGAAGCCTCACGCCATCATCAATATCGTTGATGTCACAAATATCGAGAGAAATCTCTATCTTACGATGCAGCTTCTGGAAATGGATATCCCAATGGTAGTTGCACTGAATATGATGGACGAGCTTACCTCCAATGGCGGCACCATCGACATAAACCAGATGGAAAGACGCCTCGGCGTCCCTGTTGTGCCAATATCGGCTGCCAAGAACAAGGGCATCGAGGAGCTTGTGGAGCACGCCATACATATCGCCTATTATCAGGAGCGTCCCGTCCGCTATGACTTCTGCGCGAAGAATGAGAACGGGGGAGCGGTACACCGCTGTCTCCACGGCATCTCTCATCTTATCGAGGATCATGCCGAGAGCGTGGATATGCCCATAAGATTTGTGACCAGCAAGGTCATCGAAAACGACAAGCTGGTCATCGACAAGCTGGGACTGGATCAGAACGAGCTTGAGACCGTTGAGCATATAGTTTCGCAGATGGAGAAGGAACGCGGTCTGGACAGAAGCTCCGCCATTGCGGATATGAGGTTCAGCTTCATCCACAGGCTCTGCGACGATACGGTGAAAAAGCCTACGGAGAGCCGTGAGCATATCCGAAGCCGCCGCATAGATAAGTTCCTGACGGGAAAATATACAGCTATCCCTGCATTTATCCTCATTATGGGACTTGTGTTCTACCTGACCTTCAATGTCATCGGCGCCTTTTTACAGGGGCTTTTCGAGACAGGTGTGGACAAGCTTACAGAGCTTACCGACAAGGCGCTGACAAGCGCTCATGTGAATACCGTCATCCACGATCTTGTCATAGACGGCATTTTTGCAGGCGTGGGAAGCGTTCTCAGCTTCCTGCCTATAATCGTTACACTTTTCTTCTTTCTTTCATTGCTGGAGGACAGCGGCTACATTGCCCGTGTTGCCTTTTTTATGGACAAGATACTCCGCAAGGTGGGGCTTTCGGGACGAAGCATAGTCCCGCTGCTCATCGGCTTCGGCTGCTCAGTGCCTGCGGTCATGTCCACAAGGACCCTCCCCAGCGAGAGAGACAGAAAAATGACCATACTTCTGACCCCCTTCATGAGCTGCACAGCGAAGCTTCCCATCTACGCATTCTTCGTGAATGCTTTCTTCCCCAAGAGGGGCGGGCTCATTATGATAGGGCTCTATCTTCTCGGAATAGTTTCCGGAATAATCGCCGCATATATTTTCAAGGGAACACTCTTCCGCGGAGAGGCTGTGCCCTTTGTAATGGAGCTTCCCAACTACCGTCTGCCCTCGGCAGGCAACGTGGCACAGCTCCTGTGGGAAAAGGCAAAGGACTTCCTACAGAGGGCGTTTTCCGTTATCCTCATAGCTACCATAGCAGTGTGGTTCCTTCAGAGCTTCGACCTGAAGCTGAACATGGTGGACGACGCAGGCGACAGCATACTCGCCAAGATAGCAGGAGTTTTTGCTCCCATAATGAAGCCTTTGGGAATGGGCGACTGGCGCATACTTGTAGCTCTCATAAGCGGATTTATGGCAAAGGAGAGCGTGGTCTCCACACTGAAGATACTCTATTCGGGAGATGTTGTCTCGTCCATGTCCTCGCTGACAGCAGCCTGCCTGCTGGTGTTCTCACTGCTCTACACTCCATGTGTAGCGGCGATCGCTGCCGTAAAGCGTGAGCTGGGCAAGAAGTGGGCACTGGCAGAGGTGGTATGGCAGTGTGCTGTGGCATGGCTCGCCACACTTGTTATCCGTGCGGTGCTGCTGATGATAGGAGTGGGCTGATGAATATTGCGGATATAGTCATATTGGCGGTGATAGCCCTTGCAGTCGTTCTTGCCGTCAGGTACATGATAAAGAGCTCAAAGAAGGGCGGCTGCTGCGGAGACTGCGGAAGCTGCGGCGGATGCAGCAGACGGCAGCAGTGAACTTTTTCAATAAACGAATAAAGCTCCCCCGGGCAGACGTATGTCCGCTCAGGGGAGCTGTTTTTGTATTCTGCGGTTATTGCCTTTTAGTTTTACAGAAATTCCACTCTGCCGCTGTCAAGGCGGTAAATGGCTCCCAGCACCTGCAAGCCGTACTCCTCCTCGTCGCGCTGTATCTGTAAGCTGCGCTCGATTATCTCACAGCTGTGCTTCACGTTGAGACAGCAGGCGCGGAATTCGTTTTTCTCATCGCCGATAGCCTTGAGTATCTCGTCGGTGATGAACTTGATATACCCGTCGGGCTCATGGTTCATGGCAGCGTCCACGGCACCGCAGCGGTCGTGGCCGAGAACTACGATAAGACCCGTGCCAAGGTGCTCTGCGGCGTATTCGATACTGCCGAGCTGATGGGAGTCCATGACGTTGCCTGCAACTCTTATGACAAAGAGGTCGCCTATGCCTGCGGAGAATATCATCTCGGGGACTACCCTCGAATCCGAGCAGGTGATTATGATGGCATAGGGCTTCTGTCCGCTCTCGCTGGACCTCAGGAGAGTCTCGGGAGAAACGTCACAGCTAAGCGTCCGTGACTGTATGTATTTTTCGTTGCCGCTGATAAGACGAGCCTTTGCTTCGTCTGCGGTTATCCTGTATGACTGCATTACACAGCACCTCCGTCCTTGATGTAATTGTAACATATTTTCGTGCATTCTGCAATATGCTTAGGGAAGCTTTGAAAAATTGTCCCGCGGCGTTGATTTATGGCGGTATCTGTGGTATAATGGTCTGTGGTAAGCAAAAATCATTATAAGGAGGCGCATATGTTCTATCTTATAAAAAGCACCCTTGAGGAACGCAAGAACCTCAAACCAAGAGACTCAAGGGAAAAATATGTGGCTATACTCTCTGCGGAGGAGTGGCAGAGCAACAGCTCCAAATTCGATATGGGCATTGACCTTGAGGTCAGCACCTTTCAGATAGACAGCACCAAGGCGGAGGTGAACTATGACTCGCTGACGGGTACATTCTGTCTTCCCGACAGGAACGATATCTCAGGTGAGAACAGGCGGTTTGCATTCGCCCTCGACGAAAAGGGCATAGTTTTCATTGATGACAGCGGCGCTGTTGCTGAGATAATCAGCGGCATTGTAAAGACCAAGCGCTGGACCAAGCCATCGCTGGAGCGTTTCATTTACGACTTTCTCGAGCAGATAATATATAACGACCAGAACGTGCTGGCGAAGTACGATGCCGAGCTTGACGAGATGGAGGACAAGATACTGGCAGGCGAGGAGGAGAACTACCCCAAGCGCCTTAGCGAGATAAGAAGCGACCTCAGAGATATGAGGATACACTACGAGCAGCTGGAGGACTTGGGTCAGGAGCTGGAGGAGAACGAGAACAACTTCTTCAAGCATGAAAATCTGCGATATTTCCACCTTTTCACCCAGCGCATAGCCAGACTTCACGACACCACCGCCGCACTCAGGGACTACACCGCCCAGATCCGCGAGCTCTATCAGTCTCAGCTGGACATAAAGCAGAACAGGATAATGACTATCCTCACCATCGTCACCACTATTTTCATGCCTCTTACCCTTATTGCAGGCTGGTACGGCATGAACTTCAAGTATATGCCGGAGCTGGAGTTCAAAGCGTCTTATCCCATAGTCATACTGGTAAGTATTATCATAGTCGTTATCAGTCTCATATTCTTCAGAAAGAAGAAATGGCTGTAAATACAAAACGCCCCGATAGTCTCGGGGCGTTTTTGTATCGTGGATCATAGCTTTATGCAGTTATCTTTATCATCAGCGGCACTTTGTCCTTCCATCTTATAGTGAAGCTCCTTTTTGCCGCCTGCTGTTATCACCAAGCGGAGATCAATGAATTCTTTGTCGGTATCATAGAATAGTCCGTATTCCTCGCTGCCGTTTCTGTAAACGCTTATTGATAATAATTCAATGCCGTCCATTATCTCCTGCTCGGAGAAGCCTTCCTCATTGAACCCGGGCTCTGACAGGAAGCAGTCAGCAATGATCTTTTTGACTTCGCGGTCAGTGCGCTCTCCGTATAAGAGCAGTTTCTCAAGTTTCCGATAGCACTTTCCCGGCTGTATTTCCTTCAGCGACGGTATCTCTGTTATCAGTTTGCTTATATCGGGATCGATGGGGCCTTTGTCGATAAGAGCTTTCTCGATCATTCCGTAATAGCCTTCTTTCGGAGCAGCAGGGCGCCTGTCAGTGTCAAAATATGCAGTAACGATGCTGTCATCGATCAGATTCCACTCCCATTTGATATTACATTCGTAGCCCACGGTGCCTGTATGGTCAAAGAGAAATCTTCCGTATCCCGTATCAAAATAGATGCGGTTGCGGTCTTTGTCCTTTGCAGCTCCGGAACGCTTGTAAGAAACGATGATTATGAATATTGACAGTGCAAGCATGAGTCCGCTTGCTGCAAATGAGAATATCGAAGCCGCCTTGTAGGTATCAACATGGTCGCTGATATAATAGTTGTTGGGATCATTAGGGTCATAGTGGATGATGATCTTATCGCCTTTGTGTTCCGGACCTGCGTTACAGTAAAGATGGCGCAGCCTGAACCTGCCGTCGGGTTCGACCTCAATATGCCGCCAGTGCTTGCCGGAGAGGTATTTGCTTTCCGCATCGTCGAGATCTCTTAAATATCCGTGGCTTTCGTTTACGACCTTACCCGTCACTTCGGCGGTGCAATTGTTGTTCAGGTCATTGTAAATGAGCCTCTGTCCGAAGCCTGCCATAAAGAGTATCACCGAAGCGGTAATGGTCAGGATCAGACAGAAGATAACGGCTTTTTTACTCGGATTACTTTTCAATTTTATTACCGTCCCTTTTCTTTTCCGCAATGAGTTTTTTCAGCTCCGCCTTCAGATACTGATAACGCTCCAGCTTTTCCTGCTTTGCGAAGTGGACCTCACGCAGCTGCTCGGGATTGTCCTCATAGCAGAGCTTCTCGTCGCCGAACTGCTCGCTGGTAAGGTCGAATACAACATCGCCCACTACGTTGTAGCAGTGGTAGTTTCCGCCGGGACGAAGAACTCCGAAGACCTTGCCGCCGAAGATATCCTGCGCAAGGAATGCCGTGATGGAGCACTGCCCAGTGGTGATGTTGTCCTTGCTCCACTTTTCACGGAGCCTCGGTGCGCAGGTGTACTCGCACCATATCTGCAAAAGCGCGTCATATAGCGCCTGCGGTGTTTTTATTGCACTGTATTCCTCGTTTATCGGCGGAACGAGAGCGTTCTCCCAGCCGTAAAAACCATAGTTCATAATAGTCCTCCCAATTGGTGCGCCGAAGCGGCTCCGGCACACATTTTTATTGTATTCGCTCAGACAAGACCGTCTGCGCGGAGCTTCTCCAGCAGAGCGCGGCAGCCCTCGTCAATATCGCTGTACGCCTTGCCGAAATCGCCGCTGTACCACGGGTCTGAGACATCGTCGCCCCGTCCCGCAAAGGTGAGGAGCTTGTATATCTTTCCGCCCTTGTCGCTGCCGAATATGCGGTTCATGTTTCGGATATTGGCGGAGTCCATACCCACAAAAAGGTCATAGCTGCCGTAGTCAGCCTTTTTAAGCTGAACAGCGTACTTGCCGCGGCAGCTTATCCCGTGGGAAGCAAGCTCCGCTCTTGCTGGAGGATATACGGGATTGCCCAGCTCCTCGGTGCTGGTGGCAGCGGAGGAGAGAAGCAGCTCATGGCTTAGACCGTTCTCGGCAGCCAGCTTCTTCATTATAAATTCTGCCATAGGCGATCGGCATATATTGCCGTGGCAGACAAACATAACTCTAATCATACGTTTTTTCCTCTCTGATTTGCTCTGTATTGCCGTATTTTGCGCGGTATATCGCAGCTTTTCTTTCCTACTACCAATTTGGCAGAACGGGGCGAAAACTACAAAACGCGGCAAGATTTTGCAAACTGCGGACGTCGTTAGTAGTAAAATAGTAGTAGAAATCGGGGTGTTTTACTACTAAGGATTTTGAGCCGATTTCTATACATAAAACGGTGTTACATCACTCAATAGAAAAGCTTTCCGTTTTCAAATCGCAATAGTATCTTCCGGTTTCTGCCGTGAATCTCAAAACACAGTAATCCGGATCAGTAACGCCGCCTTTATAGAACAGTGTGTCTCCTTTGCGCCAAATCATATCCTTAGTCTTTTGATCGGTCAGCACTTCCATTTTCCCTTTCAGCATAATACCTATGTATTTGATCAGACCTTTATGATAAAAGTATATGCAGGCGTTCGGATTACTTAAATACTGCTTCACTCTCATTGAAGATGTGTTGGTTGAGAAATAGAAATGATGCAATCCGTCGATTTTTCTTGGTTTTAACATTGCTTTGACATTCGGGAAACCTTCTTCATCAACAGAGCATATAAAAGCAACCTTTTGTTTTCTGATAAACGATAGCACTTTATCCATGTTCATAATATTTCATACCCACCGTTCCGATTTCTCTTTTATATCACTTTATTATACCATAATCCTTCCATTTCATCAAGTCAAAACAGGCAAAAAAATAGCGGCTCACCTGAAGTGAGCCGCAGCCGGAAGCATATCATACTGCTTCATCCTTTGTTCTGTTCATCTCCTGTCGGGCGTTCTGAAGTTCCTCCATGCGGTGAAGCTCCGCAGCAGCGTCCTCCAGCCCCAGATGCGATGAAGGCTGCACCGGACAAGAAAATCGAATCACAGTATATCTACCTGAACGGACTGACAGTATCAATGCAGGAGTTTATCAAGGAAAATGCTATGAAACCGCAGGACGAGGACTTCTACGAAACTAAAATGACGGAGTACAATACTCAGAAAGCTGAAGCCGAAAAAGTTCTGCACGACCTTCAGGATAAGAGAGCCGCTCGACTTTCACGCAAGGAACTGCTCGAAGGATTGATTCGGACAATGAGCAGAGAGGGTATTGTGACCGACACCTTTGATGGTAAGCTCTGGTTGCTCTTAGTCGAGAAAGTAGCCGTGGGAACAGACGGCAAACTGACCTTCACGCTGCGAAACGGCATGAAGATCGAAGTGTAAATATATAGTTTTAAGGGGCTGTGGCTGAGATGTGATAATTCAAGGCTGCAGCCCTGATTTTTGTTTTCTATGCATTGACTTTTGCATTGAAATATGATAGGATGTAGTAAAATAGGATAGTAATATCTTGTTGAAGAAAGTGATTTTTTTTACGCTCATTTTTAACGAAGGAGGTATGATCATGAAACGTTTTACGTCAAAGCTAAGTGCAGTATTTCTGAGTGCGTGTATGATGTTGCCCACGCTTTCCATTGATTTTCCTATAAATTACGAGAGCTCTGCTCTTGCTGCCGCAACAGAAGCAAACAGTATTTTGTTCAATAATGAGGACCAATTCTTCGTCTACGTCGGCACTTACAGCGGAGGCATCCCACAGTTCCGCTACCTGTATCCAACATCAGACGGAAGCTATAATGCCGACAAGGTCATATGGGAAGATGCACCGGCTGGTCTTGCCTATGGAGACATTTTCGTTGCTGAGGGAGATGTCTCTATGACACAAGTGTATCCGGCAAAAGACGATCCGGCTAATGCTCATGTTTACTATTATACGCTCGATGAAGGTGCAGAGCTGATCAAAGCCGGCAACTGCCCTGATCTTATGGAAAAGAAGGAAATGAGCGTCACAAGCAAAACCTATGACGGCTCATCACATTGGAGCATACGTTATATAGATGCTGCCGGTAAAGAGTATTATTATGGCCTGAGTACATTTGCCTCTTCGCTTGGTGTAGATCCTCTTGACTGCGAGGTCGGCGATGTTTATACCTATGCGCTATACAATGATCATATGGTAGTACCGCTTGCAAAACAGACTAAAACCATAAAAGATACAATGACAGTCGAGGTTGTGGAGGTACACGATAAATATTTGCTTGTGAAACCCACCGATCGCCCGAACTCAAATGAACGGCTCACTTTATCAATGGAATACATTGACACCGGTGTTGATCCCAGCGTTGGCATGAAATATGAAGTGACCTATACAGACGGTATTCTTGAAACATATCCGGAGCAGTTCGGGAATGTGACTAAAGTCACAATGGTTTCCGATGAGAACGAACTGCTTGCAGGTCAGATGAGAGTCACACTTGTGGACTATGATACAGGTGAACCGATTATTCTCAAAGACGATTTTAAACCGTCTATATCAACGAGCATTGGTGTCAGCACTCCAGACGGTATGGCATACACGGGACCAATTCTCATGATGGAAACAAATCCTGCAATTGTTGATGACAATATAGCCAATTTCTTTGACGCAGACAGTTTCTCATTCGGATTAGACAGCTATTCTCTGCCGAAGGAATACTCATTACCCGATAATGCAGAGCGTGTCGGCTATTACAGCGGAACGATTCTCCCTGAAAACTCCATGACTGTGACACGGTACGATAATGGCTCTGCTGATGTGGTATTCAAGCTGAAATTCACTCCCACAGGCGATGTGAACGATGACGGAGAATTCAATGTTTCTGATGTGGTACTGCTGCAAAAGTGGCTGCTTGCCGCGCCGGACACCCATCTTGCAAACTGGAAGGCAGTTGATTTCTGCAATGACAATAAGCTCAATGTGTTTGACCTGTGTCTGATGAAGCGAGAATTAATAGAAAGAATGGCTACACCCTATGTAGAACCAGATGAGCGGTTTGAGTGGGGCGTACCTTTCTATGTTCTGAATGATGGGCTGAAGCTGTATTCTGGCCCTGATGAAAGCTATGATGTCATCGCTTCCATTCCGGCAGATACACGCCTGATCGAAACCGGTGCGATGAACGGCAACAGCACATGGCTGTTTACCGAATACAACGGACAGTGTGGC
>JAFWTA010000004.1 GCA_017519145.1 Ruminococcus sp.
AAATAAAACAAAGCGCTCCGCAAGGGTGAATTTCAAAAACAGTCCGGTGGACTGTTTTTGAAAGAGGGACGCCCTGCAAGTGAGGGCGTCCCTTGATTGAGCGGATGATAGTCACCACTATAATACGAATTTTTCGGGACGTCGAGGACGCCGTCCCCTACATTTCCAATTTTTCGCATACGCGCTAAATTCCGATTTATACTAATAAATACAATGCCCCCGAGTGCTTTGTAACACTCAGGGGCAAAAATTTTATATGCGTATGACGGTTATATCCGTCCGGTTTCTTTTATCGCAATTGCTCAGTTCTTATCGAAGTGCCACGAATAGTCCAGCATCTCAACTGTATAGTCCTGAAGCTTCTCCAGAAGAGGCACAACGTCCTTTTTGGCAGAGGCAAGGTCATGCTCGCGGTAGTTTCCGCACTCCACCTCTGTGCAGCCGGGGATCTCGTCATTATAGTCCCTGATGAACGTGTATGCATCGCGGACAAGCTTTATTGCGTTTTCGTGGGAGAGTCCCCTTGTCAGCAGATAAAATCCGGTGCGGCAGCCCATGGGTCCCACATACACGATATTCTTGCCGAACTCGGAATTTCTTGCGAAAGTAGCAAAAAGGTGCTCGATAGTGTGCATAGAGGGAGTCTCAAGGTATACACCGCCGTTGGGCTTCACCATGCGGACGTCGTATGTAACTATATCATCGTCGATACGGGATATGTACATCCCTACGCTGAATTTTGTGTGGTCTACCTGAAAGCTTGCTATCTTTTCCATATTATACCTCCTGTTGGAAACAATGCTTTTATATCCCCGGGAAGCTCCGAGGAAACTGTTATGGGCTCGCCTGTCAGCGGATCGCTGAAGCTCATCCTGCCGCAGTGCAGAGCCTGTCTTGTTATATCATCACGGAGCCCGCCGTAGAGGTCGTCCCCTGCGAGGGGAGCTCCGATATGAGCAAAATGCACCCTTATCTGGTGGGTACGTCCCGTTTCAAGGTCTATCTCCGCAAGAGAGTACCTTTCGCTGCCGAGCAGCTTCCTGTAATGGGTCACGGCGCGCTGTCCGTCCTCTCTGACACAGCGCAGGATTATGGACTCTCTCTCCCTTGCTATGGGAGCGTCGATGGTGCCGCTTTCGGGGATATCCCCGTGAACCGCCGCATAGTAGACCTTTTTGCAGCTCCCCTGAAGCAGCTTTGCCGCCAGAGCGTCCTTGGCGATGATACACAGTCCCGAGGTATCGCGGTCCAGCCTGTTCACAGCGCGGAATGTCAGCTGCGGATAAAGATGTGCGAAATAGTTGCCGAGAGTGTCCCCCTGATGCTTTATTGAGGGGTGTACCGGCATACCGCCGGGCTTGTCGAACACCACAAGGCTCTCATTCTCAAAGGCAATGGGCACATTGAGGCTGCCGTTTGGCTCAAGGAAGCTGTCATCCTCAAGGGCAAGGACAATGACGTCCCCGTTATTAACCGTGTCAATGCTGCGGACAGTCCCGCCGTTCCGCGTAATGCCGCCCTCCTGCCGTTTGAGCCTTGTCAGCAGCCGCCTTGACACGCCTTTTCTTCCCACGAGGAATTTTTCCAGTGTCACGGGCTTTTCCGTGTCCACCGTCAGCTCTATCCGTTTCAAGGTATTCGTCCTCCCTGATGAAAATGTCTATACTCAGCGAAAATGCAGTCATAAGTCTCATAAGTGCATATGGCAGCCCCACTATAGTCAGCATCTGAGGCAGATACACCGCTATAAGCCCTGCAAGCACACGTTTTCTGCCCCTCATGAAGGCTGCGGAGCGTATCACCGTGCGGAAAGCCGTCTGCTGCGGATATCTCACCAGCAGGAAGGGCACGGCAGCGAAGCTCAGCTTCACCGACAGCCACATGACAGCGGATAATGCCGCGAAAAACATGGCATTTGCCGCAAGGAACATCTCCGTTCCGCGGAGCCTTCCCCTGAGCAGCTCATACGCCCATGCACCGAAGAATATCACAGGCACCAGTCCGAGGAGCCCTATGGCTCTTGTCCAAAGTGCAGCGGAAATGCTCCTTCTGAGGGTGCGCTTGTTGAGCACGGTCCGCGAAAACGGCGCTCTCCTTTTATGGGGGAGCTCAGCGGTTATGAGGTAAAGCCTCTGCGCCGCCCCGTACATAAGCGGAGCCGCCGTCAGCCACCTGAGCAGAGTGCATACTCCCGTAACGGAAAGCTGCACAGCACTGCTGCCGCTGAAAAGCTCTATGGGCATACTGCCGCCGAAATACAGCAAAAGGCTGAACACTGCCGCCTCAGCGAAGCGAAAAAACAGCTCCGCCGCCGCAGGAAGCAGGCATATCATCATAGTCCTTGCCCGTCTGCCCTCCAGCAGCCGCCCCGAATAGCGGATAAGCTCCCTTATCTTCATATCTGCGCCTCCGAAAAAATGGTCTTACAGATATTATTGACGTTCTCGGCGCGATTATTCGTCCTCCTCCGAGGGGAGCCTGTCATAGGGGCAGTAGCCCAGTATCTCGAATGCCTGAGAATTAAGCCACATCTGAGCCGTCACGATTATGTCAAAGCCCATGCCGAAGTCACAGCTAAGCGTCTTTGCGTCGTATTTTGGCAGTCCGAAGCAGCTGAGCATATTGGATATGATGCCGCCGTGAGTTATGATGGCGCAGTGGGTGAGCCCGTTTTCCATCATGTCCGTTATTACGCTGTGGACAGCCTTATATGTCCTTGCGGTCATCTCCTCAAGGCTCTCGCCCTTGGGCGGACGGGCGTCCTTGCCGCCTCTGAGCCAGTCGTTATAATCCCTGCGCTTTGCCAGCTCGTCTATGCTTTTGTTTTCAAATTCGCCGAAATTCAGCTCTCTCAGGTCGTCAACTGTGCAGAGCTCGGTATCGGGAAAGAGTATCTCGGCAGTCTCGGTACATCGGCGGAGGGGAGAGGAATATACCCTGTGTACCCTTGGGTAGTCATACTCGTCAGCCTTTGCAGCCAGCTCCGCAGCTCCCTTATCGGAAAGGGGCAGGTCTGTACTGCCGATGTAGACGCCTTTTTCGTTTGCCTCCGTCATACCGTGACGGAGCACACTTATCCTGTAGCCTTTCATAGTCGTCTCCTTTTATATTGATGTCCTGTGAAACACAGTATGAAGCTTCTCAAACATACAGATAGGATAATTTTGCACAAATTTACTGCTCGTTTTTTTAACTCTTAGTAAAATTCACGAAAAGAGTCAAAAATTTTCTCTAATTCTTTCATACTTCTGCATATTTACAAATTATACGCTTTGTATTATAATATTAGTAACAGATTATTTTTGAATATTGATCGGGAGGTTTTTTTCAATGAACTCAGATTTTGCAAGAATTATCACTTTACAGCGTAAGGAAAGACATATAAGCCAGAAGCAGGCTGCCACAGACCTTGGTATATCTCAGGCTCTGCTCTCACACTACGAGAAGGGCATCCGTGAATGCGGACTCAATTTCCTCGTAAAGATAGCAGATTACTATAACGTTTCCTGCGATTACCTGCTGGGAAGGACTCCCGAGCCTGAAGGAAAGACCATCACTATCGAGGATATCCCCGACGACGACGGCAACAACAGCATGAAGATGCCATCACCCGAGATAATCAACTTCAACCGAAGGATAATCAACAACTCCATAAGCCTGCTGTTCAGTCTCGCTCAGAAGGCTAACAGCATCACCCTCATCAAGGAGGTATCGTCCTACCTTATGCTCTCGGTGTACAAGCTTTTCCGTATCGTATACAACGCAAATCCCCACAATGACCAGAAGCTCTTCCGCATTCCCAAGGTCATCGCCAACGACAGCGCCAACGCTATCGTATCCATGAGCGAAGCCAATATCAAGGCAGCTTCCAGCGGAATTGCCCTTGACGGCAACGACTGCGTTGACAATTTCGATACCCTCTATGTTACCACAGCTACTCTCCAGAAGGATTTCGCCCAGTACTCATCATCCCTGCTCAACCTCATAAAGAGGAGCGAGGAGAGTATTTCCCGCACCCGTGCAAAGTACAGGAGCGATATCAAGTAAGCTGTACACCCTAATATTATACCACTTTTCAGCTCTGTTGAAAAGTCTTTTTCCGCAATTTCCCTATATATCTGTTCTATTACGGGTAATAGACAGGTTTCATAAGGCAAACAACGATCCCTCAGGGGACCGTTTTATCGTCCGGCAGTCAGCGAAAGTGGCTCTGCCAATTCCGCGGAGTTTTTTAAGTTTGCACCACTTTCTGCCGCTCATTGCTCCCGTTTTTCGGCATTTTGGGGAATTTCCGCCGCCGCACTTGACATATACGGCTGTATATGATATAATTCACCTTAGTAAACCAATGAAGAAGAATAGTAACTCATGTCTCTGCATTTCAGAGAGTCTGCGGCAGGTGAGAGCAGATATGCAGTTCAGAGCGAATGGGCTTCCGAGGGCGAGCTGAAGGTGCGGCGCGGTCGGTATCGACTATATGCGCAGGCGGACGGACAATGCATAGGCTTCAGGACGGACACACCGGAATGACAGCTGTACACTATCAACCGCTGACAAATACGCACTGTGTAGGCAAGACGCAGAAGGGTCTGCGTTAACAAAACCACTGTATATATGTACAGATCGAGTGGACGCTGAGCGTCAAGCAGGGTGGCACCGCAGAAGTTTTACGGCTTCTGTCCCGGCAGAATTAATGCTGGGACAGGAGCCTTTTTATATCCCGTCTCGGCATAGTACACACGATCCAAAATCGACAAAAAGGAGAATTTACTATGTCAAACGAGAAAATACCTTACAAAATTTATCTGGAAGAGAATGAGCTTCCCAAGCAGTGGTACAATGTACGCGCTGATATGAAGAAAAAGCCTGCTCCCCTCCTCAATCCCGCAACAGGCAAGCCCTGTACAGCAGAGGAGCTCAGCCACGTTTTCTGTGACGAGCTGGTAAAGCAGGAGCTTGACGAGACAAATCCCTACATCGATATCCCTCAGGAGATACAGGACTTCTACAAGATGTTCCGTCCCTCTCCTCTGGTAAGAGCTTACTTCCTTGAGAAGAAGCTGGGAACTCCCGCTAAGATATACTACAAGTTCGAGGGCAACAACACCAGCGGAAGCCACAAGCTCAACTCCGCTATCGCTCAGGCTTATTATGCAAAGAAGCAGGGACTCAAGGGCGTTACCACCGAGACAGGCGCAGGTCAGTGGGGAACAGCTCTCTCAATGGCTTGCTCATACTTCGACCTTGACTGCAACGTATACATGGTAAAGGTAAGCTACGAGCAGAAGCCTTTCCGCCGCGAGGTAATGCGCACCTACGGTGCAAGCGTTACCCCCTCTCCCTCAAATACCACCGAGGTCGGAAGAAAGATACTGGCTGAGTTCCCCGATACAAACGGAAGCCTTGGCTGCGCTATCTCAGAGGCTGTTGAGGCAGCTACCACAAAGGAGGGCTACCGCTACGTTCTCGGAAGCGTGCTTGCTCAGGTGCTTCTCCACCAGTCCATCATAGGTCTTGAGGCAAAGGCTGCTATGGATAAATATGACATTAAGCCCGATATCATCATCGGCTGTGCAGGCGGCGGTTCAAACCTGGGCGGACTCATTTCTCCCTTTATGGGCGAGAAGCTCCGCGGCGAGGCTGACTATCAGTTCATCGCAGTTGAGCCTGCATCCTGCCCCAGCCTTACAAGAGGTACCTACGCTTATGACTTCTGCGACACAGGCAAGGTTTGCCCCCTCCAGAAGATGTATACACTGGGAAGCGGCTTCATGCCCTCACCCAACCACGCAGGCGGTCTCCGCTATCACGGCATGAGCGCTATCCTGTCAGAGCTCTACGATCAGGGTCTCATGGAGGCTCGCTCTGTTGAGCAGACATCTGTATTCGAGGCTGCCGAGATGTTCGCAAGAGTTGAGGGTATCCTTCCTGCTCCCGAGAGCAGCCACGCTATCCGCGCTGCTATCGACGAGGCTCTCAAGTGCAAGGAGACAGGCGAGGAGAAGACTATCCTCTTCGGTCTCACAGGTACAGGCTACTTCGATATGTACGCTTACGCTGCATTCAATGACGGCAAGATGAGCGACTATATCCCCACAGACGAGGAGATCGCAAAGTCCCTCGCAAACCTCCCCAAGATCGAGGGCTGAAAATAAAAAAGTGTTCATGAGATAATATATTGTCCCGAAGCGGCTGAAAACACTGCTTCGGGACATCGTTTTTATCAGCAAAGTGCAGCACATCGCCGCCTGACAGGAGCCGTACATGGCTATATATACTAAAAATTCCGCTCAGCAGGCTGAAGTTCGGTGATTTTCACTCTTGAAAAAGCCGCGGAAAATGTGTATCATATAAGTAATGTAAACTCAATAGCCGCCTTCAGACGGTTATTGTCCCTGACTTTGCCCGGAGAGCGCAACTTCGTTATGATCCGAGGAATTTGCGCATGATATAAGGTACACGCTAATCAGATACGCACGAAAGAAGGTTTAATATGAACAAAAAAATTGCTTTTACCATAGCATCCATGCTCATCTGCGGAAGTCTTGCTTCCTGCACGGTGGAAACATACAACGGCACCTCATCGCGCTCTGCACAGCAGTTCAACATCGAGGTAACACCCTATACCGAAGCTCAGCAGCAGGCTACGGAAGCTCCCAAGGCTGCCGAAACACAGGCAGCTGCCACAACAGCGGCTGCTCCCGAGAACAAGGCACCCGAGCAGAAGGCACCCGAGCTTACGGCTCCACAGGTCACACAGGCTCCCGCTCCTCAGGAGAGCAGCGTTCCTGCCGAATATGTCACTGCTGCGAAGTGCATCATGGTGAACCTCAATGATCTGGATATGGTAGACGGCGGCGCTGTCAGCACAGGCGGCGACGTAATAGACGACGGAATGTACAGATATTCCAATGTCACCGACCCGCGTTTCGGAGCTTTGTCGGACGTTCAGACCTATGTTGAGTCTAAGGTCTGCGGTGACCTGCTCTACAAATACAGTGAGATCTACTCGGGCGACGTTCCCATGTTCAAGGAGTTTGACGGCAAACTCTGCTATTTGCAGGGCGGCAGAGGATGCGGCTATAACTTCAAGGGAGAACCGTCCATCAGCAATATAACAGGCGGCTCATTCACATTCTCAGTCCCCGTGGACTACTTCGGCGATACACAGACCTTTGTCATCGACGCAGTAAACGACGGCGGCTTGTGGAAAGCCTGCTCCCTCACCCGTCAGTAAGCATATAATGATTATGCCCCTGAGTGCTTTTTAACACTCAGGGGCTTTGTGTTTATGCCGATAAATCAGAATTTACATTTGTAGGGAACGCCGCCCTCGGCGTTCCGTTGGGCATGTAATACATTTTGCGGAACGGCGAGGGCGCCGTTCCCTACATTATGCTAATGGCTATGGGCTAAGGGCTTAGGGGCTTTCCTTTTACAGAAACGGGCGCATATCCGCGGAGAGCCGTTCCTCGGCGCTGATTATCCGCTTTGCCATATCCTTTGAGCGCTTATCGGCTGCCTTGTACTGGTTGAGATATCGGCTGAGAGACTTTACTCCCATATTGCAGCCGTCCACCATCAGGTCGGCAACAGTGCTGTCAGAGCCGTCGACAGTGAGCTTCACGTTGGTCTTCAGCCACGACATTCCCTTTGCCATTGCAGGAGGCTCCTTGCCCTCGTCATTATAATCCGCAAGAAGTCCCTGCAGGTCGGCCTTCAGCCCGTCATGCTCCTCAGAGCTGTCCTGAAGCAGCTTTTTGAGCTCGGGACTGCTGACATAGCCGAGCACATCACCGATGGAGGCTATGCCCATCTTCACGCCGGAATCGCACTCCCTGAGCAGCCTTATCGTGTCCTGTTCTACCATAAAAAACACCTCCCTTTGCGGATATTATGTCCGCTCGGAGAGGTTTTATACTTATTCGTCGTCGTCATCGCCGCCGTCGTTTCCGTCGCCGAAATAGAGGTTCGTCATCTGCTGCATACCGTACTTCTCGGCAAATCTCTCGAAGGCTTCCCTTGCCTTGACCCAGCTGTAACCTGCGGCGATAAGGGCAGCGTCGCTGATGTCGCTGAGCTCATCGTAAAAGGCAAGACCTATCACCAGATTCTCCTTGGTATTGTCATCGGTTAGCCTGTCCACTTCCTCAACGGCTTCTTTTATCTCGCCGTTTCTCAGCTTTTCTATGAGGGTGTAGGCCTTCTGGTTGTTCACTTCCTGAAGCATAGCGAAGGACTGATCCACCTTTGCGTCCAGCAGCACCTTTGCCATGACTGCGGTTATTTCCTTTATTTGGCGCATGATATAGTCCTGTTCATACATAGTCCTGTCTCCTTTCCGTATAAAAACAGACCTGCAACTATATGCAGCAGGTCTGTGTCATTTATCAAAGATCCAGCTTTGAGCGGAGCTTCTCGAAGAAGCTCTGGCGCTTTGCGTAATTCTTTTCCGTGAGCGAAGCCTCGAACTGCTTCAGCAGGTCTTTCTGCTTCTTGGTAAGGTTCTTGGGGACCTCAACGTATATCTTTACATACTGATTTCCGCGGTCTGTGCGGTGGAGTCTCTGCACTCCCTTGCCCTTGAGGCGGAAGATAGTGCCTGTCTGAGTGCCTTCGCCGATGGTGTACTTCACATCACCGTCAATGGTGGGAACGGTTATCTCCGCGCCGAGAACGGCTTCCATATAAGTAACGGGAATATCGCAGTGTATGTCGTAGCCCTCGCGCTTGAAGATGGGGTGGGACTTTACGTTGATACCTACGAGGAGGTCGCCGTTGGGACCGCCGTTGATACCGCAGTCGCCCTGACCGCCGATACGCAGTGTCTGTCCGTCATCGATACCTGCGGGGATGTCGATGGAAACAGTCTTCTGGACTCTCACTCTGCCGACGCCGCGGCACTTTGAGCAGGGGTTCTTGATTATCTTACCCTTGCCTCCGCAGTGGGGACATGGCTTTGATGATGAAATAGCGCCAAAGGGAGTACGCTGTGTGGTCTTTACCGAACCTCTGCCCTGACAGTCGGGACAGATATCGGGTGTTGAGCCTGCCTCTGCACCCGAGCCCTTACATGAGTCGCAGACGCACATACGATTGACTCTCAGGTCGTACTTCTTGCCTGTGCAGGCGTCCATGAAGTTGATGGTAACGGTCTCCTGAATGTCCGAGCCTCTCCTCGGAGCGTTTGCATTTGAGCGCTTGGAGCCGCCGCCGAAGCCGAATCCGCCGAAGATGCTGCCGAGGATATCGTCCATATCGGCAAAGCCGCCGAAGCCGCCCATGCCGTCAGCGCCGCCGCCGCCGTAGCTGGGATCAACGCCTGCATGGCCGAACTGGTCGTATCTTGCACGCTTTTCGGGGTCTGAAAGCACCTCATGAGCCTCATTTATCTCCTGAAACTTCTCAACATAAGAGGGATCATCGGGATGGAGGTCGGGGTGGTTCTCTCTTGCCTTTTTACGGAAGGCTTTTTTTATCTCGTCCTCGGAAGCCCCCTTCTGGAGACCGAGGACCTCGTAATAATCTCTTTTTTCTGCCATATCTATTCTCCTTATTAGTGAGTAGTGAGTAGAGAGTAGAGAGTAGCATGAAGAAGCAAAAACTACTTTCTACTTACTACTTTCTACTTACTAATTTGCCGTGCCTGTAAATACACCTTTAGGGCGGCGGAGAGCCTCCGCTCCCTTTTTCGCGTCATAATACCATCAAAACGGTAATATTTTTCCGCGCGGTATATTCTTATATACACCTTTAGGGCGGGCGGAGAGCCTCCGCTCCCTTTTTCGCGTCATAATACCATCAAAACGACAATATTTTTCCGCGCGGCATATTCTTATATACACCTTTAGGGCGGCGAAGAGCCTCCGCTCCCTTTTTCGCGTCATAATACTATCATAACGGTAATATTTTTCCGCGCGGCATATTCTTATATACACCTTTAGGGCGGCGGAGAGCCTCCGCTCCCTTTTTCGCGTCATAATACCATCATAACGGTAATATTTTTCCGCGCGGCATATTCTTATATACACCTTTAGGGCGGGCGGAGAGCCTCCGCTCCCTTTTTCGCGTCATAATACCATCAAAACGGTAATATTTTTCCGCGCGGCATATTCTTATATACACCTTTAGGGCGGAAGGTTTTCCGCCCTTTGTATGGTGTTAATTTATCGGTTATCAGACCTCTGTGAAGTCTGCGTCAACTACTCCGTCGTCATTGCCGCCCTGAGCGCCTGCATCAGCAGCACCGCCCATGTTAGCGAACTGTGAAGGATCAATGCCCTGAGCACCGCCGTTGGGAGCTGCCTGCTGGTAGATCTTTGCAGAGAGATCGTAGAATGCCTTCTGGAGGTCTTCCTTCAGGTTCTTGATCTCGTCAGCGTTGTCGGCAGCGATAGCAGACTTGAGAGCTGTGCACTTAGCCTCGATGTTTGACTTCTCGTCAGCAGATACCTTGTCGCCGAAGTCTGTGAGAGCCTTCTCGCACTGGAATACAAGGTTCTCAGCCTCGTTCTTGTTGTCAACTGCCTCACGGCGCTTCTTATCCTCAGCAGCGTACTGCTCGGCTTCCTTTACAGCCTTGTCGATGTCCTCCTTGGACATATTTGTGGAAGCTGTGATGGAGATGTTCTGCTCCTTGCCTGTGCCGAGGTCCTTAGCGGATACATGAACGATACCGTTCTGGTCTATATCGAATGTTACCTCGATCTGGGGGATTCCTCTGGGAGCGGGAGCGATACCGTCGAGACGGAATGTACCCAGCTGCTTGTTGTCGCGAGCGAACTCACGCTCACCCTGAAGTACGTTGATATCAACAGCAGGCTGATTGTCTGCATATGTTGAGAATACCTGTGACTTCTTTGTAGGGATAGTTGTATTTCTCTCGATCATTCTTGTGCATACGCCGCCTGCTGTCTCGATACCCAGTGAAAGGGGAGTTACATCGAGGAGGAGGAGTCCGTTCTTGACGTCGCCGCCGAGAACGCCGCCCTGGTATGCAGCACCGAGAGCTACGCACTCATCAGGGTTGATGCCCTTGAAGGGATCCTTGCCGATAAGCTTCTTTACAGCTTCCTGAACAGCGGGGATTCTTGAAGAACCGCCGACCATGAGGACCTTGTTGATCTCTGAGATGTTGAGACCGCTGTCGCTGAGAGCCTGTCTTACAGGTCCCATAGTAGCCTCTACGAGGTCTGCTGTGAGCTCGTTGAACTTAGCCTGTGTAAGAGTAAGGTCAAGGTGCTTGGGGGTACCTGTTGCATCAACAGTGATGAAGGGGATGTTGATATTTGATGTTGTTGTGGAAGAAAGCTCGATCTTGGACTTTTCAGCTGCGTCCTTGAGTCTCTGTGCAGCCATCTTGTCCTGTGAAAGGTCGATGCCCTCAGTCTTCTTGAACTCCTCAACGATCCAGTTGATTATACGCTGGTCGAAGTCGTCGCCGCCGAGACGGTTGTTACCTGCTGTTGCAAGAACCTGCTGAACGTCCTCGCCCATTTCGATGATGGAAACATCGAATGTACCGCCGCCGAGGTCGTAAACCATAACGGTCTGCTCCTCTTCCTTGTCGATACCGTAGGAGAGAGCTGCGGCTGTAGGCTCGTTGATGATACGCTTAACGGTAAGACCTGCGATCTGACCTGCGTCCTTAGTAGCCTGTCTCTGTGAGTCTGTGAAGTAAGCAGGAACTGTGATAACAGCCTCTGTTACAGGCTCGCCGAGGTAAGCCTCTGCGTCAGCCTTCAGCTTCTGAAGGATCATAGCTGAGATCTCCTGAGGAGTGTAGTTCTTGCCGTCAATGCTTACTTTATAATCAGAACCCATGTGTCTCTTGATGGAAGAAACTGTTCTGTCGTGGTTTGTGATAGCCTGTCTCTTAGCCACCTGACCTACGAGACGCTCGCCGTTGTTTGTGAAAGCGACAACGGAAGGAGTTGTTCTTGCGCCTTCGCTGTTGGGGATAACTACAGCGTTACCGCCCTCCATAACTGCTACGCAAGAGTTAGTTGTACCAAGATCGATACCAATGATTTTTCCCATAATAAATTCCTCCTGATCTATAAGCCATCAGCCGTGAGCCTTCAGCCCTTAGCCGATGTTGTCCGCTTTGCGGACAGATTTGATTGTTCTTATCGATGTTATTTCCGGAACGCCGGGGCGGCGTTCCCTGCAAGACTAAACTGCCACTGCCACCATAGCGGGGCGTACCAACTTGTCGCCGAGCATATAGCCCTTCTGGAAGACTGCACAGACATGATTGCTTGCATAGTCGGTGCCGTCCTGCTGCTGGATAGCGTTGTGTACGTTGGGGTCGAATTCCGCGCCGAGAGCTTCTATCTCTGTCACGTTCATCTGTGTCAGGAAGGCTGTGAGCTGGTTGTATATCATGCTCATGCCGTTCTTGAAGTTCTCGTCGGTACACTCTGCCTCAAGAGATCTCTCGAAGCTGTCCAGTACGGGGAGGAGCTTCTCCACGCATTTTACGGAAGCGTTCTGATAGGTCTCTGTCTTTTCCTTGGCAGTTCTCTTGCGGTAGTTGTCGTACTCTGCAAAGAGCCGCAGATACTTGTCGTTAGCCTCTGCCAGCGCGTCCTCAAGGTCTGAGAACTGAGTTGCGGTGTCGTTGTACTCGCTGACCGCGTCGGCTTCTTCAAGCTCTTCTGTATTTTCTTCCTCGGGAGCCTCTGCGGTATCGCCTGCAAGCTCTTCCTGCTGTTCCAGCTCCTCTGAGATATTCTCATTTTTTTCCATCGGTCATTGCTCCTTTCTACGGCTCCTGCAAATTGTCGGGAGCGTTTATGATGTCATCATCGCCGCTGTCCATCAGCGAGGATATCCTCTGCGTCAGGTATTCGACGTATGGAATGATCTTTTTGTAATCCACTCTCATGGGACCTATGACTCCCAGAGAGCCTGCCTCCTTGCCGTCCTTGCGGTACTTGGAGACGATAAGGCTTGAATTTCCGATAGCGAAGCTGTCGTTCTCCGCACCGAACTTCACCTGTATGCCGCTGAATGCGTTTTCAAGGAGCTCCGAGAGACCGTCCTTGTGTTCTATGAACTTGACGACCTCCATTTTGTCCAGCTCATCGCAGGACAGGAGCTTTTCGCTTCCGCTGACTGTCAGCTCCTGCTGACGAAGATCCTCGGAGAGCTCGCATATGCCCTTTACAAGGGGCGAAAGCGATACCATGTAGGCGCTTACTGCGGCTACCATATTGTCCATCATCTCCTCGGAGAGCTCGTCTACGGAGACTCCGCTGAGATTTTCCTCTATATAATGTGTAAAGAAATCGAGCTGTTCATGGCTGAGGTCGAATTCGAGTCTGCAAGCCTTGTTCTTGATGTTTCCGCTGGAGGTTATGAGCAGGATAACGTAAAGGCGCTTTCCTGTGGGGATAACTTCTACCTTTGATATGACCGAGAACCTCGGAACAGCGTTCGTTACCACTGCTGCACAGTGAGTGATCTCCGTGAGAGCCGTAGCGGCATTCTGCACAAGGAGCTCCTCGGGGGTATCCTTATCGCCAAGCATATCATCGATCATTTTCTTTTCTTCCTCGGGGATGTCGTGAGGAGTCATGAGCTCGTCGATGTAGAGGCGGTAGCCCTTGAAGGTAGGAACTCGTCCTGCCGAGGTATGGGGCTGTTCAAGGTAACCCAGCTGTTCGAGAGCCGCCATATCGTTTCGGATAGTAGCGGAGGAAACATTGATATTTTCCAGCTTCGAGATCGATTTCGAGCCGACGGGTTCACCCGTCCTGACATATTCGTCAACCACGGCAGCGAGTATCTTCAGTTTTCTTTCGTCCACGATACTCCCTCCCTTTATCGATCTGTCTACTGACCTCGTTAGCACTCTAACTCTCTGAGTGCTAACTATAATTTATCACTATTGTGAGGTTTTGTCAAGGGTTTTATGCATTTTCGGCTTTTTTACCTAAATTAACCATGGTCTGACTATCATTTAGAGCATTTTGACAAATAGCGGAACAAGCCGTGTTTTCGTGCTTCAGCCTATTGACAAAGGCGTTTTTTCATCGTATAATAATAGTGCAGTAAAGGCACTGCAAAAAACATTTGAAGAGTAAAAATGTGTTCGTTATACCACAAGGTATTCCAGTGTTGACCGAACGGGGAGTTGTCGGTCAAACGAAAAGCTCAGGCTTACGGTTCACATTTTGCATCCCGCTTCATAGGACAACTAAAAAAGAAACAGAACCTTCTTTTCTTGTCGTATGAGTGAGGAAAAGGAGGTTATTTTTATGACTACAAACAACAAAGGCGCAGCTGTAAAGTCTGATATCAGGCTTTTCGGAAGCACAAAGGTACTGGTGCTGGCAGCACTTCTCATTGCTATCAGCGTTGTGGGAAAATCACTGAGAGTTGACATCTTTAGCGTTATCCGAATCAGCGCAGAGACACTGCCTATTCTTATGGCAGGCATCTTCTTCGGACCCTTTATCGGTGCCGCAGTCGGTGCAGGCGCAGACCTTATCGGATGTCTTGTAACAGGCATGACCCCTGCGCCCATGATAACCCTCGGCGCAGCGGCAACAGGTTTTATGGCAGGACTTGTATATAATAATGTATTCAAGAACAAGCTCCTCCCCAGAATAGCTCTGTCGGTCATCATCGCAAGACTTGTGGGCTCAGTGCTCATTACAACAACAAGTCTGTATTTCCTCTTCCCTGCAATGAGACCACAGCTCATCTGGAGACCCGTGACAAGTCTGGTAATGGCTGTTATCGAGATCAGCATAATCTATATGCTCATGAGCAACAAGGCATTTGCGGCTCAGCTTGAAAAAATAAGAAAAAAATGAACTATACAGAAGCACTTGAGTACATGAAAAAGGCTGCCGAAAGAGGCAGCGTTCTGGGACTTTCCCGTGTTACCGAGCTTCTTCATATCATGGGAGACCCACAGGACAGGGTAAGGACTGTCCATATCTCGGGCACCAACGGAAAGGGCTCCTTCGGGGCTATGCTGACGGCTGTGCTGAAAAGTGCAGGCTATAGGGTGGGGGGCTTTTCTTCACCTGCCATCACATCTGTCACAGACAGCTTCCGTATCGGCGGCGAGGAGATATCACAGCAGGAGTTTGCCGACCTTATCGGCGATATAGCTCCCATTTGCGAGAGCATGGAGGAAAAGCCCACGGAGTTCGAGGTGCTGACGGCGGCAGCCTTTGAGCTGTTCGTGCGCCGGGGCTGCGATATAGCCATAGTCGAATGCGGCATGGGCGGCGACCTTGACTCCACCAACGTCATAAAGGCTCCCGTGCTTTCGGTCATCACCAACGTCCAGAAGGATCATAGCGCCTTTCTCGGCGATACCGTGGCGGAGATAGCCTCCCACAAGGCAGGCATCATCAAGCAGGGCAGACCTGTTTACTTCGGCGGCGACAGCGAGGAAGCCTATGAGATCATCGCCGACAGGGCAAAAGCTATGGACGCAGAGCTGTTCCTGCCCGATTATTCGCGGTTCTCGTGGAGCGAAGACTGCTGCACCACCGACGGTGCGGACATAGTTTTCGAGGGCGAAAAGCTGCACATTCCCCTTCTCGGCACATATCAGTTCATCAACGCTGTGAATGTGCTGAGCTGCGTGGAGATACTCAGGCATCAGGGACTCGGCATTCCCTCCGACGCCGTAAAGAGCGGACTTGCCGGAGTTAAATGGCACGGGCGCTTTGAGGTGCTGTGCAGGGAGCCTCTCATCATATACGACGGCGCTCACAATCCCGACGGCATACGCTGTGCAGCAGACAGTATACGTCTGTATTTCGGCGGCAGAAAGGTGGCGCTCCTCATCGGAGTAATGGCGGACAAGGAGTACGGTCTCTATGGGGATATGCTTGGTGAGCTGGCGGTGAGAGCTTTTGCTGTAAAGCCCGATAATCCCCGTTCACTGGACAGCGAAAAGCTGGCGGACACTCTTACGGAACGCGGACTTCCCACCACAGCCTTTGCAGACCTTTGCGAGGGAGTTGCCGCGGCGTACAGCTATGCTGCCGAGAATAACGTCCCTCTCATAGCACTGGGGTCGCTGTATATGTACAGAGAGTTCACGGAAGCTCTCGGAAATATAATCGAATAAAAATGCAGCTTCAATGCTGAATATAAATTGGAATATAGCTTACAAAACACAATGCCCCTGAGCGTTACAAAACGCTCAGGGGCAAAACTTCTTTATGGATATCTGTCTTAGATGAAGGTTTTATCAGTCTGTTGCCTGGAATATTCCTCTTACAAAGGTATAGAGATGTGCGTGGATAGAGTCATCGCCGTGGTGTCCGCCCTGAACAACGTGCCATACATGAGGAACTCCGTTCTTGTCAAAGTTGTTATGGTAGCCCTGAGGAGTGTCGAGTCTTACAACGTCGTCCTGTGTACCGCCTGTGATGAACAGGAGGTAAGGCTGATCCTCAGGATTGCTCCACTTGAATGCGCCCTGTGCGCCCGGAGCTGCACATATAGCGCCTACATAACCGAACTTGTCGCCGTGCTTCATTCCTATCTGGAGAGACTCGCGTCCGCCCATTGAGAAGCCTGTTACCGCAGTGTAGTCCCTGCCTGTCTTGACGCTGTACTTCTCCTCGATATGGGGCATGAGGCTGTCAACGATATCGTCAACGAAGTTGTCATAGCCCTCGTTGGAGCCCGGATCCGCAAAGCCTGTTGCGTCATTCATGGTTGCACTGGTGAATACGAAAGGCACTACAACGATCATATCCTTAGCCTCGCCCGAAGCTATGGCATTTCCGATTATCTGCTTTGTGTACATCTGACCGTTGCCCTGTGTTATCATACGGTTCTCGTTCTCGAAGAAGCCGTGGAGTATGTAGAGAACGGGGTACTCCTTGCTCTCGTCGTAGTCGGCAGGAAGCAGGATGTTATAGGGCTTGTTCTTGTTTGCCTTCTTGGAGAAGTAGGTCTCCTTCTTGATAGTACCGTACTTTACTCCCGGCTTCTCGGTGTGTGAATCGGCAGGCTCGCTGTTCACTACCTGACTCTGCATGAGTTCTGTCAGCTCCTCGGTGGTGTACTTCTGCTGACCCGGGATAACAACAGGCTCGACTACAGGGAACTCCGTTATCTTTGCCGCAACGAACTGCATGATGAGGATAGCGTCGTTGAGCTCGTAAACTCCGTTGCTGTCAGCGTCGGCAGCCTTGAGAGTCCTCTTGTCGGTTATGCCGTTTATGAGTCCCTTACGGGCAGCCACGATATCAAGAGAGTCGATAACTCCGTCGTAGTTGATATCGCCCTTGTTCATCTTAACAGCAGCGGGGGGCTCCTCGATGGTCGTACCGCTCTTTGCGCCGACTATCTCGTCAACGTAGAAGCTGCAGGTGCCCTCCTCGGTCTCGATGTAGAGCTGGATGTCCTCTGCTCCCTCGGGAATGGTAAAATCATTGTTTTCCAGATGAGCCCATTCTCCCTTTTCGGCTTTCACTTCTGCTATCTTCGGATACTTTGCGGTACCTCCGTCATTATATTGCAGAGTGAGGAAAAATGTCACGGGAGAGGAAGTATCCTCGGTCATTACATAAGCGCTGAAAGCATAGGACTGCCCTGCGCTGAATGCGGAGCCGAGACCTACTGTGGCACCGTTCCAGTTGGTTTCTCTGCCGCTGGTGTAGAGGGAAGCTTCTCCCGAGCGAGAGGTGCCCGAGACCACCTTAACTGACGCAGAACCGCGGCCCGTCCACTTTTCTGTGCCTTCTTCAAAGGTGCTGTGGAGAAGATAATCAGTATCCGCAGCGGTCACGGGTACTGATGCGACAGCTGAGAGGGACAGCGCTGCCGCTGTGATGAGTGGTAATATTTTTTTCATTTCCAATCCTCCTTTTATGTCTTTGTTAATAATAAAAGAACATATTATATACTGTTTTTTAACATATATTTTTTTATCCGTCAACCCACAAAACGCAGATTCGGTGCAAATGAGAATTTGTTTTTTTGCGTTATAATAATATGAATACTATTTTTGTGCTATTATAACATTTTGATGATATAGCGGTGATATTTTTATATTATCAGCAGTTTATGAACAGCACAATATATCAGTGTCATGAAATTACAACAATGCCCCTGAGTGTTACAGAGCACTCAGGGGCAGAAATTTTATAACGTGACAGATCAGTTCTTCGCTTTCTTCTCATGCTGCGAGATTATGAGCCTTATGGATTTGTACAGATATGGCTTCAGCTCCACAAGGGAACACGGCTCCCTGTAAAGTATGACCGAATAGCAGGTGGAGCTCACCAGCTCGATTATCATGAACAGCATTATCTCGGGATCGCGGAAGCCGTTTGGCGACTCCGACAGCATCTGATAGTACACCTCCGAGAAATTGATATCGTCCTCGGAAACAGGTGAGGTAATGGCGCTCTTGAATATGCCCCAGCTGAGATTTTTCGAGATGAATGTGAGCAGGGACTGATTATTGTTGAGCTGATTTATGATATTGTCGATTATCCTTATGAGCTTTTCCTCAAAGGGAAGATCGTTTATACTTTCGCCCAGTTCGCTGAGCGCGGTCTTGAAAAGCTGGCTGGACTTGTGGGACACAAGCTTGTTGCGGATATCATACTTGTCCTTGAAATAAAGATAGAACGTGCCCTTTGCTACTCCTGCCTTGTTCACGATGTCGGTTATGGAAGTCTTGCTGAAGCCCTTTGTGGTAAAAAATTCAAAAGCTGTTTTCAGCAGCGAATTTTCCTTCAGCTTTTTATTAAGGTCGACCTTTCCCATGTTTACACACCTTTCCTGAGGATGTACGGAGCGTCCCCCACCGTTCCTTTATTCTTTCCGCTTTGTAGTTACATCATAATTATTATAGCCCGAAAAATCGGCTCTGTCAAGGCTGTAAAATTGACCAACCGTCAGCCCTGACAAAAGAGAAATTTGTGCAGGCATACAAAAATATGACCGAAAGTCATTTTTCTTGCTCCGTTGCAGTTGACTAACGGTCATTTTTGTAATATACTAAGGTATAACAAGTAAAACGGACGCATATTGAACGTCCGCAGCAGACTGTGTGTATCTGTTTATTCCCGACAGATCAGCCCATTTTTCTCCTAAAGGTATATATCGGCTGTCCTTACGCTTCCTACGGGGACAGTCTCCTGCACAGAGCTGCGGACCTTCAATATGCGCCCGTCAAAATGATAAGAAGGGATGATAAGATGCTTAAATTCGGTGAATGGATAGCTAAACACAGAGTACTGATACTCATTATCGCAGTGCTCCTGCTTATTCCTTCGGCTATAGGTTATATCAACACCCGTGTGAACTACGATATACTCTCCTATCTGCCAAAGGACATAAATACCATGACAGGTCAGGATATACTCAAGGAGGACTTCGGTCAGGGCGGCTTCTCTCTGGTAATGGTGGAGGGAATGAGCGACAAGGACGTGGCTGAGACTGCCGACAAGATATCGGCGATAGACCATGTTTCCGACGTGATCTGCTATCAGTCCATGACGGACTGCAAGATCCCCATGGAGATACTCCCCGAGAATATCTATGATTTCTTCAACAAGGGCGACACCACCATGATGGCGGTATTCTTCGATGATACCACCTCGGGCGACGGAACTCTCGCAGCTGTTGAGGAGATGAGGAACATCACCTCGAAGCAGTGCTTCATCAGCGGTATGTCCGCCATCACTCTCGACATGAAGAACCTGACTCAGAGCGAGACCCTCATCTATGCGGTCATCGCCGTTATCCTCACAAGCATAGTCCTTACAGTGACTATGGACTCCTTCCTCATTCCCGTATTCTTCATGCTCAGCATCGGCTTTGCGGTAGTGTGGAATCTCGGCTCCAACATTGCTCTCGGCGAGATATCCTTTATCACACAGGCTCTGGCAATGGTGCTCCAGCTGGGCGTCACCATGGACTACTCCATCTTCCTGTGGCACAGCTACAAGGAGCAGCTCACTCACTTCCCCGACAGCAAGCAGGAGGCTATGGCACACGCCATAGCAGCAACTATAACCTCCGTTGTGGGAAGCTCCTTCACCACAGTTGCAGGATTCCTTGCAATGTGCTTCATGACCTTCACACTTGGTCTTGATCTCGGAATAGTTATGGCAAAGGGCGTTGTATGCGGCGTTATCTCCTGCGTAACAGTGCTCCCCTCAATGATACTCATATTCGAGAAGGCTATCGCAAAGACATCTCACAGGGACTTCCTTCCCTCATTCAGCCGCACCTCGTCTTTCATCGTAAAGCACTCATGGGTATTCCTTACACTGGGAATAGTCCTGCTTATACCTGCGGTCTTCGGCAACAACCACTACGATGTTTACTACAAGCTGGACAGTACTCTCCCCAAGACCCTTGACAGCGTTATCGCCAACACCAAGCTGGCTGAGGAGTACAACATGAACAGCACCCACATCCTCATGGTGGACTCCCATATGAGCGCAAAAGACGCCGACAAGATGCTCGGCGAGATGAAGAAGGTTGACGGCGTTCAGTTCGCCGCAGGCTTCAATTCACTGGTGGGACCTGCTGTCCCCGAGGAGGCTGTTCCCGAGGAGATAAAGAGCATCCTCAAGAGCGATAAGTGGCAGATAATGCTGATAGGCTCGGAATACGAGGTAGCCTCCGACGAGGTAAACGAGCAAGTCTCAGAGCTGAACACCATTGCTCAGAGGTATGATCCCGAGGCTATGCTCATCGGTGAGGCGCCTGCCACAAAGGACCTCATCACCATCACCGACAGGGACTTCAAAATAGTGAACTTCCTGTCCATCGCGGCTATATTCCTTATCATAGCCTTTACATTCAAGTCGGTAACACTTCCCGTGATACTGGTCTCGGTAATAGAGCTGGCTATCATGATAAATCTGGGCGCTGCCTACTACACAGGCTCAAGGCTGTCATTCATCGCTCCTATCGTTATAGGAACCATACAGCTGGGCGCAACAGTTGACTACGCGATACTCATGACCACAAGATACCGCACCGAAAGAAGCAGCGGTCAGACCAAGAAAAACGCTATCGGCATCGCCCTCAGCACCTCCATAAAATCGGTCATCACCTCGGCACTGGGCTTCTTCGCCGCAACTGTGGGCGTTGCCCTCTACTCCGACATCGGTCTTATCTCGGAGCTGTGTATGCTTCTTGCAAGAGGCGCTCTCATCTCCATGGTGATAGTTATAACCGTGCTGCCCTCGATGTTCATGGTATTCGACAAGCTCATTTGCAGGACCAGCGCAGGATTTTCGCCTAAAAGAAAGGCGCATGGCAAGCGCCGCCATATTTTCGGAACAGTGTGATATAAAGGAGAGATAGATATGAAAAAGATCAACAAGATCCTGACAGCTCTGGTGGCAGCGGCTGTTTCCGCAGGTGCCACAGGCTCCATCGCTTACGCAAAGAACAGCGGCAGAAGCACAGCAGCTCCCAGAAAGTCCGCAAAGACATCAGCCGACAGCGAAGCTGTCTCAAGGCAGAGCAATGGCGAGAACGCCTATAAGGACGAGACAGTTTACGTCCTCTGCAACAGCGACTCTTCGGTGAAGAACGTGGTAGTCAGCGACTGGCTGAAAAATTCTCCCGCTCTGGTGAATATCTCCGATATCTCCGATCTGAGCAATATCGTCAACGTAAAGGGCGACGAGGAATTCGAGCTCAGCGGCGAGACCCTCAGCTGGGAGGCTGACGGCAGCGATATCTACTACAAGGGCAATTCCGACAAGGAGCTCCCCGTGGACGTTACCATGGAGTACTTCCTTGACGGCAAGAAAGTAACTCCCGAGAATATCAAGGGCAAGAGCGGACACCTCGTTATCCGCTGGACATACAAGAACAATCAGAAAGTTACAAAGAATATAGGCGGCGAGAACAAGGAGCTGTATGTTCCTTTCATGGCTGCCAGTGCCGCTGTACTCAGCACGGACAAATACATAAATGTTGAGGTCACCAACGGCAAGGTCATTTCAGACGGCTCAAAGCTCATCGCTGTGGGCATGGCATTCCCGGGGCTGGGCGAAAGTCTGGCTCTTGACAAGATCGAGGGCATGAGCATAGAAGTCCCCGAAAGCTTCGAGATATCCGCAGATGTTACGGATTTTGAGATGAATACCTCGGTGACAGTAGTCTCCAACGAGATATTCTCACAGCTTGACGTTGACAACGCTGCCGACTTCGGCGACCTGAAGGATAAGCTTAAAGAGCTCAGTGACGGTGCGGAGAAGCTCTCCGACGGCACAGCGGCTCTCTATGACGGCATAAAGCAGCTCTCGGGCGGTGCAGGAGACCTTACAGACGGTATCGACAAGCTCCTTGCAGGCTCTCTGGAGCTGAAAAACGGCGCGTCAGAGCTTGACAGCGGCGCAAAGAAAATAACCGACGGCGCAAAGACTCTCTCAGACTCCACAGGCACATTCGCAAGCGGTCTTGGCAGCGCTAAGGACGGCTCCGCACAGCTGAAAGACGGTCTTGGACAGGTCAGCAGCGGCGCTTCCGACTTAGCTGACGGTCTGGGCAGCGCTAAGGAGGGCTCATCGGCACTGGTGGGCGGCTTCTCACAGGTGACCGCAGGCGCTGACGCTCTCAGCAGCGGACTCAAGGACGCAAAGGCAGGCTCAGACGCTCTTACCGCAGGCTTCAAGCAGGTGGACGATGGCGCAGCTGCTCTCACAGCAGGCGCAGGTACGCTCTCGGGCGGCGTCGGAGCTCTCACAGACGGCAGCAAGCAGGTAAAGGATGGCTCAGCTCAGCTGTCACAGGGCGCAGCTGCTCTCAGCGACGGTGCCGCACAGCTCAGCACTTCCGCAGGACAGCTCTCGGAGGGCATTGCATCCGCAAAGACAGGAGCTGACGCCCTTGCAGAGGGTATCGGCTCGGCTAAGACAGGTGCAGACCAGCTGGCAGGCGGCGCGGCAGCCCTTACGGACGGAGCTTCACAGCTGGGCGCAGGAATAGCTCAGGCAGGGGCTTCCCTTGATACCACAATAGCCGCTAACGAGCAGGCTCTCGCGGCATTGCAGGCATTATACCAGCAGTCTCCCTCACAGGAGCTTGCTGTTGCGATAGGAACATTACAGCAGACCATCGACGGTCAGAAGCAGATATCAGCCTCTATGGCTGAGGGCGGACAGCTCAGTGCAGGTGCAGCCTCCGTACAGGCAGGAGCACAGCAGCTCTCAGGCGGTCTTGGACAGCTCAGTGCAGGTCTGGAGACCGCACAGAACGGCTCGGCTGCCTTACAGAGCGGCCTCGGCACTCTCAACGAGGGCGGAAAGGCTCTTTCCGCAGGAGCACAGCAGCTCTCGGGCTCTACCGCACAGCTTTCAAAGGGCGCCGCAGACCTCAACACGGGTGCAGCTGCTCTCGACACAGGCATAGGCACTCTCGCAGGGGGCAGCACTGAGCTCATCGGCGGTCTGGACTCCCTCGTAAAGGGGCTCACACAGCTCAGCAGCGGCAACGCTTCACTGAATGACGGCCTCGGAAAGCTCTCAGTCGGTGCAGTTGACCTGACAGGCGGTCTCGGACAGCTCTCAGACGGTGCTTCTGCACTGGACAGCGGTCTTGCTCAGCTCTCGCAGGGCTCACTCACTCTGAACGGCGGTCTTGGACAGCTCTCAGACGGCGCTGCAACTCTGGACGGCGGTCTTGCTCAGCTTTACGGCGGAAGCACTCAGCTTTCGGGCGGCGCAAAGACTCTCTATGACTCACTGAAACAGCTCAGCGCAGGTGCAGCAAAGCTTTCGGGCGGCTCGGGAGAGCTCTACAACGGCATAGGCACTCTCAGCTCGGGCAGTACCGAGCTCATAGGCGGCGCAGGCAAGCTTGAAAGCGGCGCAAAGGAGCTCAACGACGGCATGATAAAGTTCAACGACGAGGGCATTTCCGTGCTCACGGGAGCCGTTGACAAGAACCTCCCCGAGGTCATCGACACTCTCAA
This sequence comes from Ruminococcus sp., assembly GCA_017519145.1. Classification (GTDB taxonomy): domain Bacteria; phylum Bacillota; class Clostridia; order Oscillospirales; family Ruminococcaceae; genus Ruminococcus. The sequence continues at coordinate 23,942 of JAFWTA010000004.1, forward strand.
GGCTCTCAGGGACGCTTCCCGCGATTACAACAGCTATTCGGGCATTTCCGATAAAATGGACGGCAGCGTGAAGTTCATCTATCTCGTTGACGGTACAAAATAAACCGACGCTGATATAAAAATTCAAGCCATAGTATTTCTGATGTGTGATCGGAAGTACTATGGCTTTTCTGTTGACAGGTTTACGCCATTAGCTTTTACCATAATGTAGGGGACGGCGTCCTCTCTCCATTCTCAATTTCAGCATATGCGTTATTTTTTGACATCTCTCCCCTCTTGCTGTATAATAGTATGGCGGACTGAAAAATTTTTTCAGAAAAGTGAAACCTTTCCCGCCGCAGATGTGTATTATGAGTGTAAAGGTCCTGACGACATCCCACGAAACGTTTCTAAAAGGAAGACAGAAAGCTATGACTGACGATAAATTCTTATGGGCATATGAGAAGTTCAGAAATACGGTCTATTCCGTCATATTCAGCTATGTGCGCAATACAGAGGACGCCTCCGAGCTTTCGCAGGATACCTTCATAAAGCTATACACATACGACGGCGGCTTCGACTCCGACGAGCACATGAAAGCATGGCTCATCAGAGTCGCTATAAACAGCTGCAACAATCACTTCCGAAGCAGAAAACATATCTCCGCATCCCCTATCCCCGAGGACCTTCCCTCGGAGGAGATGCATGAGACCGACGAGATCATCAGCATCGTCATGAAGCTCCCCGAAAAATACCGCATACCTATACACCTGTTTTACTACGAGGAATACAGCATTGCGGAAATAGCAAAGATACTGGAGCTCCCCGAGGCTACCGTGAAAACAAGGCTCAAAAGGGGCAGGGACAAGCTGAAAAATACTCTGAGAAAGGAAGACTGGCTGTGAGCGATAACAAATACAAAAAGGCAATGAACGACGTATGTGACAGGAATTTCAATGTATCGGCTGCGGAAATGCTGGAAAAAGCACGTTCCGCAGCTCCCACGGAAAGGAATATCACTATGACAGGCACAAGCAAGAAGCATCTCATCGGAAAATTCATCGGCGCGGCAGCTGCCTGCGTCATCATATCAGGAACAGCCGCTTCGGCTATGGGCTACGGACCTCTTGGCGACAGCTTCCGCCGTTTCTTCGGCAAGGACGAGACCACCGCAGAGATAATCGACGAGGGTCACTACTGCGAATTGGGTCAGGACATCACCGACGGCGGCTTCACCGTAATGCTGGACTCCGTAACAGGAGACCGCTCCTCACCAAAGCTTCTGTTCGAGGTGACCGTAAACGATGAGGAGCTTGCCGCAAAGAACGACAGGCTCCACCTCTTTGCTTATATCCTCGACGAGGACACCTATCAGAACCGCCTTGATGAGTACGGTATGTGGGACGCATGGGGCGAAAAAGACCCCGAAGTAAACAATATGTACCATGTCTGCATGGACGGTCCTGCCACATTCATGATAAACAACGCCGACGTCCTTGCGGCGGTAAAGCAGATAAGCTTCACAAGCGACCCCGTGAACCGTAAATTCGACTATGATGTGGATATGGAGTTCCGCTTCACTGTCCCCGAGCAGGCTCTCAAGGAGACCGCTTATGAATACTACGACGATATCAACATAAGCAGCGGCAATGTGGATTATGAGCTGTTCTACGCAGAGTTCGGCGCATACGATTCTCTGCTCAAGGTAAAGTACGACTTCCTTGGTACAGACCTTGCAGGCGGCGAGACCGACTACTATCAGGTAGCCGACAAATTCGACAATGACTGGCATGAGCTTGCGGGTAACTTCATTCTCACCGTTGACGGCGTGGAATATGCGCCCAAGGAAATGGGCTACAGCTACTGCGATACAGAGGGCGAAGCCTTTGACGCAGGAAAGTGCAGCACATGGATGACCTTCCCCAGTGTGGACTTCACCTCCGCTGAAAGCGTGACCCTCACCGTAAACGGACAGGTATACGACCTTAAATAACATGATATAGTAAAAAGCGGCACAGTAAAACTGTGCCGCTTTCATTTTATTGCTTCTTTTTCACCATATTGCACCTGCCCCACAGCTCATCGCCGTAGGGAAAGGCATCGGGAGTTGTGTTCCTCTCCCTGAAGCCTGCGCTCTCGTAGCACTTCCTCGCTCTCTCGTTGACAGTGAACACATTGAGCTGCACCGCCTCCGCTTTAAGTATCTCAAAGCAGTACCTTGCGGTAAGCTCAATCATTTCCTTTCCATAGCCCTTGCCGCGCTGAGCAGGGTCCACTATGACAAATGCAAGCATCGCCTCATTGCTCTCCATGTTTATGGAAGTGCATATAAAGCCCACTGTCTCCCCCTCGTCTGTTATGGCAGCAAAGGGGCAGTCGCCGTGTTTGTCGAACATAGCCGTAAGGAAATCGCTGAAGGCGTCCTTCTCCATGGGAAAGGGAGCGTGTTTTGCGCTCCACATGGCGTTGGTACGTTCATCGGTGACCCAGCCCTTTATAGCGTCGAAGTCGCGGCTATGGACGTATGGTCTCAGTCTCATAGCAAAACCTCCCGTTCAATTCATAATTATTATGGGTACCTGCATATAAAAAGCGGGCGTCCAAAAGGGCGCCCACGCAACGGAACGCCGAGGGCGGCGTTCCCTACTGTTCACGATCACTGCTTACTTCTTGGAAGCTGCTCTCTGGAAGCACTTTACTATCTCAACGATAGGAAGTATGCAGACACCTGCAAGGAATGCATAGAGGTAGTTCATACCCGAAAGTGCTGACAGTGAGAAGATATTTCTCAGTGCAGGGATAAAGAGTATCGGCAGTGTGAGAACTGCGGACAGTGCGATAGCTCCGATGAGTACCTTGTTGTGCTTCTTCATGGTGAAGACAGAGCCCTTGAGGCTTCTCATGTTCCATGCGTGTATCATCTCACATACGCAGAGGGTGATGAATGCCATTGTCATGCCTGCGCCGTGTCCCTCGCTCTGATAGCCGATAACGTAGGATACAAGGGTAAGCGCTGCGATAACAGTGCCCTGCCAGAGCAGGTTTATTCCCAGACCGTCAGAGAAGATGTGTGAGTTGCTGCTTCTGGGCTTTCTGGACATTATTCCGTCCTCGGCAGGCTCCATTCCCAGCGCGATAGCGGGGAAGCAGTCTGAGATGAGGTTTATCCAGAGCAGGTGTACGGGGTTGAATATGACGAATGAACCGTCTGTAAGTCCTGCAAGACCCAGTGTTGCGATAAGTATGCAGAGCACCTCGCTGAGGTTGCTGGAGAGCAGGAACTGTATTGCCTTACGGATATTGTCGTAGATACGTCTGCCTTCCTCGACAGCGCCTACGATAGTGGCGAAGTTGTCATCGGTGAGCACCATATCAGCAACATTCTTGGTAACATCGGTACCTGTGATACCCATACCAACGCCGATATCGGCACTCTTGATGGAGGGAGCATCGTTTACGCCGTCGCCTGTCATGGCAGTGGTCATGCCCTTCTTGCGCCATGCATTTACGATGCGTACCTTGTGCTCGGGCTGTACACGGGCATAAACGCTGTAATCCTGAACGTGAGCGTTGAACTCGTCATCGGGTATCTTTGAGAGCTCTGCGCCTGTGAGAGCCTGCTGACCGTTTCCGAGAATGCCCAGCTCCTTTGCGATGGCAACAGCTGTATCCCTGTGGTCGCCTGTTATCATTACGGGACGTATTCCCGCTGTGCGGCAGAGACCGATAGCGTCCTTTACCTCGGGACGAACGGGGTCTATCATGCCTGTCATGCCAATGTATATAAGGTCGTGCTCAAGTCCCTCGGGTGAGATATCATCGGGGATCTCGTCGTACTCGCGGTAAGCTGCGAGGAGAACTCTGAGAGCCTGATCTGCCATCTCCTTGTTGCGGCGGAGGATCTCAAGTCTGTCGGACTCGGTCATTATGCGGACTCCGCCCTCTTTTATCATGTGTGTGCAGTTCTTCAGCACCTCATCGGGAGCACCCTTGGTGTACTGTACAAAGCCCTTTTCGGTCTTGTGGACAGTGGTCATCATCTTTCTCAGTGAATCGAAGGGAGCTTCGGCAACACGGGGAGTTGCAGCCTCAAGCTCGTACTTTTTGAGTCCGCACTTGTGTGCATAAGCCACGAGAGCAGCCTCGGTAGGCTCACCTGTTACTGTGTCGTCGGAATTGAGCTGAGCGTCACAGCAAAGTGCCATAGCCTTTGCAAGGAGCTCCTTGTCGTCAGTGTTCTCCTGAACCACAGTCATCTTGTTCTGTGTAAGGGTACCTGTCTTATCGGAGCATATTACCTGTGCGCAGCCCAGTGCCTCAACGGCTGTAAGGCGGCGGATTATAGCTCCGCGCTTTGACATATTGGTAACGCCGATGGAGAGAACTACGGTAACCACCGCAGCAAGTCCCTCGGGGATAGCGGCAACTGCGAGGCTTACGGCTATCATGAAGGATTCAAGGAAGCCGGGAAGCGTGATAGTGCCGTTCTTGACAAGCATCTGAACGATGTTGAGTCCGAGGATGATAACGCAGATAACGAGAACTGCGATGGAAAGTATCTTGCTGAGCTGGTCGAGGCTCTTCTGGAGAGGAGTCTCATCGTCCTCAGCCTCTGCGATAGCGCCTGCTATCTTACCCATCTCGGTCTTCATGCCTGTTGCGACTACAACGGCTTCGGCACGGCCGTAGGCAATGCTGCTGCCCATGTAGAGCATATTCTTTCTGTCACCGAGGGGCACATCCTCGCCCTCAAGGACACGGCTGTCCTTCTCCGAGGGAACGCTCTCGCCGGTCAGTGCAGACTCCTCAGCCTTGAGGGCTGCGGCTTCCAGTATACGGCAGTCAGCAGGGACGTTGTCGCCTGCTTCAAGGGTGATGACATCACCGGGTACAAGGTCTGAGCTGTGGATGACCAGAAGCTCTCCGGAGCGGTATACCTTGCTCTGTGCGGCACTCATTGCCTGAAGCGCCTCTATGGCTGACTCGGCTTTGTTCTCCTGATATACGCCGAGCACTGCATTTGCAAGTACTACGAAAAGGATAATGAACACATCCGCTTCAAGCTTGCCCTCTGAGATAATGCCTGTTACAGCCGATATCACAGCAGCTGCAATGAGAACGATTATCATCGGGTTCTTGAACTGCTCTATGAACCTTGCAAGCAGCGTAGGCTTGGGCGGTTCGTCCAGCTTGTTCTTTCCTGTTGTTTCAAGTCTTTTTGCGGCTTCTTCCGCGGTAAGTCCCGAAGCGGAGCTGTTTACTTCTTTGAGCACAGCCTCGGTGGTTTCAAGATAATGCTTCATGATTTTCCTCCCATATCTCCCTGCGTCTCACAAAAAAGCGTAAACGCGCTTTTTACGGGCGCAGAATTACATCATCAAACAGATAATATTTTATCATCTATAGCTCAAAAAGTCAAGATATATCAGTGAACAGACTGTGACAGAACTGTGACGGCGGAGTGAAACAGATATATTTTGACATTGAGTGCTCCACGGACACGCCCACAGGGCTGTCCCTTAAAAGTGAAGGAGCCCGTTCCGGCTGAGAACGGGCTCCTTCACTGGGGGAGCTGAAGCGGGACTCCCCATATGAAAAATCACTGTATGATATACTGCGAAACAAGCGAATGAAAGGAAATTCTGAAAAAATATACTTTCAAGCGTTTTTTTGGTATATAGAGATGGTTTATTTTAAGAGAGATCTGAAAGCGTAGGGTTCACTGTTTGTTCCGAATAAGTAATGCCATTACAATGATCATCACCGAAAAAAGTGGGGGGACGGGAAAAACCGTCTGCCTCCTTATGAAGGCAGGTGATTTTTTCCGTTAGGGGATATGATATATGTTATGAAAGCTGTTGGTGGGATCAAGCGTTCAGGCGGTATCACTATGATACCTTGTGCAGTCACTTTTAAATTATGACCGTATGCCCATTAATTAGGTCCGTCGCCCGAAAAGGTGACTGCGCAATCATCTGCCTGTCCGATCGATCTGTTTCAGGAATAGCTCTGAGACTGTGTCGGATGTGTTAGCTGAAACTGTTAGTGGCATTTGCTGGGTGGCAGCATTGGTGCGATACTTGTTGCTCGGCGTACCATGGATAACATACGCTTCTTGTAGTGTGACTGTAGGATGTTTTGTAAAGGAAAAAATGCAAGTGAAGTGTTGAGAATAGTAGTGTTGATATTATCAGATTAAATAATATGTAAAGTAGTGTTTAGAATTTTCTGAGTTTTCTGAGATCTTTGGGGGGGTCAAGCTGGTTGAGCCACCATGAGCAGGCTGAATTAGCATTCTGCTCGGCAGCCTTTACCGATCTTGATACGATAGATTTCATTAATTTTGCCTTGACAGTGTTTAGGTTTTTCTTCATGACAAGAAATTCCTCCTGAGTAAATGATATGCGGGCACCTTCGGGTCGACGCCTAATTATTATTATATTTCGGATTTTGCAAAAGTCAATAACTTTGCACTAAACGCCGTTTATTTGCATTTTTATCCCGTGAAAAGTCAAAACCGACCGTTATTCGGTCGGTTTTTCGTTAGCCTCGGTATCGGGTATAGGTATCAGGAGCTCGGTGATGAACAGGTCTCCCTCGGTATGTACGTTGAAGCTTCCGCTGTAATTCAGACAGGCGCTCCTTATATTTGAAAGTCCTATGCCCTGATGGAGCTCCTTTGTGCTCCTGAAGCCCTTCTCAACGTCGGGCGCCACATTGGCAAAGGTATTCTCCATATATATGAATACGAAGTAATTTCGGCGTGTTATGGACAGCCACACCCTGCGCTTGTCCTCGGGGAGCTCCTCACAGGCTTCAAAGGCATTGTCCAGCATATTCGAGAATATTGCCGTGATATCCAGATTTGATATGAAGTCTATCCTTGTGAACTCCGCGTCTACTCTGAAGTCCACATTCATCTTCTCGGCGGCGTCGAGCTTGTTGTTGATGACCACGGTCAGAATGGAGCTGTCGCACTCAAAACGGGGCATGAGCTTGTTCAGTTCGGCATTGAGCAGGTCCTTGTAGCGCTCCGCCTCATCCGCCTTGTTGGAGTTTATGAGCCCCTCCAGCGATGAGATGTGTTTTCTTACGTCGTGTATGACGCGCCTTGAAGCGGCGTATTTCTCGTTGAGCTCTTTGTAGGCGTTGAGCTGGAGCATGGACTGCTGCGTTACCAGTTCAAGCTCCTTTTCGGTCTGGTAGGCTCTGGAGATCATCCTTATGAGGTAAGCCAGATACAGGTCCAGCGAAAGGAAGGTCAGCAGTATGACGACTATCTCCCATCTTGATTTCGATGAGCTTATCTTGTCGTTGAGGTACTGGAAGAGAAGTATCTCTCCTATCATGAGTATAAGGAACATGAGAAACTCATGAGTCCTTATATTGTTCATGCCCTTGCCTGCAACTATGAGCAGGAAGCACTTTGCCACGGCTATCATTACTATCCAGCTGAATATGGTAGCCGCTAAGAACAGCACGGGATTGTACTTTATATCATCTGTCGCCACATTCAGTATGAACGCAAGCATCAGCGTCGAGAGCATCTCGACTATGCTGGAAGTTATGAGATATATGGCATCATAGATGAGAAAGACCTTCCCCGGGGGCTTGTAGAACAGCAGATTAAGTAATATGAGCAGTGAGAATGAGGTAAGGAATTTAACTATGGGTATGTCTATCATGTTGAGGGCGCCCTTGCTGATAGAGACTGCCGCAACGATCATTATCTTCTTCAGCAGTGAGAGCTCCCTTGAGGTATAGAGCTTGTCGAATATTATCAGCGTGAAAACATACATACCCACCGCTGATATGGTATATAGTAAAAAAAACATATGCTTATCCCTGTCTGATATAGTTCTTGATAAAACGGCTGAACTCGTTGTGGAATTCCTTCAGTTTTTTCTGCGCAACGGGCACTTCTATGCCGTTTGTGGTGTATAGTGTGAAGTTGTTGAGCTTGTCTATATGCTCCATATTGACAATGAAGCTCTTATGGGGCGAGACAAAGTTCTCTGAGTCAACAAGGGTAAAAATATCGGAAAGGCTTCCCTTAATGCGGTATTTCTCCGACTTTGTGTACACGGTTATCCGTCGGTTGCCTGTATACTCAAAGGCGTAGATATTTTTCAGGCTGAGCAGCAGCGGTCCGTCCTCGCCTTTGAGCTGAATGACCGCTTCTTTCTCGGCATTCTCTGTGAGATAGCGTGAAAGCTCGCCCAGAACGCTGTAAATACGCTCCTTTTCAAAGGGCTTGACCACGAAATCGAAGGGATGGACAGCGTAGCTTCGCAGGGCGAACTCCGAATGGTTGGTGACATATACTATCCTCGCCTTCTTGTCTATCTCGCGGAAAAGCTGGGCAGTCTTGAGACCGTCAATGCCTCCCATTTCGATATCGAGAAATATCAGGTCGAAGCTCAGCTTAGTCTCAAGGAGCTTTTCTCCGCCCCTGAAGCTGTGTACGTCGTATTCTACCGAGTGTTCACGGCTGTATTCCGAGATGCATTCCTTGATCGCATCTATCATTTCCTTATCGTCGTCGCATATTGCAATGTTTATCATGATATCGCTCCTTTCCTGTTTGAAAGCCTGCCCACAGCAAGGAATATCCCTGTGAACAACAGCGCCATAGCTGCCGGAAGCATCAGCCCGTAGACGCTGAACGCCCACATGACCGCGACAGCTGCAATGACAGCGGCTGCGGCAATGAGAGACCTTCTGCGGAACACCCTTTTCTCGATGTCGTCAAAGGGCTTGTTGGGTGCCTCCACAGGTGCGAGAAGGCACACAAGCACAGCTCCCGCAGCAGCGGATGCAATGGCGGTATAAAGTGCAGATCTGCCCGTTATGAGCTTTGTAGCTGCTATGACGGCAGCAAGTATGAGCATTGAGTATATGAAGCAGGCCGTCCTCGTTCTTGCGTGAAATCCGCCGCAGCAGCTCCGCAGAGGAGGGTATGCCAGCATGAATACTATGACAGCAGGTGCGCTTCTGAGCAGAAAGGCTGCTAAAAGCATGACTGCCGATATGAGCGTTTTCATTATGTTAAGTTCAAGACCGTAGCGGACTATTTCCGCATTCTCCTCGTCAGCCCAGCCGCCTCCGAGAAGCTTTTCCATTATAAGATCCAGTAGTCGGTTCATTTTAATATCCCTTTGTAGAACGGGCATCTGCCCGCGTTGTAATATACATTTCTTTACTATGCCATAGGAACATTATATATTAAATTCAATCAAAAATCAAGAGAAGTGACCCGAAATGTCATTTTTATTCCTGAAATGGCACACTTGTGCTGTATTTAAGTGGATTTTGCACATTTAAGTTAGCGTCATCTTACTATATTGCACCTACGGAGCGTTCTTCCGCCCTGCTCCCCGGAAGCAGCTGCACTGTTTGTTACAGCACAATAGTACAAACAATAGCAGCAGCATAAGAAAATGTCGGCGATACGTTGTTTTTAACAAAAATGACTTGACTTTGTTGGCATAAAATGTTATATTATAATTAGTATGTGCTTACATACAGAAAAATTCAAAAAGATCGGCATATGCCGGTCAGAACAACAAAAGGAGGGGTTATAATGAAACCTATAAAACTCATGGCAGCATTGACAGCACTCATGCTTGCCGCCGCAAACACCGCCGCTATTCAGCCTAACCTCACGACAAAAGCAGAGCAGGGCGTCGCCGCTGATGCAGAGCAGGGCACCTGCACACTGAACGTATCCGTTATCGATATCACAACGGAAGAAGCTATCCCGGATATCAAGGCTACACTCCTGCTCAATCCCACGGGAACAAGCAGCACCGTTGAGGAATGGACCACCACAGACAAGGTCAAGACCATATCGGGACTTTTTGCAAAGTCAGACTATGGCGTTGCACTGAAGGATCCATCCGGCAAGTATGACTGTAAAGACCGCATATATTTCAGCATCGACGAGGAAAACAAGACATTCGACCTGAAGATCAGAGTGGTCCCCAAGGATGCAAAGGAAAATACACGGATCAGCGCATATGACTGGACGAACCTTGAGACAGATCCCGAAAAGTACTTGTATGAAGGCTCCAGAGATATGAGCGAGAACGAGTACTCCCTTGCCGCATACAATGATAAAGATGAGCTCATAAACAGAGGAGTGGGCAGCATCTACCTTCCCGACGGCACCTACAAGCTGGTCGTAACACCTATCGACGAAGATCTGGTTCTCGTGGATACCACCGGCAAAAAGGCAGCAGACGTCTTTAAGATGTTCGGCGATGATTTTGATATCCCCAAGTCCAATACCATTTCGATCACTGTTTCAGGAGGCCGTGTAGTAGGCGAACCTGCCATTTACTTCGAGAAGGAAGCAGAAGATCCTGCCGCTGACTGCACCCTGAACGTATCCGTTATCGATATCTCAACGGGAAAGGCTATCCCGGATATCAAGGCTTCACTCATACTCAATCCCACGGGCACAGGCAGTACAGTTGAGGAATGGACCACCACGGACGGGGTCAAGACAATATCGGGACTGTATGCCAAGGCATCCTACTGCGTTGCACTGAAGGACATCTCCGGCAAGTACGACTGTAAAGACCGCATATATTTCAGCATCGACGAGGAAAACAAGACATTCGACCTGAAGATCAGAGCGGTCCCCAAGGATGCAAAGGAAAATACACGGATCAGCGCATACGACTGGACAAACCTTGAGACAGATCCCGAAAAGCACTTGTATGAAGGCTCCAGAGTTATGAGCGAGAACGAGTACTCCCTTGCCGCATACAACGATAAAGATGAGCTCATAAACAAAGGAGTGGGCAGCATCTATCTCCCCGACGGCACCTACAAGCTGGTCGTAACACCTATCGACGAAGATCTCGTTCTCGTGGATACCACCGGCAAAAAGGCAGCAGACGTCTTTAAGATGTTCGGCGATGATTTTGATATCCCCAAGTCCAATACCATTTCGATCACTGTTTCAGACGGCCGTGTAGTGGGCGAACCTTCCATTTACTTCGAGAAGAGGGCAGACGCTCCCACCGCTGACTGCACTGTGAACGTATCCGTAGTGGACAGCGAAAGCGGAGAGGCTATCCCCGGCATAGAAGCTGTGTTAATAGCAAGTCCCAACGCCACAGGATATGAGATCACAAGATGGATCACCTCGGATCAGGTCAAGACCGTCTCAGATCTGTATTCGTCACCGATCTATGAGGTGATACTGAGAAATGTCCCCGAAGAGTACGCCCATGAAAATGCTTACCTGTTCAGCTTTGAAAAGGCAAACGATACCGTTGAACTTGCCATAAAGCTGACACCCAAGGACAGCGTGAAGAATGTCCGCGTGATCGCATATGACTGGACAGATCTTGTAGTGGATCCCGCTCAGGGTCTCTGCACAGGCGAGACCGCTATCCCCGAGAACGATTACACCATAAAATTCTACGACGAGGAAAAAGGCTTGATCAAAGAGGGAAAGGGTCCCGTATTCCTTCCCAACGGTCACTATATAGCCGCAGTTTTCACCGACGACGAGGACTATACCCCCGTTCCGGGCTCCAGCGATAAGGTGAAGAAATACAAGGAGATGTATCCCTCTGCCGAGATACCGCCCTACAACACGGTGCGTTTCTCTGTACTGGGAGGAAAGCTCAGCGGCACCCCCGCAGTTTACTTCACAAGACAGTCCGCTGTCGGCAATAAGTCCATCACAGTGAATATCGTTGACGCTGAGACCAACAATGCCATCGATGATATCGGCTTCCAGATATACAGCATCTCTGACGAGCTTGCTGAAAAGGCGGAAAACACAGCCAAGTACATTAACGATGTTGCCATTAACGGAAAACTCAAAGCCGTAGGCAATATGAAGGATAATATCATCACCGGCCTCAAGGCAGACCAGAAATATGCTGTTCTCATTGACAATTACAATACGGGATACACAAGCCAGAGTCCTGATGTAGTTATAGTTGACTTCAGCAAGGACGATCTTTCTCAGGAGGTCACCTTCAAGCTGAAGAAGGAAGAGTCTCCTTCGGAGTGGAACACCGCTATCCATCTCGGACTTGTGACCTCTGTGGACGCCGCAGGCGAACCGATCTACGATCCCATGCCTGTTGACTGCGAGATCCTTGTGTTCAAAAACGACGGCGACCTTTACGGAAGATACAACACCAGCGACAGCTTATACCTTGCACTTCCCGTAGGTGATTACGACATCACAGTTGAAAATCCCGACAGTACAAAGTATGATTATTACAAGGGCGACAAATATGCGGTATCACTGAAAAAGGACAGCTTAGAAACTGTAATGGTATACTTTGAGCTCCTCAACAAAGAAGTGGTATACGGCGATGCAAACTGCGACGGAAATGTTGAGCTGGCAGATGCCATCCTCATCATGCAGTCACTTGCAAATCCCGATAAATACGGTACTGACGGAAGCGAGAAAAACCACATCACTCAAAAGGGCAGGATCAACGCCGATGTTAACGGCTCAGGCACAATGACCGCCGAGGACGCTCTCACTATACAGAGATATCTGCTCAGACAGATAAAAAATCTCCCCGATCTTCCGGCAACAAATAAATAAAAGCAAAGATCCCGTAAGCTTGACTTACGGGATCTTTTTATTTTTCTTCTTCTTCAAGTGAAGCTCTTACGGTAACACGGCTCTGTCCGCTGAGGGTGCAGGTAAACAGCGTCAGATCCCAGTCAGAGGAGCCGCCGCCCAACATATGATCTATATCATAGCCGTCAATATTCTCGGTGTACCCCACACGGTAAAAATACTGCATACCATCCGCATCGGTGAACCATATCTCGTCCCCCTGCGAAAGCTCCTTTATCCTGCCGAAATGGCTGTTATAGTTATGGGCTGCGATTATGATATCCCTGCCCTCGATGGTGCCGCTGTACTTACAGGGCGACATCTTCAGTCTGTCGTAGCTCCAACCGTTCATAACCGGAAGCTCCAGCCCCAGCTGAGGAAGTGTGATATATCCGCAGTACTCCTCTCCGCCGACGTTTACGCTCCGCATTTCCGAGGGCGGCTGTGTTGAAGGCTCCTCATATGGTGCAAACAGGTCGTCCGAGGGCGGCTCGGTGCTTGCCTCGGTGGTAACGGACGCAGGTGACGGGTCGGGAATAAGCTGTTTCAGCTCCGCCATAACGTCCTGAGACTTCTCAAAGGCTGCATTGCTCTCATACATATTGTACACTACAAGCCCCACAGCTCCGCCAATGAGGAGTATACCTATCAACAGTGGCAATATCCACAGCTTTTTCTTCATGCCGCACCGCCTTCCGCAAAATGTCTTAATAATATTATACTCTCTCTTTGTCTTTCCGTCAATCCCCTGTAAAGCGTTTAGGGGCTTTATTATTCCTTTCTGAGATTAATCAGAATTTAGCGCAATAACTTTGCTGAATTCCGATTTGAGCCGTCAGCCATTAGCCGTTAGCATAATGTAGGGGACGCCGCAGCTAACAGCTGCACGTACCCTCTGTCAGCTTTGCTGACATCTCCCTACACTGTAGGGAGTCACTCGGCGTCCCGAAAAAGCATATTGTAGGGGAGGATATCATCCGCCGTTAAGGGACGCCCTCACTTGCAGGGCGTCCCTCTTTCAAAAACAGTCCACCGGACTGTTTTTGAAATTCACCCTTGCGGAGCGCTTTGTTTTATTTCGCCGCCTTAAAAGCTGAAA
>JAFWTA010000040.1 GCA_017519145.1 Ruminococcus sp.
CACAGTCCCTTTGGAATCCCTTACATAGGCTCGGCGTACTTATTGCGCTGTAAGCGATGTACAAATACCATTTTTGATATTATTAAGCGAGTTTACGAGCGACAACGTGGCAAGCGGTCGAGCTGGCTCAGCTCGAAATTCCGATTTATCCGAGCGACAATAATATGCGATAAAAAACAGGAAAGCCGTGCTTGAGCAGCACGGCTTTCTTGTTCTGATTTGTCCCTTACAATTTATTTTTGGAATTATATCAATCTGTGCGGCGCGTTGTGCAGATGCACCGCACAGATCAACATCGAAAAGAATTATGACATCGACCAGCTGTCAAAGCTTACGTCGCCGTTAGCTACAAAGTAGATGTCTGAAGCGCCGCTGGGGATATTTGCAAGAGGAGTCTCAATAGTTTCCATTGAGCCGCCTGCGGGTACTTCAATGTAGGTAATAGCCTCGCCTGTTGCTGAACCTGCGCAAACCTTGATGATCGCGCCGCTCTTGGAAGAAGCCTTTGCAGTAAGTGTGCCGCTTACCTTAGAGAAGTCTACCTTGCTAACCTTAGCCCATTCGCCCTTCTTGAGCTCTAATACTGCATTGCCTACGCCTGAAACTGAGATGCCCTTTGACTGGTTAGACATTGTTGATGCACGAACAGTCTTTGTAGGATCCAGGTTCTCGAGCTGGCTTACACCGGTCTGTGAACCATTACAGGTGATCTTGCCGTTGCTTATAGTTGCCTTATCGATACAGGGTGATCTGTAGTTAAGACCCTTGCCGCCGTTAACGCCCATACGCATTTCAAGCTGACGTGAGTGATAAAGTACATAGTAGCTGCCCTTGAATTCGATGATCGAGTGGTGGTTGTTACCGCCGTTGTCAAGTCTCTGTGTACCTGTGTTCTTGAATACAACGCCCTGATACTGGTATCCCTTGAGAGGATCTGTTGATGTCATGTAACCGATGTCGGCATTGCTGAAGGAATTACCGTTTACGCTTGCACCGCCGGGAACATTCCAGTTGTGGCAGAATGAGTAATACCATGTGTTGCCGATCTTGATCATGCTTGAGTCTTCAAAGAGGTAAGGTGTACCGGGATCGATAGGAGTACCTACGATAGAGATCATGTCATCGCCGAGCTTAGCGATACGACCCTGCTTTGTATTAGCCTGCTGTCCTTCGGGAACACCGCCGCCGTATGCAATGATACCTGTGTCTGTATCAGGATCATAGTAAACGCCGGGATCGAAGAGCCATGTTACGTTACTGTTGGGTGTGCTTCTGGAAATGAGCTCGTGTCCGAGGGGATCCTTTACATTCTTTGTGAATGTGGGGTCATCAGCTGTGATAACGCCGATACCTGAACCATTGTTTGCGAAGTAAAGGAAGAACTTGTCCTGGCCGTTGATCTTCTTCCATGCTGCATCGGGAGCCCAGGCGTTATTAGCCCATTTTGCAATAGGTGTGCCGTTTACTCTTGTCTTTGCAACAGGGATCTGACCGTGGTCTGTCCAGTTTACAAGGTCTGCTGTTGATAAGCAGTTGATATAGCCTGAAGAATAATCATTTTCGATCATCTGACCGTTCTTGTATGCGAATTCATCAGCTGTTGTATAAACATAGAGTCTGCCGTCGTATACCAGCCAGCCGGGGTCAGCGCCGAAACGCTGGGTATAGAGAGGATTATTCTCTCCGTTCTTTTTCCATGATTCTGCAATATTCACTGTTCCAAATTTAGCAGCTAAAGCGCTGATGTCAACCTGTGGCTTGTTTACGGGGAATTCTGTGATCTTCTTGAGGATGTACTGCTGGAGGAGAACCAGATCGGCAACTTCAAAAGTTCTGTTCTGGTCAACGTCGGCAGCCTTCTGAGTCATTGAATCATCGAAGCCGCCGTTGAGGAGTCCTCTTCTTGCAGCGACCATATCAAGAGAGTCGATGCACTCGTCGAAGTTTACATCGCCGAGGATGACTGTGCGGATATGAGGCTGTCCTGCGCCGGGAACTACTGTACCTGCGGGAGCGCCTACTGCGTCATCGATATAGAAGTTTGTGAATATCGTCTCGTGAGTTGTCTCAACGTAGATCTGTACGTCGGTAGCGCCCGAGGGTATCTTGAAGTTTGTGTTTGCAAGCTGTACCCACTCGCCCTTGGGAGCAGATGCCAGAGCGATCTGATCGTAATGGGGCTCGTTGTCGGGGTCTGTGTACTGGAGTGTGAGCTTGAATTCCTGAGAATCCAGATCACCGTCGAGGTAGCAGGCATTTACTGAGAAGCTGTACTCCTCGCCGGGCTTGAATATTCTTGAATTGAGGGGCATTGCTGCGCCGTTCCATGAAGCCTCTCTGTCCTGAACGAGGAGGGCTTCCTTGCCTTCGTAATTTGTTCTGCCGCTGGTGCTTACAGAAGCGGAGCCTCTGCCTACCCAGTTGTCATCTGAGCCTTCAAATTTGCTGTGGTACCAGTAACCGTCGGAATCGGGCTCGGGGTCTGCGATGGTGAAGTTAGAGCTTCCGGGGCCGTGGTAGGGGAGACCTTCGCTCCACTGGCTGTCGGGAACAAGGCTTGTGATAGCGCTGTAAGCTAACTTGGGCTGATTGCTTCCGTCATAGAGCAGAGGCTGATTGCTTTTGCCTGAATTCCTGTCTGTGCCTACCCATGAGTTATTGTCGTTGGGTCCCCAAACCTGAACGAGAGTTACGTTAGGTCCGTTGGGGTGGCTTGCGTTCCAGTCCATAGCGTGCTTGAATATAGCCTTGTACTTGTCTGCCTGCTGCTGTAAGGTGTACTTGCCGCCCTCAGTCGAGAGGTCAAGCTCTGTAACCTGAACATCGAGACCGAGATTGAGGTACTTGTCCATAGCTGCGAGGTAGGAATTTGTATCGCCCCATGCGCCGCTTGCAGCGCAGTTGAGGTGAGACTGCATACCCATACCGTCGATGAGTCCCTTAGCCATGAGAGGCTTGAGGATTGTGTTTATGATGCAGGTCTGCTTGTCATTAGCGAACTCGTTATAGTCGTTGTAGAAAAGCTTACAGGTCGGGGGAGCGTACTGTCTTGCATAGGTGAATGCCTTCTCAACGAAGGAGTTGTTTCCGTAAACTCTTACCCATGCAGATGAGCCGTTCGCACCCTCTGTGCCGTTTGTAGGTCTGAGACCGCCCTGTGAAGCGGTGCCGTCGTTGATCACCTCGTTACAAACATCGTAAGCATAGAGGTCAAGGTCGGGGTACTGAGTAGCGTATGCGTTGAACATATTCTTGATGTAGCTCTCCATACGCTGATCCATTGTGGAGCTGTTTACATAAGCGCCGTTGTCGCTGAAGTTCTCCTTGAAGAACCACTCGTGAGTCTGGCTGTGCCATACAAGGGTATGACCTCTGAAGCCGAGACCGTGATTGACACAGAAATCAGCGATAGCAGCACAGCTGTTGAGAGATACCTTTACGTTGGTATTGGTCGAGCCGTTCTGTACCATAGTATCCCAAGGCTTTGTCTCGTTCTCGCACTCGATAGCGTTGCAGTCCTTGAGCAGTATGCCCTGGATACCGCTGTTCCTGATGGTACCGCCGTTGAAGATGTTGCCGACACGGAAGTAATCGCCGAACTCATCCTTGAGACCCTTGCCTGCGGGAGCAGCGTGTGCCTCGAGAGCTTTCTTGTCTCCTGTGATGAGGAAATCATCAAAGAAGAAGTCATCTGTGGAGTCGGTGGTTATCTTTAGCTTGAACTCATAGCTTCCCTCGGGAGCGGTGTAGCTGTTCTTCAGCTCTGTCCACTGACCTGCGGGAACGTTCTTGGAAGCCAGCTCAACAGTTGTCTCCTCCTCTGTCTCCTCGTCGATGACCAGAAGTGAAAGGTGGAACTTCTGAGCGGTATTGCTGAATACCTTTACGCTGTAATCGTACTTGTCTCCGCCGAAAAGGTAGAGACCCTTTGATGAAGCGGCGCCGTCCTCAGCGGAAGCACGTCCCGAGACCTTCATGCCTCTTGACATATCTGCGCCTGCTGCGGGCTGAGCTGTGAGCTCTACGGTGTCGCCCTCGCCGTACCAGCCGTCATAGTTGCGTTCAAAATCGTTGGTTACGACAGAAGCAGCGTATGTGCGCTGTACGAATTCGGGGAATGCCACGAAGGCGCCCGAAAGACAGCTTGCAGCGGTAAGACTTGCGACAAGTTTTTTGAATTTCATACATTCTCCTCCTCATATTTATTTATTTTATTTTTTCGCTCACGCAATGATATACCGTATATCATTTCATGTTGTTACACTCATTTTACTTCAATAATAATAACATTGCAACTCAAAAAACAAAGATTTGGTGTACAAAACGAAGAATGTGCCGAAAAATAGGCGTTTGCCTTAAAATTTTGGTCAAGATATTACTATTTTTAGCATAATAATGTTATTTCAGAAAATGTGTGATATTTTGCATGATATGTTATACCAAAAGTGCTGTATTATCGGTGCAAAACAGCATTTTTTAACGGTATAAAAGGCTGTATACCGCCTATGTGCGAAATGCAGAAAAAGTGCAGAAGCCATCATATCCGAGGAGGAAAGCAGCTTGTGAAAATTACCATTTGTAGAAAGTACACCCAAGGCGTAAACCTTGCGGAAGGCTTGACAAAACGGATTGAAAAGTTCATAAAAACATGATATGATAGTACTATCATGACATACAGCGCTTCCGGCGCGAAAGGAGTTGAAAAAATGAAGGTATCAGACGGCTACTGGCTCAGCAGGACGGGCTATGATGTCCGCTGGGCAGTTCAGATATACGAGACCGCAGCGGACGACAGGTCCCTGACGGTCTGGGCAGCTACACAGTTCATATCAAACAGGGGCATGACCTTAGGCGGTCCCATGCTCACCGTGACCTTTACCTCTACCCTCGAGAACAGCATAAGGGTCACCATAAGCCATTTCAGCGGCGCCGTGAAAAAGCGTCCCTCTTTCCCTCTCAATGAAGACAGCGGCTTCCGCCCCGTCATAAAGCGCACCGAGGACGGCGGCTGGGAGCTCATTTCGGGAAAGACCTCCGTCAGGACAGGCGCTGACGGCAAGGAGTGGGATATCTCATATAGATACGGCGGCAGGCTGCTTACAAAGTCGGGCTGGCGCACAACGTCCATCATTGAGGAGGAGCCCCTGCGGAGACAGCTCCGACAGCAGGAGACCTCGGGAGAGCGTTTCTTCTCGAAGTGGGATAACGGCGGCAGCACCTATATCCGCGAGATGCTGGATATCTCTGTAGGGGAGTACATCTACGGCTTCGGCGAGAAGTTCACCTCATTTGTGAAGAACGGTCAGACCGTTGAGGTCTGGAACCACGACGGCGGCACCTGCACCGAGCAGAGCTACAAGTCTGTGCCTTTTTTCACATCGTCGAGGGGCTACGGAGTGTTCGTGAATACCCCCGGGAGAGTCAGCTTCGAGGTGGGCAGCGAGAACGTGTCAAAGACCGCCTTTTCCGTGCAGGGCGAGACTCTGGAGTACTTCATCTTCGGCGGCGATACCATTGCCGATGTTATTGAGCGGTATACCGCCCTCACAGGCAGACCTGCACTGCCGCCGCCGTGGTCATTCGGACTGTGGCTGTCAACGTCCTTTACCACAGACTACGACGAGGAAACAGTGACCTCATTCATTGACGGTATGCAGCAGAGAGATATACCCCTTGATGTTTTTCACTTTGACTGCTTCTGGATGAAGGAGATGGAGTGGTGCAGCTTCCGCTGGGACGAGAGAAAGTTCCCCGACCCGAGGACGATGATAGCGAGACTGAAGTCAAAGGGACTGCGTATCTGCGTGTGGATAAATCCCTATGTGGGGCAGAAATCCCCTGTTTTTGCGGAGTGTGCGGAAAAGGGCTATCTTCTGAAAAACAGGGACGGCTCCGTGTTCCAGTGTGATATGTGGCAGTCGGGCATGGGCATCATCGACTTCACCAACCCTAAGGCGAGGGAGTGGTATTCCACGCAGATACGGGGACTTGCTGATATGGGAGTGGATGCGGTTAAGACTGATTTCGGCGAGCGTATCCCTACGGACGTGGTCTGGCACGACGGCTCCGACCCGTATATGATGCACAACTATTACGCTTATCTCTACAACAGGACGGCTTTTGAAGCCCTTGAGGGCAGGGGCTGCCTTTTTGCAAGGTCAGCCACCGCAGGCTGTCAGCAGTTCCCCGTTCACTGGGGCGGCGACTGCTTCTCTGACTATAATTCCATGTGGGAGACTCTCCGCGGCGGACTGTCGCTGTGTATGTCGGGCTTCGGCTTTTTCTCCCATGATATCGGCGGCTTCGAGGCAACGGGCACTCCCGGCCTGTACAAGCGCTGGACAGCCTTCGGGCTCATGTCCTCCCACTCGCGGTATCACGGCAACAACTCCTATCGTGTGCCGTGGCATTTCGACGAGGAGAGCTGCGATGTGGCAAGGCATTTCGTGAAGCTGAAAGGCAGGCTCATGCCATATATCTGGAGCAGTGCCGTAAAGGCTCACCTCACGGGCATACCCGTCATGAGGGCTATGGCTGTGGACTTCACCCGCGACCGCGGTGCCCTCACCGTTGACACTCAGTATATGCTGGGGGACTCACTGCTGGCGGCTCCCGTTTTCAGCGAGGAGGGCGAGTGCAGCTTCTATCTGCCTTACGGCGGTACATGGACCGATATACAGACAGGGGAGGAGCTTCAGGGCGGCGGCTGGTATACCCGTAAGTACGACTACTTCGGGATGCCGCTGTATGCAAAGCCCGATTCCGTCATAGTGTATGGCAATTTCAGCGGAACTGCCGACTATGACTATGCCGACGGCATGAGGATAGTGTTCTACGGCATGAAGGAGGGCGGCTGCGCGGAGACCGCCGTGTATGACAGAAACGGTGATATCACCGCGGAGATAAGAGCGGTACGCAGGGGAGAGGAGCTCCTTGTTACAGTCGCGGGAACGGACAAGCCGTTCACCTGTGAGAGCGCACAGGGACTTGCAATAGTGTACAGCAGATGAAAACTTGCTGCTGCCTCTTTACTTTTATTGATTTTTATGTTAAAATATAGTTCGGAATATGCTGAAGATACAGAGAAAGGCAGGGATAAACGACAGAAATGAACGAAACACAGGGATACAGCGCGGAATATGCCGCACTTAACCATGAGATATACAGCCTTACAAAGCAGCTCGAAGCTAAGGAAAGGGAGCTGAAGGAAAAGCAGAAGACCGATGTCTATGACCCCTTCGACAACCCATCCGAGTACCACTGGTACAACGACGATTATTCGGAGATACTGCCGTGGATAACCATGCCTGAGTTCTCCGTTCCCTTTGAGCCTGCAAAGGTGGAAAAGAACGCTCTCAGGAAGTACTACAACATAGGCGGATTTATCTTCCTGTTTCAGTTTCTTTTCTCGAATGTGCTGGCGCTGCTGCTCATCAGTCTGATACAGCTGATACTGGGCAAGCTCAATCCCGATGCGGCATCGGGAGCCATAGAGCACTACATGAGGGGCGGCTCGATATTTGTCGCCATAAATCTTATCATATACCTTGCAGCCAATGTGGGATTTGCCTTCATAGGGCTGAAATGGGCGAAGATAAAACCGTCATTCATGCTGAATACGCGGGATTACACCTTCAGCGACGCTGTGGTGCACTGCCTTGCGGGACTGTTCATATGGATATGCGCAGGCTTTATTTCCAGCGGCATAGACGACATCTTCTCGCAGTACGGCTTCTCCACCGATATCCTTGACCGCGATTACGGCAAAACGGCTCTGGGATTTGCGATAATGACCATATACAGCTGTATCATCGCTCCGCTGACTGAGGAGATAATGTTCCGAGGGGCGCTGATGAAGATATTCTCCAAGGCGGACAGACGCTTCGCCATATTCATGTCGGCGGTGTTCTTTGGACTGGCACACGGCAATATCCCCCAGTTCATGCTGGCTTTCCTTATCGGAATATTCTTCGGTCATATCGACATGAAGCACAACTCCATAATCCCGTCCGTAGTGGTACACATCTTCATCAACTCGATGGTGACTGTAATATCGCTTCTTAAAGATAATGATGAGCTGATGGGATTATATGGTCTGGCACTTATTGCAGGTTCGGTGGTGGGACTTATCCTGCTGATAATGTTCCGCGTGAAGAACAAGCTGCCCATGTCCACACCTGCCCAGAAGCTGAGAGGCATATCTGTGGCAAAGACCTCGGTGGGCTGCATAATCGCAGTAGTTATCCACATCGGATACATGGCGCTGAACATAATAGCAACGAAACAATAAAACGAGCCCCGAAGCACTTCAAAGTGCTTCGGGGCTTTTTGTTTGTGTTTTAACGCGGATATCACTGTGCCGCAGCCTTTTTTGCAGCCTTTTTGCTCAGCAGGAACAATATGACAGCTGTGCCGATACCCAGTGCGATAGTGGTGAATATGCTTCCCTCTATGCCGAACTCACCGCCTGTGAGCAGCGCCTTTGAGGAAACGGAGGAAGTGCGCAGTATGGAGGGATAGTCGGCAGTTCCGCTGACGCTTATGCCGTATAAGCTTCCCTGTGTGAAGTTCCAGATGGAATGGATGGCGGAAATGCCCCATATACTTTCTGTGAGCGTCAGGTAAAGTGCAGCAAAGACACCGAAAAGGGTGAGATTGATAAAGGCGACGACTCCGAAGCCGGGATTTGAGGCGTGTGCAAGCGCAAATCCCACGGAGGTTATGCCCACCGCGACTGCGGTGTGGTAGCCTGCACCGCCGATGGTGGTAAACAGATAGCCGCGGAAGATGAACTCCTCGCTCATACCCTGTACCACAAACCCGAAGAAGAACAGTACTATCTTGGTGTAGTCAGCGCTGCTGCAAACAACGGTCCTGCTTGCGCCTGCCGCGTTGCTCATGGCAACGATGGCGGACATAAGTCCCGCACCGATGATAAGACCGATTATGTAGTTGGGGATGCAGCGCTTCTTTACAGCGCCCATGGAGCGGACGGACCTCATCTCGATAAAACGGCAGTAGAACATGGCGCCAAGGGTGCCGAAAACCGTGCTGAACAGGGTCGCGATCATTGTGTTGGTGTCTGCAAGTACCTTCTTTGAGGCATCCATTGACGCCTCCCATTTGCTGTCCTTGTCTGAATTGGCAATATTCTCGGCAATATCCCTCCATGACATTATGCCGGGGACAAATGACTCCAGCAGGGCGATCACTATGAAAACCACTATAAAGCAGATAAGTATCTTATAGAGCTTTTTTGAAGCGTGTGACTTTGACGCTTCGCCGAATAATTCTGGTCTGTAATTAAACATCATAACACCTCCGAATATCATTTTACTATAGTATCTCCCCGATGTCAAGGCATGGGGCGGACTTTCTGCTCATTTGACAAGATACATTATAAATGTTAAAATGAAAGTTAGACTGTATTATCGGTCCGAAAGGGGAATATCAATGTTCAGGACTATATTTTCACACGTCGGGAAATATAAAAAACAGGCAATATTGTCGCCTGTGACCATTATCGGAGAGGTGCTCATGGAGGTACTGATACCGATAGTGATGGGAAAGATAATAGATAACGGCATACGGATGGGGGATATCGGCTACGTTGCAAAAATGGGAGGACTCATGGTCATAATGTCCGTATTCTCGCTCTGTTTCGGAGCTCTGGCGGCAAGGTTCAGCGCAGTTGCGGCAATGGGCTTCGCGAAAAATCTCAGGAGCGCTCTTTTCCGCAAGGTGCAGGGCTTCTCATTTGCAAATGTGGACAGGTTCTCAACGGCGTCCCTGACCACCCGTCTTACCACAGATGTCACCAACATACAGAACGCCTTCATGATGTTCATACGCATGGCATTCCGCTCGCCTATCATGCTTGTCTGTGCCACGATAATGGCAGTAAGGCAGAATGCAAAGCTGTCGGTGATATTCATGTTCGCAATACCCGTGCTGGGCTGTGCGGTGTTCTTCATCATCTCCAAGGCGCACCCGCGCTTTGAGAAGATGCTCACCAAGTACGACAGCATGAACGGCAGGATACAGGAAAACCTCATAGGTATCCGCGTAGTAAAGGCTTTTGCCCGTGAGGACTATGAGAAGAAGCGCTTTGAGGAAAGCACCAATGACGTCCGTCTGGCGCAGTTCGCGGCGGAAAAGCTGGTAATTCTCAATATGCCCATCATGCAGCTGGTAATGTACGCAAGCATAGTTGCCATACTCTACTTCGGCGGACATATGTCCGTAAAGGGCGGTATCGAGACAGGCGAGCTCTACAGCTTCATCATGTTCGTGGGACAGATACTCATGTCGCTGATGATGCTTTCCATGCTGTTCATCATGTTCGTGGTATCGAGAGCTTCTCTCCAGCGTATCTACGAGGTGCTGAAGGAGGAGCCCACCATCGCTGATCCCGAGGGAGCTTCCGTGTCCGCAGAGGACGGCTCAATAAGATTTGAGAACGTCAGCTTCAGCTACTATGACGATATGAAAAACCTTGCCCTTGAGGGCATAAACCTTGATATACGTTCGGGGGAAACTATCGGTATCATCGGCGGTACGGGCTCATCAAAGACCTCACTGGTACAGCTCATACCACGTCTTTATGATGCCACCGCAGGCAGGGTGCTTGTTGGCGGTCACGATGTAAAGGAGTATCCCCTTGAGACTCTCCGGGATCAGGTGGCAATGGTGCTCCAGAAGAACGTGCTGTTCTCGGGGACTATCAGGGATAATCTCCGCTGGGGTGACGAGAATGCCACTGACGAGGAGATCATCGACGCCTGCAAATCCGCCTGCGCTCATGACTTCATCATGAGCTTCCCCGACGGCTACGATACCGACCTCGGACAGGGCGGCGTCAATGTATCAGGCGGTCAGAAGCAGAGGCTCTGTATCGCAAGAGCTCTGCTGAAAAAGCCCAAGATAATCATTCTGGACGACTCCACCAGTGCGGTCGATACGGCTACGGACAGCAGTATCCGCAAGGCGTTCCGCGAAAAGCTCGGGGACACCACCACTATCATCATCGCTCAGCGCATAACCTCCGTCATGGACGCAGACAGGATAATCGTCATGGACAGCGGCAGGATAACCGACATCGGTACCCATGCACAGCTCATGGAGTCCAGCGAGATATACCGCGAGGTCTACGACTCACAGCAGAAGGGAGATGAAGAATAATGCCTCAGAAAACACAAAGAGCAATGGCAAAGCCCGAGAACACATTCAAGGCTCTGAAGCGCATATTCAGCTATATGTACGGCTTCCGTGTGCAGTTCATCTTCGTGGTCATCTGCATAATCTTCAGCTCCTTTGCGGGGATCATTGGAAACTCCCTGCTGAAGCCCCTCATCGACAATCTTGACCATGCCATAGACGACGGCAAGTGGCACTACGGCAGATTTATCGGCATACTTGTGCTCATGGCGTCCATCTACGTCATGGGAGCACTCTGCTCGCTGTTCTACCAGCGCATGATGATGAAGATATCCACCACCACCCTCATGCGTATCAGGAACGACCTTTTCTGCAAGATGGAAATGCTGCCCATACGCTATTTCGACAAGCACACCCACGGCGAGCTCATGAGCCTCTACACCAACGATACCGACGCTATCCGCGAGATGCTCAGCAACAGCATTGCCCAGTTCATCAGCTCAGCGGTGACTATCGTGGGAGTTTTCACGGCAATGCTGATCTACAGCTGGAGACTTACCATACTGGTAGTTGCCATGCTGTTCATAATCATAAAGGTCATCGGCTTCGTGGGCTCACGCAGCAGCAGGGGCTTCATTGCCCAGCAGAAGGCTCTGGGAAGCGTAAACGGTTACATCGAGGAGATGATAGACGGTCAGAAGGTGGTAAAGGTATTCTGCCACGAGGACAAGGCTGAGGAGGAGTTCGACGCTCTCAATGAGGAGCTGTGCAGGGCTGCAACTCATGCCAATACCTTTGCCAATATCCTCATGCCCGTCATGAACAATCTCTCCTATATACACTATGCCGCAACTGCTATAATCGGCGGTATATTCGCCGTGAAGAACATCGGCGGCATGACCATAGGCACCGTTGTGTCCTACCTCATGTTCACCCGTTCCTTCTCACAGCCCATCATACAGGTTTCCCAGCAGCTCAACTCAGTCCTCACCGCACTTGCAGGTGCAGAGAGGATATTCCGCGTCATCGACGAGGAGCCCGAGGCTGACGAGGGCTACGTCACACTGGTAAATGCGGAGATAGCTCCCGACGGAACTGTCACCGAGACCGACAAGCGCACAGGTCACTGGGCTTGGAAGCACCCCCACAAGGCTGACGGCACCGTTACCTACACCGAGGTCCGCGGCAATGTGGAGTTCGACGATGTGGTGTTCGGCTATGAGCCCAACAAGACCGTTCTCAACGGCATATCTCTCTATGCAAAGCCCGGACAGAAGATAGCCTTCGTTGGCTCAACGGGCGCAGGCAAGACCACTATCATAAACCTCATAAACCGCTTCTACGATGTGCCCGAGGGCAAGATACGCTACGACGGCATAAACATCAACAAGATAAAGAAGGACGACCTCAGACGCTCCCAGTCCATAGTTCTTCAGGACACCCATCTGTTCACGGGTACGGTCATGGACAATATCCGCTACGGAAAGCTTGACGCCACCGACGATGAGGTCTACGCCGCAGCCGAGCTTGCCAACGCAGACAGCTTCATAAAGCATCTGGAGAATGGCTACGACACCATGCTCACCGCTGACGGTGCAAACCTGTCACAGGGTCAGAGACAGCTTCTCGCCATTGCAAGAGCTGCCGTTGCGGACCCGCCTGTTCTCATTCTCGATGAGGCTACAAGCTCCATCGACACCCGTACAGAGGCACTTATCGAAAAGGGCATGGACTCACTTATGGAGGGCAGGACAGTATTCGTCATCGCCCACAGGCTCTCCACCGTCCGCAACTCCCACGCCATCATGGTGCTGGAGCACGGCAGGATAATCGAGAGAGGAAACCACAGAGAGCTCATCGCACAGCGGGGCAAGTACTATCAGCTTTACACGGGAATGTTTGAACTGAGCTGATTATACAATTCAAAAAACAGGCAAAGTAAAAAGTTTGTTCAATAAGCATCTTGCAGAAAAAAGGCATATCGTGTATTATAATAGATAGTGTAAATGCTATGGGAAATGAGGTCGTGAAAATGAAGATAAGGAAAGCTCTTGCAGCTGTACTGGCTGCCGCTTTCATTTGCGGAGCAGCAGCTTCATGCAGCTCCAAGGATAAAAAGTCGCCGGATAAGGCGGCTTCTGCCGAGCCCACCACCGCTCCCGTACCCGGAGTAAACTTTGACGAGGCTGTGGGAGTGCAGGCAGGCGATGCCTACCTTGCCGTGGTCGATTCCAACTGGGACAAGCAGTACCTCGGCGGCACAGACGAGAAGAACCAGCTCTGCTATAAGGCAGGAGTGGTACACATAGACGGCAACGGCGACTATAAGGTCAGCGTTACCGCCAACAGCACCGCCTTTCAGTACCTTGCTTCGGGAGACCCCAACGGCTCATACAAGGTCAACGGCATAGGCTTCGCGGCAGTTATCATCCACGATGCCGAGTCGCTGCTCCCCAACGCCATCATCACCGTAAAGAACGTCAAGGTGGACGGCAGGGACATTGAGCTGAAAAAGAAGAATTACACCAACACCGAGGCAGAGGCTGTCCGCACCAATATATTCAACGAGTGGGTCAGCGATGAGTTCCTGCCCGCAGACGCAAGGGCTGCCGAGGGCGGTCTGTACGTCAACTTCGATACCAATTCTCCCTCGGAGATCAACGACGGCGGCTATTCAGCCCAGATAGTTGATCCTGCCGAATTCAAGGACTGGACCGACATAGAGGTGGACTTCTCGATATCAGGGCTTTGATACCCTATGAGAGCATATTTCCTCACGGACTTTCCGTGAGGATTTTTTCTTTAATTCAGCTTTCTATCACAAAATGCACATATCCATAGCTTATAATGCTTGCATGGATAGAGAGCTGCAAGATAAAAAAGACGGAGAAAGCAGGTTTTACTATGAAAAAATACGCTAAGATCCTCGGCTTGATCGTCACTGCGGCTTCAATTGCTTCCATGACAGCAGGATGCAGTTCATCAAAGAGCGGCAGCAGCTCCGCTTCGGAGGTTCAGGTCACCGAGGAGCACACTACTTCCGATATTACCGCTGCCACTGTGACCGCAAATATCCCCGAGCCTGTCAGAAGCTTATCCGATACATTGCCGCCCCCGGAGGAATTGTTCACAACGAAAGACATATCTCCTCCGCTGGTTGAGAATGACGCAGAGATAAACCTAATGGGCAGCAAGGCTGAGGTCGAGGGAACAGGCGTGACCATTGAGGGCAGCACTGTAACTATCACTTCCGAGGGCATTTACAGCATATCGGGAGAGCTCACAAACGGGCAGATAATAATCGATGCACCGGAAGCAAGTGTTCATCTGAAGCTGAACAACGTAAATATCACTTCCGGGACGTCGGCGCCTTTACTCATAAATGACGCCAAAAAAACATACATCACCCTTGGGTATAACAGCGTAAACTCACTCACCGACGGCAGGAGCGATGCCATTCCCGAGGGGGAGGATATACCCGACGCTGCTTTATTCAGCAGGGACGGCCTTACCATCAACGGCGGCGGTACTCTCAATATCAAGGGAAACTACTGCGGCATACGCTCAAAGGACGATATAGTCCTGACGGGCGGAGAGCTGAACATCACCGCAGGCTGCGACGGCATAAAGGCA
This sequence comes from Ruminococcus sp., assembly GCA_017519145.1. Lineage (GTDB taxonomy): Bacteria > Bacillota > Clostridia > Oscillospirales > Ruminococcaceae > Ruminococcus. The sequence goes on from JAFWTA010000040.1 coordinate 14,791, forward strand.
AAGGACTACGTTGCGGTCGCTGACGGCAAACTTAACATTACCGCAGGAGGCGACGGCATAAAGGCATCTGGCAAGGACGAGAATGCTCCCGGATTTGTCTATGCTGAGGGCGGCTCCTTCGATATAAGCTCCATGGGAGACGGCATACAGGCAGAAGGCATATTCTGCGCTAAGGGCGGAGACTTCCGCATCACTACCGCAGGGGGAAATGACCTGTCGGGGGGATATAAGAACACAGACAAGGAAATGAGCCCCGATGACATCGGAAGCTCACATACGGGACTTCCCGAGGTATTCGGCGGAGAAGCTCCCAACAGTAAAAAAGGCATCAAGGCAGGCACCGAGTTCAACATAAGCGGTGGTACCTTCAGTATAAATTCCGCGGACGACGCTCTCCACTCAAACGGCAGCGTCTTTATCAGCGGAGGATCAGCCGTTACTCTCAGTGCAGAGGATGACGGCATACACGCAGACAACAGCATATCCGTCAGCGGAGGTATGCTCCGTATCTTCAATGCCCGCGAGGGATTTGAGTCCGCGGTAATGGATATCAGCGGCGGAGATATGCGTATCTTTGCGGAGGACGACGGCATCAACGCAGGTGACGGCACTCCCAGCAGCCACAAGGAGGACCCTGTTGAGGGCGTATCCGTAGTCATCAGCGGCGGCAGCTTTTACGCCAACGCTATCGGCGGCGACGGTATCGACTCCAATGGAGACCTTACCATACTGGGCGGCGATATCACCGTAAACGGTCCCGAGCACGGCATGAACAGCGCACTGGACTGCAACGGAGTATTCATAGTCTCGGGCGGTACACTTATTGCGACCGGCTATCACGATATGGCGGATCATCCGTCACAGAGCTCTACACAGTGCTCCGCTTCCATAGGATTTGAAACCATATCCGAAGCAGGAATGCCCTTTGTCCTTGAGGACGAGAGCGGAAAGGAGCTTCTGAGATATGCTCCCATGCATTCCTACGACCATGTGGTAATAAGCACTCCTCTCCTTGAAAAGGGGAAGACCTACAAAGCGTATGCAGGTGACGGCGGAGAAGGCGGCTCATTTACATTTACCGTCAGCGATATGGTCACCCGTCAGGGACTCCAGACATATATGGACAAATTCAGGGATAACTGAGGTCTGTCCCGTCTTACACGACATCTTCATTTTTTCATATAAACCACCCTAAAGGGGAAAGCGCTCGGAAACGGGCGCTTTTTCCGTTTAAACATTATTGACAAATTCACACAGGTGTGTTATAATTGATTTATAGCAAATTAACCGAAAATAATTACCTTAACGGAGGAAATAACAATGGACGATAAAGTAGTAATGAATCCCATAGTAGCAGACTTCTGCGGACTTCTCGAGAGCCGTAATGTTCCCTACGAGCTCAACGACAATGATGCAAATATGATAAGATTCCGCACAAAGCTGCCCCATCATGAGATAGCACCCTATGTGTTCATACACTTCAACCCCGAAAATCAGGCGCTGACACTGGCGCTCAATCATACAGTAAAGTTCACAAGCGTAGGTCTTGACCTTTATCAGGTCATCAATGACTTCAACGCTGACTCAGAGAGCTTCGGCTGCAAGATGTATATCGAGCATAATGGCGAACTGGTCGTACTGACAAGTGCTGTCCTTGCAGGCAGTGACCCCAGAGACCAGATGGAGGATTATCTTAACGTTGCCATCGTCTCTCTTGACAAATACTATGGCAGGATTTCTGAAATAATTAAGAATAGCAAAAAAGATTAACGCAATATAGGCAAATTCTTCAATTATTTTTCGGATAAAGCAAGTCTGATATTACCGACTGTAGAATTTTTGTTGTACAAAACGTAGATTTTTATTGTGAAATCTGCTAAAAGTCTGTCGCTTCTCTTTAAAAATATATTTATTTGTGCTAAACTATAATTAGTTCAGATATCTTGATTTACGGGGAGGTGTTTGTATGAGCAGCGTGAAATCTTTTTCGTGCAGAGTGCTGGCGGTCATTATTGCTTCCTTTATCTCTGTATGCGTTTTTTCAAGAGCTCCTTATTCAGACGCCCATGCCGACCCGGAGGACGAACTCGCACAAATGGCTGAGGAGATACTGTGGCTGACCAACGAGGCGAGAGCAGAAGCGGGAGTAAAGCCCCTGAAGGCTGTGCCTTATCTCATGGACGTGTCGAATGTCCGCTCGCGAGAGTGCATATTCAACTTCAGCCACGACCGTCCCGGTCCTACTATAATGCCCGACGGTACAGAGGAATACAGATTTTTTACAGTTATCGACGACAGTCTTGTTCCGTGGACGAAGGCTGCGGAGAACATCGCCGCAGGTTCAAACAATGCCGAGGCGACATTCAATCAGTGGAAAAATTCTCCAAATCACTGGAAGTCCATACTCAATCCCGATTATACACATATCGGCGTTTCCGTTTCATATGATCCCAACAGCGAGTATAAGTACTACTGGGAGCAGATCTTCGTAAGGGTGGACGGTTCTCTCGAAGATGAGTATATCCCCGAGAGATACAAGACCGTTCCCGTGGGTTCGGGAGATATAAACGGCGACGGCGAGATAAATACATTTGATATCATTACCATCAACAAGTATCTGGAAGGCCGCGTCGAGCTCAATGATCTTCAGCTTGACAGCGCGGATATGCTGAAAGACGGACAGGTGACATCTGCGGACGTTGAAGTGCTGAAAAAGTTCGTCCTCGGCGAGTACAAGGTGCTCCCCGTGACTATGGAGATGATAATGAACGGTGAAACAGGTTATAATTAGAAGAGAAGATATATAAAGGTGTGTTCATGATAAAAGCGGCTGAGAGACCATCAGCCGCTTTTATTTTTTTATCGGAAACGGCTGTTTATACGGAAAAAACAATATAGTCCTCAAGTTTTTATAGTTAAAATAAAAAAATATATAAATCAGTGCAGCAATTTGCTTTCGGGGGACGAATGTTGTTTATGAAAGGTCGATCTTACATAAATATTAGGAGGAATGAACATGACAGGCAGCGAGCTGAAAAATATGCTTGACAGGTCTCCCACAGATTGTCACAGAGCGCTCATCAGGGAGTACGGCAGGTATGTGTATGCCATTGTTTTCAATAAGCTGAGAAGCTGTGGCACTCAGGAGGATATCGAGGAGTGCGTCAGCGACGTCTTTGCGGATGTCTTTATAAAATTTGAGTACGAGGAAGCCTATGTGGGCGATATCAAGGGCTATATAGGCACCGTGGCAAAAAGAACGGCTATCGACAGGTTCAGGAGCCTGTCTGCGGCAAACAGCCATGTCGTATATGAAGATGAGGACAATATGCAGCAGCTTGTCTCGGATTTCAGCGTTGACGAGCGCGTGGACAGTTCTGAACTCCGCAGAGTTCTCCTTAATAAGATAGCAGAGCTGGGGGAGCCTGATTCAACTATAATTATACAGAAATTTTATTATAACCGCACTTCTTCCGAGATAGCAAGGAATGTCTCGATGAATCCTTCATCGGTACGTTCAAGATGTACAAGAGCTGTTCAGAAGCTGCGCGGCAAGCTTGCCGAAGTCGGTATATCAAAGTAAGGAGGCACAGGATATGAGAAAAAGAAACTTATTCGATATGCTGGGAAATGCAGAGGAAGAACCTATGGATATACTCACAGACAAGTGCCCCGAGATGTATGATGCACAGATGGAAAGGCTTTTCGCGGCAAGCGAAAGGAAATACAGAATGAAAAAGAGAGAAATCGAAAGAAACAGAACAGAGAGAGATAATAATATAACCATAAGCGGTGAGGCCGTTTCGGGAGCAGAACGCATAAGAAGACCTGCATGGCTGGCTCCTGTCTGCTCAGCAGCATCGCTGATACTCGTTGCAGGTCTGCTGATCGGCAGCACCACACTCTTCCGCAGACACAGCGGCGGCGGCGGAGATGTAGTGACCCCTGCCGTTACGGTTACAACCGTAAGGACTACGGGAACGACAACAGCTTTAACAGGTGTGAGCGGCTCTGCCGTAACAACTACTGTCACAACTGCCGTAACAGTCAGTGCAGATGAAGGCGGTACATCTGATAATAAGACAAGTGCAGGTACAGTGACCACGGCAGCCAATGCTGCCGCAGGCGGCAGCTCATCAGGTGCGGAAGCAGCTTCGCCATCGGGCGCGTCCGCAGGCAGCGGTGCCGTGAACAGCGGTCTTTCAGTTGACGCTGCTCTGGGAGAGAGAGCAGAGGACTTCTTCGTAAGAAGTCAGGAGCTTTCAAATCTTCTTACCTTCAGAGTGATGGAGACTGATGACAGCGACTATATCTCATTCGACGTTGACCCTTCTGTTGAGTTTTATACCCGAGACTTGTCATTGGATTCTCCGACATACTGCAATACACATACCGCATATTTTGCCCGTGTAACTGACAGCCGTTTCGGCAGCACAGCCGATATCATCAGCTATTACAACAGCCTGTACTATTCAGACGGCGGGAAGGACAGCTACTACGGCTGTACCCTTGTCCCGGACGAATCAGGTCTCGGACCTGTCCTCACCAACGGTCAGCAGTACAGCGTTGCATATATAGATCACAACGGAAAGCTTTATCAGAACACCTTCTATCCTAACGGAAGACATCCTGTGATGCACTTATATGAGGACTCTCCTGTCATCATAAAAGACAGGACGGACACATCGTTTACTGCCATAATACCTTATTATGTGTATGACATCTCGTCAGGATTCGGCGGCTGCGAGCTGATGAGCTTTGCAATTGACCCCGCCTGCGGCGACTGGCGCATAGTTAAAGAAGAATTTGACGATTCTTCCTACTACGAGGAATGCCGTCAGAAACTCGGCGTATGATATTCACACTCCTTTGTAAAGTATATGGAAAAGCCCCGATATGAGAATATCGGGGTTTTTCCTATTGTGTGTCATGTATCTTTATCTTCTTTTTTGTCAGCTTTATCATTATCCGTGTCAGCCTTTTCCTTAGGGGGAGGAGGCGGTCCCTGAACGGGCGCTCTGTTCTGTACGGGCATCTGCTGAGGAGCAGGATACATTGGCGGAGCCTGCATATATACGGGAGCAGGTCTTACGGGCTTGGGGTGCTTTGCGCGGTATTTCTCCGCAAGCTTTGATATGAGCTTTGCCAGCTTTACAATGATGAATGCGATGATACCAAACAGGAGCAGATAGGGAAGCACCCTTATGACTACGAACAGGAGCTTCTCAAGGAATTCAAGGAATGAGCTCCATGTCTCGGAAGCGGTGTTCTTCAGTCTCTGACCGAAAGTATCTGTCTTTTTCACCACGGGCTTGTCGGTGTACTTCCTTACCTCGTTGACGGAGAGGTTTATGTAGGAGTAAGCCACATCATTCTCGATGGTGTTCATACGGGTCTTCAGCGTAGCTATCTGTATCTGTATATCCGTCAGCTCGTTTTCGTACTGTATGGCGTCTGACTCGTTTTTGACAGACTCCAGCAGGTCGAGATAGCGCTGTTCCTTTGCCTCATAGATAGCGAGAGTTGTTTTCAGGTCGGAGTATTCCGTGCTGAGGTTTTCCACGGAGGCGTTCTTGCGCCTGAGGTCGCCCACCTCCTCGATATCGCTGCAAAAGCTGTCATAGCTTGCGCTGGGGACTCTTATGACGGCGCTGAGGCTCTTCCACTTTTCGTCGTCGGAATATACCCATTGGCTCGAAGAACCGCCGTCGGAGTAGACCTCGCTCTCGATAAATCCATTGTAGCTGCTGATAAGCTCGTGTATCCTGTCAAGGGACTTATCGAAATCGAGAACGTCAATGCTCATATCGCATGAATAGACCAGCATTTTCGTGTCGATGAGCTTGGGCTCTGACTGCTTATAGTCCATAGCTGTGGCATCGCTGTTTTCGGTGTCTGCGGATTCTGCCGCAGCGGTTTCATTTTCGGCATAATCCCCCACAGTGAATTCACCGTTGCGGGGCGTTTTGGTATCCTGTTTTTGATCGCTTCCGCAGGCTGTGAGGGAGAGGGTTCCTGCTAATGCTAATAGTAATAATGATCGTTTCATGTTCACACACTCCTTTTATGGTGATCTTATACTCACATGATACCATTTTTGGGCGTGCGAAGTCAATGAATATATCATAACAAGAATATTGAAATTTGTTTACAACATATAAATAAAAAGTTATCGGCGGTCAGAGGAAACAAAACAGGGGACGCACATTTGCGTCCCCGTGTATCAGCTGTTTATCATTCAGGCTTGCGGCAGACCACTGTGACTTTCATGGTATCCGAAGCCGTATCCGCGTATATATCGCCGTTCATGAGTGCCATGAGCCTGCGGCAGATGTAGAGCCCCAGACCGCTTCCGCTCTGGCTGCCTGTGTTGGAGCCCCGCCAGAAGCTGTCGAAAATGTGGGGCAGCTCCTCCTCGGGCAGGGTACAGCCCGTATTGGCAACGGTTATGAGGCGGCAGTCCTCCTCCTCGGAGAAGCTTACGGTAATACTTTTGCCGTCGCCGTATTTCACGGCATTTTCCATGATGTTCTGGAGCACCTCCACCAGCCTGTCGGGGTCTCCCGACAGCATACAGTCGCTGTACTTTTCAATGCCGAACTCCGTTCCCGTAACGGACAGCTTGTCGGTGTAATAGTCCTCTATTTCGTCTATTACCTCGGAGAGATAGAACTCGCCGCTGCGGACGTCAAAGTCCATGAAGTCGCCGCTGAGATTAGCAGAAAGCTCCTTGACTATGCCCTCTATCTCGTCAGCCTTGCCGTCAATGCTGTCTGCGGCGGAGCGCTGCTTGTCGGCGGTGGTGTATATCCCCTTGGACAGCGCCTTTGCGTAGAGCTTTATGGCGGCGAGGGGAGTCTTTATGTCGTGGGAAAGTGACAGCAGAAAGGTCTTTTCGTTCCTTGCGTATTCCAGTTCGCGCTGACGGGACTGCTCCAGCTCCTGACGGAGCATATCAAGTCCCCAGATGAAGCGTCCGAAATAGCGGCTCTTTTTCTCCTTCAGAGGGATGGTGAGATTGCCCTTTGAGAGCTTTTCGGGAAGCTCGCTTATTTCGTTGAAGGGCTTTATAATGCTTCTTCTGATGTAGAGGAGTATGCCGATGACCGCTGCTGCAAAGGCGGCGAGGAATACATTCATAAGGACAAAGGCGCGTCCGCTGCTGTGCGGCTCGGAATCGGTGTAATCTATCCGCCACAGCTGACCGTTTATCTCCCTTACGAGGTATTCGCCGTCGGAGCTGTAAAAATCCGCAGAGCCGTCATAGCTGTATATCCCCGTGATGTGGGGATAGTCCTCAGCGCTTACCTGCGCCCCCTGTGAGAGCTCCCGCTCAATGCGGCTGACCTCCACCTTGTACAGCGGCTGCGAGAGCTTTTCGCCTTTCAGCATTACACCGTCAAGAACGACTATGAACACAGCCATTATGATAACAGCTGCGGCAATTATCCTGTTGAAGCCTTTCATATCAGCCCTCCCAGCGGTAGCCCTTGCCCCAGACCGTGATTATCTTCTCGGGAGTCTTGGGGTCGTTCTCTATCTTCTGGCGGAGCCATTTGATATGGACTGTGAGGGTCTGAGGCTCGGATTCGCTGTCGGCGCCCCATATCCTGCTGAAGATGAGCTCCTTGCCGAGAGTCTGCCCCTTGTTGGCGATAAGCAGGTGCAGCAGCTCAAATTCCTTCGCGGTGAGCTCTAACGGAACGCCGTCCTTTGAGGCTTTTCCCTCCGCAAGATTGAGGACTATGCCTCCGTCGGATATCATGTCCATAGCCAGTCTGCGCCTGAATATGCCCTTTATCTTGGCTATGAGGATATCTATATCGTAGGGCTTTTCGATGTAGTCGTCCGCCCCGAGGAGGATACCGCTGAGCTTGTCCTCCTTGTCCGTTCTTGCAGTGAGCATGATTATGGGAGTATTGTCCCTCTCTCTTATCCTGCGGCAGACCGCAAAGCCGTCCATGTCGGGGAGCATTATATCAAGCAGGACAAGCCTTGCCCCGTATTTTTCAAACAGGGACAAGGCTTTCTCGGCTGTGGGAGCGGCGCTGACTGTGTAATTCTCAGCGCGGAGAAATTCGCACAGCAGTCCGCTCAGCTCCTCATTGTCTTCAACTATAAGAATATCTATCATTTTACCAACCCATTTCCATAAGCCAGTTATTGAGACCGCGCTCGCGGTCGTGGAGCGGCTGCTCCTTTTTAATATTATACTCCCCCCTGATGTTTCCGTCAACTATATACAGCACTCTCGAGCACTTTGCAGCCACCTTTGAATCGTGAGTTACCAGCATTATGGTAGTACCCTCACTGTTGAGCTTGGTGAGCTCCTCCATGACCTCGTCCGAGGAGGTGCGGTTGAGAGCGCCTGTGGGCTCGTCCGCGAATATCATCTGCGGGTCGTTTATCATGCTGCGGCAGATGCAGGCTCTCTGGAGCTGTCCGCCCGAGACCTCGTTTATGTCGTTCTCGCCGACCTCACTTATTCCCAGCTTGTGCATAAGGTCCTGACCGCGACTGAGTATCTCTTTGCGGCTCTCCTTTTTCTTTGAGGACTTCACGGCAGGCAGGATGATATTGTCGATGATGGAAAGGTTTTTCATCATGTACATCTGCTGGAAGATGAAGCCCATATCGTCCAGTCTCATTTCCGCAAGGCTGTTCTCACTCTGTTCGGAAAGGCTCTTGCCGCAGAACTTCACATCTCCCGCAGTCATCTTGTCCATGCCGGAAACGGTGTAGAGCAGGGTGGACTTGCCGGAGCCCGAGGGACCCATGACAGCCACCATTTCCCCCTTGTCTATGTGGAAGCTGACGTTCCTGAGCACGTTGTTCTGTCTCTTGTTTATGATATATGTCTTGCAGAGGTCCTTGACCTCGAGTATTGTATTCTTGCTCATATCCATATCTCCTTTATTCTATGTCGGAAGTATCCGAAGCTTTGATGGTCTTCATGTACATTGCTGTGAGGTATGCTCCCAGAACAGTTGCCGCCGCTATGATAACGGGGTATACCGCGAATACCTCCACAGGCTTTATGTTGTATTCCACGCCGTCAAGAGCACCCATTATGCCGAATATGGGGTCGATGCACAGCTTTGTGACGGGTGTGCTCAGCAGTATCGCCAGCACCGCCGCAATGACAGCCGAGATAAGGAACCTGAGAGTGTGCTGCCTTCTCACGGATCTGCTCTTGAAGCCCATTGCCTTCATGAGAGCTATCTCGGGCTTCTCCTTTGAGATGAATGAGCGCTCCATGAGTACCGATATCATGATGACGATGATAACTGTGATGAGCAGAACGAAGACCTTGACTCCGTTAATGGTGTCCTTTACGCCCTCTCCTATGCAGCTCATTACAAAGCCGTCCGTATCGTCAACATACTTGGTATCGAATATATCCTTTACCCTGCTTATGCGGCTGTTTATCTCCTTTTCGTCGGGAGAGTCGTCGAAATCTATCTGAAATCCCATGACCTGATTTACAGCTGAGTCGGGTACCTCAAGGCTTTCGTGGAAGCGTCCCGTTTCGCCCAGCTTCACCATGCTCTGGAAAAAGGCTGTGACGATGTATTCGTCTGTCTTTCCGTCGATGGTGATGTTTACTTTGTCCCCTATACCTGCTTCCAGCTTCTCCGCAACGGAGCTGGTGAGCGCTATCTCGTTGCTGTATTTGGGTGCATAGCCCTCGGAGTAGCTGTAGTCTGAAGCCTTTGTGTCCTTGCAGTACAGGAATGTGGGAGAGAGCTTGTTCCCCTTGAACTCCACAGTGGGAGCGACAAGGCCCTCAGCGTGTACGCTGCACGGCAGACCGTTATCGGTAAGCTTCTTCTCTATCTTGTCGCACTGTTCCGTAACAGTGGTCTCACCTGTCATTACTTCCATTATCATATCCGTGTCGGTTATGTATATGTCGCTGTCAGTTGAGCACATAAGGGGCAGCAGCTTCCTGCTTGCAAGGGTGTTGCCCGTGTTGGCAAGGCACATTACAAGGAGCAGGCAGACTGTGAATATCACTGTCATTATGCCGAACTGCTTCGGGCTGCTGAACACATCATTGAGTGCAAGGAAGCCCGTGGCGCCGAGCTTGCTCTTTCCCAGCCTGAGCAGTCCCTTCTTTTTGAATCTCTCGCCTGTCTGACCGCTTCTTACGGCATCGATGGGGGAGAGCTTCTTTATCTTTCGTGTACATCTCCAGCAGAACGCCATGATCACGAGAACTACCGCAAGACTGCACAGGACCCCCACCGCAGCGGAGCTGTCGCTGCCAAGGTACATTTTGCTGCTGACTGAACTAAGCAGCATATTTCCGAAGGGTATGCTGAGGAAGAAACCTATGACCGCGCCTATTGCCGCGATACCCAGATACTTCACCAGGAAGAGCCCTCTTACCGAGCGGTTTTTGAGTCCGAGAGCCTTCATGACCCCTATCTCTCTGAACTCCTCATTGATGGTGAAGCTGATAGTGAATCTCAGCATCACAAAGGATACCAGTATCAGGCAGACGCTTACGATGAGCAGCAATCCTGCAACGATGGTATTCATTATATAAGATGTCCTGATAACAGATATGCCGACGTTCAGGACAGTATCGGGAATATCGGAAAGGTCCGATTCCAGAGCTTTTTCATCGGGACCGTTTACATAGAATACAGCAGCGCTGTTGTTCTCCTTCGCCTTTTCATCGGCTGCCAGCTTTTCATAGTCCTCGTTGTTCATTATTATACGGGGATTGGTCATCATATCCGAGCCCAGGAAGGCGTCCTTGCCGATTCCCGCATATTCAAGCGTCAGCTCCGTATCTCCTATCTTCAGTTGTATTTCATCACCGCTTTCAAAGTTTGTCTTGTTGAGAATACAGCCTGTGAGATAAGCCTTTCCCTGCGGAACGCTCTTTATTATCCCGTTGTCCTTGTTGAAGTAATTGATCTGAGCGTTGTCGATGGAGAGCGCCAGACCAACACTGCTGAATTCATCAAGCTTTTCGCCGTTGCGGGTAAGGTCATTGTCATGGAATACAAGCTGTTTCTCTGTGCGGAAGTCACTGACATTTGGCTTCTGCGAAAGCATATCTGCGATAGCATCAGGGTCCTTTGAGAGGCTGATGATGAAGTGATCGCTCATGTTTGCCTTCTCGAAGTAATTGTCCAGACCGCTCATGACGGCGATGATGTTGTTGACGCTGCTGGCTGCGAACATAGTCGCCATTATCACAAACAGCAGCAGAATGATGTTCATGGTCTTTTTTCGTTTCAGGTCTTTTTTAAGTATCCTCAGAAACATATTCATCCCTCGCTTTCTGTGACTATATATTAGCATGGGAATTATTAAATAATCCTTAAATGGTTTTCATGGTTGTTTTTACCGAAAACAGCCTGCAACGCTGTGCAGGCTGTACAATTGTTCCGTAATATCCTGAGCTGCAGTGCTCCTTGTCTGTTTTATAGATTATACCACATAATAAAATTAATAGCAAGATGCGCGAAAAAACGGTGCAGCCCTTACAGCTGCACCGTAATGTTTGCTTATTGTGTGTTCGGAACTCAAGCGGGCTTCCTGAGGCTGCCTGCCTTGAGGAGGTTGAGCATGGTCGTATTCTGAGCGGGAGTTCCCGAATAGCCCGAGATGTTGTTTGCAGCAGCGATCTTGGAGCGGTTTGAGTAGGATGAGTCAACACCGATAGAGTTGAGAGCGTCAACTATTGAAGTGTACTGTGAACCGCACTTGGGATAGAATGTGCCGCTAACGGGAATATCGACGATGACCTCGTTGGCGATGGGCTTGTATCTGAGGACGCCCTGCCAGTTGCCGTAATAGTAAGAAGCAACATTGATCTCTCTGCCCGAGCTGTCGCCGCCTCTGCCGTCATAGTCGCTGTGAGCGCCTACGTTCTTGTTGTTGCCGAGATAGAGCTCTGTATGGCCGCTGCCGTCGCTTCTGCGGAGGAGAACGTCGCCGCGCTTGAGGTTAGCTGTGCTGCCGATCTGGCTCCACGGGATCCATACGAAGTCATGAGCTGTGAACTCAGCCTTCATATTGCCTGTATATGAAGCGCTGCCCACATTGATTCCTGCATACTTCATAGCGTTGATGACCAGTGAAGAGCAGTCGTAATCGGGATTGCCGTTTCTGTTGATCTGGCTGTATCCGTGTGAATTGTCGTTAGCGATGGCGATCGCCCAGTTGATAGCCTTTTCCATCTTTGCGTTTGCTGCGTTTGCAGAAACAGATGAGCCGCTGATGATACCGCTGCCTGCAACGAGAGCTGAGCAGGCAACTACTGCTGCTGCCTTTTTGAATGTGTTGATGATCTTGTTTTCCATAATAATACTCCTTTAATGATAGATTTGATTTTATATTAAGGTTTTATGTACCTTAGTTGGGCTTGATGAGTTTTCCTGCTTTGAGGAGATTGAGCATAGATGTATTCTGTGCGGGAGTTCCGGAATAGCCTGAGATGCTGTTTGCGGCAGCGATCTTGCAGCGGTAATTGTAGGATGAATCAGCGCCGATAGAAACGAGGGCGTCAACGATGGAGTTGTAGCTCTGACCGCAGGCAGGGAAGTATACTATTGAGGGGCCGCTTGAGGGCTTTTTGAGCTTGCCCTGCTTCAAAAGATTGAGCATAGTTGTGTTCTGAGCAGGTGTGCCGATATAATTGGTGATACCGTTTGCCTCGGCGATCTTTTTGCGGTAAGCGAATGATGACTCGGCACCGATGGAGATGAGTGCGTCAACGATGCTTGTGTAGCTTGAAGCGCAGGCTCTGAAGTAACCTTCCGTGACGGGGATCACAGGGTCAAATCTTGTGAGATCATATCTCTCGATAAGGCTGATGAGCTTGTTGGTGTAACCGCTGTCGGTAGCCCAGCCGTCTTCTCTTATCTTGCGGCAGGCTGCCTTATAGTCTGTCTCGCCGATAAGGTTTGAATATCTGGAATAGCCTGTGATGAACTGATAGTAGCCGTTGATGCCCTGCTCGAAGGAGTGATACACTCTGAAAGTTCCGTTTACCTTTACAAGCTTTCCGTTGATCTCCTCGGTGGTCAGCAGGGTGACCTTTTCGCCTGAGTAGTTTGAGCCTGCCTTCATGCCGAAGAAGTTATAGTACTTCTTAGAGAGAGTGCTCTGACCCCATGCGGATTCGAGGATAGCCTGAGCAATGGTCATGCTCGGGAGTATTCTGTACTGTGCATAGCCTTTCTGAGCTGCTGTGCCCAGATTGTTGATGAACTGCTGCTGCTGTGACTGAGTGATGGCGTATGCGCTTACAGGTCTTACCACATCGGGTGAAGAAACTGCTGCTGCGGCGCCGCCCATGCACATAAGAGATGCCATTAATACTGCGACTGTTTTTTTCATTTTTTACCTCCGTTTACTGTTGTTTTTCTGCCGATACTGTTGCACCGACTGGCGTTTTTCTTATGTGCCAATAATAACAGCTCTTGCGCATAAGCGCTACACAAATGGAGTAAAAGTGCGATTTTTCGGAGTGAAAGGGGATTTTGCTTGTAATTGCGGTTAATATAAATCATAATTTAGCAAAGCTAAATTATGATTTAAGCCGTTAGCCCATAGCCATTAGCATAATGTAGGGAACGGCGCCCTCGCCGTCCCACGAAATTTGTATTGTAGGGGTGGATATCATCCGCCCGTTAAGGGACGCCCTCACTTGCAGGGCGTCCCTCTTTCAAAAACAGTCCACCGGACTGTTTTTGAAATTCACCCTTGCGGAGCGCTTTGTTTTATTTCGCCGCCTTAAAAGCTGAAAGCGGCGACC
>JAFWTA010000041.1 GCA_017519145.1 Ruminococcus sp.
TTGATTCACCCCTTGCGGAGCGCTTTGTTTTATTTCGTCGCCTTAAAAGCTGAAAGCGACGACCAGAGGCGCTGCCTCTGGACTCCGCCAAAGGAACACAGTCCCTTTGGAATCCCTTACAGGCGTTCAGCAAAGTTATTACGCTAAATTCTGATTTATCTTATTAACCGAACAAACACAATGCCCCTGAGCGCTCGTAACGCTCAGGGGCTGCTTTATTATGTGCATATGCCGTGCTTTTTATCTGAGATATTCTATAATGGGGGCAAGGTACTTCCTGTCTGTCATATCGCAGGAAGCCGAAACGTGTTCAGCCATAGCCTTTTCGTCCTCGGTCTTGTTCTTCTTGCCCTTGAGCATGGCGGCAAAGGTCTTCATAAGCATTTTTGAGCCCAGCGACATTTTATTGTAGTCCAGTCCGCCGGGACAGTAGAAAGCCTTTGCATATTTTTTCTGTTCGTCATTGAGAGACTTGTCAAGGAGGGCTCTGACCCCCGAGTATGTAGCCGGACTTGCTCCTGTGCAGAATACAGCCAGCTTCTTGCCGCGCCATCTGTCTATTCTGCTTGTGAACCAGTCAAGCTTGTGTATCTTTTCTACAGCGACCCATCCGCCGTAGACGATCGCATCGAAGCTGTCAAAGAATTCGTCGTTCTTTTTGGAAGCTTCCCTGACGGTGATGGTCTCTCCGCCCAGTTCTTCTGCCAGCCATTCGGAATATTTTTTGGTAAAACCTGTCTGCGATGAATATACGATGATAGTTTTCATAATGATTACCTCTTATACTGGTGGCAAATCAAAGAGTATCAGTCAATAGCCGCAAAAGCCTGACGGAGGTCGTCGATGATATCGTCAACGTTCTCAAGACCAACGGAGAGTCTGATAAGACCGCCGTTTATGCCTGCTGCAACGAGCTGCTCGTCAGTGAGCTGACGGTGAGTAGCGCTTGCAGGGTGAAGAACGCAGGTACGGATATCTGCAACGTGTACCTCGTTGGATGCGAGCTTGAGAGAGTCCATGAATTTTACAGCCGTGCTTCTGCCGCCCTTGATGATGAAAGAGATAACTCCGCTCGTACCGTCGGGGAGGTACTTCTTAGCCAGCTCATGGTACTTGTTTCCTGCGAGGGCAGGATAGTTTACAGACTCAACGTGCTCGTTGGCTTCCAGATACTCAGCCACCTTCATTGCGTTTTCGCAGTACTGCTTCATACGGATGTGGAGTGTTTCAAGACCAAGATTGAGGTAGAATGCGGACTGAGCTGACGGATAGCAGCCGAAGTCTCTCATGAGCTGCATTCTTGCCTTTACGATGTAAGCAGCCTTGCCGTAAGCCTTTGTATAGATAGTGCCGTGATAGCTCTCATCGGGCTCTGTGAACTCGGGGAAGTTTCCGTTAGTCCAGTCAAAATTGCCCGAGTCAACGATAACGCCGCCGCCCTGAACAGCATGACCGTCCATGTACTTTGTGGTGGAGTGGATAACTATATCCGCACCGTACTCAAAGGGTCTGCAAAGAATAGGTGTGGGGAAGGTGTTGTCGATGATGAGGGGGACCTTGTTCTCGTGAGCTATCTTGGCAAATTTCTCGATGTCGAAGACAGAGAGTGCGGGATTGGCGAGAGTCTCGCCGAAAACAGCCTTTGTGTTGGGCTTGAAAGCAGCTCTTATATCCTCCTCGGAAGCGTCTGCATCAACAAAGATGCACTCGATGCCAAGCTTCTTGAGTGTATATGCGAAGAGGTTGATAGTACCGCCGTAGATCGTAGCTGCTGAAATGAAGCTGTCGCCTGCCTTCAGTATATTGAGAAGTGAGAGGAGCGAAGCTGCCTGACCGCTGGAAGTACACATAGCGCCGATACCGCCTTCGAGAGCAGCTATCTTCTCCTCGACAGCCATAACTGTGGGGTTCTCAAATCTTGAGTAGATAAGGCTCTTTGTGGGGTCATCGAATACGGCTGCCACATCGTCTGTTGAGTCGTATACATAGGTCGTACTCTGTACGATAGGAACGACTCTGGGCTCCGTATTCTTCGGTGTGTAGCCTGCGTGCAGGCATTTGGTTTCGATCTTCATTGTTGGGATACCTCCTGTAATATATGTTACCGCGCTTTTCTTCGTACTATCCGCTGTACCTTCGGTACACAGAATTCGAGGACTGCACAGTATTTGTCGATGATGGTGATGATGTATGTTTCCTTGTATCTGGGCATAGGGCGCGTCATTGGCCACATATGCTTTTCTATCATATCTCTTTCGAGCCTTGTTATCTTCGTGATCTCGGAAGCGTTCTCCGAGGCGACCATGGGGTGATGCTTGCTGTGTGAAGCCTGCCCCCTTATCTTTTCGGAGTTGTATTCCTTTCTGTCATAGTAGAACAGGTCGTGGAGCAGCCCCGCTCTTGCAGCGGAACGTGCGTTGAGCTTCAGTACGCGGCAGACGATGTAGCTGTAATAAGACACGTTGACGCAGTGCTGGAAGCGGGTGGTGGAGATATGATGTGTGATGGATTTCAGCTCCTGCACCTGCTTTGAGCCGATGATATCGCTGATGCAGGCGTAATAGCTGTTATTTGTAAGCTCCTTTGAGGAGCATATCGCTTTTAGCATTCGATCCCCTCCTGAGGCATCGGTTTTACCGATTGAATATATTATATAACATTCCGAAGGGAAAATCAATATAAAACCGATAAAAAACTTGCGGATGAGGAACGAAAATTGTCGCGAAGTGCTGCAAAACAGCCTGCTGACTGCGTAAACGAACGGTAACAGCATTATACGCAGGGGAACCCGATACACAGCAGTCTGCACAAATAGTCCGCGGCTTTTTATGAATATAGCACAAAAACGACCAAAATTGAAAATTTACCACAATAAAGTATTGCAAAATAGAAACGGGAGTGCTATAATTTTAAATGAACTGCGGTGACCGCAGAATTTATTAAAGGAGGTTTTTTAACAATGGCGTTAAAAAATCAGTATCTCATCGATTTATTAGCAAGAGTAGAAAAAAGAAATCCCGGCGAGCCTGAGTTCATCCAGGCTGTTACAGAGGTCCTCGAGACACTCCAGCCCGTTGCAGAGAAGAGACAGGATCTCATCGATGCAGGCGTTTTTGAGCGTATCGTAGAGCCTGAGAGACAGATCATCTTCCGTGTACCGTGGGTTGACGACAACGGCAAGGTACAGGTAAACAGAGGTTTCAGAGTACAGTTCAACTCTGCTATCGGACCTTACAAGGGCGGTATCAGACTTCACCCCTCAGTATACCTCGGAATCATCAAGTTCCTCGGTTTTGAGCAGGTATTCAAGAACAGCCTTACTACACTGCCTATGGGCGGCGGCAAGGGCGGTTCCGACTTCGACCCCAAGGGCAAGAGCGACGGAGAGATCATGCGTTTCTGCCAGAGCTTCATGACAGAGCTCTGCAAGCACATCGGCGCTGACTGCGACGTTCCTGCTGGCGATATCGGAACAGGCGCAAGAGAGATCGGCTTCATGTTCGGTCAGTACAAGAGGATCCGCAACGAGTTCGTTGGCGTTCTCACAGGTAAGGGTCTTACATACGGCGGTTCACTTGCAAGAACAGAGGCTACAGGTTACGGTCTTTGCTACTTCACAAACGAGATGCTCCTTGCTAACGGCAAGAGCTTCGAGGGCAAGACAGTTGTTATCTCAGGTTCAGGCAACGTTGCTATCTACGCTACAGAGAAGGCTACACAGTACGGCGCTAAGGTAGTTACAGTTTCCGACTCTAACGGTTATATCTACGATCCCGACGGAATCGAGCTTGATCTCGTTAAGCAGATCAAGGAGGTCGAGCGCGGACGTATCAAGGAATACATCGGCAGAACTTCTCACAAGAACGCTGAGTACCACGAGGGCAGCGTTTGGACACTCAAGTGCAATGCAGGCGGCATCAAGCTTGATATCGCTCTTCCCTGCGCTACACAGAACGAGATCGACGGCGAGGGCGCTAAGGCTATCGTTGCCAACGGCGGTTTTGCTATCGCTGAGGGCGCAAATATGCCTTCAACTCCCGAGGCTATCGAGACATATCTCTCAAACGGTCTCCTCTATGGTCCTGCTAAGGCTGCTAACGCAGGCGGCGTTGCAACATCAGGTCTCGAAATGAGCCAGAACAGCGAGAGACTGAGCTGGACATTTGAAGAGGTTGACGAGAAGCTCCACGGCATCATGAAGTCCATCTTCAAGGCTTGTGACGATGCTGCTAAGGAGTACGGCATGGAAGGCAACTACATGGCAGGTGCTAACATTGCAGGCTTCCTCAAGGTTGCTGAGGCAATGAAGGCTCAGGGCTGCGTTTGATAATAAGCAACTGATAGTGACTCATCAGTAAGGCAGTAAAGTAAACCGAGACCTCCCGTTGTATATACCGACGGGAGGTCTTTTTGCTTTGAAAATTGCACAATTCAGGGGAAGTGAAATTGTTGAAAATATAGAATTTTACTATTTAGACAATTATTCTTCCGGATAAACTTGAAATATGTGCAAAACGTGGTATAATATATCTGTAGTTATTTTATCATATCTAATAAGAAATCTTATATAGCGGGGGTATTATCCGATGAAAAAGACAATAATCACTATAGAAAGACAGTACGGCAGCGGCGGAAGCCATATCGGTAAGCTTACTGCCGAAAAGCTTGGAATAAACTGCTATAACAGACAGATACTGGAAATGACAGCGCAGAGGTGCGGTATCGCGCCCGAATATCTCGAGAGCGCTGAGGAGAACGTCCCCACAAGCTTTCTGTATTCACTGCTCCTTTCGGCAAATCCTGCGAGGACTATGGAGGAAAACCTGCCTCTCTCGGATAAGGTGTTCCTGATGGAGAGCCGTATCATCAACGAGATAGCGGATAATGAAAAAAGCTTCGTTCTGGTAGGACGCTGCGGAAGCTATATCCTTGAGGAAAAGGGATGCTTCAGCGTGTATATCTACGCCGATCCCGAGTACAGGATAAAGCGTGCTATCGAGCAGTATGACATCAACGAGAATAAGGCTGAGTCGGTTATGAAAAAGGCTGACAAGCGCCGCGAGACCTTCTACAACGTAAATACGGGAAGGGTATGGCAGGACAAGGATCAGTATGCTCTATGTCTTAACAGTGCTCAGCTTGGCGACGAGCTCTGTGCGGAGATGATCGTCAAGGCTTATAACGAGTACAATAAGCGCTTTTCCGAATAAAAACAGCCCCGAACGGTTCTGTGCCGCTTCGGGGCTTTTCGCGTCATTGCGAATATAAAGGCTCTTTCGGGGGACAATAACTCCGAAGGAGCTGTTTTTATGTGTGTTATTCTGATAAGGTCGCTGCTGCTGTATATTCTGGTCATCTTTGCGGTACGACTCATGGGCAAGCGCCAGCTCGGGGAGCTCCAGCCCTCTGAGCTGGTCATAACCATACTTGTGTCCAATATCGCCACGCTTCCCATAGAGGACGTCAATATTCCCGTGATGGTGGGAGTTACTCCCATACTTGCGCTGGTCTGCTTTGAGGTTCTGGTATCGTGGCTGGATCTGAAGTTCCCGAGGCTGAGGAAGCTTATCTCGGGAAGTCCCAAGATAGTGGTCAGGGGCGGCTGTATCGAGCGTGATATCCTGCGGGAGCTGCGCTTTTCGGTGGACGACCTGCTCATGGCGCTTCGCAGCAAGGACATATTTGATCTTGACGAGGTGCAGTTCGCCATAGTGGAGACCACGGGCAGCGTGTCTGTCATGAAGAAGCCCTCGGCGGATGCTCCCACACGGGCTGATATGCGCATAAAGTCGGAGGGAAATGATCCGCCTGTGCTCATTATCTCCGACGGCAGCTTTGTGGATAAGGCACTTTCGGCGGCAAACCTCAGCAGGAGCGTTGTAGAAACGGTGCTGAAAAGTCTCGGCATGACGGTGAAGGAGGTCTTTATCATGACGACCGATGCCGCAGGAAAGTGCTTCATAGCGGACAAAAAGGGAAGTCCGCCTCACATATTCACAATAGGAGGTATTAGCAGTGACAAGGACTAAGATAAGCGCGGTCATCATACTGCTGCTCATAGGCATAAGCGTCTGTTCAAGCCTGTGGGTGAACCGACGCTGCGGCGAAATGCTTGAAAAACTCGGCGTAATATCGGAGCTTGCCGAGAGGGGAGACACCGACGAAGCGGCTGTACGCGCAGGAGAACTGAGCGCAGAGTGGGAGGACTTCCGCACTAAAGCGTCAGTGCTGCTGAAGTATGACAGGCTGACAGATGTGGACAGGATATTCTCGCGGATAGTCCACCTTGCGGAGAACAACAGCGAGGAGCTTCAGTCCGAGCTTGCGGAACTCCGGGATATGCTGGAGATAATGAAGAGCGGAGAAACACCGAAGCTGACGAGTGTTTTCTGAATATGCGGAAAGGGCATAAAAAAGGGACGGAATGACCGTCCCTTAAATTATACTTTTACACAGATGAAATGCCTATCCCTTCAGGAGAGATGTCGTCAAATGTTATAGTCCTGACTATATCAAGTTTTTCTTCCTTAAAGCCTTTTTCGTCAAGGCCTCTTGTCCAGCCTGTGCATGATATTGTGCGCTTTTCTGTGTCAACGCTGAATGAAAGCTCGAATTTTTCGCAGTTCCAGCAGTTTGACTGGTAGAAATAAAACGGTATTTCGATGCCGTCATGCTCGATAATAAACTTATAACGACCATACTTGCCGGCGCGGGTACTGAGTCTCTTGCCGATGACATGGGCTTTTTCTTTCCTGTCCTGATGAATACAGCTGATCTTGCAGTCGGAAAGCGGAATGTTCTTTCCGTCAACTGTGATCGAAACGCTTCCCTTTATCCTGCTGAATGGGTAAATATAGCCGTAGAAAAGCGATGGCATGAAGAATTTAGCGGAAATGCCTGCAATAATGACAAAAACTGCGATCACAGAAAGGATCTTAGCGTTTTTCATTACTTTTCAAGAGTTCCGTGTGAGAGCGACTTCAGGTAAGCATTGATGAAGCCGTCGATGTCGCCGTCCATAACAGCCTGTATATTGCCGTTTTCAAAGCCTGTACGGGTGTCCTTTACGAGAGTGTAGGGCATGAATACATATGAGCGTATCTGCGAGCCCCACGCGATCTGGTTCTGAACGCCCTTGATATCCTCGATCTTTTCGAGGTGCTCGCGCTCCTTGATCTCAACAAGCTTTGAACGAAGCATCTTCATTGCGTAGTCCTTGTTCTGGTACTGGCTTCGCTGAGTCTGGCAGGAAACAACTATACCTGTGGGCTTATGGATAAGACGTACAGCAGAGCTGGTCTTGTTTACCTTCTGTCCGCCTGCACCGCTTGAACGGTAAACCTCCATTTCGATATCCTCGGGACGGATATCTACCTCGATAGAGTCATCCAGCTCAGGCATAACTTCCAGAGCTGCAAATGAAGTGTGGCGGCGTCCCTGCGCGTCGAAAGGAGATACACGGACAAGTCTGTGAACGCCTGACTCGGACTTCATGTAGCCGTAGGCATTTTCACCCTCGATGAGGATAGAAGCCGACTTCATACCTGCTTCGTCGCCGTCGAGATAGTCAAGGAGCTCTACCTTGAACTCGTGGCGCTCAGCCCAGCGGTTGTACATACGGTAGAGCATTTCTGCCCAGTCCTGAGCCTCTGTACCGCCTGCACCTGCGTGGAAAGTGAGGATAGCGTTGGCATTGTCGTACTCGCCGTTAAGGAGAGTAGCCAGCTTTTCGTCCTCCAGCTTGGTCTTGAAGGCTTCCGACTCCTTCTTTATCTCCTCAATGTCGCTTTCATCGTCAGCCTCGATAGAGAGCTCTATGAGAGTGATTATATCTTCGAGGTTCTCGTTGAGCTGGTTGTACTTCTCGATCTTCTTCTCAAGGGACTTCTGCTCCTTGAGCACCTTCTGGGAGTTTTCGAGGTCATCCCAGAAGCCTTCCTTGGCAGTCTCCTCGCCAAGCTCCTCAACGCGCTTTTTAGCAGCTTCTATATTCAGAACGTCAGCAAGCTCCGCCATTTCCTTGCGGTAGCCTGTCATTTCGACTCTGAGTTCGTCAAGTATGATCATAGTTTCAAATCCTTTCAAACATAGATACATATATTATAACACAGTTTTTCGCGGAGTGCAAGGGGAAAAAAGAATTTTTCGCGGTTTTTTGCAGGGCAGCGTCCGCAGATATAAACATCGCCACGATACGGACGATATAATTGAATTGTTGCCGGCAGACTTATATTATCTGCCCATATTACTCACTTTTCCCTTGACAAACGGGAATTTATCGTGTATAATAGGAGAGTATTCAAAGGCGATGATGAAGAGGAGTACGCAGGAGACCTGATTTTCAGAGAGCTGCCGCAGGGTGAAAGGCAGTATGAGGGGCTTGCGGAAGTAGCTTCGGAGCTTCGCGTGCCAACGGCTTTGCTCAGTAGTATGCGGCGTGATCCTCACGTTACAGGGGAAGAGGCTTTGCGGCCTCGCAGAGTGCGGGAGAATTCCCGAATTCAGGTGGTAACACGGACTTTAGTTCGCCCTGGACCGAAAGGTGCAGGACGGACTTTTTTATTGTCAGTTGAGAGTTCAGAGTTGAGAATTGAGAGTTATAGTGCCGTCAAGGACGGAATATTCAAATATATCTGCGTAAGCAGATACAATAACTTTCAACTCTCCACTTTCAGCTTTCAACTTATGATCGAAAAAAATTCAAAAGGAGAATTGATCGAAATGGCTAAGGAACTTGCAAAGGCATACGATCCCAAGGACTTTGAGGACAGGATATATGCCGCATGGAATGAGAAGGGCTGCTTCCGTGCAGAGGCTGACCCCAAAAAGACACCCTATACAATAGTTATCCCCCCTCCGAACATCACAGGACAGCTCCACATGGGACACGCCCTTGATGAGACTCTTCAGGATATCCTTATCCGCTGGAAGAGAATGAGCGGATACAGTGCACTGTGGCTCCCCGGTACAGATCACGCTGCTATCGCGACCGAGGCTAAGATCGTTGAGGCTATGCGCAAGGAAGGCGTTACCAAGGAGGATCTGGGCCGTGAGGGCTTCATGAAGCGCGCATGGGAATGGAAGAAGCAGTACGGCGGCCGTATCGTTGAGCAGCTCAAGAAGCTGGGCTCATCCTGCGACTGGTCAAGAGAACGCTTTACCATGGACGAGGGCTGCTCAAAGGCTGTCAAGGAAGTCTTCATCAAGTACTACGAAAAAGGGCTCATTTACAGAGGTGAGCGTATAATCAACTGGTGTCCCAAGTGTAAGACCTCACTTTCAGACGCTGAGGTTACTTACGAGGATCAGGCAGGCCATTTCTGGCATCTCCGCTATAAGATCAAGGACTCCGACGGCTATCTGGAGCTTGCTACCACCCGTCCCGAAACTCTCCTCGGCGATACAGCTGTTGCTGTAAACCCCAAGGACGAGCGCTACACAGACCTCGTCGGCAAGACAGTTATCCTGCCTATCGTTCACCGTGAGATACCCATTGTTGCCGATGACTATGTTGAGATGGATTTCGGTACAGGTGTTGTTAAGATCACACCTGCTCATGACCCCAACGACTTTGAGGTAGGTCTCCGTCATAACCTGCCCGTTATCAACGTTATGAACGATGATGCCACCATCGTTGACGATTATCCCGCATATGCAGGCATGGACCGCTATGAGGCAAGAAAGAAGATAGTCGAGGATCTCGAAAAGGAA
The DNA here is from genome assembly GCA_017519145.1 of Ruminococcus sp. Lineage (GTDB taxonomy): Bacteria > Bacillota > Clostridia > Oscillospirales > Ruminococcaceae > Ruminococcus. The sequence continues at coordinate 9,712 of JAFWTA010000041.1, forward strand.
GGCGCTCTTGTAAAGATAGAGGAATACAGCCATAACGTAGGAACCTGCTACCGCTGCGGAACTACCGTAGAGCCCAAGGTGTCCACACAGTGGTTCGTAAAGATGAAGCCCCTTGCAGAGCCTGCTATAAAGGCTGTAAAGAACGGCGACACAAAGTTCGTTCCCGAGCGCTTTGACAAGATATACTTCCACTGGCTTGAAAATATCAAGGACTGGTGCATCTCCCGTCAGATCTGGTGGGGACATCAGATACCTGCATTCTACTGTGACGCCTGCGGCGAGATGGTAGTTACCAAGGAGAGCAGCGCAGTTTGCCCCAAGTGCGGCAAGCCCATGAGACAGGACCCCGATACCCTCGATACATGGTTCAGCTCTGCGCTCTGGCCTTTCTCCACACTTGGCTGGCCCGATAATACAGAGGATCTGAAGTACTTCTACCCCACAAATACCCTCGTAACAGGTTATGATATCATTTTCTTCTGGGTTATCAGAATGATGTTCAGCGGACTTGAGAACATGGGCAAGGTTCCCTTTGACACAGTTCTCATCCACGGACTTGTCCGCGACTCACAGGGACGCAAGATGTCCAAGTCACTGGGCAACGGTATCGATCCCCTTGAGGTCATCAACGAGTACGGTGCTGACGCACTGAGATTTATGCTGGCAACAGGCAACTCTCCCGGAAACGATATGCGTTATATCGACGATAAGGTCAAGGCTGCAAGAAACTTCGCAAACAAGCTCTGGAATGCATCACGCTTCATCATGATGAACCTCCCCGAGGACTTCGAGTTCAAGGGACTTCCCGATGAGCTGGAGCTTGAGGACAAGTGGCTTGTAAACAAGTTCAATCAGCTGGCTAAGGAAGTTGGCGAGAATCTCGACAGGTATGAGCTTGGCGTAGCTTCACAGAAGATATATGACTTTATCTGGGACGTTTACTGCGACTGGTATATCGAGCTGACAAAGCCCCGTATACAGGCAGGCGGCGAGACCATGGCAAAGGCGCAGGCAGTTCTGGTATGGGCTATGCAGGGAATGCTGAAGCTCCTCCACCCCTTCATGCCTTTCATCACCGAGGAGATCTGGCAGGTGCTCAATAACGAGAAGTCCATGATAATCCTTGAGACCTACCCCACATACGATCCTGCTATCGACTTCACAGCAGAGGAGAAGGATTTCGAGAAGATAATCTCTGCTATCAAGGCAGTCCGCAATGTCCGCACAGAGATGAACGTACCTCCGTCGGTAAAGGCAAAGCTCTTCATCGAAACTGCCGATAAGGCACTGTTCGATTCATGCTCGCTGTTCTTTGAGAAGCTTGCTTCCGCTTCCGCAGTTGAGACAGGCGACAAGTTCGATATCCCCGATTCTGCAAATGCAGTAACAGATACCGCTCGTATCTTCATTCCTATGGACGAGCTTGTTGACAAGGAAAAGGAGATCGCACGTCTCGAAAAGGAGAAGGCTAAGGTACAGAAGGACATAGACTTCCTCAGCGGAAAGCTTAATAATCAGGGCTTTATCGCCAAGGCTCCCGCACAGCTCATAGAGGCTGAAAAGGCAAAGCTTGCCAAGGCAGAGGAGAAGATGGCAAAGATAGAGCAGTCTATCGCCGCATTCAGAAAGTGATCGCTTTCGAATGATATAAAAACAATAAGCTCCCCATTTCGGGGAGCTTATCTTATATTAATATGAAGGAGAGAAATGAAAACTTATTCAGCGTCGCTGTCTGCGTCATCAGCAGCATCGGGATCGAGGAAGTCAGGAACAGCTATCTTGCCGGATTTGCTCTTCTTCTGAGACTTTTCTGTGGTCTCCTCTTCAGCCTCGTCGGCTTCTTCAGCGGGTTCCTCGGAATTTTCGCTCTTCTTTTTCTTTGTCTCGGCGTTCTCTTCATCGGACTTCTCGTCATTTGCAGCCTCAGTCTTTTCGGCTTCCTCGTATTCCTGCTCGTCGAGAGTTACCTTTATAGTCTTTTCGCTGCCGTTTCTCATGATAGTAAGCTCAAACTCATCGCCTGCGGAGTGCTTGTTCTTCTTGGCAACAAGCTCTGCGGTGGTAGTTACCTTTTCACCGTCTGCCTCAACGATTATATCGCCTTCTTTGAGACCTGCCTTTTCAGCAGCACTGTCTTCGTTGATGCTCTTTATCATTACGCCTACAGGCAGATTGTACATCTCGGCAGCAGCCTCGGATATAGCCTGACAGCTGATTCCAAGCTGGGGCTTTCCTGTAACGTGACCGTACTTCATGATATCGTCAATGATAGCAGCAGTCTCGTTGGAGGGGATAGCAAAGCCGATACCCTCGATGGAAGCCTCCGATGAACCGTAGGATGAGGACATCTTGGAGGAGTTGATACCGATGACCTGACCGTACTTGTTGATAAGGGGACCGCCCGAGTTTCCTGAGTTGATGGCGGCGTCGGTCTGGATAAGGTTCATAGCCTTGTCATTGATGGTGATGTCACGGTCAAGACCCGAGATCATACCGCCGGTTACAGTATTCATGAGCTCAAATCCGAGAGGGTTGCCGATAGCGATTACCGACTCACCCAGCTGGAGCTCGTCACTGTTGCCGAATTCAGCAGGTGTAAGACCTGTCTCGTCTATTTTCAGGACTGCAAGGTCAAGGTCTACATCATAGCCGATGACCTCTGCTTCATATGTATCGTCATCACCGAGGAGAACATTTACTTCCGTAGCAAGACCTGCACCGTACTCGCTGTCGTAGATAACATGAGCGTTTGTAACGATGTAACCGTTCTCGCTGACGACAACGCCTGTGCCTGTGCCCTTGTATATGTTTGTCTGGGGTGCTGATTCGCCGCCGTAGTCGTAACCGCCGAAGCCTCCGAATCCGCCGAATCCGAAATTAAAGAAGTCATCGGGGATAGCTGTTTGGCTCTGCATTGTAACTTCAAATGAGGACTCAACACCTACAACAGAAGGAAGCACCTTTTTAACGATCTCCTCGTTTGAAAGGGCTTTGCCGTCCGACTCAACGGGCTCGATGATGCTGACATTCTGAGCGATGATCGAGGAATCTGATCCCTTAGTGTTCTTGAGGACTGTCTCCTCCTCTTCCTCTGTAACAGAAGCCTTGTTGAAGCTTTCGCCTGCGAAGTGGCGGTATGTACCGATGGAACCTGCTGAAACAACAGCCATAGCCATTACGATAGCGGCAGCCTTGAGACCTGTATGCTTCTTGGGCTTCTTGGGAGAGTTGCCTCCGTCGGTGCTGAAGCCCTGATAGTTGTTTCCGTTCCCCTCGGGGGTATTATTGTTATTGTATGTGTAATTGTACTCATTCATAATGATCACTTTTCCTTTCAGAATATCTCTCTGAGGTTCTCCCTCAGCCTGTGATTATATTATATTGGGGCTGTGTGAAATAAGTTTGCGGTTATTGTATCGTTTTGGGGAAGCTTTTGTGTAATTTTTTTCACATTGGAGCCCTTTATGTGAAAACTATGTTAAACCTGCGATAATGATGCCTTGAAATAATGATATTCCCCCTCTTGCATTCTTCATTAATGTATGATATAATAAAAACATTATATATTAAGGAAAGGAATTATATGGACAGTTCAGACATATGGAAGATAGTTCTGGTAATAGCGATGATGGTATTCTCCGCTGTATTCTCGGGTACCGAGACTGCCTATTCCAGCGTCAACAAGCTCCGCCTCAAGAACTATGAGGCTCAGGGCAGCAAAAAGGCGAAAAAGGCACTGAAGCTGGCTAACCGCTTTGACGAGGTGCTGACGGCGGTGCTTATCGGAAATAATATCGTGAATATCGCCACATCATCTGTAAGTACTATCATATTTATAAGTATAATGGGCAGCAAGGGCGCTGCGGTATCCACTATCGTTATCACGGTGCTGGTGCTGATATTCTGCGAGGTGCTGCCTAAGTCCTACGCCAAAAAGAACGCGGAAAAGCTTGCGCTTGCGTTTGCGGGACCTCTGTCCGTACTGGTGACGGTGTTCAAGCCCTTTGTGTGGCTGCTGAACAAGCTCTCATCGGTGATATCCAAGGGCGATGAGGCTCCCAGCGTTACAGAGGACGAGCTGAAGTACATGATAGACGAGATCGAGGAGCAGGGGGTTATCGAGGAGCAGGAGAGCGAGCTGGTCAAGAGCGCTCTGGAGTTCGACGAGATAAACGTCAACGAGATACTCATTCCCCGCGTAAAGGTTGTGGGCGTTGAGCTGGGCTCAACTATCGACGAGATAAAGGAGCTTTTCAGCACCGAGATGTACTCCAGGCTCCCTGTTTATGAAAAGAGCCTTGACAATATCCGCGGTATCATCACAAACAAGGCATTCTTCAAAATGCTTGTGGAGGGCGGAAGTGATATAACCTCCATCATACAGGAGGTGCCCCACATAGCTGATACAAAGCTCATCAGCGAAGCAATGCGTGATATGCAGCGCTCAAAGGTGCATCTTGCGGTTGTCATAGACCAGTACGGCGGCACAAAGGGAATTGTCACCCTTGAAGACATAATCGAGGAGCTTGTAGGCGAGATCTACGACGAGGACGACGAGATCGAGACCAATATCATGATGATAGCTCCCGACAAGTACGAAGTCGCAGGCGATATGAGCATAAGCGATATGCTGGAGATGCTTGACCTTGACGAGGACATGATAACCACGGATTATACCTCCGTAGGCGGCTGGGTCACCGATGTCATGGAGCATATCCCTGAGGCAGGAGAGACTGCCGAGAGCGGTATCTTCCGTATCACCGCAGCCGAGGTCAACGAGCAGACCGTAGAAAAGGTCATAATCGAGGTACTTCCCACCGATGACAATGAGGAAGACGACGAGGACGACGATGAATAGTATAAATCATAATTTAGCAAAGCTAAATTATGATTTAAGCCGTTAGCCCATAGCCATTAGCCGTTAGCATAATGTAGGGGACGCCGCCCTCGGCGTCCCGAAAAATTCGTATTATAGTGGCGATTATCATCCGCTCAATCAAGGGACGCCCTCACTTGCAGGGCGTCCCTCTTTCAAAAACAGTCCACCGGACTGTTTTTGAAA
>JAFWTA010000042.1 GCA_017519145.1 Ruminococcus sp.
CCCTGACGGTACTCCCGCAGGTGTCGGTGAGACAGGTGAGATATGTGTTAAGCTGAAGGACAGCAATGCTGTCGGCTATGGCGTTCCCGGACTTGCACTGTGCTACTACGGCGACGAGGAAAACACAGCCGAGACATGGCGTGACGGTTACTACCATACAGGCGATACAGCATGGGTAGACGAGGACGGCTACTTCTGGTATGTCGGCAGAGTCGATGACGTTATCAAGTCATCGGGCTACCGTATCGGACCATTCGAGATCGAGAGTGTGCTCATGGAACTTCCTTATGTGCTTGAATGTGCTGTTACCGGTGTTCCGGACGAGATAAGAGGTCAGGTAGTAAAAGCAACCATTGTTCTCACAAAGGATAAGACAGGATCAGAAGAGTTGGTTAGAGAGATCAAGGATTACGTCAAGGAGCGTACAGCGCCTTACAAATATCCGAGAGTTGTTGAATTCGTTCCGGAGCTGCCCAAGACTGTCGGCAGCGGAAAAATCCGCCGTGCTGCTATCCGTGAAATGGATAACGCAAAGTACAAGAAATAATGAACAAGACTTTCGTAACGAAAATGCCGAATCATATAGGGGCATTTCTAAAGGCAAGCAAATGTTTCGCCTCACTCGGTATAAATATCACGAGAGTAAGCTATAACAAAGCTGTGGATTCCCATATGCTGTTTATCGATGCAGAGGGAACTCCTCAGCAGCTTGCAAAAGCTTCCGAAGAGTTGTCAGATATTGGCTATCTCCAGTGTGACGAGGATAATCGCAGTGTTATGCTTCTTGAATTCCGTCTTAAAGATGAACCCGGAAGTGTTACTTCGATACTTGAGCTTATAAGCGCACATAATTTCAATATTTCATACATAAGCTCACAGGAAAACGGTACAGAATATCAGCTTTTCAAAATGGGACTTATAGTTGATAATTCAGATAAAATTAATGATTTCATAGAAGAAGCGAAAAAGCTTTGCAGTGTCAGAGTTATCGAATATAATCATGCTGAGAAGATATTTGACAACAGCTTTTTTTACAGTACATTCGTTAATGAACTCTCGGCTGCGATGGAAATATCCTCCGAAGCAAAAAACGAACTCATAGTCAATACAAACCTTGCTATGCAGATACTGGACGATACGGGTGTATCTCCTTACCGTACTTTTGACAGCATAAGCCGTTTTGCAGAGCTTCTTGCGACTTCAAGGGGCAGGAATTTCTCACCAAGGATAACTTATCATAATATTACTGAGAATACAGTAATAACCCTTATTGAGCCTCCGTGCGGCAGCAATACGGCAATTATAAAAAGCTGTGACGAATACCTGTTCATCGATACGGGCTATGCCTGTTATAAAGAAGAAATGCTGTCGGTTTTCAGAAACATTATCCCTGAACTTGACAGAATTGAAAAGAAATGCTTTATAACTCATGCGGACGTTGACCACTGCGGACTGCTGCCGATTTTCGATACTGTGTATGCAAGCGCTAAAACAGCGGAGTGTCTCCGGCTTGAAAGTAACAACGAGGACGGATTCCGTGAGATGAATCCACTGCACAAGCCGTATGTACGAATTTGCAAAGTCCTTACTTCATATACTGCTGTGTCAGCTGAAAAACTGAGCGTTGTAGGAGATGAAAAAGAAATAAGTCAGCTTATAGAACAGACCGGTTTCATTGATTTCGGAGAACTGCATTGTGAACTGTTTGAGGGTAAAGGCGGACATCTTGCCGGAGAATCTGTTCTTATTGACTACGATCACCATCTCGCTTTTACAGGTGATATATTCGTAAATATGAAAGAAATGACCGCTCAGCAGGCACAGTACAACCGATATGCGCCAATACTTATGACGTCTGTCGATACCGACAAGGAGCTTTGCACTGCTGAGAGAACAGCACTTTTTCAACGTCTCGGTATAGGAAAATGGCAGATATTCGGCGGACATGGCGGCATGAAGTCATATACCATCGCTCCAACTGAGATATAGTTATCCAAGACGAGGATTTGACGAATAAACTCTTAGAAATACCTGAAGAAGATAGCTTGATGGCAGAATTTATTTTTATATAATCAAACGCTTTTTAGAAATTTTTTTCATTTTTTGAGCGTTTCCCTCTTGACAAGAGATGCAACTTGTGATATAATGCAAATCGTAACAGAAAAGCTATGACGAAGAATAGTCAGGGCGAAAGCATTTCAGAGAACTGATGGTTGGTGCGAATCAGTAATGCCTGTAACCTTTACTTCTCCCTTCTGAGCTGGAACTCCCAAAGGTTCAAACACCCAGTAGACGGTTCCCGTGAATGCTGCGTTAGTGCATAGAAGTTGATAGACTTCGAAGAGGTGGCGGATTATTATATCCGCAATTTGAGTGGTACCGCGAGTATTGTATAATACCCGTCTCAAAGCAATCTTACGCTTTGGGACGGGTTTTGTTTTTATCGTTCCAAGCAAAGGAAGGTGAAAAATGCTATCACTAATATCCTGACATCTATGCTATAAACAGAATTTGCGGCGTTAATGAATTTTAGGCAATACCGCACAAAGATTGTGCTGAAGATGCGCCGTGAGATTTTTCGTCAGATTGTATAGAAATTCCGCAGGCATACTGACGTATGTCAAGGGATTTCTGTGCAAGATGACGGAAAATATCCAAGCAGATTAAGTACAAAGACGTCAGGCGGTCTTTGTGCGGTGTTGCCTTTAGTACTCAAAAATATGTAAAGGAATGATAAAAATGAAGATCGGTTTTTCTACTCTTTCTTGCCCCGATTGGGCATGGTCAGACATTTATTCACTGGCAAAGGATTTTAAATTCGACGGCATCGAGATAAGAGGTCTCGGAGACGAAATATTTTCTGTGAAAGCACAGCCCTTTACTGATTCACAGCTTCCTAAGACAATTGAAAAACTAAAGTCGCTGGGACTTGAGATACCCTGTCTTTCTTCGGGAGCCTGCCTGAAGTTCAAGGACAAGTATCAGGAGGCTGAGGACGAGATCAAGGCTTATGCTCAGCTGGCTCAGAAGCTCGGTGCTTCTTATATAAGAATACTCGGTGATCTTGAGCCTGCACCCGGAGGCGATGTTGATGATGAGTATATCGTAGAGACACTGAAGAAGCTGGTGCCAATAGCAGAGGAGTACAATGTTACTCTTCTCGTTGAGACAAACGGCGTTTATTCAGATACTGCAAGACTTGCAAAGGTGCTGGAAAGCGTTAAGAGCCGCAAGGTAGCAGCTCTGTGGGATATGCACCACCCATACCGCTATAACGGTGAATCTCCCGAGACTACAGTTGCGAATCTCAGCGAATTCATCAAGTACATACAAGTCAAGGATTCTGTTATGGGTGCTGACGGAAAAGTACAGTACCGTATCATGGGCACGGGCGATATCCCTGTAAAGGAGATGATAGCCGCTCTCGACACTATCAACTACACAGGCTATATCACCCTTGAATGGGTAAAGCGCTGGGCTCCCGACCTCAGCGACGCAGGTATAGTAATACCTCAGTTCGCTGAGTATATGACACCATACAGAAAGTCACACAAGCATCCTCTCCAGACGAATATGCGCGGTGACGGACAGTATCCGTGGCCAAAGGAGCGTATACTCAACTATACATTCCCTGATATACTTGATCGTATCTGTGAGCAGTTCCCCAATCAGTATGCTTTCCGCTATACTGAACTGGACTACACAAGAACATATCCGGAGTTCCGCGACGACGTTGATACCTTTGCACGCTCCCTCCTTGCAATGGGCGTAAAGAAGGGCGATCACGTTGCTATCTGGGCTACAAATGTTCCCCAGTGGTATATAACATTCTGGGCTACTACCAAGATAGGTGCCGTACTCGTAACAATGAATACCGAATACCGTATTCATGAGGCTGAGTATCTGCTGAAACAGTCGGATACGAATACTCTCGTTATGATAGACGGTATCAAGAACATTAATTACGTTGACATCATCAAGGGGCTCTGTCCCGAGCTTGACACCTGCGAGCCCGGCAAGCTCAATTCCGCAAAGCTTCCTTACCTCAGAAACGTTATCACAGTTGACTCTGAGAATAAGGGCTGCTTTACATGGGAGCAGGCTATGGAGCTTTCAAAGAACGTTCCCTACAGCGAAGTGGAGCGTGTAAGAAAGACCATAGATATACACGATGTATGCAATATGCAGTACACTTCCGGAACAACAGGCTTCCCGAAGGGCGTTATGCTCACTCACTATAACGTAGTCAACAACGGTAAGGCTATCGGAGATTGTATGGATCTCTCCACAGCCGACCGCATGATGATACAGGTGCCGATGTTCCACTGCTTCGGCATGGTCCTCGCTATGACTGCTTCCATGACACACGGCACAACTATGTCTCCTATAACACGTTTCTCACCGAGAAAGGGACTGACCTGCATAAACAAGGAGAAGATAACCTGCTTCCACGGCGTACCAACTATGTTCATTGCTATGCTGGGACATGAGGACTTTGAAAAGACTGATTTCTCACACATGAGAACAGGTATCATGGCAGGTTCACCCTGTCCTATCAAGACAATGGAGGAAGTTGTCGAGAAGATGCACATGAGCGAGATATGCATAACTTACGGACAGACCGAGGCTTCTCCCGCAACAACTATGAGCAAGACTACCGACTCACTGGAACAGCGCGTAAATACAGTTGGCGGACCTATCTTTGGCGTTGAGTGCCGTATAGTTGATCCCGAGACTAATCAGGAAGTTCCTGACGACGTTGACGGCGAGTTCGTAGCGAGAGGCTACAATATAATGAAGGGCTACTATAAGATGCCCGAGGCTACTGCTGCCGCTATCGACAGCGAGGGCTGGCTCCATACAGGTGACCTTGCAAGACGCCGCTCTTCTGACGGATATTTCAAGATAACAGGTCGTATCAAGGATATGATAATCCGCGGCGGCGAGAACATCTACCCCAAAGAGATAGAGGACTTTCTCTATACATATCCCAAGGTAAAGGACGTTCAGGTAATAGGCGTTCCCGATGAGGACTACGGTGAGGAAATAATGGCTTGTATCGTTCTTCAGGACGGAGAAACAGCTACGGAACAGGAGATCAAGGACTTCTGCCTTGCAAGAATGGCAAAGCACAAGTGCCCGAGATACATTGATTTCGTAGACGGCTTCCCCATGAATGCCGCAGGAAAGATACTCAAGTACAAGATGAGAGAGCAGGCAGTTGAAAAGCTCAAGCTCCATACGGCAGACAGCATTGTTACTGCTTAAAGAATACTCGTATTATTTATACAGCAAATAGAGCTTTTTATCGCTGTTAATAATTTTGCCGAACGTAAACCGTAACTTCAAGAAGACGGTATGTAAAAAACATGTATTTTATTTTCTTTAAGAACAACAGCTCCCTCACGGGAGCTGGCTTCTTTTATTATCGTTATACTGCCTTTCAGTCGTGTGCATTCCGTGTGCATTTCGTGTGCATTACACCTGTTTTTTGTGCACACGGAGCTTCAAAATTGCGGTTTGAACTGTTGCGGATAGGTAAGACAAAAGCCTGTATTTCGGTGTTTTTCTCGAAATACAGGCTTTAATGATCTGGCAGGGGCAGAAGGACTTGAACCCTCGGCACGCGGTTTTGGAGACCGCTGCTCTACCAACTGAGCTATACCCCTATTTATTATCGCTGCTGACTGCAACACAATAATTATATCAGGTTAGAGAGGATTTGTCAACAGTTTTAAGAAAAATTTATTTTTTAATTAATGTAAAAGCGGTCTCGAAGAATTTCTCAGAGACCGCTTTATCATCATTGGGGCGCGTCCACGGTTTTCAGTACGATGGAACCGTTTTCACAGACTATCTCGCCCAGCTTTTCTTCGGGAGTTGCTTTAATGTCAACGAAAGAGCGAACGTTCAGTTTCGCTTTGCAAAGCTCCAGCCTGCCGTCGCGAAGGTCAAATGTTAGATCGTCCATAAGGGAGGAGAAGTCAAGGCCGCCTGTTTCTTTTGTGGCGGTATCAAAGTAACCGACAGAGGTGCGGTGGAGACCTGAACCGCAGGAGAATGTGAAGTAAAGTTCCTCTGCGCCGTCTCCGTTAATATCGGCGGCGGCAAAGGACTCCGTTCCGTTACCGCCGAAGCCCATGCCAAGAACGTACATCTCGCCGTTATATACGAGGAAGCTCTCGCAGCTGCTCTCGAACTTGAAGATGCGGAATCCGTACTTTTCGGTTATTTCCTCGGGCGTCACGTTGAAGCAGTCTTCTTTTTCGGATATGTACTTAGGAATGACAGCGGTTTTAAGGAGATCCTCCACTCCGTTATCTGAGGGAGTGAGACCGAAAATGTCGATACTGCGGCTGTTCAGCTTACTGACGAGGGAACTTCTCAGACTGCGCAGGTCGAATACATCAATGACGCCGTCCTCGGTGATGTCGGCAGCTTCATAGCAGTTGAGCTTTGAGCCGTGTTTGTTCAGCAGGTAGCTCTGGACAGTTACCACATCTGCGATACTTATGGTACCGTCGAAGTTTGCGTCGCCCTTTATGTAGTCAAGGGGAACGAATTCCAGTCCCCATTCGTTGGCGTAGCGCTCCGCTTCCGTGCCCTTGCAGCCCTTTATGACGCAGCTGCTGTTGAAAGCGCATTTGGGCTCATCTGTCAGTGGACGTCTTGGGGGAGGCGGCTCGATGCCCGAAGTGAAATCCTGAAATGTTTTATGCGGATATGCGCCGATGACCTCAACTTCGGGAGGTATGGTAACAGAGGTGATATTGCTCTGAAAAGCGTCCTGTTCGATAGCTTTTACGCTTCGGGGGATAGTAAGCTCATTAAGCAGGGGGACGTTTTTGAACGCCTGTGAGTCTATACGCTTTATGCCGTTCATCAAGTCAATTTTTTCGAGGGAAGTGCAGCTGTCAAAGGCGTTCTCACCGATCTCACTGACAAGAAGCTGCACTGTTTTAAGTCCGGTACAGTTGGAGAAAGCCCATTTCTGTATATTGAGCTCAGGGCAGAGCACCTTTATCTCGGTCAGTGAGAGACAGTCTATAAAGCTGAACATTCCCAAGTATTTCAGAGCTGAAGGGAAGTTTATACTTTTAAGGTATTTGCATTCTGCAAAGGCGCCGCTGTCAATGATCTCGATAGTATCGGGAAGTCTGATCTCAGTAAACGGGGTCTGTGTAAGGGCATTTTTTTCAATGGCGGTCACGGGACAGCCGTCTATTTCTTTTTCAACAGTAAAGGGCTTTGTGATGGGGGTATCGCTGTATGTATATGTATAGTCCGTCCACGCCAGAACAGCCGTACCGTCGGGTCTTGTGTAGTAGTAGCCGCCGTTTTTCTCAATGAAGCCAAACTTCTCCATGTACTCGGCATCGCCTCTGAAATCCCTCATGGGACAGTCGAATACGGTGGGGATAGTCTCGATCAGCTCGTCTTTTTTGTTATAGACCTCAAAACAGCCTTTGGTATCGGGGGAGGTCTGCATACGATAGACCACATAGCTGCTGCGCTCATCGTCAAGCCAGTATTCGATGGTCTGATCGACGATATTGTTCCGCAGGTCACCAAGCTCAAGATGGACAACATCGGGGACGCAGTTGATATACGTCAACCAGCTGTCGGTCTTATAGTAGGACATCTGATCCGCAATACCGCAGGCATTTTCCAGCTGCTGCAAGGCAAGCCGCTCGCCAACGTCATCGCCTGCAAGGATACGTCTTGCTCTTTCGCAGACTATGTCATCATTCTGGGACGTCTCAGTGTCGAAGATAAAGTGACACAGCTCCTGCTGCTCCTCGGTGAGGGAGTCATAGTCGGTGATGCACAGGTCATACCTGAGGAAATTGTCCCACAGTCCCTCATAATAGTACGAAGGATAGGCGGCTGCACGGCTGCCTGACGTAAGTCCCGAAAGGGGAGCGCACAGCATTAAAGCTCCTGTCAATAAAGCGATAGACTTCTTCATATCAAAACCTCCTTTTCATCTTAATGCCCGCATCATATCCGTCACTTTCATTATAGCAGATATATATATAATGTCAAGAAAAAGCCATAGTACTTCTCTTTCGGGAAGCACTATGGCTCTGTTTGTTATAGGGTATGAGCTTTAAATGGCTCAGAAGTTAAGTGCGGAGTGGATTATCTCGAAGCGCTTGATGAGGAAGTCTACAACAGAGACTGACTCTGAACCCCACATCATTCCGCCGCCGCCGAAGCCGCCTCCGCCCCAGCCGCCGCCGCCCCACTGAGCGCCGCCGCCGCCCCAGTCGAAGCCGCCTTCAAATGCCCAGCTTTCTTCTGTAACGACTGAATCGTCTGAGTTCTCATCGGACTGCCAGTTCCAGCCCTGCTGTCCCCAAGGATTCTGCTGACCCCAAGGATTCTGCTGACCCCATGGATCCTGCTGTCCCCAAGGGTTCTGCTGACCGGGGTTCTGCTGTCCGCTGCCTACCTGCAGACCATTTGCTGACTTCTTTGTGGTGCTGTCGAACTGATCGAGAGTAAAGAAGTACAGGGGATCTGCCTGAACGTGAGGACGGATAAGTGAAACGTATTCTGAAGTGTACTGCTCGGGATTGCTGAATCTGTTGAGGATCTCCTTAACGTAGCCTACATACATATCGTAGTACTCGGGAACCTGAAGGAGCTTAGCAAATGGACGATCCTTGACCTCAGCCTGATAGAGACTTGTCTTTACATCTGAGTTAACAGCGTCTGTACCGCCCATGAAAGCGCCGAGGCTAAGGTTGTAGTCCCAGCCTACGAAGTAGTGCTTGCCGCCTGTATAGATGAGGTAATAGTTATGTGCAAGTGAGCCGTTATAGCTGTCATAGTTGCACATTACCGAGTTAACTGCGAAGCCCTTGAGGAAGCTGGGAACATCCATGATATCCTCGATGAACTTGTAGTTCTGGGGAGTGAGCTTGTTGATCTCTGTCTTGAGTTCTTCAAGGTGAGTGAGCTGCTCATCGTTGCCGAACTTGAGGTCGAGGTTGCTTACGGGCATATTCTGTGTGAATGTGCTGTAGCTGTCGCCGCCCATTCCGAACATACCGCCGCCCTGATTGCTTCTCTCAGTAGCCTTGTAGAGGTTTGAGTCGTCGTCGATAGCGTAACGCTCAGCCAGAGTTGTACCGGGCTGCTCGCAAGCGAGATAGAAGCTGTAAAGCTTGCCGTTGAGGTACATATCGGAATAGCTGGTTCTGGGAGCCACGCCGTCGAGAGTATACATAGCGTCGTAGCAGATAGTGTCTCTCATGCATGAAGCGTCTGAGTAGAAGTTATTCAGACAGAACTCTGTAAGTCCGTGATAGTTGGTGTACTTGTCGTACTTATCCATCTTGAAGCGGAAGCTGTACTTGCCGTTGTTTACCATCATACGAGAGCTGTTGCCCTTGGTTCTGATGCCGACATTCTTGAACTCCTCGCCGTCGATGACAACATCACAGGGAGCCCACTGCTCTTCCTGAGCGACTCTCATGAAGTTGTTCCAGTCATTGTCTGACATTTTAACTTCGATCTTGTGTACCTGCTTCTGGTTAAAGAGGCTGCCGTAGAGCTGATCCTCATCTTCCATATCGTTGTTTACTTCGGTATAAGAAGCGGGAGTGCCGCCCTTGAAGGTATTGCCTGTGCTGTGCTTCATCTTGATACCGCCTGCAAAGAGCTTATAGTCGCCCGATGTGCTGAGGTCGGGAGATGAAACAACTGCGAATCTGTACTTCTTGAGGGTGTTCTCCTCAAAGAATATCTTCTTGGAAGAATCTGTCAGTGCGATAGGATTGTTCTTTGACCACTCCTTGACGAAGTCAAATGCGAATACTGACTGCTGAGCGGTGAGACTGCCTTCGTACTGATTATCTGTTGCTGTAGCAAGGAGACTGCCGCCGGTAATGTTGATAGTACCGACGCTGGTGAGGCCTCTGTCTCCGAATGCGCCGATATTGCCGCCTGAGATATTGATAGCTGTCTCAGCCTGGATAGCGTCCTTGCTTGACTTTATGCTTACTGCACCTGCCTCGATATCAACATTGCCCTTTGAGGACTTGATACCGTCGCCCTTTGAGTCGATGATTACGGTGCCGCCCTTTACTGTGACTGAGGTCTTGCCCTTGACGGCGTCCTGACCCTCGGTCTCGTTAAGGGTATTGATATTGATGCTGCCGCCTGTGATCTTGAGATCGTTGTTGCAGACAACGCCGGGCTGTACGTTAGCGTTGATGTTCAGTGTACCTGTACCTGCGTCGCCGCCCTTGATGGTAAGATCGTCCTTGGCTTCGATAACAGCGCTGCCCTCATTATCACCTGTGTAAGCAGCGGTACCGTCAGAGAGTGTGTTCTCAGTGCCGTCCGAGATGGTGATAGAGGTCTTGTCGGCATTCTTTACCAGAACAGCAGGAGCGCTGCTGCCTGTGATATTGACACCGTTGAAGATGAGCTTTACTGTGTCGGGATCAGCCTTGTCGTCGGGGACCTCAACATAGATCTGTCCGTTGTTGAGAGTACCGTCGATGTAGTAGCTTCCCGAGTGTGAGATAGTTACGTTTGAACCGTTTGCCACAGCGTACTTTCCTTCTACTGTTGCCGATGAGCCTGTGAGGTGGATCTTTGTCTCGACATCCTCCTTGGGAACGGTCACAATGGGCTCCGTAGTAGTTGTAGTGGTGGTAGTCTGAGGCATAGTGGTCTGAGTAGTAGTCTCGGAATAACCGGGAGCGTATGACTCAGGGAGACCGGGGATAAGGTTAAGCAGCCTTTTCTGTATAGCGAGTGCATCGTTAGCGGTAAGTCCGCCGCCGCGCTCATAGACATCTCCGTTGATCCTGCCCTGATCGGTCAGATGGTTCTGATCTTCGCCGCCCACTCCGTACTTGGAGGGGTTAGCGAGGCTCTGCATGATAAGTATAGCGTCTGACAGCTCAAGAGTGCCGTTGCAGTTGGCGTCGCCGTATACTATATCATTCGGCGCTCCTGCAGCCGCGGTGGCTGCCACGGCTGCCGAGCTGAGGATACAGGCAGACATGATACCTGCCAGTAAACTTTTCTTTTTCATTTCAATCATCCTCCTAAATAGTATGGTGACTATTATTAATAGATGATTACATAATAATAAATAATTCTTAAAATAATCTTAAACTAACCTTAAAAGCGTGGAAACTATAACGTTTTATGCAGAAGTTTTCTACAGTAGTTAAATGTCTCTATTAATAAAGCCATTTAGATGTAAATGTATCCTGATAGGGATCCTTGTTCTTGGGAAGCTCAAATACTGAAGTCTGGAGCTCCTTGAGATCCATCTTGGGCTGGATACCGTAAACGTGGTAATCGAAGAACTGGATCATCTTCTCAACGTCTTCGGCGATTACAGCGTGACCTTCCTTATGTATATTGATAGCAAGGTGATCGCTGAGACCAACGTAATCCCAGATGTGTCTCATGCCGCAGTAGCTCATCCACATTGAAGGAGCATTTACCCAGTCCTCACCAACGCAAGAGCCGATGATGAAAAGGTATCTGTCGGGATCGCAGCAGAGTGAACCCAGCATATGCTGATCCATGGGGAACTGATTTGCGTTTCTGAATTCCATGAACTTTCCGTTGAACCATGCCTGCTCGCCTGAAGCCTGGAGACTTCCGAGAGGCTCGTTCTCGGTGTATCTGTATGAGCTTGATGCGCCCTTTGAGCTGAAGTCATAGGTCTTGCCCTGAGACATATAACGATACAAAGCGATACCGCCTGCACCCGAGCATGAAGGAGCACACATCTTGAAGCGCTTTTCAAAAGCACCGCAGACAGCTGTTGCCTTGCCGTATCTTGAAACGCCTGTACAGATAGCGTTCTCGGGGTTGATGTTCAGTTCCTTTGCAGCGCCTGCATAGAGAGCATCGAGAGTTCTGCTGAGACCCCATGACCATGCCATGAGCTCACCTGTCTGGGTGTCGAAGCTGTTTCCGTAGGGATAGAGGTCGTAGAATGCGCCCTTGTGCTGGTTGTTGTCCTGTGCAGTACCGGGAGCTGAGAACATACCGTCAGCATCATAGGTGATAACTGCATATCCCTTTGAGGTAGCAGTGCTCTCTGCGATACCCTTGTGCATACCGAGGATAACGGGAGCGCCGCCCTCATGGCGTACACTTGCGGGCTTGTTGATGACCATGTTGAAGGAAGCGGTCTTGCCTGTGCTCTTGCGCTTAACGGTGATAGTCATCTTGTTGCCGCTGATCTTGTAAGAAGTCTCATCGTCCGAGCCGTCGATCCACTTGCCGTACATATAGTATTCGTACATACAGCTGATCTCAGCCTGACGTCTCCACCAGTCCTCCTCGGACTGTACCTTTGAGCCGTCCATGAAGATGAAGGGATCGGGAACGTCGTTGGAGCTCTTCAGCTGGCTTACAGCAGGGAAGTCGTAGCTCTTGGGATAGTCCCCGGGACCGTCCTGTATTGTTGTAGGCGGGAACTCGACATCCTCGCCTCTTACGAATGAAGTAAGTTTCTTTATGTCCTCAGAGTCGATCTTATCATTATTATTAAGGTCGCCCAGCTTGAGGGAATCCTTATCGAATTCCGACTTCAGAGCCAGTCTTCTCATAGGGATCAGGTCAAGAGAGTCCACAACGCCGTCCTTGTTCAGGTCGCCGCGCTGGGGCTTGCCTGTGGTTGTTACCGAGGGGGTTGATGGGATAGAAGGAGCTGCTCCCTTTACGCCTGTTACCTTTACGTCGTCAACGAAGAAGTCAATGGTGCTCTTCTCGGTCTCAACGTAGAAAGACATATCCGAAGCGCCTGCGGGAATGGTGAACTTGTCGTTGGAAAGCTTTGTCCATTCGCCCTTTTTGACATCACCCTTAGCGATATCCATGTACTGTGTTGTGGTGCCGTCATTGTACTGGAGCGAGAGCTTGAAGCTGTCGGCATCGGTGCCCGTGTCGTATCTTACATAGGCTTCAAAGCCGTATGTGCTGCCTGCCGAGAATGAGTAGTCCAGTGGGATGGTAGCGCCGTTCCATGAAGCAGTTCTGCCTGTGACCTCAAGAGAAGCCGAGCCTTCGTGTGCAGCTGACTTGCTTGCGGATACGGAAGCTCCGCCGCGTCCGCTCCAGCCGCCTGCACCGCTCTCAAAATCACTGCTGATAAGAGTTGTTATCTCATCCGAGCCTGATGGAGCGGGATCCTGAGTTGTGGCAGGAGTCTGAGTGCTTGGAGATGATGAGCCGCTGAGATAGCTTTTTATGGTGTTGAACCAATATTTGCCCATCTTTTCATAGCCGCCTGCGTTTGGATGAACGCCGTCAGCCAGATCCTTTGAGCCGTCTATTACACTATGGATGTCAGCATATATAACGTTCTTGCTGCTGTACTCGTTTGCAACTTTCTTGATAAGGTCGTTGTACTTGGCGATATCGCCGTTGGTGTTTCCGCCGAAGCTGTTTCCGAGATCGGGGATGGTCGTGAGGAATATCTTTCCGTCGGCAGGCATTTTCTCTCTCAGATAATCGAGAAGAGTGTGGAGCCTTTCCTCAGAACCGTCAAGATGACCGTTTGAAACATCGTTGGTTCCTATCTGGAGCAGGATAATGTCGGGAGAATACTTTTTTATATAGTCTCCGCCCTGCATTGTTTCGAGTATGCCGTTTAGCTGCCCCATCCAGCCGCCCGGAAGGTTTGTGATGGTATATCCGCTGTAGCCCGCGTGATTGTCATCGTAAGTAACTGTCTGTCCGTTGTAATTGAATGAAGCGCTGTCCTTGCCCTCGGGACCCACCAGATCAACATTGGTGTAACCGTTTTGCTTCAATAAATAGCTGAGATACTTTCTGTAGCCTCCCTCATCTGCCATACCGTAAGTGATGGAGTCGCCGAGAGGCATTATTTTAATAGTATTGTCTGCTGCTGATGACTGTGTTGAAGCCGGAGTGAGCAGACTTGAAGATAAAGTTGAGATAGCCAGTACAAAAACTGTACCGAGTCTCAGAAAACGCTTTTTAACGCCCGTAACTTTCTGAGCTTTGTGTGGTGATTTCATAATTCCCTCCTGTTTTTAATTAAATTCCCTTTTTCTTTTTACGCTAAACCGTGTGTTTAATTGCGATCCCTCCTTATGAAGCAGTTAGTTAAAAATATACAATCTTCTTCCCCTTAGTTTAGCATTATTGTTTATAATCTTTGATGTTAATATACAATAAAACAGTTAATTTGTAAAGTAATTATTAACAAGACGGCAATTTTTGACCATTTGTCAGCAAGATTTGGTCAGAAAAACAGCAATTTCTTGCTGTTCATCAAAGAAATTTACCAATATTTTTACTTTGATTGCCCGTTTGATAATAATTTGTTTACTTACATTGCCCAAAAATTGCGAGGTGGATAAAATGAATTTGCAGATCCGTTATATAATTATAACATTTTCTTAAACAATGTTGCTTTTGAGCCGGAACGGCAGAGCAGTTCTTTTCTTATATACCTTAAATAATCCAAATGGAGCGAAAAAATATAACATTTGTGCTGAAAAGAAAAACTCCTGCAATTGCCATGGAAAAATAAGATACAGAGCATGATATTATTGTGCTTGGTGGACAAAATGAATATTTTCCTCAGTTCATAAAGGAGGTGACCTCTGACTGTGAAATGTCGCAGCCGATTTCTATAATCATTTGCTTTATTCGCAATTATATGCTATAAGCGGCGAGCCGCCGCCCCCTGTCTCGCGGTAAAGCTCGACTTCTCGGGAACTTTTACGCCGCGTCCCTTGCTTTATCTTCAATTATATGCTATAATAAATATTGTAGTTTGTAAAAGCTAACAAAATACAGGAGGAATTGGAATGACAACGGCAGTTGAATTCAAGGATGTAGTGAAAATTTATGGTAAGGGGGAGGGAAAACAAGTTGCTGTGGACCATGTCAGCTTCACAATAGAAAAAGGTGAATTTGTTGTAATTCTCGGACAATCGGGCGCAGGTAAATCAACTGTGCTGAATATGCTGGGAGGAATGGATGTTCCGACGGAGGGAAAGGTGATCGTTGACGGCAAGGAAATATCATCATATAACGACAGGCAGCTTTCGGAGTATCGTGCTGATACTATCGGATTTATTTTTCAGTTCTATAATCTTCTCCCGGGACTTACGGCATATGAAAATGTTGCTCTTGTCAAGGATATAAAGAAGTCTGCTCTCAGCGCAGATGTTATGCTTGAGCGGGTTGGACTTGCCGACCAGAAGAACAAGTTCCCCACGCAGATGTCAGGCGGACAGCAGCAGAGAGTATCTATTGCAAGAGCTCTTGCGAAGGATCCGAAGATAATCCTCGGCGATGAGCCCACAGGCGCTCTTGATTCCGAAACGGGTAAGCTGGTCATAGATATGCTGCAAAAGCTTTCAACGGAACACGGAAATACCGTCATTCTTGTTACACATAATGCGGATATCGCCAAGTGTGCAAACCGTATCATTCATATGAGAAACGGCAGGATAAAGTCGATAAAGACAAATGATGCTCCGCTGTCCGTGAATGAGATCGAATGGTGAGGTGCGGCAATGTTAAGACGTAAAATGCTCCGTGATATCAAAGCAAACTTTGCACAGTTCTTTTCGATCATGCTGCTTTCACTGATAGCAATGTGGTGCTATACAGGATTTCAGGCAAATGTCATCGGCGGCAACAAGGCAAGAACCGATTTTGAAAGCAGTTCCAATTTTGCTGACGGTTGGATATACGGTGCGGATTTCAGTGAGGAACAGGAAAACAAAGTAGCAGATATCAGCGGTATCAAAGATGTACAGCGGCGCACGGAGGTGCTGGGAAAAGCAGATGAAAAATACAACACTGCGGAAATGTACTGCTATTTTCAGACCAACGCAGATGTAACTGTGCCGCGGACAATTGACGGTGCTGACTTTGATGCAGATGATGAGAGCGGTTTGTGGCTGTTCAGCAGATTTGCTGAGACATGGGATATAAAAGTCGGTGACAAATTCACTATCCATGCTATGGGACTTGATATAGAAAAAGAAGTCAAGGGACTTATCGTAACTCCCGAATACGAATTTGCCTGTGCTTCCACTGATACGGATTCCGACTTCCATAACATAGGATTTGCCTATTTATCGCAGAAAGTCCTGCCGGAGGAAATGCGCATCAATAACGAGATAATATTTACCTGTGACGGCAAGGCACTGAGCTATGAGGAGGATATCGCAAAGGCACTTGATGATAATTACGCTTATTTCGCCGACAGAAACAGTATTCGCGGCTGGTATCAGCTTTCTGATGAGCTTGCACAGCATGACACCTTTTCGTACATATTCTCCTTCGTATTCGTGGCGATCGCACTTCTTGTTATCATTACCACAATGAAACGAATGACAGCGCAGCAAAGAACACAGATAGGAACGCTCAACGCTCTCGGCATGAAAAAGCGGAAGATACTTTTACATTATCTCAGCTATAGTTTTGTGCTGTCGGTAGCAGGCTGTGCCCTTGGAATTATTCTCGGTGTGCTGACATTCGGCAGACTCATGGTCAATATGTTCAGCCGGTTCTACACGATCCCTGACTGGCAGCCCGGATTTGGCTGCAAGAGTATTCTCGTTGCGGCAGTTCTTGTTCTGATATGCACAGGAACTTCGTATTTGAGCTGCAAGCAGATATTGAAGATACATCCGTCAGAGGCACTCAGACCGGCGGCTGCCAAAACTGCTAAACCGTGCATATTTGAGAAGCTGCCTTTCTGGAACAAGCTGAGCTTCAATGCAAGATATAACCTCCGCGATATATCGCGCTCGAAAATGCGTGCGTTTATGGGCGTTTTCGGCACCTGCATGGGCATGATGATAATGGAGCTGGGACTTGGCGCATATGATACGGTCGATTATGTCCGTGACTGGTATTTCCGTGATATTCAGAATTATGAGTATCAGGTGATCCTGAATGACAATTGTACTTCCGAACAGGCTGAGAAGCTGAAAATCGACACTGACGGCGAACTCATCGCTATGGAGGCTGTATCCGTTGCTGCAGAGGATCATCCGACTTCCGACGGTATCATAAGCTGCAAACTTGCAGTTACCGAGGGAGAACAGCTTTACTGCGTATCTGACACAGATCTGAATACTACACCCATTCCCGAAGGAACGGTCGCTCTTACCATGAAACAGGCGAAAAAGCTTGGACTGTCCGAGGGTGACAAGGTGTACTGGAAAACGGCAACAGGCAATAAATGGATCGAAAGCAGGATCGGGCTAATTTCCCGCCACCCCAATATAACCGGCATCACCATGCTTCGTGAGGACTATGAAAAGGCAGGCATGACATTCAGACCGATCATGCTGGTATCAAAAAACAACTGCGAAAAAGCTGCCGATAATGAGTGCGTTTCCGCTGTTCACAGCATGAAAGATCTGATAGAAGCTTTTGACAAGATGATGGAGATAATGAATCTTCTTGTGTATTTCATGGTGATATTCTCGGTTCTGCTGATAGTGATAGTTCTCTATAATTCGGGAAATCTTTCGTTCAATGAACGTGAAAAGGAATTTGCGACTCTTAAAGTGCTCGGCTTTAAAAGCAGTGCGGTACGCCGACTTCTTTCCACGCAGAATCTCTGGCTGTCCGTGATCGGAGTGATATGCGGACTGCCTCTCGGACGGGTGCCGTTACAGGCTATGATGGACTCAAACGGCGATTCAGTGGACTGGCCGTGTTATCTGGCACCGTCAACATATATTATTTCGGCAATATTTGTTATGACTGTCTCCGTACTCGTCAGCTTCCTTTTCTCACGCAGGATAAAGAAGATAGACATGGTAGAAGTTCTGAAAGGCATGGAATAGAGGTGGATGTGTATGCTGTTAACTATTTTTCTTGCTATTGTGTTTTGTGCTGCGATATCACTGATGCTGCTGTCCGCAGTTGCGTTTATTCAAAATACATCATTCTTTTCATCTGCACCAAAGGAGGCGCAGGAATTGCTGCGTCCAAGAGAAAACGAATTGTTTTACGGAGCCAGAGCGATCGGCTGGACACTTATGATCTTCAGCTTGCTGATGATCGCAGGTGTCGGTATTACAGCGATCTGGGACGGCTTCAGAAGCGGTTATACATTTCTTCAGTTTTTTCTGAGGTTCGTTTCAATATTTACCATTTACAAAGCCTATGATATGATCTGCTTTGACTGGTTCCTTCTGTGCAGATTCAGATTTTTCCAGTATTACTTCCCCGAAACAGAAGGAGTATACAATGGGAGAAAATACGGATATAACCTTAAAAGCCAGCTATTAAAGCTGCTTGTGATTTTTCCTGCGGCTTCTGCACTTGCAGCATGGATATGCAGCTTATTCTGACGGCACTTCATGATAGTATTCTGTGATAGATCAAAAAAGGAGACTGCAAAAGCAGTCTCCTTTTTTAGCGTTAGAAATATGAAGTTAAGAATGCGGTCGGGAAGCGTTAATTATCCATGAAGCGTACATATTATATTGTGCATGCACAGATCAGCGCATCTGCGTGAATTATACCGCATTCAGGACCTTTTTTCGCTTTTATTTTGCGTATGCTGCAGCAAAGTCAAAATGAACTGAGCTCCAGTCAAACTCCTTGAAGGAATCGACCTTCTTGTAGTATGCTGAGGTCACAGTGCCGTCTGCCTCGGCAGAGCTGACAAGTATCCTTCCGTCATCTGTCATTTGCAGAAGCATCTGTATCGGAGGAGGTCCCTGAACTGCGGAAGCTTCACTTGCGCCGCCGGCTGCCTGTACGCTCTTGGGCGGTCCTGTGGGGATAGTCACAGAGGCGTTCAGAGCGCCGTTCTCAAAGGTATATGTCATAGGAAGCTCTGTCTCATCAGCTTCTGAGCCGCTCTGACCTGTCTGGGCTGCGGCCTGAGGAGCATCACCCTGTACGGCAGCATTGGGAGCACCGCCCTGAGGTTTGCTGCTTATTACAGCAGGGTCAATGTTTATGAATTTTCCGCTGCCTTCCTCATCTATCACAAGATGACCTGTGGCATATACGGGAACGCCGCATATGCTGTCATAAGCGATGTTGTCCTTTGTCATGACATCGGCTTCCCATAATCCTCTGAAGTCCTCTTCATCCGCAGTTGTGGGAGTGCAGTCCGGCATATCCACATAATGCAGGTATTTTGATTCATCATATTCTGCGTCAAGGTCAAATTCCACCTCAGGAGGAACTTCCTGCGGTGGGGCATTGTTTTCAGTGGTGTTTTCGGCAGCTTCGGTCACAGCAGGTATATTTTTATCCGGAACGTCATTCTTTTTGGAGTCCGAGCAGCCGTAAGCGCTGATCGTTATCATTAACACTGCAATACAGATACATATTTTTTTCTTCATTGTTCTTGCCTCCTTATTCAGCATCTGCATTTATTGCTTGCTGAGAATCAGCATCTGACGGAGGTCCGCCCTGTACACCCGCAGGAGGTCCGCCCTGTGCGCCTGCAGGAGGTCCGCCCTGTGCGCCCGCAGGAGGTCCGCCCTGTACGGTAAACATACTTGCCGTTCCATACTTGCGGTGCATGATCTTCACAGCTTCCTTACGGCAGGAGGGATACTGTATCAGTATCGGCACCTTGTCGAACATGGAAACAGGGGTCCTGAAATATGTAAGGATAAGATCGGCAAAGTGCTCGGCGCTCCTGTCCGGGTCTTTGCCAAGATAGGCATTTATCAGTGGATTAAGCACCTGTGCGGGAGGACAGCCTATGATATTAGTTGCAGAAGCCATTTTGCAGAGTTCAAGTCCCTCAGGCTCTATGAGCGTATCAGGCTGTTCCTTCTGTCCCTCCCATGTTGAGGGAGTTTCGCCGTTTACCTGCTTTCTGTATGACTCGAAACGGTACTTCATATAAAGATCCATGTTCTTCATGGCATCATTAAACTGTTCCTCTGTATAGAATGTGAGCCCCTTCTTCACATAAGGCGTTATGATGCTTTCAGTCTGTGAGGTCAGTTTTTTATACTGCTCCTCAAGGTCTGTGAGCTCCCTGCATATCTCATGGTACTGCTCCAGATGCTCCTCGCTGCTTATCCACTTGTGCAGCATAGGAAGCAGCTCGGTGCCTCCGACGCGGTTAGGATTGTCGATAGGCATATTGATAAGGTCTTTTTCAGCTGACATGACATTGTCAAGACCTGTATGCGCAGTATCGAGGGCAATATCTCCGAAAACGTCCCTTATGACCACTCTTGTGTCCATTCCTCCGAAGGATTCGTTGTAATCCCACGGGATATAGGAAAGAACGCCGTTATTCTCGCACAGATAGAAGTTCCATGCGCGCGCCTTGCCCACGATGCTGTCATAGTTATTCATGAAGCCGTGAACAGCCCAGTATCTCATGAGCTGATCTGTGTCAAGAACTGAGAGAGCTTCCTCCTCAGTGCCGTTGTTCAGCTTGTTCAGGCAGTCTATCATGACCGTTTTGTCCTCATCAGTGCATTCCAGTTCGTCGGAATCCCATATATTCTGATATGAAGCAGGCTTATCGTCTATCCATCGGCAGCAGGTGGCATCCTTCAGAGCCTCGGGGTGCATCTTTGCAGAGATATCGCACCATGGCTCAACACGGTCGGTCTTGTCGAGGTCGGCATATTTGTTGCCGGAGAACACCTGCAAAACTGCTTCCAAGTCAGACTGCTTTGCAGCTGCTTCGGATTCAGGCTTGTAAAAGTCTACCTCTGCGTCACCGTAATTTCTGACCGCAAAGCTCTTGTCAATGTCCTCGACAGCAAGGAAAAGTGCAAGATCCTCGCCGTTTTTCTGTACGACGGTATAGCTTGAAAGGGGAGAAGCAACTCCCATATCGCTCATCATATTATAAGCGATATAGTCCTTCATGCAGGTAACATCAGCTGCAAAATTGTTAAGTGACAGCTTATCAAGCCCGTGATAGGTCGTATTATCATCGTACTTGCTGAAATTGATGCGCAAACCGACACGATCCTTGGTTCGGTCTTTTCTGCCCTTTGCAAAGCTAAGTGAAGAATGTCCCTTGGCTTTAAGTGCAACATTTTTGAAAAGCTCTCCGTCGATCTCAACATCACATACCGCATACTCCTTGTTCTCTGAGGTGGCTTCATCGATCTTCTTCCATTCCTCGTCCGTGATTATGATATTGACGGTATGCACCTTGGTATCATCAAACAGCGGTGCATCGGCATAATCGTCGGATACAGCCGGATCATTCTCAGCAGCCGCGCAGACCTGAGAACTGCCGGCTCCCTGCGTTCCTGCGTACAGACCGCTGCCGCTGCCAAAGCAGATGATTACAGCTGCCGTAAAAGCAATTGCCTTTTTTCTCATAAAACTTATCCTTTCTCAACATGAAAATACAACCTCCAAACAGCTGCCATGCCGCACTTCACGACATAGAAATGATACTCCCGTGACTCTTATAGATCGCCGCAGGAGTATCTTCATCGGCTTTATTGGACGGTTTTTGTGCTCTTGGGATAGTTAGATGTTTTATCTATACTATTCTGCATAATGCTATTATATCACATGGGACAGCAAAATGCAATAATGTCCATTTCTGCCCCCAAAAAAAACGTCCCCCTCAGAGCAGGGGGCATTATTATTCTTCAGATATATAAGGCGATCCCCGGGCTGAGAGGCTCGGGGATCCCTATTCATATCACTTCAACTCATTTGAAAAAGCCTTTCATTCCGCCGAGCACAAGCCTGTTTGTGATCCCTATGATCTCTTCCAAGGTATGTTGCTTGCGAGCCTTGCATCGGCAGAGGCGAGGGAGATCACTCGATCAGCTCCTTGCTATTGGTTACAGCAATGTTATTTCCTGTTTTTCTGCGTCAACACGCGCCATAGCTCCATATGGGAGTATAGCTCTCGGAGCTGCATGACCGAAATTGACATTGCAGAGTATGGGAAGCTGCGGATCGTTCACTGCATCGCGCCATACTTCCTTGTATTCCTCATAGTATAACTCATTCATTGGTTTTCCAATGATTATTCCGTTTATATTGTTGAAAACTCCCTGTGCTTTCATGGCATCAAGGTGCTCTCTCAGCCGCTGTGGAGGCGGCATTTCTTCGCTTGTTTCGGCAAAAAGTATCTTACCTTTCCACTCCTCGGCAGCGGGGAAGATGTTGTATTTCCTTGTTATCTCAGCCTGTCTCAGAAAGTCCTCTCTGAGCTGCGGGCAAGCCTTGAACCGGTCATCGTGGGCACTGTCGAACCGCTCTGCATTTCCTCCCATGAGCATTTCGCCCATGCTGTCGATACAGCCGCCCAGCAGCTCGCCCTCAAATACGGGAGCGCCCTGCAGCAGTTCATAGCCGTGCTCCTCCTTGTGCAAAACGGGAGCAGTTCCCACAGCGGCGGCTGAGAAGTCCTTTCTCTCCTCATACCACAGGTCGGAGGGAGTTATCTTCCTGCCGTGATATGGTGCAAAACAGCTCTCAAACTGTGCCTTTGAGTAGGGGAGCATATCTCCCGAAAGCTCGGCAATGTCGCACATGAAAGCCTGTCCGTAGAAGGTCTGCAAGCCCAGTCTGTGGAACATGAGGTGGTTGTTGGTGGTATCGGAAAAGCCCAGAAAGAACTTGGGGTGCTGCTTTACAGCGTTTATGAACTCCTCGTCCTCCATGAGATAGGGGAAGGTACGGAAGGTCTCGATACCGCCGATGGAAGTTATAATGCCCTTTACCGAGTCATCAAGAAAGGCTTCTTTAAGGTCTGCGGCACGGGCATCGGGGTGGGTGAGGATAAAGTCAGCACCCTTGAGAGCGTGTCTTGTGAACACGGGCTCAAGCCCCATTTCACGGAGCTTTTTCTCGCCCAGCTCCTTTTCGTGGGCGCAGTATGGCTCGCCGATAACGCCGCTGGAAAGACATATCACAGCGACCTTGTCGCCTTTTTGCAGCGGCTGCGGTGTCAGCATTGAGTACACTTCCTTATCTGTTGCGTGATTTGAGATTGCGGTCTATTTCACGGTTTGCGTCGCGCTTTGCGATGTCCGCACGCTTATCATAGAGCTTCTTGCCCTTGCAGAGCCCAAGCTGCATTTTTACTCGTGAATCCTTGAAATAAAGGCTGAGGGGAATGAGGGAAAGTCCCTCCTGCTTGAGAGTTCCGTAGAGTTTATTTATCTCGCGTTTGTGCATGAGGAGCTTTCTGACCCTCATGGGGTCGCGGTTGAAGATATTGCCTTTTTCATAGGGGGAGATGTGCATTCCGCGGACGAAAAGCTCGCCCTTGTCGATGGAGCACCATGAGTCCTTGAGATTTACGCCGCCCTGACGAATGGATTTTACCTCTGTACCCACAAGCTCAATGCCTGCTTCATAGGATTCGAGTACAAAATAGTCGTGGCGTGCCTTGCGGTTCTCGGCAATAGTTTTAGTACCTTTTGAGCGCATAATATCATCTCCTGTCTGCATAAAATTATACACTATACGGGAGAAATTGTCAACCGTGGCAGATGCAGTCACCTGACGAAAGCAGTCGGATTGAGTGATCAGCTGTTAGTGCTTAGTTCATAGTTATGATGGCGATACCGTCACTATTCACTCACAACTATTCTCCCTATTGCTTTTTTCAGACTTTCATGTTATAAGCGCAGAGCCTGCGCCCCCTTTTTCGCGTTATAATACTGTCACATATGAACTTTTACACCGCGCCCCCTTGCAATTATAATGCTTTTATGTTATAAGCGGGGAGCCCCCGCAGGCTGTTTCGCGGCAAAGTACCATAAAACGGCAGTTTTTCTCCGCGCCCCTTGCAATTATAACGCTTTTATGTTATAAGCGGGGAGCCCCCGCAGGCTGTTTCGCGGCAAAGTATCATAAAACGGCAGTTTTTCTCCGCGCCCCTTGCAATTATAATGCTTTTATGTTATAATAGTGGCACAGACCGTGGGGACGGTCCTAATGATATGGAATATATCGAAAGGGGTATAACTATGAGACGTTATGGATTACTTGACCTGCTCTTTGAGGGAGCAGTTGCGGCAGCTGACTACATCGCCGATGAAAGACGCGAGAAGCGCGGCGAAATGCAGCGCAACAACGTATATCTCGGAGATATCAGCGGCAGCAGGTCTATTGATTTTGCGGAGCAGCTGCGCATCGACATGGAGATGGAGAAAGCTATGCGCCGGTCTACAGAACAGCAGCAGCGCCGGAACTATAACTTCAGCGACGGGAATAGGACAATGGATGACCTTTTCTCGGGACAAACCACTGATAATAGTGTGAGTGCGGCTCCTGAGCAGAGCTTCGACAGCTCGCCATCTGTGCAGAAATTCGACGGAGTGCCGGACTTTGGCGGCTTTGCTCCCGAGGAGCCCGAAAGCAGCAGTGTCAGGAGAGGCGGCAAAAATACTCACGGCTTCTGGAGCGACTGAAAAACTGCATACACAAAAAACTACCCCTGAGGGATCTTCTGATCACTCAGGGGTATCTCTGTTTTAATCCCACATGGGTTTTTTGTCTACTGAGAGCAGCGAGTAATACGCCAGTATCTGAGAGGCGTCCGTGCTGTCGATCTTGCTGTCAGGCTCGCTGCACATGGTTGCGGATTCCGTGTCGATATCTGCGGCAAGATAGGCGAGCCGCTCCATGATACCGCCATCATCTTCCGAGTCGGTGAAGCTGTAGCTGCTTCCCACCGAAAGCTTTGCATAGCAGCTCAGGACAGCGCTGGCGTCAACAGCGTTGACCTGTCCGTCCATATTGACATCGCCTTTGAGGATCGTGGCGACTGACGGAGAAGCCAGCAGCTCGTCGCCGAGGTAAAGGCTTACGGTACATACAAAAGTGTCATCTATCCTGCGGAACTCCAGCTCGGGCTCGCCGGAGCTGCCGAAGCTGAGGTCTGCGGGCTCCAGTTCTTCGCCGTCTATCTCTGCGGAGGAAACTATGTCCTTGGGAGCTATTCCCTTGCGCAGGATGACCTGACGAGCTGAGGAGTTAAGAACTATGGGGCAGGTGGTAGTTTCTGCGGACTGAGCTGCCTCTGTGGCAGTTGCAGATGTAGTCGTAGTTGTCGATGTTGTAGTCGTTGTTGTGGTGGTTGTGGTCGTAGTGCTTGTAGTAGTGGTGGTAGTGCTTGTAGTGGTGGTAG
>JAFWTA010000043.1 GCA_017519145.1 Ruminococcus sp.
AAAACAGTCCGGTGGACTGTTTTTTGAGAGGGGACGCCCTGCAAGTGAGGGCGTCCCTTGATTGAGCGGATGATAGTCACCACTATAATACGAATTTTTCGGGACGCCGAGTGACTCCCTACAGTGTAGGGAGATGTCAGCAAAGCTGACAGAGGGTACGTGCAGCTGTTAGCTGCGGCGTCCCCTACATTATGCTAACGGCTAATGGCTGACGGCTCAAATAGGAATTCAGCAAAGCTAAATTATGATTTAGCTTGTTAACTGTATAAAAACAATGCCCCTGAGCGCTTTGAAATGCTCAGGGGCAATTTTTATTATATGAGTATAGTCGGGCTTCAATTGTTCACTTATCACTGCACTGTATTGAAATACTCGCTCACAAGATACAGCGAGCCGCAGATAACGGCAACTCCGCCGTTTTCGCGGGCAAGCGCCTTTGCCTTTTCGGCACACTCCGCAAGGCTTCCGTATTCGGCTTCCGTGCGGAAGCTTGCGATATCAGCAAGAGTCTCCGCTGATACTGCGTTGGGAGCAAATCCGTCCACTGCGAAAAACCTGTCGGAGAGACCCGATATCTTCTTTACGCAGTCCACATAGTCCTTTGAGTCCACCATGCCCATGACGGTGTATATCTTCTTGCCCCTTGTACTGAGGTACATAAGCATGAGAGACAACATTCCCACACCTGCGGGATTGTGTCCGCCGTCCACCAATACAGGGGGCTCGCCGTCTATGTACTGCACCCTGCCGCGTACCTGAGTGGTCTCAACAGAGCGGATAATGGAGCTGTCACTGACAGAAAATCCCTTGCTCCTGAGATAAATACAGGCGGTTATGGCAGTCTGTGCGTTGTACTTCTGGTGTATTCCTGCCATTGCAGGAGTAAGCTTTATACCTCTGTACCTGAAAGGTGAGAAAAGTCCGCCGTCACCGTAGGGGGGACAGTCCTCGCAGGGGATAAGCTCCGCGCCAACTCTTTCCGCAGTCTCGCGAACTAATTCGCGGACACTGTCGGGATTGTCCTCGGAGAGTATGACTGCCGAGCCGCTCTTGATTATGCCTGCCTTGTGGGAGGCTATCTCCTCAACAGTATCGCCCAGCAGAGCCGTGTGGTCGAGGGAAATGGAGGTTATGACCGAGAGCAGTGGAGGCGGTATGACGTTGGTGGAGTCAAGAGTGCCGCCGATACCCGTTTCCAGCACCACTATGTCGCACTTCTCACGCTCATACCACAGCATGGCTATCGCCATTGTTATCTCAAACTGGGAATAAGCCGCGTCACCGATGCGCTCCTTTACGAAATCCGCGATATCGCAGAGGGACTCCTCATCTATCTCGTCGTCGTTGATGCGTATCCTGTCGGTGTAGCGCAGCACGAAGGGAGAGGTGAACTTTCCCGTCTTATAGCCCGAGAATTGCAGGGCGTTGGCGATATATTCAAGGGTGGAGCCCTTACCGTTGGTGCCTGCGATATGAACGAATTTCAGTCTTTCCTGTGGGTCGCCCACACGTTTCATAAGCTCCCTCGCGCGGGAGAGGTCCGTTATCCTGCCCCCCGACTTGCTGTAGGAGTTTATGAAGCTCATACATTCTTCGATGTTCATGGTTTCTCCTTATAGTGTACTTATTTCAGCCTGTTTTTGAATACGTCGCGCATTATCAGAACCTTATCGATGGCTTCTTCGATAAGCGCATCATAGTTGCTGTGGTCGTCGAAATTCAAACCGTCAATCTTTGACTGAATTCTGCTTGCTTTGGAATTGTCCAGCCTATACCAATTCAAATCAAATCCGAGTTCTTTTTGAATATAATCGTGTTCCTCATAAAGCTTGTCAAATAAAGCTTTGTTGTCATAGATATATAATTCAACGCTTATAAACGAGTCCTTATTTACCAAGGCAATGCTTATTTTTGCTTCGCTGGTGCCAATGGACACATCATACCAATGAGCAGTTCCTGCTTTACGGATAGGAAATGGTTTCCCTCGATTGATTACATGGTCATTGAATTGCGTCCAGAATTCAAGCCTTTCTGATTGGCTTTTATTCATTGTATCAGTTGATTTATTGCCTTTTTGCTCTTTTATGAAATCGTTTGGCTGTTCAACTATCTGAAACATGGGGGCATAGTCCGAATTGCCTATCTGGTAAGCATGGAGCTCAATTAAGAAGAAATTTATATCTTTAACGGTATTGTTGTTGAGCCATTCGATAGCGCTTCGGTGTTCGTCTCTTGCTTCCTTGACTATCCACACGATGACCTTTGCGTCCAAGCCCGAAGCATAGGTGATTATCTTTCCGAGGTGGTCGTGATTGGAGTTTTCAAGCTGATTTTCGATTATCACCCTGATACCCGTAGTTTCATCAACTGCAACAATGTCACATCTGTAGGAGCCTACATAAGCTTCCGTATTTATATCAACTAAAGTGAGACCGATTTTTTCGTTAAGGAGTTCGATGTTCTCCTCTTTAGCCAGCCATGCGGAGAAGTCATACTGCTCATGCGCCCATAGCTCTCTTATATTGACTTCCTTCAGTTTTCCTATCTTCATACTGTTCCCCCTTTATCAAACAGAAAAAAAATCAGCAGGGCGGCAATGCCGCCCTTGCCGTTATGTGTCAGCTCAATATACTCCTGCCTGCTTTTCAGCCTTTGCAACAGCCTCCACAAGGCTCATGCCGCTGAATTCCTGTGCAGCGAAGATGCGTCCGCACTTCTTGTCGTCCACGAATGCGCCCACGATAACTCCCGGGATAGCGCTTTCGGGAGAGTTGGGAGCGTTGGGACCGCCAAGGTCTGTTCTGCACCAGCCGGGGTCAGTGAGATTGATGGTTACGTCAGTGCCTTCGTAGTTCTTGCCAAGGTCGCGTGTTACCTTGTTGAGTGCAGCCTTTGCTGCGGAATAGCCTGCCTGCTCGGGTTCGAGGTCGATACCGCTGGTGGTATTGACTATTCGTCCGAAGCCTCTTTCCTTCATACCGGGAAGGAAATGATAGCAGATCATCATGGGAGCGGTGGTGTTGATCCTGAAGCTGATGTCATAATCAGATGCAGGTGTGGTGAGATATTCCGTTCTGTAGGCTATCTGAAGACCTGCGTTGTTGAGGATGATGTCGAGCTTTGTCCCTCTCTCGTCGATAGCTCTGCACATCGCCTCCACCTGTTCCATGTCTGAAAGCTCTGCGGTGACAACATAAGCGTCAACGCCCAGAGCCTTCACCTCGCCGAGCACCTTTGCACAGTGCTCCTCGGTGCGGCTGTGGAGCACCAGATTACAGCCCAGCTTAGCCATTTCTATGGCTGCAAGATAGCCGAGTCCGCGGCTTGCGCCTGTAATGAGTGCCCATCTGCCTTTTACATTTACCATGTTTTCTACCTCCCTTTTCGGGTATTAAATATATGATATCCCCGTGCTGCGTGCCACGGGGACGATCATCAGCATTCGTAGTCTATGCAGGCTCTGTCGGTCTTTACAGTTCCGATGAACTTGCCGAATTCAAGGTGTGCGGGGTGGACCTGATATGCGTTCAGGTCGTCGATTGTGTCGAAGTCGCAGATGAGAGCGATGGTGTAGTTGCTCTCGGGAGCGTCCTTGGAGTTGATGACTACCTCGCCCTTTTTCAGTTCCTTTACGTTAGCGATGACGTTATCGAAGCGCTTCTGAGCTTCAACAGCGTTCTCGTACTCGCTTCTGCCCTCGGCTTCCTTTAATTTGAACATAACTATGTGCTTTATCATGATAATTCTTCCTTTCGTGATTTATTTTCATCGTGATCATTATTACTGCCGAACCTCTTGTCTCCGAGACTGAGAGGAGAGAGCAGTAAGCCTGCATATAACACTGCGGCAAGAACAAGGACCGCTGTCACCGCTTGTTCATAAGGAGAGTCACCTGACTCGTAATGTATTGCTGTGAATTCGAGCATGGAAACGTATATCGAGGAGAAAAACAGAATAACTGACATTATGCAGAATATCCATATCCCTGCTCTGCCGGTCCTGCCAAGCTTTGTAGGAGTATCGCTGCTTTCGGGAGCAAAGCACAGCCCGAATACAATGATCATGTCCGAGTATAATCCCGATCTGTTGAGCGTCTGAGATGCCGCAGATAGTATGATAAGTATATACAGCAGTACGGTGTAAAGCAGCCTGTTTTTTGGGTGTATCACTCCGAGATAAATAAAAGCGCAGATAAAGCCGCCTGCTATGAAGCATATGGAGTGGATCAGGGATACTGTCATCATTAACGGTGCATAGCGGAATATGGCGAAGCCTGTGCTTATTAACGTTTTCAGAGCCTTGACGAACGTTATTGCGGTCACGGCTGCTGCGATAATAAACAGCGCTCCTGTTATCCTGTTCCATGGCGGTGTTCTGAATTTGCCGATAATAAACATCAGTGCTGCGGCAGCTGAAACTGCTTCCCTTATCATGCCGAGCCCGTTAAGATAATAGCGGTTTGTGATATGTCCTGTCAGTGTCAAAGCAAAAGCAGCCAGCAGTAGTATGCCAACGGCTGCCTCGGAAAATCGGTTCTTTTTTGCGTTATTCATATTGTAGCCTTTATAATTGGTATATCCTTGATCTGAATGTTTTTAGTCCGTCATAGCTCTTGTACTCGCCGAAGCCCGTAAAATGCAGTCCGCACTTTTCTATCACATGAGCGGAGGCTGTGTTTTCAGCCGCACATTCGGCTCTCAGTTTTATATTGCCGAAGCTTCTGCGCACATGGTCGATCATAGCCTTTGAAGCTTCGGTAGCATAGCCCTTGCCCCAGCAGTCGAAGCGGAAGTTGTATCCGAACTCCCAGAAGCCGTCCTCAAGGAGCCTTATGCCGCCCGAGCCTATGAGCTTATCATCGCTCCTGCGGACAAAGCCGAACTCAAAGCGCGTATCCGAGGTGACTATGCTGCGGAGCCATTCCCTTGTGGTCTCAACGTTTTCGTGGGTGGAGTATATCATGTACCTTGCCACTCTCTCGTCGCCTGTCCACTCAAAGGCAGCCTCGGCGTCATCGAGGGTCAGGGGACGGAGCAAAAGACGGTCAGTCGTTATCGTCGGACTCATCTTCATCTTCCTCATCGTCCTCGTATTCGTCCTCGTCGTACTCATCGTCATCATCTTCTTCATCGTCGGACTTGCTCTTCTTTACCTGAGCTACGTCCTCAGCCTCTGTACACTTTCTCTCAAAGAGCATGAGAGGAGTGAGGAGGACAAGGAGAATATTCAGACAGGCCATAAATAATATGTATTGTTCGCTGCCGTTTGATGAAATATTGCTCTTGCCCGTTGTGATGTATGAGAAGCCGCTTGCCATGCCATCGTAATAATGAGCATAAAAATAGCCGATGACAGCAGGGAGTACGGGCTTTAATGCAAAGGCTGCACAGCCTGTGATGCCCTTTGTGTTCTTGTTCACGGTATAGTCCTGCATGAGGCAGGGGAGCATAAAGAGCAGGACTGCAAAATAATCATGAAGTCTGATGAGCGACTGCGCCATATATAAGCCTGTAATGGCATAGGTATAGATAAGGAGATGTTTCCTTGACTTCCATACTATATTCCTGTTCATAGTCAGAAAAGCTACGACAGCTGCTGCCAGTACAAGAAGGAACATGAGTATATCAGTGAACAATATCAGGTCATGATTTTCATAATATGAGCCTGACGCAGTGAAAACCGAATAGGGCTCAAAGAAATAACCCAGCAGTATACTGCCGCCGCGGCTGTTGAGCAGCAATCCCGGCACCGTTATACAGTATAGGATCTTTACAGGCAGAGAGTGATACAGCCTGAACATGAGCATTACGGCAAGCAGTATCCTGAACAATGTTGAAAGTACAGGGATCAGCAGATAGGGCGTTATCCTGAGCCTGAAATAGCTCATATCCGGAAAATAAATCAGCCAGAAACTGCGGAAGCTCATAACAGAAAAGCAGATAAGAACTATTCCGACAATGATCTCCGCGATCCTTGTACGCTTTTTTACTGTGATATTCATTTTAAATCCCCTTTTATATTATGTTATTATGATCACACCATTCAAGGCGTGATCACCTAATTTTTATTATTTGCCGCAGATCATCTCCGCCTTCATAAGGTTGGTGGTTACCGATACGCCCAGAGGAACACCTGCGGTGATAGCCAACAGGTCTCCGTCCTTCGCAGTCAGCGGCGGAGCAAAAGACGGTCAGTCGTTATGGTCGGACTCGTCTTCATCTTCATCTTTGATGTCGGTAATAACAGGAGATACCACTTTTTCAAGGGGAGACTTTCTCTCAAAGACAATAAGGGGGATAAGAATGATCGCAGCTGCAAATATCAGGCAGCGTATAGTTTCGTTCTGCCTTCCTGCATTCAGGTAATCAAGAATATCATCGGTACTATTGACCTTCACGGAGTACCTGGTATAATACTCAAAAAACAGCTCTGAGGCTGCTCCTGTAACGGCTCCTGCCCAGCCGATAAGGGCTGTGCGTTCGGACTTTTCCTGCAATTCGTAAATGAAACAGGTCAGTAAAAGGTACAGCATTACAGTAAAGCTGCGCGAAGAAAACGCCAGTGTTCCGACAGCTGCAATGCCTGCAATTACATAAAGATAGATAAGCAGCTTGGTCCTGTTTTTCCATTTTATAACTCCGAACATCATAAGAAGGATAATTATTCCCATGGCTATCGTGAGATAGAACGTGAACAATATGAAAATACCGTCAATAGTAAAATGATCGATGCAGCTTTTTATATATTTTCCGACAAACTTAATATCAAAATAGGTCCTGTTTCTCTCTGAAAAGGCAAAAACGGCAATAGAGATCCCTAAGAGGAGCTTTGCCCATAAACGGTCGTACTTGCGGGTGATGATGAGTATAGCTGCCGATGCTGTGATGAAAAAGATCGGAGCGTTCTGTCTGAATAAACCGCTTATCATATCACCGCTGTCATAAGAATAAAGGTCGGATAATATCGATAATGTCGGTCTTATCATCAGTATTGCAATGATGATCTCAAATATTCTGCTTCTTTTCTGTACTGGCATTTTTATTTCTCCTTATATCATGTTTATAAAATATATTCTGCGCCTTTTAGCAAAGGCGCAATTACCCCATTTTAAATATTATTTGCCGCCGATCTTCTCCACCTTCATAAGGTTGGTGGTACCCGATACGCCAAGAGGAACTCCTGCGGTGATAGCCACAAGATCCCCGTCCTCTACGAGTCTGTGGGACTCGGCAGCCTCAACAGCTGCGGCAAACAGGTCATCGGTATTGGTCTTTTCGTCGATTATGAAAGGTATAACGCCCCAGCTCATGTTCATCTGGCGGCATACCACCTCGCTCATGGTACAGCTGATTATGGGACAGCTTGGACGGTACTTTGAGATAAGTCTCGCTGTCTGTCCGCCGAGAGATACTGTGATGATAGCCCTTGCGTTGAGGTCATGGGCAGTTGTTACCGTAGCATGGGCGATAGCCTCAGCCACGGTGCCGTTCTGGTCGGCGCGTCGTGAGGAGAAGCGAGCCTTGTAGTTTATGTTGTTCTCAGTGGTCTCTGCGATGAGAGCCATGGTCTTTACAGCCTCCACAGGGTAAGCGCCTGCGGCGGTCTCACCCGACAGCATGATAGCGCTGGTGCCGTCATAGAGAGCGTTTGCAACGTCGGTTATCTCCGCACGGGTAGGACGTGGATTGGTTATCATGGACTCCAGCATCTGTGTAGCCGTGATGACCTGCTTTCCTGCGTTGTAGCCCTTCTTGATAAGTGATTTCTGTATAGCGGGTATCTGCTCGAAGGGTATCTCGACGCCCATGTCGCCGCGGGCTACCATTATACCGTCGGCAGCCTCGAGTATCTCGTCGATGTTCTCGACGCCGTCGGTGTTCTCTATCTTGGCGATTATCCTTACGTCGAACCAGCCGAGGCTCTGTGTGAACTTCCTGAGGTAGTTTATATCCGCAGCTGTGCGGACGAAGCTGGCGGCGAT
This sequence comes from Ruminococcus sp., assembly GCA_017519145.1. Classification (GTDB taxonomy): domain Bacteria; phylum Bacillota; class Clostridia; order Oscillospirales; family Ruminococcaceae; genus Ruminococcus. The sequence continues at coordinate 7,982 of JAFWTA010000043.1, forward strand.
GAAGTCGAAGCCCATCTTTGAGCCGAATTCAAGGTCGTCCATGTCCCTTTCGCTGAGGTAGGGCATTGACAGCTTTACTCCGGGCACGTTTATGCCCTTGTTGTTGGAGAGGGTACCGCCGTGAACTACGCGGCAGACTATCTCGTTGGTGGTGACCTTTTCCGCAAGGAGCTCGATAACGCCGTCGTTTATGAGTATCCTTGTACCCATGCTGACGTCACGAGGCAGCTTCTTGAAGCTGATGCTTCCCACCTTGTCGTCACACAGCACATCCTCGGTGGTGAGGGTGTAGGTGTCGCCGTCGTGTATCTCTACGGGCTTGTTGTCAACGAACTTGCCCAGACGTATCTCGGGTCCTTTTGTATCGAGGAGGGTAGCTACGGGGAGGTCAAGCTCCTTTCTGAGCTTTTCGATAACGCGGAATCGTTTTTCGTGGGTCTCATAGTCTCCGTGTGAGAAGTTGAAACGTGCAACATTCATGCCTGCCAGCATGAGCTCGCGCATGATATTCTCGTCATCGGTGGCAGGACCTATAGTGCATACTATCTTGGTCTTTCTCATAAAATCACTTCCTGTATATCAGAGCTTTTTAAGCTTTGCGTAATTTGCCATTATCTTCTTTGTGCCCACCTTGTCGAAGGCTATCTCCAGCATGGAATCATTGGACATGGGAGTTACGGAAACTATAACGCCCTCGCCGAAAATGCTGTGGGATACCTTTTCTCCTGCGGTATATGTAACTGCTTCTCTGGGAGCTGAGCTTGCCTTTTTGCTTCTTGCGAGCTGCTGCTGGAGAGTTGCCGAGCGAACCTCGGTAACGGACTTGTCGTTCTCCTCAAGGTGCTTTTTCATAGCGGCGGCATTGTCATGCTTTTCGATGAGCTCACTGCCTATCTCGCGCATGAAGCGTGAGGTGACATTGCGCTGTGTCTGACCGAATATCATACGCTGGCTGGCGTTGGTAAGGTAGAGGCGCTTCTTGGCACGGGTGATGGCGACGTAAGCAAGACGTCTTTCCTCCTCCATGTCGTCCTCGCTGTCGAAGGAGCGTGAGCTGGGGAAGATACCGTCGTCCATGCCCACTACGAATATATTGTCATACTCCAGACCCTTTGCGGAGTGAATGGTCATGAGAGTTACCTTGTCATCGCTTCCGTCGTCGCGGTCAGCCTCTGTGTAGAGGGCTACCTCCTCAAGGAAGCCTCCGAGGGTAGGCTCCTCAGCCTGTTCCATGTACTGAGCCATGGAGGTGCGGAGCTCCTGTACGTTCTCTATTTTTGTCTCTGCATTCTCCAGAGCCTTCAGGCTGTCAAGATAGCCCGTCTTGTCAAGGAGTACGTCGAGGAATTCGTCAAGGGGAAGCTCCTCTGACTTTTCTGTAAGGAACTCGAACATCTGATAGGCGCTTCTGAGAGCTGTGACCTTCTTGGAAAGGGGAGCGTACTCCTCGCAGTTCTTCAGCACCTCAAATGGTGATATTTTCAGGTCGCGGCTGATATCCTCGATAACTGTGAGGGTAGAGTCTCCGATGCCGCGCTTTGGCTCGTTGATAATGCGCCTGAAGCGGAGTATATCGTTATGGTTGTTGATAAAGCTGAGGTATGAGGTAACGTCCTTTATCTCCTTGCGGTCGTAGAATCGCATACCGCCGTAAACTCTGTAAGGTATGCCGCACTTTACCAGCATACGCTCGATGGAGTTGGACTGTGCGTTCATGCGGTAGAGGACAGCATTGTCGGAATAGCGTCCTGTCTCCTTATAGGAAGCGAGGATGGTATCCGCCACGAACTTAGCCTCGTCGGTCTCGTCCACAGCCTTGTACCAGTACACCTTGTCGCCCTGCTCGCCGGATGTCCAGAGGGTCTTGGGCTTTCTGCCGTTGTTGTTGCTGATAACGGAGTTTGCGGCGTTGAGTATGGTCTGCGTAGAGCGGTAATTCTGCTCGAGACGAATGACCTTTGCGCCCTCGAACTGCTCCTCGAAGCCGAGAATGTTCTCGATATTTGCGCCGCGGAACTTGTATATGCTCTGGTCGTCATCGCCCACTACGCACAGGTTCTTGTGTCCGCCCGAAAGGAGGGATACAAGTCTGAACTGTACATGGTTGGTGTCCTGATACTCGTCCACCATTATGTACTTGAAGCGGCTTCTGTACTTTTCCAGCACCTCGGGGAACTTCTCGAAAAGCTCTACGGTGAGGACGAGTATATCGTCGAAATCCACTGCGTTTGCAGCTCTCATGCGCTCCTGATACAGGGCGTAGAGCTTGGATATCATCTTCTTGCGGTAGTCCTGACCTGCCTCAGCGCGGAGCTCTGCGGGAGTGATCATCTTGTCCTTTGCAAAGCTTATCTCGCCCAGTACAGCCTTGGGAGCAAGCTGCTTTTCGGAAACGTCCAGCTCGCCCATGACATTCTTTATCATTCGCTGGCTGTCGTCGGAGTCATATATAGTGAAGTCCCTGCCGTAGCCGAGGGCTTCTATCTCGCTCCTGAGTATTCTTACGCAGGCTGAATGGAAGGTGGAGGCATGGATATTCAGAGCCTCCTCGCCCAGCATTGCGGAGAGTCTCTCCTTCAGCTCGCCTGCCGCCTTGTTGGTAAAGGTGATGGCGAGGATATTCCACGGGCGCACAGGGTCAACGGCGACGATGTCCCTGAGGGTATCGAAGTCGTCGGTCCTGCCCTCTGCGTACTCCTTCAGGAAGGCGATATCATCGTCATTTCCCTGACGGGAGGTATCGAAGTAGGCATTGCCGAAGTTTATCATATTCGCGATACGGTTTACTATCACCGTGGTCTTTCCGCTTCCTGCGCCTGCAAGCACAAGAACGGGACCGTTCACAGTGAAAACAGCCTCCTGCTGCATATCGTTCATACGGCTGAAATATCGTTTCAGCGCTGCCTGTTTTGCTGAATTGTAAGAATTAGTGTCCATAAAAAGATCTCCATATACGCTATTTAGTACTTAAAAAGTATGCAATGGCACACTTTGGTAAACTTTAAATGTTTATATTTTGGGATAAATATATTATATCACATTTGTCAATGCTTGAAAAGACCTCGGGGGAATTTTTTTCATATAATTGTATAATAATATCCTGTCACAGCGGAATTGCTGCCGCGGAAAAAACTGCGGACATCATTTCCGTGGATTTGACAGCCTGCCGTTGCTGTGATATACTTGAAAAAACGAAACTGTCATTGATCTTCCGAAAGGGAGGGGATTTATGTTATTCAGCAAAAAGTCAGGCGGCAAGCCCATTGCAGACAAGGAAATAGATTGGTATCGGGAGCGTACGGACTTTGATCCCGAAAGCAGCAGATATTGCTTCGCCGTGCTTTATTCTGCCCTCGATCATAAGCCTTCCCCGCGGCAGCTAAGATATATCGGCGATGAAGCCGCAAGGCTCATCAGCGGCATGGACCCCTTTTTTGTGCAGAGCGTGATGCACACTCTCGGCAGCTCCGGCGGAAAAATAAACACCTCATCATGGCAGCGGCACTGCTCGCCCGAGGGATACCGAGCGCTGCTTATCTGCGGCACTGTACACCCCAACGGATATCTGCGCGAACACTGCCTGAAATTGCTGGCAGATGATAAAAAAGTGCTCCGTTTCGTCCTTCTGCGAATGAATGACTGGGTGCCGCAGATACGTCATACGGCATGGGATATACTTCGTCGGCAGCTCAGACAAGGAATGCCTGTGGGTGATATCATTCAGGCAATGCCCTTTGTGGAATTTGTCCGCCGCGGAATGCGCGCTCAGAGAGATGAAGGATTCTCCATGGAGGAGCTGGATAGGGTGCTGATGGAGATATTCGCAGAAAATGCCGAGACTGTCATGAGAAGCCCCATACGGCTGCGCCGCTTGTGTTATAGAGTGTTTATGCTCCATCCGCAGCAGGATGACCGCGAGTTGCTGCTGAGCTTTATACGCAGGGAGCGCGACGGTGCTCAGCGAAGCGCATTGATGCGGTTTTACATGAATACTGCCGAAAGGCCGCTCTCAGCAGAGCTGGTCGATGAGTTCAGCCGTGATAAATACTGGCGCAGCCGCCTTGACGCCTGTGAGTACCGCATGAAGGTGTCGGGATACTGGGAGGGGATGGAGGAGCTGCTTTTGTCTTCTCATTATCCCATCCGCGGATTTGCCGAGTATTATCTTGATAAAAACGGCTTTGATACACTCATGTACTGCCGCAGTCATCTGCCTGATACGATTCATGCACTGTGTGATATCGGCAGCCGCGATGATATAGAGATTATCCGCCCGTATCTGGAGTCGCATCCCTGTGAAGCTCTTGCGGCACTGGTAAGGCTTGGTGCCGGGGACAGCAAGGAGCTTGTATGGAAAGCAATGCACAGCGGCGATACGAAGCTTGAAAAGGCCGCGTATCGACTTGCGGGCTCCGTCCTGCGTTATACGAGAGCTGAGCTGCTGAACGAAATAAAAAAAGAGTCGGATCCTCATCGGTGCTGGCGGCTTATAAGCCTGATGATGAAGGATGCCGACAGCGAGCTCCTGCCCATACTCATACGGCTGGTTCGGGAGTACAGCCATAGCCGTTCCGATATCATAGCGATGATAGAACGGCTTACATATTATCGCCTTGGCGGCCATTATGCAGTTCTGGTCTCACAGGAGCTTCACGATGAGATCACCGAGGCGCTTGAAGATGCAGGGAGCAGTATCCCGTCGGATCTGAAAAGGTATATCCTTTGTTCGATGCGTGTGATGTCATAAATGAAAGCTGACAGCTAAAGGAAAAGCCTGCGGATGATGAAAGCTTTTCATCGCTCCGCAGGCATATTTTTATGAAAACTTCTGTGTAAATAAAAATCCCGACAGTTTCCTGTCGGGATTTACTGGTTGGGGTGGAAGGATTTGAACCCTCGAAATAACGGAGTCAGAGTCCGCTGCCTTACCACTTGGCGACACCCCAATATATGCGCTGAATTATTCAGCTTTATTATTATATCACTGCTGAGAGCGATTGTCAATAGAAAAAATATATTTTTATTATTTAACTTTATCTTGCGGTGGAAAAGCAGCAGCTCCCGCGTTAAAATGACCGACCGCAGGAGCGCGCTTTTCGCATATAAATACATTTTTCTTTCTTACTTGCTTACTTTCTTTTGAACTGCCTCTATGTAAACGTCGGGAGCTCCGACGGTATCACCTGTACAGCTTACGGGCTGTTCTGCCGAGCGGTCTTATCTTTGCTGTACTCTTATTATACCTCACGGAGAGCCGCGATACAATAACAGGAAAATGCCGATATAAAAACGATTTGACTGCTATTTCCTTACGCTGCGGTTTCATCGCCTTACGATTTTCTTAAAATATTACAGAATTCTTTCGTGATCCCATAAAAGCACGATGCCCCGAGGCAGTTCGCAGACCGCTTCGGGGCAAAAACTATATGTATCAGTTGCTTGTCTCTTCAATGAGAGCTCTTCTCATGGCGATAAGGTCAAATACGTCGATAACGCCGTCCTGAGCCATATCGGCTTTTTCCGGACTTGCAAGCTCTGCGCTGCTGTCCGCAAGGAGCCACTTCTGAAGGAGCACCAGATCGCTTACGTTGAACTGTCCGTCGCTGTTGACGTCGCCGATGACTTCTTCAGCGGCTTCGCCTTCATAGACAGCCTTTACAGTTGCGTCTGCGCTGAGTTTAATGCTTATCTCAGCGGAATTCCTGTCGCCCTCGGTTATCTCTGCGCCGTTTATTACCCAGTGTGAGAAGGTCTTCCCCTCCTCGGGAACGGCTGTGAGAGCAACATCGTAATCGGAGTGGTACTTGCCGCTCCATTCCGAGGTCTTGCCAAGGTCGAGGGTATTGAGCTTTATACCGCCGCAGTCGGCGTTGTTGCTGACTGTGAGGGTGTGGGGCTCTGAGGAGAGCTTCATAGCCGACCTTGTAGTGCGCTCTGCATAGGAGAAGCGCTGAGCATAGAAGTTGGTAACAGTGGATATCTCGCTTTCAAAGCGTCTTTCTCCGTTGGAGCCCGAAAGGCTGTTTGACTGGAAACGTGCAAATGTATCGGCTACCTGCTGCTTGTAGGTGTTCTTATACCAGCTGATAACTTCCTTTGTCCTGTCGGGGGTGAAGTTATAGTTGCCGAGGTCCATCATCGTCCTTGAGAAGCCAAGACGGAACTCATCATTTTTCATGAGGCTGATGAACAGATTTGCCAGCTCGTTGTTGGTGCTGCTGAGTCTGCTGTAGCAGTTTGCGTTGACAGCCTTGTCTGCGGAGCCGTAAAGCCCCTGTCCCGACTCGGTATCAAAGAGTATCATGCGCCATTTTCCGTCGGCATAGGGATTTGTCTCGTCGATGGTATCGGCGCGCCATGCAGCGTAGTTGCGCTGAGGCCAGTCTGCATTAGCCCAGTATATCTGAGCTGCGAAGTAGTCCATAAAGCCCTGTATATCCACCTTGTTACAGAACTCCTCATAGGAGATGCTGCCGTCGGCAGCACCCTTGCAGAGCTGGCTCCAGTCCTGCTGGTCGGCTTCGGAGCCGTCCTCCAGCTCGCCGTTCTTTATCATGGCGATATCGCTTTTCTTCACGCCGTAATGCTCGCTGAGGTAAGAGGTGCTTATCCTCTCCATGAGCTGATATATGCCCCAGAATTCGCCGTCGATAAAGACTATGCACTCGGTGACTGCCTGATGTGCGAAAGCTCTGTCGGCAACAAGGGACTGATTTATGCTGTCGCGGAAAAATGCGAAGGTATTGTCATTTCCGCCGTTTCTGAGAACGAGTCCGTCATACTTCTTGACAGCCTTGCCGTTCTTTGCTTTTACTGATGTTCCGTTGAAGAAATCATAGCTGAACTCCGAAGCGCCGTACTCCTGACGGGTGTATACATTGAAGCTCTTCTGGGGGAGGCATCTTGAGTAGTTGCCTTTGATGCGTATTCCCACGTTCTCCTCGAGGATCTTTTCGCCGTCCTCGAACAGGGTGAAGTGAGCGGGACGCTCCCACTCCTTTCCTCTCTGTGTGTAGTTTGCGGCTATCTCCCACACATTGGGAGCTCTCTTGGGCTCGACTCTGCCCTCGGGACCGCCGTGCTCCTCGGGACCTGCGTGTTCCTCGGGCTTTTCGCCCTCCTTGGGCTTGTCCTCTTCCTTCGGGGGATCATCCTGCTTTTCGCCGCCGTAGACCTTACCGAGGCAGTAAATGCCCTTGTCATAGTCAAAGAGATTATCGGGGTCGGTGACGAGGGACACCACCTTCATTTTTGGATAATAACCCGAATTTGTCTTTCCTATGAAGTAGGTCTTGGTGACGGGCTGGCTGATATTGCCCTCGCTGTCGATGGACACAGCACGGATGACGGCTGCCTTGTCCACGCTGTCACGGGGAGCTTCGGCGTTATTGGGGACTATGTCCCTTCTTGCACTGAGACGGTTCTCAGTGTCGGACATATCGTTTATGGTTATGGGCGCGGTGTATTTTTCCGACTCCGCCGTAGGGTCGCTGCCGTCAGTGGTGTAGTAGACTGTGCAGCCCTCGTCTGCGGAGAGAGAAAGGGTGAAGCTGCTGTCGTAGAAGCCGCTGTCCTTGGAGAATACGGGCTGATGGACCGCATTGCTGCCCTCGGGAGCAGTATTTGCCTGAGCAGGTGAGCAGCTGAGCTCATAGAATTCGCCGCTGCCGTCGGGGTACTGTCCGTAAGAGGTATCTGCGGCAAGAGCACCGAAGGTCAGGGTGTCAACTGTATTGCCCTGAGGGTCGGTGAGAACCAGTGTCTCGCCGGATGCAGAGAGCCCGAATGGAGCCACTCTGCTGTCTGTGAGAGCACCGTCGCTGTCGCAGAGTATGAGAAGTCTCTCGCCTGCGGCGACCTTTGTGCCCTCGGGGATAACGTAGAGATAGGGCTTTTCGGCTTTGTCGGAGAGTCCCCAGCCGGAAAGGTCTGCGGCGCTGCTGCCGCCGTTGTAGAGCTCTATCCAGTCGAAGAACTGTCCGCTGCCTGTGTCGTATGAATTGTTCTTAGAGCAGACCTCGTTTATGGTCATACCGCTCTTTGTTTCGGCTGAGGCAGGGAGGTAGGCGGAGGTCTGCATAATCAGACCGAGACAGACCAGCCCCGCAGCCGTTCTGAGTTTAAAGTGATTTTTCATGTTTTCCTCCTGATAATTTGGCGCCCATCGGTTATTATATCTCTTTATTCCGTGTCCGATGGAGGCTCTGACGGTATCAGTGTTCCGTATGAGAAATAGTTAGTCTCGGTGATCTGTATTTTTTTCTGCGATCAGACTTTTTATGTATTATAACATATTCGTTTGGAAAATGCAAGAGATAAGGCTTGAAATCGCCTTTTCCGGCTTCTGCACCGATCTGTGGGGCGAGGGAATGCTCCCATATGCGGTGCATTTGCAGTTTTGTTGTTGGGTTGACGGAAACACATTTATACTATTGAACGGTCATATCAATATATAGTAATACGCAGCCGTTTTTTCAAAAACGGGGTATCGCAAAGAAGAATATATAAAATTATCATGCTGACATTTATCAATTATATACACACGATATTACAGATTTTTGGTACAATAAATCATTGATTTCAGCTCGAAATGATAGTATAATGATATAGATGAACTAACGTGATACTTCCGACGGGGATTTGGGGACGATCTGAAACGGAGGAATGTACAATGAAAAAAAGGCTTTCAGCCGCTCTTACGGGCGCAGTTATGGCATTGTCAATGGCACAGGCAATGCCCGCACCCGCAAATGCCGCGGAAGAGTACCTTATCCGCGACAAATGGGGCTACTGTAAGACTGCAAATTACGTTGAATCAGAACACTTTGTAATTTTCTACGGCAACAATGACACCACGGGAAAGGTCAACGACGCCTTTCTCAAGCGTAATCTGGAGGATTACGAGAAGCTCTGGAAATGCTACGGCGAATTCCTCGGCATGGAGAATATGAACGTTGACGTCAACGGCAGGAGCGCACAGAAGTACAAGACCAATGTGTACCTGACCTATACGGGACTTGACCAGTACCCCGACGGCTGGGCGTTCATGAGCGCTGAGGACGGCTACGGCATAGAGATAATCAGTCCCGAGGCAATGCTTGACGACCTGACCATAGCACACGAATTCGGTCATGTTGTCACCATGCACCAGAAGGCATGGGAGGGACAGGATATCACAGGCGCATGGTGGGAGCCCCTCGCAAACTGGTTCCGCGAGATGTATCTTGCCAGCGATTACTACACAGGCGATGTAAAGACCTGCTGGTTCGAGCCGTATATACGCAATCTGAGCCTTACCCTCCCTCACGGAAGGAACTACTATGAGGTATGGCCCTTCCTTGTGTATATCTCCTACAATCCCGACAACATCGAGGGACTGGGAATAAACAGCGTCAAGCGCATTATTTCCGAAGCAAAGCCCGGGGAATACCCCTTCGATACCATTACAAGGCTCTTCGGCAGCGATGCACAGACCATTTTCGGTCACTATGCAAAGCGCATGGCTACCTTTGATTTCGGCGCAAAGGAAGCCTATCAGAAGGAGTTCAATGATAAGCTGAACTCACAGCCTTTTTACAGAAATCTTGTCTATACTCTTCCCGACGGGCAGGGCGGCGGAGTTTACCGCGTTCCCGAGGAGGAGGCACCCATGCAGGCGGGCATAAATATCATCCCTCTGAAGCTGACAGGCGGCGATATCTCAGTCAGCTTCCGCGGACTCTCCGACGACGGCAATGCAGGCTGGAAGGCTTGTATCGTAACTGTTGACGGGAACGGCAAAGAGACCTATTCCGACCTGTTCGGTGACGGCGAGTCCATGACAGCTTCCGCACAGGGAGCGGCTTCCGCTTACCTTACGGTAACGGCAATGCCCAAGACTCTCTACAAGTGCAACGCCTTCCACAAGGACGACGTTTCCACATACAAAAACGGCGACGAGCGCAGAAGATACCCCTATGAGGTCACTGTGAACGGCGCTGATATCGACTATTCAACAAGGTATCAGAAGGGCAGGGGACACGCTCACCCCAACGGAGGCGGCTGGGTTGCGGACTCTGCTAAAGTGGACAGCTCCGTATATGTGGGACCCGACGCAATGGTGCTTGGAAATGCGGTGCTCAAGGGCAATGTCCGCGTTGAGGACCACGCCATAGTTGCAAATCAGGTGACAGCTTCCGACAATGCTGTTATCTGCGGTCATGCCATAGTTGACGGAGGCGGCTGGGTCTATGACAACGGCTGGAAATCCGGAGCAGTTACTCTCAGCGGCAATGCTGTTATAGGAGACAGTGCCGTTGTGTTCAATTCCTGCAAGGTCTCGGGCAATGCAAAGGTACTCCAGAAGGCGTATCTTGCCGATGCTGTGACCATAGGCGACGATGCGGTGGCAAAGGGAATGGCTTATGTCTACGGAACAGCTTCCTACACGGGCACAGCTATCCTCGACGGCGACTTCTGCAACGATCAGTCGAAGAACAGCGGCGTAAGCTTCGGCTGGCTGGACGACAACGGCTGGCACAGGACCGAGGACGGCTATACCGCCGCATATGAATTTACCGATGAGTCCAAGGTATGGGCTAAGGATAAATACGCCGCTACGGACGCGCTCATAAGCGGTGCGCAGTGGGAGTCCGGAAGAACATCCGCAAAGGGCGTTCTCAGCTTTGACGGCGAGGACGACTATGTGGTGCTTGACGATTCGGCAGTAAGGGGCAGGGATCTCCAGATAAGCTTCGGAGCACTCTGGAAAGGCGGAAATACGGTGCAGGACATCTTCCGCTTCGGAGATGACAAGGCTTATATGAGCTTTACTCCTTCAAACAGTGAGGGCAGGGCTGAGCTCGTCATCACTGACGGCACAAAGACCGAGAAGCTCACGGCTTCATCGGCACTGAACAAAGGCGAGTGGAGCAAGGTGACCGTCCGTATCTCGGGCGGAAAAGGCTCTCTCATAATAAACGGCGTACAGGCAGACAGCAAAGATATGTCCCTTACACCTGCTGATGTGTTCAGCGCGGCGGACAGGGACGACTGCTATATAGGCAGGGGCGGAGATGCTTTCTTCAAGGGTGCTGTGGACTATATGAACTTCTACTATAAGGACACCGCAGAGCCCTCTGTTACCTATTCGGGCAGAGAAGAGGCAGACGATACCGACCCCGTATCCGCAAATATCAGAGGCGATGTTAATGTGGATAAGCAGTTCAATGTTGCCGACCTTGTAATGCTTCAGGGCTTCCTCCTCGGCAGGAATGACCTGACCGACTGGCAGGCGGGAGACCTGACAGAAGACGGCGCAATAGACGTCTTCGACATGGTATCGATGAGAAAACTCATCATATCAGGCAAGTAATTCCCGATAATACGGGATTACTGAATATATCCTTGTAAAGCGGAAGGGGCTGTGTTCTTTAGGCGGACACGGCTCTTTCCGTTTTTATTGACATAAAATCAGGGGAGCGCAGTGGAAAAAGCTGTGCGGTATAACAAAAATCACAGAGGACTATTGACAAGCAAGGGAAAATGAGGTAAGATAACAGTGTTAGGTAACACTGTTATGCAGCAAGGAGGCTATTATGGGCGAACAGAATGACAACCGTGAAAAGCTCATCGCCTGCGCCAAAAAGGAGTTTCTCGAAAAGGGCTTTGCAAAGGCTTCTCTCAGGAAGATGACATCTGAGGCGGGGCTGACTACGGGGGCGGTGTATTTCTTCTTCAAGGACAAGGACGGCCTTTTCGGTGCAGTTGTGGAGGAACCTCTCAATAACATCGTATCCGTGCTGAAAAAGCACTTCGCGGAGGACGCAGAGGAAGATCTCAGCACCTACGTTCACCATGACGGCGACCACGATGACTTCACCGAGGAGCTGATAAACGTCATGTATGCGGACTACGACGCCATGATGATACTGCTGGAAAAGTCGGCGGGCTCGCGGTATGAGGGCATTGTGGACAGCATGATAGCTATGCTGGACAGCTACTATGAGCAGTTCGCACAGCGCTATGCGGACATTTTTCAGGGCAAGCGCGTCAACAGGTACATGATGCACTGGATGAGCCATATGCAGATAGGGGCATTCGTTCATCTGCTGGAGCATGAGCCTGACAGGGAAAAGGCTCTGGAAAAGATAAAGCCTGTTATGAATTTCCTCATAAAGGGCTGGATGGACTATATACTTGAGGATGATGTGTGATATCATCCTTATTTATGCATATCAGTTAGCTAATAATAACATGAAGGGGATAATAAAATGTATCTTGAAGTCAGGGATGTAAAGAAAAGCTACGGAAAGGATTCAAGCTATATTCAGGTGCTCAAGGGTGTTTCCACAGATGTGGAAAAGGGGCAGATGTGCGTGATACAGGGCACGAGCGGTTCGGGCAAGTCTACGCTGCTCAACTGCATAGGGGGACTGGATCTTATGGACAGCGGCTCCGTCAGAGTGGACGGGCAGGAGATATCCGGACTGAAAAGCGGTGCGCTTTCGGATTACAGACGGGACAATTTAGGCTTCGTTTTTCAGTTCTACAACCTTGTGCCCAACCTTACCGTCAGGGAGAATATACAGATATGTCAGCATATCTCCCAAGCTCCTCTCGATATGGAGGAGCTTCTGGAGACCCTCGGCATGACCGAGCACCGGAACAAGTTCCCGGCACAGCTCTCGGGCGGTCAGCAGCAGCGCTGCGCCATTGCAAGGGCACTCATAAAAAATCCCAAGCTGCTGCTGTGCGACGAGCCTACGGGAGCCCTTGACTCAAAGACCTCGCGGGACATACTTGCGCTTCTTGAGCGTATAAACGAGAAGTACGGCACCACCATGCTCATCGTCACCCACAACAACTCCATCAAGAACATGGTACACAAGGTCATCTATATCAAGGACGGGCTCATCACCAAGGACTATCTCAATGAGACAAGAGTGCCTGCGGCGGAACTGGAGGACCTGTGATGGGAGGAGTATCTGCAAGACGTATGCTCCGTGACCTCAGGGCGAATATAGGGCGCTATCTTGCCCTTACACTGCTCATAGTCATAGGAGTTTTCATAGTTTTCAGCATAGTGGGCGCCGCAGAGGTGGTACTCATTGGCACAGAGGACAAGAAGTCGGTGAACATGGTGGAGGACGGCAGCTTTACGGTGTTCCTGCCTCTCGATGAAGCCGATATGGCGGAGCTGGAGCAGAACGGCACCCGTATTGAGGAGAAGTTCTCACTGGATATAAACGCTGAGGACGGCTCGCTGCTGAGGATGTTCCGCAGCCGTGAGGATATCGACCTGATACAGCTTGACTGCGGCAGGCTTGCGGAGAGCATGGGGGAAGCCGTGGTGGAAAAGGGCTACGCTGCCGCACACGGACTGAAGCAGGGGGACAGTCTTTCCGCGGCAGGCAGGAGCTTCACCGTAACCGGCATAGGCTCGGTGCCCGATTACGACCAGATGCTGGCAAAGCTCAGCGATACGGCGGTGGAGCATGAGAGCTTCGGACTTATATTCGTTACCGACGGGCAGTACTGCGATATCCGCGACAATACGGTGCAGACTGCGGAGGAGTACACCTACTCCTACAGGCTCGGCAGCGAAAATGACAGCGACCTTAAAGAGCGCATAAAGGGACTGGATTTCGACTATACAAAGGTGGAAGACAAATACTTCCGCGAGACCATAGACGATGCACTCAGCAGGCGCAGGGATATTGAGGACGGGGTAAACAGTATCAATAATGGAGCAGTGGAGCTCTCAGAGGGGCTCTCAGTGCTCACTGACGCGGACAAGGAGCTCCGCGACGGAGCGGACAGGCTTTTCAGGGAATATTTAAGTCAGGGCAGCAGCGCACTTTCGGCAATGGGGGGAAACGCTGAGCTGACAGCGGAGAACTACGGAGAGGTCCTTGGGGGAGCGGCTGCGGCAGGCTCTCAGCAGGCAGCAGCCTTAAAGGACAGTCTTGACAGCATAGCAGCCTTCAGGCAGGGGATAAGAGAGTATACGGAAAACGCTGAAAAGGCTGCGGAGGGCTCGGCGGAGCTGGCAGATGGCACTGCTGAGCTGGAGGAGAACACACAGGAGCTCCTCGACGAAATATTTGACATTGAGATCCACAACCTGACCTCATTTATGACCGCATCGGACAATATCCGCATAGGGGGAGCGGCAGGGGACGTTGTTGTGGACAAGAGCGCAGGACTGGTGGCGGGAATAATAGTGCTCATACTGTTTTCTTATGTCATATCGGTATTTGTTGTGCATCAGATAGAGCGCGAGCAGACCGTCATCGGTGCTCTCTATGCTCTCGGCGTGAAGAAGAAAGACCTTCTCATCCACTATATCGCAATGCCTACGCTCATTGCTTTTTTGGGGGGAGCCATCGGCTTCGGGCTGGGACTTTCACCTCTGGGCATAAAAACTCAGCTGGCGTCTACCTATGAGTATTTTTCTGTGCCCGAGTTCGATATCAGGGTGCCTGTTTATCTCATAGTATACGCACTGGTGCTGCCGCCCGTCATAAGCGCGGCAGTGAACGCTGTCACCATTAACAGAAAGCTTTCGCGGACAGCTCTCTCACTCATGAAGAACGAGCAGTCCGCAGGAAGCTACAAGCAGTTCAGACTCAGGTCAAAGAGCTTCACGAGGGTGTTCAGCATTCGTCAGCTCATAAGGGAGTCGCGCTCTGCGGCGGCTATACTCCTCGGTATGCTCATATCAGTGCTGGTGCTCATGCTTGGACTCAACACCTTTACTCTGTGCTATGCCATTAAGGAGAACAACACCGCCGATACGAGGTATGAGTATATGTATTTTTACAAGTACCCCGAAAAGCAGGTACCCGAGGGCGGTGAGGGGGCATACATAAAGACTCTCAGCACCGACTGTATGGGATATACTCTCGATGTTACGGTCATAGGACTTGACGGGGAGAGCCGCTTCTTTACCGCAAGACCCGAAAAGGGAGTCAGCAGGGCTGTCATAAACAACTCACTTAACGAGCGCTTCGGCTATGAGAAGGGTGACATAGTTACTTTCAGCAGCCTTGCGGAGGACAGGGCATACAGCTTCACAGTCACCGGCATTTGCGAGTATTCCCCCGGATTTACGATATTCATGGATATCGGCAGCATGAGGGAGCTTTTCGGCGAGGACGAGGACTATTTCAACGCGGTCTTCTCCGACAGGGAGCTGGATATCGATGAGGGAAGGCTCTATTCCGTGACCGCGAAAAAGGACATCGAAAAGAGCTCCGCGGTATTCATAAAGATGATGAAGCCGCTGATGCTGACACTTATATCCGCAGGCATAGTCATACTTTTTGTGGTCATGTACCTGATGATGGGCGTAATGATAGACCGCTCCGCCATGGGCATATCGCTGATAAAGATATTCGGTTATCGCCCAAGGGAGATAAGGCAGCTCTATCTCAACAGCAACCTCATCGTAGTGGCTGTGGGAGCGCTTGCGGTCATACCCCTCGCGAAGCTGATAATAGACAGCATCTATCCGAGTTTTATCTGCAATGTCGCCTGCTCTATGAAGCTGAGCTACAGCTGGTATATCTATCTCGGCATTTACGCACTGCTTCTGTTCATATATCTGGCAGCGCGAATGCTTCTTGTGGGGAAGATAAAGAAGATAACTCCCGCAGAGATACTGAAAAACAGAGAGTAAGTCCGCGGAAAAAGGGAACACCTTTAAGGCGGCGCTGATATAAAGCCGTGCCCCTGAGTGCTGCAAAACGCTCAGGGGCAGTGTGTTTATCAGGCTGTTAAGGCAAAAATTCAGCATGGCGAGACAGTGGATAGTCAACGTGTTGGCTTTGCTCACATTATTTGAATTATGTCGCCGCAGACAATATCGCAGCTTTCAACTCTTGACTCTGAACTTAAAACGGAAATATTTATGAGCGGATATACATTGGCAGGACCAATATTGATTATTAATATAGCACTATATAAAAAGAAATAAGTCTTGAATACTTGTGGTATAATACAAAAATCTCATCATAAATGATTAATGTGTTGACATTGTGAAAAACTCGTGATATAATATCATATATGCCGAAAAATAGGCAAGAAATATATGTTTTTTTTAGAGCGATAAAACGCTCCGCAGATGCTTATGTTTACGCGAGCCGCCATAAACGGCTCTGTAATAATTATTTTATCTGAAGGGAAATGATATGATGATGAAGAAATTCCTCAGACTTCTGTCCACAGCCGCAGCAGGCATCGTAGCATTCAGTGTGCTCCCCAAGCTGCCCGAGGCGGAGGTCACCGCAGCAGACCCTGACCGTTATACGGTCCTCGTTCTCGATACCTCGGGAAGTATGAGCGGAACTCCTATGACCAAGGAGCGCGAGGCAGCTGAGAAATTCTGCAATGATATCCTCAGTGCAAACGGTACCAACTATGTTGCTCTGGTAACTCTCAATACCAGCTCAAGAGTTGTAACACCTTTCACAACAGATATCAACACGATTTCCGATGATATCGCAGCTCTCAGAGCAAGCGGCGGTACAAACTACGGCTCAGCACTTGACACAGCAGGCTCACTCCTCGAATCAGTAGACTCCTCAAATATCAGAAACATCGTTTTCTGTTCCGACGGACTTCCGGAGCACGGTGAGACACAGTATACAGGCAGATACAACTCTTCAGACAGCAGCAGCTATGCTTACGCTAACGTGGCATATGACAAGGCAGCTGAACTGAAGAATGATTACAATATCTATACACTGGGCTTCTTCCACAGCCTCAGCGGCTCTAAGCTGGATTTCGGCAGACGTCTTATGGCTGATCTGGCAAGCTCAGCATCACAGTACTATGACGTTACAGATCCCGATCAGCTCCTCTTTACATTCGGCGATGTAGCTCAGACAGTACTTACAAATGATACAGACCCCATCATCCTTATTCCCGGTATCATGGGAAGCAGACTCTTCCTCAATGAGCAGTGCACCGAGGATGCGTGTGCATGGCCGCCCAACGGCTCCAAGTACGGAAATGCATTATGGCCGAATGTTGATGAAAATATGTCGGGTGAGCTTTATGCAAGACCTGCAGCAAGACAGAACGACCTCTCTGAGTTCAGCCGTGAGTACGGCTCTCAGGAGTGCATGAAGGCTCTTGTTGACGGCTTATGCGATAAGTACGGCAACACAAGAGACATCTATGTTTTCAGCTATGACTGGAGACAGAGCAATACAATAAGCGCAGTAGAGCTCAAGAACTTTATCGACAGCCTTAATGTTAACAAGGTAGATATCGTTGCTCATTCAATGGGCGGACTTGTTACATCAAAGTATTATGCTTCATTCGGCGGCGACAAGCTCGACAAGGTCATCACCTGCGGAACTCCCTATGAGGGTTCTCCTCACCTCTTTGAGGCTGTTGAGACAAACAATGTTGTTGCCAACGGCGGCTTCAGCGACGTAGTGCTCAGCATCTTAGGACTCGACAGAGAGATCAAGCGCTCATTCAGCGGCGTTGCAGAGCTTACTCCTACACGCAAGTACTGCACCTACTGGCCTATGATCGAAAGAGTATTCGATTATAACAATCTTATTGATGTGGACAGCGATATGTCCGAGTCAAGATACAATGAGATGCTCGGTATCGAGTTCGGCACACAGAAGGCTGAAAATGCAGTTGCATTCCAGGAGTCTATCCGTGATGCTTCTGACTACAATGTATTAAAGAACTACGAAAATGCTTACTTCGTTATGGGCGATGGTCAGAGAACTGTAAGCAGGACAATAATGTACTATGATGAACTTAGAGGCGGAGATTTCATTCATGGTTTCATCCCCGGTTTCTGGATTTCTGATTTAGAGTACACAAACAAGGGCGACGGAACTGTTCCCTACCTTTCAGCTTCAATGATGGGTCAGCTCTTATTCATGCCCAACGGCAGAACATACACAGTAAATGATACACACGTTGGTATGCTTTCAAACAGCGAGACCATTGATTTCGTTGAGAATATCCTCGACGCTCAGGTGCCTGCTCTCCAGCCCGCACCTCCTACATACTCACCCTACACAGTTATCAGGATCGCCTGCCCCGTTGACGTTGAGATCTCGGACGGAAACGGCTCACTCAGCTCCGTAAAGGGCTCTGAGTCATTCAGCTCTTCATTCGGACGTCTCGACCTCATCGGCAAGGACAACGAGATCAAGATGATCTGTATGGACGAGGATACAAACCTTGACGTAAACCTTACAGGTACAGGCACAGGTACAATGAACTACACTATCCGTCACTATTCAGCTGACGACGAGCTCCTCGACGAGCGCACATTCGAGAACGTGCCCATCACAGACAAGACTATCATCAAGACAAAGGCTGACAATTCCGAGGCAACAGTTCTCAGCGTAGACAACAACGGCGACGGTATCGTAGACGATACATGGACAGCTAAGAAGAGAGAGGACGTTACAGTTCCCGATTCTGAGAGAATTGCCATGACAGGCATCAACGCTACAATCGACACAGCAGAGCTTTCAGCAGACGGCACAGCAAAGATCACAGTTACAAAGGATCCCGAGAACACTACCGACAATATGACAGTTTCATTCTCCAGCAGCGACGAGAACGTGGCAACAGTTGATGCAAACGGCGCTGTAAAGGCAGTAGGAGCAGGCAATGCAACTATTACAGTTACAAGCTCCAACGGCTTCACAAAGGAGATCGCAGTAAGCGTAAAGGCTGCTTCCACAACATCAACAACTACAACTACTACTTCAACAGCAACAACAACAACTACAGCAGCAAAGACCACAGCAAACTCCTCCAACTCACCCAAGACCGGCGACACAACACCTATCACAGCTTATGTTATCACAGCATTTGCATTCAGTATCGGCGCAGTTCTTGCAAGACGTTCCAGAAAAGAGGACTAAGATAAAAAGCCCCGTTAAAGGGAGCTGATACATAATAATATGAGCCATAGCAGCTCCCATCATGGGGAAGGGAGCGGTTATGGCTCTTTTCTTATATCGAAACGTACTCGGGGTCGGTATTCAGCGCTGTCAGGTACTCGTCTATCCTCTGGCGGGACACATTGTCGCCGATGACTATGAGCACGGGCTGCCCCTCAGCCACGGGAGCGGTCTCGGTCTTTTCCCTTGTGGCGTTTATCTTCAGCCAGCCGCCCTCTATGGGCAGTGAGCCCTTTATGCGGAATATCCTTCCGCAGCTCCCGTCGCCGAAGATACTGCCGATAAGTCCCTCTATGCTGTCCTGCGGTATGGCAACGTGCATGAAGTAGTGAACGGAGCTCTCTATGTCCTCGGGGCTGAACTTCTTCACATAGCTTGAACCGCGGTAGCCTGCACAGCTGAACAGCCGATAGTCCGCCTCGGTGAAGCTTTCCCAGTCCTTTGCGATGATATCACGCTCGGTAAATCTGCGGTCACAGCGTATGTCCTCAAGGGAGCGGTTTATGTGGGCAAGTATCCTCTGCGAGACCTGCTGCACAGTCTCATCCCCGATGCGGTTCAGCTTGCTCAGCACCAGCTTTCCACAGCAGGCAGCCTCGGAGCCGAGAAGATACTCCATCTGAGGCGAGAGCTGCTCCTCCATCTCAGCGTCAACCACCGTGAGGACGCTGCCTATCTCGAACCACCTGTCCAGAGGAGAGTCGTGGAGGATATCGAAAAACTCGTCCATATCGAAAATGCCCGAGGGCTCAACGATAACGCGGTCAACGTGCTGCATACCGAGGGAGATGAGCTGAGTCTTGAAACGGCGTCTGTGGCAGTCCGCATCGCAGCCCCCGGCTATCATTTCCAGCTGGCAGCTGTCGCATTTCAGCTCCTGCAATATCATCATATCTATATTGACAGCACCGAAGTCGTTTTCGAGAATGGCTATTTTCTGACCGCTGTCAATGAGGTGGCGGGCGTACTTCAGCAGGAAAGTGGTCTTTCCCGAGCCCAGTATGCCCGTTATAAGGTCTATTTTTGTCATGGCTCGCGCCTCCTTTAAAATAAGTATAGCACAGGGCGGCGGTGAAGTCAAACCCGGTTAGCCGCAGTACATACTCCGCAGACTTGACATATAACGCAAACAGTGGTATACTTTATGCAAATATGCCGATAATATCGGCGGACGCCAAAAGAAAGGACACAATACCATGAGAGTAGCAGTTACCTATGAAAACGGACAGATCTTTCAGCATTTCGGACATTCCTGCGGCAGCCACAGCTGCGGCGAGCACTGAGGTGGACTATGGACATAGCTGAAAAAGCAGTAGAGATAAAGCACAGCGGCAGCAATTGCTGTCAGGCGGTGCTCCTTGCCTTTGCGGACGAGCTTGGCAGGGACGAGGATACACTGAGAGCCATGGGAGCGGCATTCGGCTGCGGCATGGGCGCCTTTGATGCCACCTGCGGAGCACTCTGTGCCGCGCAGATGATACTGGGACTGAAAAAATACGGCGGTAGACCCCTGCTTGCCGATGCAAAGGCTCTTCACGGCAGCTTCAAAGCAGCCTGCGGCAGCACCGACTGCGGCGAGCTCAAGGGAATAAAGACAGGGAAGATGCTGTGCAGCTGTGATGACTGCGTCCGCTGTGCTGCAAGACTTGCCGAAAAACTTATATAAAAAATGAGCCGTCGGCGGCGAAAAGGCTGACGGCTCTCGATTTTTCAAAAAACTTTTTTTCGCTGCACAATTATCCTTTTGCCAGTTGTGTTATATGTGAAAGGGGGCCACTTCAATGAATAATGACAGTACTGCATTATACGCTTTCAGAAAATACGGAAACACAGTCCTGCGCGCAGCCTTTGCAATAAGCGGCAGCTATGCCGAGGCAGAGGACATAGTTCAGGACGTATTCCTTTCATTACATACAAAACCGCGTTCCTTCAACGACGACGAACACCTCAAAGCATGGCTCCTCAGAGTGACCATCAACAAGTGCAAAAACCTCAGAAGGAGCTTCCGTTTCAGCCGCACCTGCTCACTGGACGAGCTGGAGCACTCCGAAGCTATATGCGAGATAAGCACCGAGGGCAGGGAGCTTCGTGAGGAGATATCGGCTCTGCCGAAGAAATACGCCGAGGTCATATTCCTCCACTATTATGAGGGGTACAGTATCAAAGAGATAGCTGAGATACTGGAGAAGAACGAGAACACAGTGGGCTCGCTGCTGAGGCGCGGACGGGACAGGCTCAGGACGGAGCTTGAAAGGGAGGATGAATTATGCAGAGAAAAGATTATCAAGACGCTCTGAATGAGCTGCGTCTCGGAAGTTCATTCTGCGAGGAGATGGAGAAAAAGCTGTCGGCAGACAGAGCTGAGGCAGATGAATATACAGACGAGGTCACCCATGTTGATGTAGTTCCCGAGAGGCGTCATAAGGGACTCGCCATAGCTGCGGCAGCTGTGCTGCTCATAGGCGGTGCAGGCGGAACTGTGCTTTACCAATATAAGGATTCCTTACTCAGCACCCCGACCAACGAGGACAGCTCCTATTACGATGAAAAGTCCTTTACTTTTCCTTTCGGCACAGTAGACCTTCACGGTCTGGTGGTAAATTATCAATGCGATAACTACATGAGTTCAGCTCCTGTAACAGTTGCCACCGAGGAAATGGGCGAGCAGCTCATCTCGCTGTTTTCCATAACCGACTTTGAAAAGCTGGATACACTGGAACCCATAGTCAAAGGCTCGGGAGAGGTAATGGATTTCCACACAGATTATTTTTTTGCAGATTTCTATGATAACGGAATCATCGAGATCATCTATATACAGGATGACATTTACAAGGAATACTACAGGATCCCCGAGGATACATTTGAAAAGATGAGAAATATCATCTTCAAAGATTATGATCTGGGATCCATCGATCAGTTCGGCATAAAAGCTGAGCTTTTCAGCGCACAGCTCCGCATGGACGACTACGACGGCAGTCTCAGCAGTACGGAAGCTATCGCTCTTGCAAGCAATATAAATAATATCCAGTGGAACGAGCGCGATACCGACGGCGTAAAGGACAGCAGCGATACCATAACCCTTGACTTTGAGTCAGAGGGCAAAAAATACGAGATCATTCTTGGCGATAACGGCAGGGCTTCCGTCAATGCTGACGGAAATATGTCATATTACAGCTATCCGGCAGAAGAATATCCCTACATGATGAGAACGGTGGACAAGGGCGTTAACGCTGACTGTCCCGTAAAATACGATGAGGACGACGCATGGCTGGCTGTTACCTCGGTCATGGAACGCAGAGGCGGTGCTGTTTACCTTGAGCAGGAAAAGGCAGCATTGCTGGACGAAGACGAGAAAAAGGAAATATATGATGCTTTGGCAGGCTTTGAATGGAGAGAACTGCTCAATTCAGCTGTCGGCAGCTTTGATATATATGATACGTCTTTAAATTTCGGCAGCTGCAGCATCGGATTCTGGTCTGACGGCAAGTGCATGGTAAGCGACTATACCGCAGAAAGAACATTCATGTATCTCTTGAAAAAGGAAGACTATCAGCATATCAGGAACCTTATCTCGGAAGCTGCTTCAGATTTTGAAGATGAGGATAAGGTCGCAGACTACTGTATCGATCATATACTCTATGAAGATGACAGCGATCAGTTCTTCATGCTCAGGGATAACAGCGTTTCCTACGGGGTCTCATCTTATACATTCGACACGGGAGAAAAGGAACTGAAAAAGATACTGTTGGATGCTGAGTGGAGCATGGATGTTTCCGGCATCAGTAATGCAAATACCATATATCCCGTTTTCAAAGACCAAAGAAGGGGGATGCTGTATCTTACCACTGACGGAATGATGATAATTCCCGATTATGGGCTGAAATACAGGTGCAGTGACAGTGAAAAGCTGAGCGCGTATCTGAAGGAAATGAGAAAAAACGCAGATGAAACAGAAAACACAGAAAAGGAAGAAAAAACAGATAACACAGAAAGCAGCGAGGAATAATATCTTCGCACATCAGCCCTTTTACCGCAGTCATGCCGTCTGACGTCGGCGGCCTGACATAATAAAACGCCTTCGCAGGACTACGGTCGGTCCTGCGGAGGCGTTTTCTGATTTATCTGATCTTTGAACCTACGGGAATGCTGTCGTCAACGAATATGACCTTTACACCGTCGGGAGTATCTGCAGCGCATATCATTCCGTTGCTGTCAACACCTCTGAGCTTTACGGGCTTGAGGTTAGCGATGAGCTGGAGCTTCTTTCCTATGAGGTCCTCGGGAGCGTAATACTGCGCGATACCCGATACCACCTGACGTCCGCCCATGCCGTCGTCAAGCTGTAAGCACAGGAGCTTGTCGGACTTCTTTACCTTTTCGCAGGCAGTTACCTTGGCAACTCTTATCTCTACCTTGGCGAAGTCGTCAATGGTTATCTCGGGCTTCAGCTCTATCTTCTCAGGCTCGGCAGCTGCCTCGCCTTTTTCCTCTGAGGAGAGCTTTGCCTGAGCCTCAGCCATGTTCTTTGCAAGAATGGCGTTGAGCTCCTCAATCTCCTTGTCAACATCTATTCTGGGGAAGAGTATCTCGCCCTTGTGAACAGTTACGTTCTCGGGAAGAACGCCGAATACGCCCAGCTTCTCGTACTCCACATCGGCCTCGGAAGCGCCTATCTGCTCCCATACCTTAGGCATAACAGTGGGCATGAAAGGTGCAAGGAGTGCGGATGTTACGCGGATAGCCTCCAGCAGGTTGTAGAGCACCGATGCCAGACGCGCCTTCTTTGTCTCGTCCTTGCCCAGCTTCCACGGCTCGGTCTCGTCGATGTACTTGTTAGCGCGGTCAACGACCTTGAATATCTCCTCAAGAGCCTGCTTCAGCTTTGTCTCGTCGATGTACTTGTCAACCTCGGGGAGGAGACCTGTGACAACAGCCCTGAACTCCTCGTCAAGAGCATCGCCCTCACGCTCTGAGGGGATAGTGCCGCCGAAGTACTTGTCAACCATTGCAACTGTACGGGAAACAAGGTTTCCGAAGCCGTTGGCAAGGTCGGAGTTTATACGGTTTATCATTATCTCGTTGGAGAAAAGGCTGTCTGCGCCCAGAGCCATCTCACGGAGGATATGGTATCTTATGGAGTCACAGCCGTAACGCTCGCCCAGTACGAACGGGTCAACAACATTGCCGAGGGATTTTGACATCTTGACGCTCTCGCCACCCTTGCTCTGCATGGTGATATAGCCGTGAACAGCAAGGTGCTTAGGCAGGGGCAGGTCAAGTGCCATGAGCATTGCAGGCCAGATGATAGCGTGGAAACGCATGATGTCCTTTGCAACCATGTGAACATCAGCAGGCCAGTACTTCTCAAAGTCATTGTGTGCGGAGTTCTCATAGCCGAGAGCTGTGATATAGTTTGAAAGGGCATCTATCCATACATATACAACGTGCTTGTCGTCAAAGGATACGGGTACGCCCCACTTGAATGTAGTTCTTGAAACGCAGAGGTCCTCCAGACCGGGCTTGATGAAGTTGTTTACAAGCTCAACAGCTCTTGTCTTGGGACGGAGATAGTCTGTCTCAAGGAGAAGCTTTTCAATGCGCTCTGCAAATGGAGACATCTTGAAGAAGTAAGCCTCCTCCTTGGCGTACTTTACGGGTCTGTGACATTCGGGACAGCATCCGTTCTCGTCCAGCTGAGAGTCTGTCCAGAAGCTCTCACAGGGAGTACAGTACTTGCCGGAGTATTCGCCCTTGTATATATAGCCCTTGTCATAGAGAGCCTTGAATATCTTCTGAACGGCTTCCACATGGTAGTCGTCGGTAGTTCTGATATATCTGTCGTAGGAGATGTTCATATATTTCCACAGGCTCTTGAACCTGTCAACGATAACGTCAACGTACTCCTTGGGAGTCACGCCCTGCTCGGCAGCCTTCTGCTCTATTTTCAGACCATGCTCGTCGGTGCCTGTGAGGAACATTACGTCATAGCCCTGCATTCGCTTATAACGGGCGATGGAATCGCAGGCAACTGTTGTATAGCAGTGGCCTATGTGGGGATTGCCCGATGGGTAATAGATAGGCGTAGTGATGTAAAAGGGTCTTTTTGACATAAAAATCGCTCCAATCTGAGTGTAAGAATTCCCGTTTCCGAATGAAAGAAAAGGGTTAACTATTATTATAACACAAAGTCTGAAAAAAAGCAAGGTACGCGGCGTTAAAGTTTCCGACACCAAAGAACTGCTTGACTTTTCCCTGCACAATGTTATATAATATATAATGACTAAGAGTCATTATTACGATCACACTTGGAACGAGGAAACAATCATGAAAAAAATTCAGGTATATTCGGGAATAGGTGCGCTTCCCTCGGGAAGTGCCTCAGATAACATCACAGAGGGCTGCATGGTACTGGAGGGCGGCGCATTCCGCGGCGTGTACACCTCGGGAGTCCTCGACGCTCTCATGGAAGAGGACATAAATATGCGCTGCACCGTGGGCGTTTCCGCAGGAGCGCTCAACGGCGTCAACTACGTCACGGGACAGATAGGACGCTCGGGCAGGATAAACCTCCGTTACCGCCACGACAGCCGCTATGTGGGAGCCAAGGCTATCCGCCGCAACAAGGGCATTATCGGCTTTGACTTCGTTTTCGGCGATATGGACAGAGTACCTCCCCTTGACAAGAAGCGCTTCATGGACAGGTCAAGGCAGTTCTACATAGTTGTCACAAATCTTAAAACGGGCAGGACCGAGTATCTCGAAAAGAATTCGGGTATACCTCCCCTCCGAGCAGTCCGCGCTTCGGCTTCCATGCCCTTTGTATCAAAGCCCGTAATCATCAACGGCACCCCCTATCTGGACGGCGGATGCAGCTGCAAGATACCCTATCAGTTTGCCATAGACAAGGGCTTCGACAAGATAATCGTCATCAAGACGAGATATGCGGAGTTCAGAAAGCCCGTCAGCACAAGGCAGCTCCGCGCAGAGAATATAGTATACCGTAATTATCCGCAGTTTGCAAAGGCACTCATCAACAGCAATGCCGACTACAACAGGCAGTGTGACGAGCTGGAGAGGCTGGCTGACGCGGGCAGGATCTTCCTTATAACACCTTCGGAGGCTATTGATATAAGCCGTCTTGAGGGTGATATGGAGAAGCTGGGACACCTCTATCACATGGGCTATAACGACGCTAAAGCAAATCTTCCCGCCCTGAGAGAATACCTCAGCAGGTAAATAATGCATTATACAGCATTTACGGCAATACTTCCGGAATAACAAAAGCGCCCCGAAGCGATATCTTACCGCTTCGGGGCGAATAATTTTTACTGAACAGACGCTAATGCTGCGGCTGCCTTTTTCTCTTTCTTTTTCAGACCCTTTCCGGTCTTTCTGAATATGAAGCCGATGATAAGCTCCGCTGCACCGATGGCAATGAGCATTACCGAGAGGGGCAGCAGCAGGCTCTCTGCAAGATAGAAGCATACATTATGTGTGAATGTAAAGCCGATGGCTGAGCCTACGACAATTGCAAGTCCTGCAAGGAACACGATAAGTCCCACAAATGTGAAGATGGTACCGTAGAAGCCCGTGACAAATCTTGCGCGCCTTTTCACTATGGCTGCTGTCCAGATAAGGAAGAGCAGGAAAAGAGCTCCGAGGATCCCGATAGTGATGAACGATGTGGCATAGCTTACCTTGTCAACGTCGAAGCCAAGCTTTCTGCTCCACTCCTTAACGTTCATTGTATCGGAGAAGCTGTCCTTTTCAAGATTTTTCTGAAGCAGGTCGTAATCCGCCTCCGTAAGGTCATAGCCGAATTCCTTTGAAGAAGCGTCCTTGTTGCCTCTGATGAAGTCGTTCACGAAGTCCTCTGCGGTTATGGACGGGTCACTTCCGTCGCCGTCTATAATATAGTCGAGATAGCCCTCTGCAACTTCGCCTGCATACTCGCGGAAATCGGAAGCCAGCATAAATCTCTTGAAGCCTGCCTCATCGGCAGCTCCCTTGGTCGCTGTCCTGAATCCGAGGGAGTCATACAGAGTCTTTGACATTTCCTTGCCGTCGAACATGGCTGTAAGAGTGGTGTCGGCGTTGAGCTTTTCGGCTCTGCGTCTGATGATACTGCCGTCAGCGCCCACCTTTACGGCGGTGAGGAGACTTACCAGCAGCAGGAAGATGATGGTGAATATAGTCACCAGTGAAGCTGCAAACACCCGTCCGCCGCCTACCTTTGCCTTAGCCTTGGGCTTTGACTCGGTCTGAGCGGGCATGGGTGCAGGTGTCGGTGCAGGCATGGGCTGTACGGGAGCCTGCTGCTGTGTCTTCGGCATCGGCGGAGGCGGAGCAAAGCTGCCGTTCTGAGTGCCGCTGCCTTTTCCAGCAAACTGATTTGTATGTACATTGTAGGAGCTGTAAGGCTCGTTGGGTATCGGTATCTTCATGGTATCGCTGTTATCGTTGAGACTGTCGGGAGCGCCGTTCACAGGCGGCTCGGGAGCCTCCTCCTGCTTGGGGAAGCTTTCAGGTTCGCCGAAAACATTTTCCGCAGGCGGAATGGGCGATGCCTCGGGTATCACAACTGTATCTGCTGTGCTGAGTATCTCTGTGGGTTCATCGTCAAGAAGCTGTACCTGCTCCTGAGTGAGACTGAGGGCCTCCTCATTGTCGGCGATGACTTCTTCAAGGTGGGGCAGTATAGAGGTGGGCTCATCGTCAACGAATACGTCATGAGCTTCTTCCTCTTTGAGCGAAGCGCCGCACTCGGTACAGAACAGAGCGTCTTCAGGCATTTCGCTTCCGCATTTATAGCATTTCATGATATCCCTCCTGTAATATTATCTGGGCTTATGCTGTAATAATTATAAGTCATACGGTAAAATATGTCAAGTAAAAAAATTATGACATATGATTACATATCGGTGATATCTCACGATTTTTCGCGGTTTGTGTCGCGGCGCAGAGAAAAAGCCCGCTCATGCGGGCTTTTTTCGTTATTTAGCAAGGAATGTGCCAATGCTGTCATCTCCGCCTGAAGCGGTGTAAGCATAGTAGGAAAGTATGGAAGAAGCATCAGCGGGGTCGATAACACCGTCGCCGTTGACGTCATCGACTGCATAATCAATGATATCGCTTATCGCTGCGCCTTCTCCGGTCATATTCTTAGCGTACTTACTGAGAATAGAGGAAGCGTCTACTGAGTCCACCTTGCCGTCGCCGTTGGTGTCGCCCTGAGCATTGAGCTCCTCGAACTTTATATCGTGCTTCTTTGCGTATGTCTCAGCGGAAGAGCCCTTATATCCGCATATGGTGCCGCTGAATGTGTAGCTGTATGAGATGATATCGCGTTCCTCATCGATATATGGGACCGAGTCGCTTACAAATATGCCCGACTTTATCCTGCAATCGGGGTTGGCTATGATAACTCTGGTAAGGCTGCTGCAGCCCACAAAAGCTTCAGGCTCTATCTCTTTTACATTTGCCGGGATCAGAACTTCATGCAAGCCGTTCTGTCCTCTGAAAGCCGCATTTCCTATCCTCTCGGCATTTTTCGGCATGACTGCCGAAAATCCCGTACCGCTGAGAACTGTTCCGCGGAACACCCTGCATCCCGTTTTGTCCATTGGAAGGGAATCCAGCCATGGTGTACCCTTGAAAGCCAGCTTGCCGAAATTGACATCGTGCTTGGGGAAGGTAACTGTGCTGAGAGCCTTGCAGCCTGCAAAGGCATCGTTTTCGATATAATATGTTCCATTGGGGAGTTCGGCGCTCTCAAGTGAAATGCAGTCCTTGAAGGCATTTTCCGAAATGGTCATGTGTTTTTCGGTATCATAGTCATGGAACTTTATCTTTTTCAGGGAAGTACATCCCGAGAAGCCGTTAACATCGTCGATGCCTTCGGGTATCTCAACAGACTCGATGGTATTGTTTCCGCTGAATGCCTGAGGCTCTATGCCGCGTACCGTGACTCCGTTCACCTTGGCGGGGATAACAACGTCCTTCTCGCTGCCGTTATATTTCTGAACATACCAGAACCTGTCGTTCTGTACATATGTATAGTCACCCTCTGTAAGGGTCTCGGGCTCTTTGTATTCCCAGCCTGATTCCTCTGCGGCGCTGCCCTTCATGATACCTGTTCCGTTATATCCTCCGAAACCTCCGAATACTGCGGCTAATGCAAGAACTGCCGCTATTGATCTCTTGTTGTTCATTTTAATGTCCTCCTTAGTGAGTTTGCCGTCTTATGGGACGGCTTTCTGTCAGAAGCAAAGGAAGTCCGTGCTTCCTGCTCCGTATACAACAACATACGGAGGGGGCGG
Organism: Ruminococcus sp.; assembly: GCA_017519145.1. GTDB lineage: Bacteria > Bacillota > Clostridia > Oscillospirales > Ruminococcaceae > Ruminococcus. Next base: position 37,233 of record JAFWTA010000043.1, read on the forward strand.
AGCTCCTGTTGCACCGGTCTGTATAATTTTTTGTTTTAATTTTATCGCAAAATGCTTCCTGCTGCTAAAAAAGCCCGCTGCTGCGGGCTTTTCTTGTGCTGTTATTCTGCTTCGGGAGCTGTGTGGGGAGTTTCTTCTCTGCCCTCAACGATATCATTGACTTCGTTCTCAAACTCCGCCCACGGATTAAAAGATCCCCACGGACTTGTTAAGCCCCATGGTGACCAAGGATCAGCGGAACCGGGAACGAGTTCGCCCGTGTATTCTCCTGTCTCGGGATCGATATTATTCCAGATCTCTCCATTGATCCACGGGTTGCTCCAAGGATCATAAGGACTCAATTCAGTGTTTTCGACCCATTCAGGCCAGCTGTTCTCTATGTCCTCCAGATCGCCGAGAAGCTCCGTGATGAACTCTTCAAGAGCCTTCTCCTCATCGTCTGTTGCCTGTGAGGCGTAGTAGGACAGTACCAGTGAGGCGTCAACGGCATTAACGCTGCCGTCATTGTTGACATCGCAGATAGCCAGAAGCTCTTCGGAAAGCTCCTCAGCCTCCACAGAAACTCCGGCATAGATACTGAGTATGTTTGAAGCGTCAACGGCATTCACCTGTCCGTCGCCTGTCGGATCGCCAAGCTTTGATACAGCTGTCTCAGAAGCGGCTGATGCTGAAACTGCACTCATCGCGGTCAGGAAAGCACCCGCCAATACCCCTGTTAATATTCTTTTTATTTTCATAATGACCATGCCTCCTTAAACGTCGATAGTTTGTATGTAACTATATTATAATCAAAAAATCCCGTGTTGTCAACGGAAAAAGGAATTAATTCATTGAATTACGCCGGTTGTTTCGCGGCAGAGCTTCACTGCTCGGGAGCTTTTGCTCCGCGGCTGTTGCTCTTTCTGCGTTTTTGTGGTATAATTAGGGGAGTTTCAGAATAATTCCCACGAGGTGCAATATGAGCAGGATATATATAGTAGAAGACGACAGATCAATAAGAGAGGAGCTTGCAGAGCTCCTGCGGAATTCGGGCTATGAGGCGGAATTCCTTACGGACTTTGCCAACTCCCGTGCGGAGGTTCTTGGGGCAAAAGCCGACCTCATCCTTATGGACATAAACATTCCCAACCTCAACGGCGAACAGCTGCTGAAGGAGATACGCAAGGAGACTGATACTCCCGTTATCATGGTCACCAGCAGGACCTCCGAGACCGACGAGGTGCTGTCCATGAGCTACGGTGCCGATGACTACATAACCAAGCCCTACAATCCCACCATACTCCTTCTGAGGATATCCGCAGTGCTGAAGCGAGCCGCGGCCACTGTCTCCGTGCAGACCTACAACGGCTTGCAGGTCAACGACGCAAAGGGAAGCCTTTCCGACGGCAGCCGCGAGATGACTCTCACCAAGAACGAGATGATAATATTCCGCTTCATGCTGGACAGAAAGGGCTCCATCGTCACCCGTGACGAGCTGATGACGGCTCTCTGGGACAACGACGAATTCGTAAACGACAACGCTCTCACCGTAAACATAAGCCGACTCCGCTCAAAGCTTGCCGAGCTGGGCTGCGAGGACGCTATTGAGACCAGAAAGAAGCAGGGGTACATACTGAGATGAAACTTCGGGAATACCTTAAAGACAGGCTGTGGTTTTTCCTTATCGCAGCCATTTCACTGGGACTTATGCTGCTGTTTCTCACTGCATACAGGGTCAGCGTTCAGCTTACAGCGACTATATGCGTCATCTTCGGACTGTTCCTCATTGCCGAGGAGACAGCAGGCTTTTTCAGAAAAAAGCGCTTTTACGACGATATGCAGGGCAAGCTTGACGGGCTTGACAAGAAATACCTTATCCACGAAATGCTGAAACGTCCTGATTTCCTCGACGGACAGATAATGTACGACGGCTTCTGCATCGCAAACAAGTCCATGTGCGAGAACGTATCCGCGTACAAAAGGACTGCCGATGATTTCCGCGAGTTCATAGAGATGTGGGTACACGAGATAAAGCTTCCCGTGGCGAGCCTTCAGCTCATGGCGCACAATCACAGCGATGAGCTGGGAGAAAAGTTTCAGGAGCAGCTCCGCCGCATAGACGGCTATACCGATCAGGTGCTTTACTATGCACGTTCCGAGAATGCGGAAAAGGACTACATTATAAAAGAGACTCCCCTGAAGCGCACCGTGGCGAATGTGGCGCTGAAAAACCGCGAGTCCGCACAGCTCTGCGGAGCCTCCATCGAGACTGAGGGACTTGACCTGTCGGTGATGACCGACGGAAAGTGGCTGGAGTTCATGCTGGGACAGCTCATGGCAAACAGCCTTAAATACACAGTTGAGGGCAGAGAGCCTGTTATAAGTATATCCGCAGAGGAGCTTCCCGACAGAGTGCTCCTGCACTTCCGCGATAACGGCACAGGCATCTCCGAGGCTGACCTGCCGCGAATATTTGAAAAGAGCTTCACAGGAGAAAACGGCAGAGCCTACGCAAAGTCTACGGGTATGGGACTCTACATCGTAAAGAGCCTCTGCGACAGGCTGGGACACATTATAACTGCCGCATCGGAAAAGGGAGAGTACACGGAATTCACCATTGCCTTTGCAAAAAATCAGTTCTACAAGATGGTATAGCAATAAAGCGGACGCCCTATGGGCGTCCCTGCTAATTACTGACGCAACCTTACAAAATTGTAATGTTGAGTAATATTGAACGCGCGACCTGAAATGTTTACGGGTGTATAATAAGATCATGGAAAGGGAAACAGAGCTCCCGAAGATAAATACCGAAAGGAAATGATCTTATGAAAAATCTTGCTTCAAAAATCATCAGAGTTCTTTTTATTGTCAGCAGTGTCTGCATAGTGCCCATCAGCGGCGTTGAGTTATATGAGATATTCAGACCCAAGACCGCAGGCTGCCCCCGCAATGATGTGGTAGACGCCATCTTCTGGAGCACATTGGCAGTTTATTACCTGTGCGCATGGTACATGGGAAGAAACAAGAAAACGATCAAAGCAGAATAAGGAGATACAGAAATGGCATTACTTAAATTACAGAACGTAGAGAAGTATTACGGAAACAAGTCCAGCCTCACAAAGGCTGTTGACGATATCTCGTTCACAGTTGACAAGGGAGAGTTCACAGCTATAATGGGTGCTTCCGGAAGCGGCAAGACCACTCTGCTGAACTGCATCTCAACCATCGACCGCGTTACCGCAGGCAATATCTTCCTTGAGGATACCGACATCACAAAGCTCAAAGGCAAGGCGCTGAACAGGTTCCGCCGCGAAAAGCTGGGCTTCATCTTTCAGGACTTCAACCTTATGGACACACTGACAGCTTACGAGAACATTGCACTTGCGCTCTCAATACAGAAGCGTTCCGCAAAGGAGATCGACAAGCTGGTAAAGACCGTTGCAGAGCAGCTTGGCATCACAGAGGTGCTGAATAAGTACCCCTACCAGATGTCGGGCGGTCAGAAGCAGAGAGTTGCTTCCGCAAGAGCTATCGTCACAAACCCCAAGCTTGTCCTTGCAGATGAGCCTACGGGAGCTCTCGACTCAAAGTCGGCAAAAATGCTCCTTGAGCGCTTCGGCTATCTCAACCATGAGCACGATGCAACTATCATCATGGTAACTCATGACTCCTTCACGGCAAGCTACGCTTCCCGCGTGCTTTTCATCAAGGACGGAAAGGTGTTCAACGAGATAAACCGCGGAGGCGACAGCCGCAAGCAGTTCTTTGACAAGATAATCGACGTTGTTACTCTGCTCGGAGGTGACGTAAGCGATGCTCTTTAAGATATCACTTAGCAATATCCGCAAGAGCCTGAAGGACTACGCCGTGTATTTCTTCACCCTTGTTGTGGGAGTTGCAGTTTTCTATGTATTCAATGCCATCGAGACACAGACCGCTTTTCTCAGTGTATCCGAGGATCACAGGGAATTCATCAAGTTCCTCGTACAGGCAATATCCGCAGTAAGCGTTTTCGTAGCCATAGTGCTGGGACTCCTCATAGTCTATGCCAGCCGCTTCCTGATGAAGCGGAGGAACAAGGAGTTTGCCCTGTATATGATGCTGGGCATGAGCAAATGGAAGATATCCGCACTTCTCCTCTGCGAGACAGTCATGATCGGAATAGGCTCACTTTTTGTGGGACTCCTCATCGGCGTGGGACTTTCACAGGTCATGAGCGCGGTAGTCGCCAACCTCTTTGAAGCCGATATGACGGACTTCAGGTTCACCATCTCGGGCTCAGCTATCGCAAAGACCATAATCTACTTCGGCATCATGTATGCAGTAGTCATCATCAGAAGCGGTATCGTCATCGGAAAGTGCAGGCTCATCACTCTTATGCAGTCGGGCAGACGCTCCGAGAAGATAACCATGAAGAACCCATGGCTCTGCGTGATCGTATTCCTTATCTCAGCCGCAGTTCTGGGTTATGCCTACTACATGGTGGGCTGGAACCAGATGGATCTCGGCCCCAAGAAGATACTTGCAGCCATCATTATGGGAGCAGTCTCCACATTCTTCATTTTCTGGTCCGTGGCAGGAATGCTCCTGAGAGTCATCATGTCTGTAAAGGGACTGTATCACCGCGGACTCAACAGCTTTACCTTCCGTCAGATAAGCAGCAAGGTCAACACCACAGTTGCTTCCATGACAGTTATCTGTCTCATGCTTTTCGTCACCATCTGCACACTTTCCTCTGCTTTCGTTATCAGAAACAACATGAACAGGCAGGTGGAGGAGAACTTCCCTGTGGACTTCTACGGTGAAATGACACATTATGATGCAGACGATAAGGAATGGAATAATCCTCAGTTTGCCGATCTTGAAAAGTACTACGAGATGAAGGGATTCAATATCGCAGATGATTTCAAGGAGCATTATATGTTCCACTCCTACTGCGACCCCGATTTCACTGTGTTTAGCTTCATTGGCGACAGAATGGACGAGTTTACTTCAGAAAACCAGTCCATAGGCGTAATGTCAGACTACCCGATTGAGATGGTAAAGCTCAGCGATTACAATGAGCTGGCGAAACTCTACGGCAGAAAGCCTATGGAGCTGGGCGAGGACGAGTATGTTATAACCGCAACATTCAGCGGAATGGTATCGGTATATGACTGGCTCCTTGCCGACAAGCCCGAGATAACAGTATTCGGCAATACGCTGAAGCCTCGCTACGATAAGAGCTGTTACGAGATCATACGTCCCTCGATGCAGCCCCTGAATGCCGGTGTATTCATAGTTCCCGACAGCGTTGTTGACGAGAGCGGAGCAGCTACGGCTATGGTCATAGGAAATTACGATGCAAGCGATAAAGAAGCTGTGGCAGAAGCGGAAAAGACAGCCCGCGACCACTTTGACGCTGCAAGAGACGCATTCTACAGCGACGGCGACGGTGGTCATTCACAGTACTATACAAGGATAGAGGCTGCCAACGATGCCATCGACCTCGGCGCGCTTGTTACATTCCTCGGACTCTACATCGGCTTTGTATTCCTTGTTTCCTGCGGAGCTATCCTCGCACTGAAGGAGCTCTCGGAAAGCTCGGACAGCGCTTCCAGATACACCATGCTGAGAAAGCTGGGCGTAGAGGAAAAGGAGATAACGGGGTCCGTATTCACACAGTCGGCAATATTCTTCGCGCTGCCCCTGCTGCTTGCCTGCCTCCACTCCTACTTTGGTATGAGACTGTCGAAGTTCATGCTTTCAATGCTGGTAAGCGGCGGAATATTCAAGTCCATGCTCTTTACCGCAGGAGTTGTGGTGCTCATCTACGGCGGATACTTCCTGCTCACCTTTATCGGAAGCAGGGCAATTGTAAGAGAACAGAAGTAAGATAAGATATATATTCCTTTGTAAAGCAAGTATGCCCCTGAGCGCTTCAAAACGCCCGGGGGCATTGTGATTTGAGTTGAGAGTTTAGAGTTGAAAGTTGTGGAGTCGCCTGCGGCGACGATATTTAAACATTGTGAGCGGAGCGAACACATAAACTCTCAACTCTCGACTTTCAACTCACAACTTAGCGCATACGCGCCAAATTACGCCGGCTTAACTTAGATTATTTAGATGAAGTTCCGAAATCTGCCGCCGCAGGCTTTACACCGCCGCATAAATGTGCTATGATATAGTCAGCATCTATGTAATACTACGAAAGTGAGGAACACACCAATGAAAAAGAATATTTTCACAAGCATTCTGGCAGGTATTGCTGCCGTATCAATGATGGGCGCATTTGCAGGCTGCTCAGACCCCAACAAGGCATCTGAGTCTAAGAAGTCCGAAGCCGAGACCACAACAGCTGCACAGGAAGCTGATACAACTGCTGCTGCCGACACTGAGAGCGGCGATGCAGCTGCCGAGGATCAGTCACTCCAGAAGGTACTTGACGACAAGAAGCTGGTACTGGGTCTGGACGCAAGCTTCCCTCCCATGGGCTTTACAGACGAGAACAACGAGATAATCGGCTTTGATATCGACGTTGCACAGGAGGTCTGTGACAGAATGGGCATTGAGCTGGTAAAGACTCCCATCAACTGGGATACCAAGGAAGAGGATCTGAACGTAGGCAAGATCGACTGCATCTGGAACGGTATGTCCATCAACCCTGCAAGAGCAGAGGCTATGAACCTCTCCGATCCCTACATGAAGAACGAGATGATCTTCGTAGTTCCTGCTGACAGCGATATCAAGTCCATGGACGACCTTACAGGCAAGACCATCGGCGTACAGACAGGCTCTACCGCACAGGAGATCCTTGAGGCAGCTGATCTCTATGCTGATATCACAGAGTCACCCCTTGAGGACAACGTAACTGCACTCAACCAGATGGAGCTCGGCTTCTCTGATGCAGTATTCCTTGATTCGGTAGTTGCAAACTACCTTATCACTTCCCACAACAAGGACTACGTTATCCTTGACGGAAACCTTGAGGCTGAGGAGTACGCTATCGGCTTCAGAAAGAACGATCAGGCGCTCCGTGACGAGGTGCAGAAGCAGCTCAGCGAGATGAAGGCTGACGGCAAGCTTGGAGAGATCTCCGAGAAGTGGTTCGGCAGCGACATCACAACAGTAAAGTAAGAAACGATACGCCCCGCAGCTGCGGGGCGTTTTTTATCGGCTTTGATCGGATTTTTTCTCCGCGGCTATTGCTTTTTTCAATGATATATGCTATAAGCGGGGAGCCCCCCGCAGGCTGTTTCGCGGCGGAGTATTGCAGATATAGGAATTTTTCTCCGCGGCTATTGCTTTTTTCAATGATATATGCTATAATCTTAGAGATTGAGAAAAAATTAACAGCCAAGGAGCTGCATATGGATAAATTCAATGACATCATTAGTGAAATAGACAGCTATGTCTGGGGCATACCGCTTATAGTGCTGATAATCGCCTGTGGGATACTTCTCACCGTCAGGCTGGGATTTTTGCAGGTCAGAAAGCTGGGCAAGGCGCTGAAGTTCATGGTAAAGAATGAGGAGTCGGGAAGCGGCGAGGTATCGAGCTTCTCTGCACTGTGTACCGCACTTTCCGCAACTGTCGGCACGGGCAATATCGTGGGTGTTGCTACGGCTGTCGCCGCAGGAGGAGCAGGAGCTCTCTTCTGGATGGAGGTGGCTGCCTTCTTCGGAATGGCGACAAAGTACGCCGAGGGACTCCTTGCCGTAAAGTACCGTGTCAAGGACGAAAACGGCGACATTCTGGGCGGTCCCTTCTATTACATTGAGAATGGTCTGGGCAAGCGCTGGAAGTGGCTGGGAAAAGCCTTTGCGGTATTCGGTCTGGGTGCGGGACTCATGGGCATTGGCACCATAACCCAGATAAACGGAATCACCTCCGCCGCCAACAACTTCTTTGACCCCGATTCCGCTCACACTGTCAGCATTTTCGGCATGGAGCAGACATGGACCACCATTATAGCAGGCGCGCTGATAACTCTGCTGGTGGCACTTATCGTTATCGGCGGTATCAAGCGTATCGCCAAGATATCCGAGATAATCGTCCCTGCAATGATAGTTGCATACGTTTCCTGCTGTCTCATAATTATCTTCTGCCATATTTCAGAGATACCCACAGCGGTAGCTGAGATAGTCAAGGGTGCATTCGGACTTCGTCCCATTGCAGGCGGAGCAGTGGGCTCGGTGATAATGCTCTCAATGAGAAACGGAGTTGCAAGGGGAATATTCTCCAACGAGGCAGGTCTGGGCTCAGCGCCTATCGCTGCGGCGGCTGCCAAGACCAGCGAGCCTGCAAGACAGGGACTTGTAACCATGACAGGTACATTTATCGACACTATCCTTGTCTGCACTATGACAGGACTTTCCATAGTCATGGCAGGCAGCCACGAAAAGGGACTGGAGGGTGTTTCCATCACCACAGACGCTTTCAACTACGGACTTCCTTTCCCCGAAAAGGTGTCATCCTTCATACTTATGGCTTGTCTTGCGGTATTCGCCTTTACAACGATACTGGGCTGGAATTACTATTCCGAGCGCTGCCTTTCATATCTGACAGGCTCAAAGAAAAAGGTGACCATCGCATACAGATGGCTTTACATACTGGCAGTATTCATCGGTCCCTATCTCACGGTAGAGGCTGTATGGAATCTGGCGGACATCTTCAACGGACTCATGGCGCTCCCCAATATCATAGCGCTCATATGTCTGTCAGGAGTTGTTGCTGCCGAGACAAAGGACTATCTTGCCCGTCTGAAGGCAGGCAAGGCCGAGGACTAAAACATAAAGGTCAGCGCGGGAGAATTCCTGCGGCTGACCTTTTTTTGTGCGGATAAAAAAATCCCGACACCGAAGAACACTGAAACTCCGGCATCGGACAATGAGGATGATTTATTTAAGCCTTTTGCAGGCTTCAGGAGAGCATCGCTCCCTCGAGAACAGAACACTGAGGACCATTCTCTGTGTACATTATATCATGTCGGTATGAACAATAGCAACTCATTTTTTGCAGATTAAGTGGACAAAGTGAAGATAAAATGAAAGAATTCGGTGACGCTGGCAGCCTCGGCTGCTGTTATGCTGTATCGGAAAAGAAAACAGCGGCTGAAAAGCCGCTGTTTTATAATATATAGGGTTATGCTCTCTTTGCGGCTATCTCATTTTCGATAGCCTCTGCTCTGAGGAGGGCTGTATCTATATGGTCGCAGAAGTTCTCCTTGCCTATCTTATCCACGAAGCCTGCCTTGGTCATAGCCTTCATGGGCTGCTCGTTGACATGGGAGAATACCACCTTGACGTTGTGCCTGTCGCAGCGCTTTACGATGCGCATGAGGGCTTCGACTCCCGTAGCGTCGATAGCGGGAACATTTCTCATTCTTATACAGAGAACATCGATGTTCTGATCGCTGAGGACGTACTTGTACTTGTCCGACGCAGCAAAGAACATAGGACCGTTTATCTCGAATACACGGGTATTCCGGGGTATCTTCTTGAGGAGGATGTTGTCGGGGTCGGTGTCCTCGTCATCCACGTCCACCCATGCGTGAGCCTCGGTAACATCAGCCATACGCTTCATGAAGAGGAGTGCAGCCATTACCATTCCAACGCCGATAGCCACAACGAGGTCGAAGATGACTGTCAGCACCAGTGTTACGAAAAGAACGGCGATATCGCTCTTGGGAGCGGTCTTGACAGTGTTTCTTATGTTTCTCCAGCCGCTCATGTTGTAGGCTACCACAAAGAGGATAGCCGCAATGGTGGGCATGGGGATATAGCCTGCGTACTTCATCAGCGCTACCAGTGTAGCCAGTACGACTACGGAGTGTACCATGCCTGCAACAGGTGTACGGCCGCCGTTCTTTACGTTGGCAGCAGTACGGGCGATAGCTCCCGTAGCAGGGATACCGCCGAAGAATGCAGAGCCGATGTTTGCAGCTCCCTGTGCTACAAGCTCCATATTTGAGCGGTGCTTTGAGCCTATCATACCGTCGGCAACTACGCAGGACAGCAGTGACTCAACAGCCGCCAGCACAGCGATAGTGAATGCGTTGGGGAGGAGTGCCCTTACCCTTGCGAAGGTAACATCGGGAACTGTGGGACGGGGGAGAGAATTGGATATATCGTAGAGAGAATCAATGGTATTAACCTCAAGTCCGCTGAACTTTACCAGCAGTGAGCCGACGATAACAGCGATAAGTGAGGCAGGTATCTTCTCCAGCTTTTTCGGCCAGAAAATGAGTATCGCCAGTGATATGACACCCACCAGCAGCGCCTGCCAGTTGATGGTGCCGATGCAGCTGATTATCTCCTTTACCTTGTCGATTGTCTCGATGGGCTTGTTCTTGAAAGTAAGTCCCATGAAGTCCTTTATCTGTCCGAGGAGGATAGTTACGGCGATACCGAAGGTAAATCCCGTGGTGATAGTTCCGGGGATATACTTGATGAGGGTCCCGAAGCGGCAAAGACCCATGATGATGAGGATAATGCCTGCCATGATAGCGGAGATAGCCAGACCGTCCATGCCCTCTGCGGCGACTATGCCTGCAACTGTTGTGGCAAAGGCAGCTGTAGGACCTGCTATCTGCACACGGCTTCCGCCTAAGAACGAAACGATGAAGCCTGCGATTATAGCGGTGTACAGACCCTGCTCGGGACCCACTCCCGACGCAAGTGCCAGCGCTATGGAGAGGGGCAGGGCGATGATAGCGACGATGATACCGGCAATGATGTCCTTGATGAACTGTTCCTTGGTGTAGGTCTTCATTACCGAGAAAAGCTTTGGCTTCAGCTTTTCCTCAGTTGGTTTTAATGCTTTTTCAGCCATTTCTCTAACCTCTTTTTCTCATGATTTCTCTTGTAAATAAACGCAGCGTTTACTATTATACTACTAAAAATAGCGGTTTTCAAGAGGTTTTGAGCGCGGAGGAAAATTTTGTCGGATTATATATATTCCTGCGGACTGTGGAGAAATCATTCAGCATTTTTAAGCCTGTTTTCACTTGTAAACGCAGAAAGGGCTGCAATTGCAGCCCTTTCTGTTTATCTGACCTGTTTTTTTCTGATCTCATGTATAAATGCGGCAAGTTCTTCCGATCTTGTCATAGTTGCCACATGACCGCCTTCGACCGTGCGGAAAGCCTTGTCTGGGGCATTCACCTGTTCAACGTATTTCCTGTCAGCGCCGCAGTGGCTGTCTTTGTCTCCCTGCAAAACATAGAAAGGCATTTCAAATTCAGTGATCTCGCTCATTGAGAAATCCGAAAGGATACGATCGCCTGTTTCATCATCATAGCCGGAATATCTGAACCGCGCCCAATCGCTTATGGAATAGTATGGATTGAAAAATATTGCAGCGGCGGGAGAGATATCTGCGCCATCGGACAATCCGCCGAACAGGTCATAGCCGTATTGCTTTCCCAGCTTTTCTTCGATCCTGCCTGCTGCTATCGCTTTCTTTTCCAGTTCTTTATTACTCTGGTCGTGATAATACTCAACATAGGCGAGGGGATCGTAGTTGTCCAGCAATGCGCGGTACTCCTCGTCATTCTCTGTCAGTTCCAGCCAAGCAAGCTTGTTGCCCTCATAGAATTTCTTATGCAGGGCAATATCCTGCGTTGCCTTGTATGGGTCATAGAACAGGAACAATTCATAACCATAGGTGTCGATCGCCGTGCGAAAGTCTATCCTTCCCTCGGTGTAATCAAGTATCGCCTGATCTATATAGTTATCCGCGTATTCATCCGTTGCCAGAGAAAGGCAGATAAGGCAGTCCACCTTTTCGGGATGGCGTACAGCAAGGTCGGCGCCGTATTTCGTTCCCCACGACATACCCATGATGGTGAGGCTGTCTCTATGCATATAGTCAAGGATATAATCCGTGACAGCATCGATATCCTGCCGCATAAGCTCGGGAGTGATCCCGGTATCCTGCGTATCGTGTATCCTCGTAAGTCCCGAATTGCGCTGATCCCAGTTTACAACGGTATAGTCCCCGGCGAGCTTGCGGAGCACTTTCCAGTCAGCAAAGCTGGTGGAACAGCCGGGTCCGCCGTGCAGATAGAGCAGGACGGGATTGTTTATATCCTTGCCGTAAATATTGAGCCATTGCTCCTGCCCGTTCACATCTATGTACATTGTTTCGTTGATACCGCCGTCAGGCGTTTTGTTATAATGCAGCTTTCCGATAAAACGGACGATCAGCAGGATGATTATCAGTGAAAGCAGGAGAATACCTGCCCATTTGAGCACCTTTAGCAGAGTTTTAAGAAATCTCTTCATCTGATCACCTCATAGGATGATTATATCATGCAAAACGGCGAAAGTCTTTAAAAAAATCTTAAAACACTGTATTTTCAGCCGGCAGTCTCCTCCTCGGGGATAGCCTGCAAATAGGTGCCGAAGAACCAGAGCAGCATTGCGAACAAGGCAGGCTCTGTCTTGGCACGCAGTGCCATGGTGTAGGTGGTATTGCCGAAAATGCCGGTGAAGCTCCTGTTGAAAAGTCCCGTCTCAAAAAGTCCTGCGATGTTGAGGACAAGTGAAGCTCCGATGAGCAGCAGCATGGCATTGCGGAGAAGCTTTCTGTTGCGCTTTGTGTTGAACTCTCCATTTGCGGTGTTGAGCAGCATTTTTACGAACTGCCATACCGCCGTGCCTGTCATTGCGAACACGGGCAGGTCGCGAAGATAGCGGAACAGCACCACATTTCTGTATGCCTGCGGCGAAACAGCATCCTCAAAGGGCAGCCTGCACATATATCTTAAAGGGTCCTCCATGATAGAAAAGGGCAGCCACACGCTGTATTCATCGCCTTTCATAACGCGGATAAGCTCATAGGTGCGGACACCCAGTCTCCACAGGATAAAGCCTGCGGTGCCTGCGGCGATAACTGCCGACAGTGCTTTCAGCGTCTTTGATGTATTGGCGGAGTCCTTCTTCTCGCGGATCTTTTCGTACATTATCAGCACAAAGGCTCCGCATATCATCAGGAAGGGCAGGACAAGAACATCGTAGATCTGGAAATAATGCCGCCGCTCAGTGAAAACGCCTATCATGCCGTCAAAAAACGATGTTTTTGTGAGAATATTGACTTTGAAATAGGTGTACAGGTTCCCGACAGCGTACAATACGCCGCCGAAAAGGAAGTAACGCCACGCCCTGCCGCAGAAAATGCGCTTTTTGTCGCCGCTGCGAAGAGCAAGTATCAGACAGCCGATAAGCACTAAGGAGGGCACCATGCCCAGATAGCCCAGTGCCTTTTGTGCCGCAGTCTGCTCCGAAGGGGCGTTTATCCTGTCCAGATAGGCGGAATAATCCGCGTCTGAGGCAAAGGAGTTGTCACGGTCGAACTCCACGAAAAAGGTGCCGCAGTACTGGTGAAAGAGGAAAGGGGAGTCCTCAGTGGCGGATTCGGGAATATCGTAGCCCCTTATCTTTTCAAACGTGAACACAATGGTACCCCAGAATAACAGAAAGACAGTGGCGGCGATCACGCATTTGAGGATAAAATATATCAGATGAAGCCTTTTATGTATCTTTTCGGGGATAACATCGGTGGGCTTAGGCTCTCTTTTTTTCATAACGAGACCTCCTTTACGATGTAAATATTGTATATATCAAATATACTCATTAATCATATTTTACACCCTGTTATCTCTGTTGTCAATATATTGCATATATCGTTCATAAAAAGTTTACAGTGCTACTTTACGAACAGATCACGCCCCTCTGAGATAACTCCCTCAAGCTCATATGTGACCTCAAGGGTCATGGTATCGTCGCTCTTGGCGGTCTTTATGTCACGGCTGAGTATTTCCGTATCCCCGGAGAGAAAGTTTTTCTCGCAGAGATAGACCCTCTCCATCAGTTTTTCGCGCAGTTCCTCCTCGGTGTACTCCCTGACCGTGGGAGCAGTCTCGGTGACGGTGCGGAGCTCCGTGCCTATGGGAAGCTCCCTGCCGAACAGCACCAGCGGTTTCTCGGTGACTTCTTTTGAGGAGCTTTTATAGTCGGAATTCCCGAAAAACAGAGGTATTTTTAGTCCGAACAGCTTCAGATAGCGCTCCTTTGACACATTGCCCGTCGGAGAAAGCTCATCGGAGCGGAATGTGCCGGAAAAGCTGAAAGTTTCGGAGTATTTTCCCCGTATCTCACCCATAGCGTGGTAGACGGAAAGGCAGCCGTTATCAAATTCCCTGACGGCACTGACCAGCATTGTGCCCTTGGGAACGTAGTCCCCGACAACGTGCAGGAGCTGTCCGCTTTGCACGCAGACGTCGGTTATTTCTGCATCGCGGCTGGCGAAGATATTTGCCGGTATCCTTGTACGGAGCATGGGCGGCTTCGGTTCGGCTTCCCGTATCTGTATCTCTATCCTGTTGCCGCTGCGGCGGATGCCTGCCCACGCGATATCCTCCACAAGCAAGGGCAGCTTTTCCTCGCAGGAGCGCAGGTCGGTACAGGGGAGAAAGGCTCCCTCCCTGACGTCAAGCTCGTCAAGGGCGGCGAGTATCACCGCGTCACTGACGGCTGAATTGCCCTGAATATCAATGACTGCGATGGTCTGGGAAGACCAGAGCACTGCCGCTGCGGCTGCAGCGGCGCCGAGGAGCAGTCCGAGGCGTTTGCGGTAGAGGAAAAGCTTTGCCCCGAGACTTTCGTATTCGGCAGCTTTCAGCTCCACGCCGCATTCCTCCGCCAGTGCGGAGACTGTTTTAAGGTCGCGGCGGAGTATGTCTCCGCGGAACACATCTCCCTTGCAGTACTGCCGTCCGCAGAAGATACCGCTCTCATGGAGCATATTGATGAACTTATACAGCTTCTTTCCCTTGGCGTTTATCCTCAGCCTTCGTTTCATTTTCACTGCGTTTTCTCCTTTCCGTAAGCCCTATCTGCTCGATGCAGCCGCGGATGACAAGTCCGCCTGTGCTGAAATCATAGGCTCTCAGCCCGTTTCCCCTGATGTCAACAGTGAGGCTTCCCGAGACTATCCTCATGTATACCTCGTTGTATTCCTCTATCCTGCGGCAGTTGTCGATTATGAGCTCATTATTTCCCGATAAGTGCATACCCGTACTGAGGTAAAGCTTCTCACGGGTCAGCTCTGACAGCCATTCAAACATAAGTGTCACCCCCGTATATTTTTTTACTTCCAATAATATGATTAATGGGGTGATGATTATGAAGAAAAGGGCATCAAAAGTCCGCAAAGCTGTTGGACTTGCGGCTGCGGCAGTATTTTTTGTGCTGTGCCTTTTTGATAATGATGGTACTTCCGCGGCGGTCAGGGACGGCGTCAGGCGGTGTCTTGATATAGTGATACCCTCACTGTTTGCTATGATGACAGCCTCCGCACTTATAGTCAGCAGCGGACTTACGACAGCAGTTCCGCGCTGTGTGGGGCGGTTCAGCAGAGCTGTTTTCGGTATGGAGGGGAGAGAGCTCCCCATTTTCACATTCGGCATGGTGGCAGGCTATCCCGTGGGGGTGAAGATGCTCTGCGGCGAGTACCTCTCGGGGCGCATCACCAAGCGGCGGGCAGAGCTCCTGTCGGGACTGTGCTTCGGCGCTGGTCCTGCATTCATATTCGGCTGCATTTCGGGACAGCTCTACGGTTCGCGCCGCGCAGGACTGCTGATACTTGTATCGACGGTGTCCGCAAATGTGATCCTTGCGCTTTTCATGACGCCAATTCTCCGCAGGACGGCTTCCGCGGAGCACAAGCCCTGCCGAGTGAGCATATCTGCCGATATGCTCACGGACTGCGTCCTGCGCAGCGGCAGGGCGATGGGGGAGATATGCGCCATGATAGTGTTTTTCTCCGTAGCTGCTCATTTTCTCACGGCAGCTTTCGGGGCAGCAGCAGTGGAGCTTCCTTGGAAGCTCCACTGCCTCGGCGGTCATACCGCCGAGGCGCCGATCGCCGCGTTCTTAGATGTGACCAATGTGGCAGGTTTTCCCCGCGGCGATTGGCTGCTGCTGCCCCTCATAAGCGGCCTCACTGCGTTCGGCGGGATATGTGTGTTCATGCAGCTTGCTGCGGTGACCCATGGGAAGCTGTCGCTGTTGCCCTTTATAATAATGAGAGCAGCGGCAGCTGTGATGAGTTATTTCATCTGCCGAGGACTGCTTCCGCTGTTCATAGAAGGAGAGTTTACGGAAGTCAGCAGCATAAGGGCGGAGAGCACTCGTTCCGTCAGTCCTGTACCTTCGGTGATGCTCATTATAATGACAGTAGCGCTTATGCTGGAATTCGGCAGCAAAAAAGCGGCTTACGGCACAGAAAATTACACCAAATAGCCACAGATTTGTACACAGTGCCAAAAATTGTGAAAGCTTGCTGAAAAGGCTTGATTTATT
This sequence comes from Ruminococcus sp., assembly GCA_017519145.1. Classification (GTDB taxonomy): domain Bacteria; phylum Bacillota; class Clostridia; order Oscillospirales; family Ruminococcaceae; genus Ruminococcus. Next base: position 53,558 of record JAFWTA010000043.1, read on the forward strand.
GTAAAAAGGTGGTAAAATATAATTAGCACTCAGAGAGAAAGAGTGCTAACGTAGATTTGCTTATTAATTATCAGGAGGTATATATCATGACTATCAAACCTTTACAGGACAGAGTTGTAGTAAAAATGGTCGAGGCTGAGGAAACTACCAAGAGCGGTATCATTCTTTCAGGATCGGCAAAGGAAAAGCCTGAGGTAGCTGAGGTCGTTGAAGTTGGCCCCGGTACTTCTGACATAAAGATGGAGGTAAAGAAGGGCGACAAGGTGCTCATCTCCAAGTATTCGGGAACAAACGTAAAGCTTGAGGGAGAGGAATACATCATCGTAAAGATGGAAGACATCCTCGCAACAGTTAAGTAAGAACTATTGTAGGGAACGCCGCCCTCGGCGTTCCGTATATACATTTCACGTCAGGCATGGAACGGCGAGGCGCTGTTCCCTACAGATTTAAATATGTTTTAAAGGAGAAAAGATCATGGCTAAGGATATAAAGTACGGCGAAGACGCAAGAAAGTCACTTCAGGCAGGTATCGACAAGCTTGCCGATACAGTAAGAATAACAATGGGACCCAAGGGCAGGAACGTAGTTCTTGACAAGAAGTTCGGCGCTCCCCTTATCACAAACGACGGTGTTACCATCGCCAAGGACATCGAGCTTGAGGACGCTTTCGAGAACATGGGCGCTCAGCTGGTCAAGGAAGTTGCTACAAAGACCAACGATGCAGCAGGCGACGGTACAACAACAGCTACACTTCTCGCACAGACCATCGTTCGCGAGGGTATGAAGAACATAGCAGCAGGTGCTAACCCCATGGTACTCAAGAAGGGTATCGCAAAGGCTGTTGACGCTGCTGTAAAGGCTATCGTTGACAACTCAAAGGCTGTTCAGGGCAGCGAGGATATCGCAAGAGTAGGTACAGTTTCATCAGCTGACGAGAACGTGGGCAAGCTCATTGCAGAGGCTATGGAGAAGGTAACTGCTGACGGCGTTATCACCATCGAGGAGAGCAAGACTGCCGAGACATACAGCGAGGTAGTAGAGGGTATGCAGTTCGACAGAGGCTACATCTCACCCTACATGGTTACAGATACTGACAAGATGGAAGCTGTTTACGATGACGCTTTCGTTCTTATCACAGATAAGAAGATATCTTCAATTCAGGAGATCCTTCCCCTTCTCGAGCAGATCGTGAAGATGGGCAAGAAGCTCGTTATCATTGCTGAGGACGTTGAGGGCGAGGCTCTTACAACTATCATTCTCAACAACCTCCGCGGCACATTCAAGGTTGCAGCAGTAAAGGCTCCCGGCTTCGGCGACAGACGTAAGGAGATGCTGAAGGATATCGCAGTTCTCACAGGCGGTGAGGTAATTTCTTCAGAGCTCGGTCTTGAGCTTACAGAGACCACCATCGACCAGCTCGGTCAGGCTAAGCAGGTTGTTATCCAGAAGGAGAACACCATCATCGTTGACGGTGCAGGTGACAAGAAGGCTATCCAGTCAAGAGTAAAGCAGATCCGTGCGGCTATCGAGACCACAACATCTGACTTCGACCGCGAGAAGCTTCAGGAGAGACTTGCAAAGCTTGCAGGCGGTGTTGCAGTTATCAAGGTCGGCGCAGCTACTGAGATCGAGATGAAGGAAAAGAAGCTCCGTATCGAGGACGCTCTTGCAGCTACAAAGGCAGCTGTTGAAGAGGGCATCGTAGCAGGCGGCGGTACAGCATTCGTAAACGCTATGCCCGCAGTAAACAAGCTCATCCCCACACTTGAGGGCGACGAGAAGACAGGCGCAAAGATAATCCTCAAGGCACTTGAGGCTCCTGTTCGTCAGATCGCTGAGAACGCAGGTCTTGAGGGCAGCGTTATCGTTGACAAGATCGTTCGTTCACGCAAGGTGGGCTACGGCTTCGACGCATACAACGAGGTATACACAGACATGATCCCTGCCGGAATCGTTGATCCTACTAAGGTAACAAGAAGCGCACTCCAGAACGCTGCTTCCGTTGCATCTATGGTACTGACCACAGAGAGCCTTGTAGCAGACATCAAGGAGGATGCTCCCGCAGCACCCGCAATGCCCGCAGGCGGTATGTATTAATCAAAGATAAAGCACTAAAGCCCTCTCCGAGCGGGAGGGCTTTATTTCTGTCTTATCAGAACTTACGGAGGTACTATGATAACAGTCAGCAATGTCAGCGTCCAGTTCGGCGGCTCGACGCTTTTCAAAAACGTAAACCTTAAATTCACAAACGGCAACTGCTATGGTGTCATCGGCGCAAACGGCGCAGGCAAGTCCACATTTCTCCGTGTACTCTGCGGAGACCTTGAGCCTGCCTCGGGTGAGGTGGTAATGCCCAAGGAGGAGCGCCTCAGCGTCCTCAAGCAGGACCACTTCGCATACGATGAGTACACTGTCCTCGACACCGTAATTATGGGCAATGCCCGTCTTTACGAGATAATGCAGGAAAAGGACGCCCTCTATGCCAAGGAGGATTTCTCCGAGGAGGACGGCGTTAAGGCTTCCGAGCTTGAAGGCGAGTTTGCAGAGCTAAACGGCTGGGAGGCGGAGTCCGACGCCTCAAAGCTCATACAGGGGCTGGGACTTTCCGAGGATATCCTCTATTCCCAGATGTCCACACTTTCGGGTAACGAGAAGGTAAAGGTGCTGCTGGCGCAGGCGCTTTTCGGCAATCCCGATATTATCCTTCTTGACGAGCCTACCAACCACCTTGATATAGATGCGGTACGCTGGCTGGAGGAGTTCCTTTCGGAGTACTTCGGTACGGTCATCGTAGTATCCCATGACCGACACTTCCTCAACAACGTCTGCACCCACATCGTTGATATCGACTACAACAAGATCAAGATGTATGTGGGCAACTATGAATTCTGGTACGAGTCCAGCCAGCTCATACAGCGAATGATAAAGCAGCAGAATAAGAAGAACGAGGAGAAGATAAAGGAGCTGAAGGACTTCATCGCAAGGTTCTCGGCAAACAAATCCAAGTCCAATCAGGCGACGTCGCGCCGAAAGCTCATCGAGAAGCTGACCGTTGAGGAGCTTCCTGCATCAAGCAGAAGATATCCGTTCATCGGCTTCGACATGGACAGAGAACTGGGCAAGGACATACTTCAGGTAGAGGGGCTTACAAAGACAGTTGACGGAGTAAAGCTTCTCGACAACGTAAGCTTCACCCTCGGCAGGAACGACAAGGTGGCCTTTGTGGGCGAGAGCGAGCAGGCTATCACCATGCTGTTCAAGATACTCATGGAGGAGGAGCAGCCTGACTCGGGAAGCTTCAAATGGGGCGTTTCCGTCACTACCTCGTATATGCCTGTTGACAACTCCGACTACTTCAACGGCTGTGAGCTGTCCATACTTGACTGGATAAGACAGTATTCCGTAAAGGACGAGACCGAGACCTATCTCCGCGGCTTCCTCGGACGTATGCTGTTCTCGGGGGACGACGTGTACAAGCCCGTAAACGTGCTTTCGGGAGGCGAAAAGGTGAGATGTATGTTCTCGCGCATGATGCTTTTCGGCTCGAACGTGCTGGTGCTTGACCGTCCCACAAACCACCTTGACCTTGAGAGCATTACCGCAGTCAACAACAGCCTTATCAACTTCAAGGGCGTAGTGCTGCTGGCTTCTCACGACCACGAGATAATGCAGACCACTGCCAACCGCATAATCGAGATACTGCCCACAGGCTGCCTTGACAGGCAGGGAACCTATGAGGAGTTCATCGACTTCAAGAAGTCCCTTGAAAATAAGCAGTAATTTGCAGGGGACGGCGTCCCCGACGTTCTGCGCTCCGATGAAACCGCGCGATATGCGCGTTTATATCATACAAAACGTAAAGCCCGTGAGCTGCCAAAGACAGCCGCGGGCTTTTTCGTCACATATGATCACGTTATGAAAAATAGGGAACAAGGTGCTTGCTGCACAGCTCATGGAAGTAAGCGCTGCGGAGCCTTTTGCGATAGATGATACTGCTTTTCGGCAGTATCAAGAGGGTATATCTGAATTTACGGTGTCCGTAAAGCTTTATTTGGTTGGAGGCTGCGGGGTCTGGGGAGCTTTTGCGCCCGCACCGCAGCCAGCCGTTAAGAGGGTTGATAAAGCGGCTGATGTCAGTCGTTTCATGGCATAGCCTCCTAGATCCTTGAAAAAACTTCTCCTATCCTGTCGCAGATGAGAAGGTCGGCGTTCCTGTCCATGGGAGTAGGCGCCATATTTATGATAACGAGGTCTTTTCCCTTGAAATAGCGGATAAGACCTGCCGCAGGGTAGACGTTGAGAGATGTTCCGCCGATAATGAGGGTATCGGCAGAAGCGATGGCGTTGACAGCTCCGCTTACGGTGCTGTCGTCGAGAGCCTCCTCATAGAGCACCACATCGGGCTTGACGATACCGCCGCACCCGCACTTGGGAACCCCCTGAGAGTTCACGATATACTGCACATCGTGGAACTTTCCACACTTGGTACAGTAGTTGCGGAGTACGCTTCCGTGGAGCTCATAGACCGTTTTGCTGCCTGCCGCCTGATGGAGCCCGTCGATGTTCTGGGTCACTACTGCGGAGAGCTTGCCCTCGGCTTCAAGCTGAGCCAGCTTTAAGTGAGCGGCATTGGGCTTTGCGTCCAGACAGAGCATTTTTGCTCTGTAAAAGCGGTAGAACTCCTCGGTCTTTTCCATGAAGAAGGTGTGGCTGAGGATAGTCTCGGGTGGATAGTCCCACTGCTGACTGTAAAGACCGTCAACGCTGCGGAAGTCGGGGATGCCGCTTTCCGTGGAGACTCCTGCGCCGCCGAAGAATACTATACTGTGAGAATTACTGACTATATCAGCCAGTTTTTCGATATTGTCCATATTATCTGTCTCCTATGACCTTAACGTAGAATTTCCTTGTTCTGGGACCGTCAAATTCGCAGAAGTAGATATCCTGCCATGTGCCGAGGAGGAGCTTTCCGCCTGTGATTATGACGGTCTCGCTGGCGCCTACGGCAGAGGACTTGATGTGCGCATCTGAGTTGCCCTCGGCGTGTCTGAAGCTTTGCAGGTCGGGGAAAAACTTATCCATGCCCTTGATGAAGTCGGTCTTCACATCGGGGTCTGCGTTCTCATTTATAGTGATAGCCGCAGTGGTGTGGGGGCAGAAAACGATACATACGCCCTCCAGAACGCCGCTTTCCTTGACGGCTTCACTGACCTCCCGTGTGATATCCACAAGTCCCTCAGCGGGAGTGCTGAGCTTGAAGTTAAAAACCATTTATATCGATCCTTTCGTATTCCCGCCGCAGTGACGGGAAGCAAGAACAATGTTATTTATTGGCTGACTGATAGAATTTGCAGAAGTAATTAAGGGGACATTCTTCGCATTTCGGCTTTCTTGCCGTGCAGATATCCCTGCCGAATTCCACAGTCCTGTGGCAGAAATCCGAGGAGACCTCGGGGGGGATGAGCTTCACAAGGTCCTTTTCCACCTTGGCAGGCTCTTTATTTTTTGTAAGTCCCAGCCTTCCCGTGATGCGTATGCAGTGGGTATCGGTGACCATGGCAGGCTTGCCGTATACGTCGCCGAGAATGAGGTTTGCTGTCTTTCTGCCTACGCCCGACAGGGAGAGGAGCTCCTCCATGGTATCGGGGACAACTCCGCCGAAGTCGTTGATGAGCTGACCTGCCATCTCTTTCAGGCTCTTGGCTTTGTTGCGGTAAAAGCCGCAGGGCTTGACGTCCTGCTCCAGCTCGGCGATGTCAGCCTCAGCGAATGCTTCAAGGGAGGGATATTTTGCGAAGAGAGTCTTTGTGACTATATTCACCCTTGCGTCGGTACACTGAGCCGCCAGCCTCGTGGCGAACAGAAGCTCATACGGCTTTTCGTAGTCGAGGGTACAGACAGCGTCGGGGTAGAGCTTTTCAAGCTCACTGACTGCAAGGCTTGCTATTTCTTTTTTGGTCATCAGCGGGACTCCTTCAGTGTTTTCTTCTTTTCCAGTATCCCGTCATATACGCGGTACATTTTCTGCACGGTATTCTCAAGGAAGTAGTAGTGCTTGATGTAGAACATGAGCAGTACCAGTATCATGGTAACGAGGATGAGTACGGGGATATTGGTGGTAAAGACCAGAACGGCGATGAACACTGTGAGGATAAGCGCGAACAGCATAGTCACCAGAAAATGGACTATCCTTTCGTGCTGCATAAAGGCTATCTTGTCAAGGTGTTCAGCCATGATCTCGTCGAGCTCGGCGGAGTCTGTGCATTTTTCCAGTCTTTCCTGAACATATTTCATATAGTTGGTCAGGTATTCGGTCATTTTCTCACACTCCATGAACAAAGTAAACGAAACTCTACAGAAATTATATACCTTTTTAGCAAATATGTCAATACATCAGACACAAAGTTCAGAGTTTATTCAAATAATGATTTAAGCGATTTTTAAGCTGGTTTTGAGCTATTTGCCAAATGGGAAGCTGTTACGATTGTGCGTGCATACGAATTTTTGTGCACAAATGAAAACTTTTTGTAACACTTCTTGATTTTAGCTAAACTAAGCGTTATAATTAAAGTACAGATATTTTTGTTTAATGGAGGATATTAACATGAGAAACAATTTACTGAGGAAGGCAGGAGCAGCACTCATGTCGGCAGCTATGGCACTTAACGGCGCCGTATACAGTGCAGCTACAGTTACAGCAGCGGATGAACCGCTGAAGTTCGAGTTCGAGGACGCCAAGATCACAGGCGATGTTACCGTTGAGAAGGACGCATCTGCCAGCGGCGGCTCTGTACTGAAAATGACTGAGAGCGGCACCATCGAGCTGACAGTCAATGTTGAGCAGTCAGGCTCCTACAAGCTCACATTCTATGCGTTCGGTATCGGCAGCGACAAGCAGCAGAACCTGAGCGTAAACGGCACTTCACAGGGCGCTATCGGAATCCCTCAGGGAACCGAGTACACCGCCATAGCAGTTCCCGCTATCATGCTGAAGGCAGGCGACAACACAGTGACCATAGAGAAGTCATGGGGATGGTCGCAGTTCGACTACCTTACAGTAGAGTCCATGTCCGCAGCCAAGATAGAGGCTAAGCAGACCAAGCCCTGCGACCAGCTGGCTACTGTTGAGACCCAGAGCCTTATGGCTTACCTTGCTGATGTTTACGGCAAGCAGATAATCTCGGGTCAGCAGGAGATATACAGCGGCGGTCCTCACGGTCTTGAGACCGAGTTCGAGTACCTGAAGGATACCACAGGTCATTATCCCGCTATCAGAGGATTTGACTACGGAAACTTCTGTTGTCCTGCATTCGGCAGCGACGACGGCTCCACAAAGAGAGTCCTCGACTGGGTAAAGAACAAGAACGGTATCGCTACCGCCTCTTTCCATCTGAACGTGCCTAAGGACTTTGAAAACTTTAAGATCGGCTCGCGCATCGACTGGTCAAATACAACATATACCGCATCGGATACGGATTTCTCGCCCTCTAAGGCTGCTACGGAAGGCACCAAGGAGAACGAGTACTACCACGCAGCTCTGAAAACTCTCGCAGCTGAGTTCAAGAAGCTCGAGGCAGAGGGAGTTCCCGTTATCTGGAGACCTCTCCACGAGGCAGAAGGCGGCGGCGGTGAGACAGGCTCATGGTTCTGGTGGGGCAGAGAAGGCTCCGCAGCCTACAAGAAGCTCTGGATCTACACCTATGAGACACTCACAAGCGAGTTCGGCTGCCACAACCTTATCTGGGAGTGGAACAGCTATAACTTCGACACATCCAAGAACTGGTATCCCGGCGATGCCTATGTAGACATCATCGGCTACGATAAGTACAGCTGTACAGACTGGTCCACAGGAAGCGCAAGGTACTACCACAACGACAGTCCTTTCGCATCCACATTCTACGGACTCATGGAAAAGTATGACAGCGCAAAGATGATCTCACTTGCCGAGAACGACTGCTTCTCAAATCCCGACAAGATGAAGGAGGAGGGCGCAGCATGGCTGTACTTCTGTACATGGTATGACGGCGGAAGCGATACCACGAACTTCCTTACAAATCCCACATTCAACACCAAGGAAGACACTATCGCTATGTATCAGAGCGATTACTGCGTGACTCTCGATGAGCTCCCCGCAGACCTCTATAACCGCGAGGGCATCACACCTCCCGATCCCTCAAAGACAACAACAACCACCACAACTACCAGCGACCCCAATGTGACAACTACCACAACTGCATACAAGTTCGAGATACAGAAGAAGAACGTCAAGGTTCCCGAGACTCCCGAGAATGCAGTAGGCAAGGAGCTTGAGATCAGCATCAAGGGCGCAGCAGGCGCTTCCATCGGCGGCGGAGTAGGCTTCGGCACAAACGCAGACGACTGGCAGAACATTGAGTGGAAGGGCAATGCGGACGCTGACGGAAATCTCACAGTAGTGGTAGACCTCAAGGAAATGCCCGACGCAGTAAAGAACTGCGAGGTTCAGGTATGGTGGTCCAATACATGGAATGCTGCAGCAGAGTCAGGCGTTGACCAGCCCTATGAGATAGGTGACTGCAAGGTGAACTTCCTTATGGGCGGCGCACTTGAAAACTTATGGGGCGACACCAACGATGACGGAACAGTAGAGCTTGCAGACGCTATCCTCATCATGCAGGCACTTGCAAATCCCAACAAGTACGGCGAGGGCGGCTCCGACAAGTATCACCTGACAGAGCGCGGCAGAGAGCTGGGCGATGTGGATCTGTCCACAAAGGGTCTCACCTCAAACGACGCACTGTTCATTCAGGAATATCTCCTTCACACGAGAGAGTCTCTCGTGCCCAGTGCAGAATAAATAAAGAACAGCCCCGAAGCATTTCAAAGTGCTTCGGGGCATTGTATTTTGTATGTCTGCTAATATAAATCAGAATTTATCGTAATAACTTTGCTGAATTCCGATTTGAGCCGTCAGCCATTAGCCATTAGCATAATGTAGGGGACGCCGCCCTCGGCGTCCCGAAAAATTCGTATTATAGTGGTGACTATCATCCGCTCAATCAAGGGACGCCCTCACTTGCAGGGCGTCCCTCTTTCAAAAACAGTCCACCGGACTGATTTTGAAATTCACCCTTGCGGAGCGCTTTGATTTATTTCGTCGCCTTAAAAGCTGAAAGCGACGACCAGAGGCGCTGCC
>JAFWTA010000005.1 GCA_017519145.1 Ruminococcus sp.
AGATCAGCGTATCTGCAAGGGCTTTTAGATCAATTATAATGAATGCTTTGCATTCATTATATCATAAAAGCGAAGCGTTATGATATAATTGCCCGATATGCAGGGAGCTGATCTGAGATCAGCGTATCTGCAAGGGCTTTTTGATCAATTATAATGAATGCTTTGCATTCATTATATCATATAACGCACAGAATCGCAAGGGAACGCGGAGATATTCTCCCGTCCGATATTTCTTTGCCGCGAAACTGCCTGCGGGCTCCCCGCTTATATCATACACACGGGAAAAAAGTCAATGTAAGCCCAAGGCAAGCCGGCGGTCGGCGTGACAACAGAAGAAATAATCTGATATACTTTTTATAGCGCAGCATGAAAGGAGAAGCTCATGGCAAAGAAAACCGATACAGGACAAAACCGCAAGATCAAAGCGGTAGTTGATATGATGTTTGATGACATTCCCTATTCCGAGGAGGTCACGCAGGCACAGGGGAAAATTGAAACTGCTCTGAATGTGGAGTTTGACAGGATAAAGGCTGATCGCCACGAGGACGAGGCTTTGGAGGAACTGCTCGCCAGATACGGCAGGCTGTCGCAAATGGCAGAGCTTGCAGGCTTCCCTGCGGACAGCGCTGAAAAGTGGCGCGGCGAAACGCAGGCTTTTCCGTGGTGAACACTGACCGTCATCCGTCAAAGCCGTGGATAACAGTGATCGCAAAGAAATAAAAGGAATGTGTTGACAATTCGTCTGCCGAGTCGGAAAACAAAGTAGCTGCATGGCGAAAACAAGCACGGATGCCAAAAACAGCATAATTTATTGGCATAAAATGAGCCTTGCACTCAAAACAGAGAGCAAGGCTCAGATCTATATTAAGCCAAGACATTCAGCACTTCACGAATATCCCCGTTGATACAAATGCTCTGCCCTCTGATCTCGTCAGGCACATAGGCTTCGCCGAAATTCAGGCAGGCATATACAGCTTTCGGGTTTGCATATGTCATCTTCCAGAACGGATACTTGATGATACCGGGGGTATTCATGCCCACACCAAGCTCCAGAAACAGTATATGCTGACCGCTGCGTGTGCGAATGAAGTTATCATAGCGTTCCGCTGCCTCGTGCCAGCCATCGTCCTCAACGAAGGTATCATCGGCTCTCAGGTTCATGCTCATGGGCTTTCCGCATACAGGACAATGGGGGACGAGCTCTGACGGAACACGCATATCTTTCTGCTGTTCAAACATTGCCCTGACTGTTTCTTCATTGTCGTAGGTCTTTTGGTGGCAAGGCTCACTGCACTGCCAGAGTCCGTAGTCTCCCTGCGTGTAAAACAGGCGCTTTTTATCAAATCCTGCCTTCTGGAACTGGTGGTCAACATTGGTGGTGATAACGAAATAGTCCTTACCTTTCACAAGCTCGAAAAGCCCCTTGTATGTGCCGTTGTCCACATCCATGTAGCGGTTGATATAGATGTAGCGTGACCAGTATGCCCACTGCTCTTCCGGTGTCGGGAAGGGATAAAATCCGCCCGAATACATATCCCGAAAGCCGTATTTTTCCGCAAAATCCCCGAAGTATTTCTGCAAACGCTCTCCCGAATATTCAAAGCCTGCGGCGGTGGAAAGCCCTGCACCTGCACCGATCACGACAGCATCTGCCGTTTCGATCTCTTTTCTCAGACGTACAATTTCCGCCGAGTAATCTCTTGTATATTTCATGATCGTCCTCCTTGAATACATTGAAGATCACCTGTATATCCTTTGTTTTGCGGAACTTCCTGACAGTTCGGACTGCAATTTCTGCCGCCTTATCCTGCGGAAATCCAAATACACCCGTTGAGATACAGCAAAATGCGATACTGTAAATACCGTTCTGCATAGCAATTTCAAGACAGCTTTTGTATGAGCTTTCCAGCAGGCGGCAATGCTCATCGGTTAGCTGTCCCTGTACGATGGGACCGACGGTGTGTATCACATAGTCACAGGGCAGATTGTAGGCAGGAGTTATCTTCGCTTTGCCCGTGGGTTCTTCATGCCCATGTGCCTCCATGATCTGTCCGCACTTGTATCGCAGACGCACACCTGCAAAAGTGTGTATGCAGTTGTCGATACAGCTGTGACAGGGCTGCCAGCAGCCGGTCATTCCCGAATTGGCAGCGTTGACTATCGCTCCGCATCGAAGCGTGGTGATGTCGCCTTTCCAAAGGTAAATACCGTCCTCTATGGGCGTTAAGTCAGCCATATCCGTGATACCCTTGCTCTCGGTAAGTGATATGAGAAATTCGTCCTCAGCCTGCAGAAAGTCATCACTTGCTTTCACAGCAGGGCGGATATTCACGAGGCTTCGGTAAAGGCGGAATTTATCCGCATCATTGTTTGGTATCTCAATTCCGTCAGCATCGTTTCTCTCGGAAAGCAGATAATTTATCAGGAAATCATTTTTGTTCATATTAAGCACCTCGCTTTGGGGGCAATTATTTTTTGGAAAAGACGTATAGCTGCAAGTCCTGTCCGTATAGATCGGAATTCAGCGTATACGCTAAAAATGAGAATTGCGAATTAATGTGTTCGCTCACATTATCTGAATATTGTCGCCGCAGCCGACACCACAACTATACACTCAAATCAAAAGAGTGTGCCGACAAAACATCCGCACACTCTCTTTTTATTCTTCGTCTATTATCTTTCGTGTGTCCGCAACTACCTGCGCAAGCGTGGTGCTTTTCAGCTCGTTTTCAAGAGCTGCCTGAGCTGCTTGCAGTCTGCCGTCCATAGACTTGTGGATATTGCGTCCAACAGGACATTCCGCATTGGGATTTTCGTGAAAGTGGAACAGTCCCTCGTCATCTACGCAGTCAACCGCCTTGTAAATATCGTACAGCGTTACTTCGTCAAGTGCTTTTGCAAGGTGTGCGCCGCCGCTGCCCTGACGAGTTTCAACTATCCCTGCCGCTCGGAGCTGTCCGAGGACGCCCCGGACTATGACCGCATTTACCCCCGTACTGCCCGACAGAAAGTCGCTGGTCACTCTCATCTGACCGCCAAAAATGTCGATGCAGGCGAGAATATGCACTGCTGCCGTGAATTTACTTGTTATCTGCATAGATGTTCATCTCTTTCTTACTCTCTTACCACGCTGATACGCTGCCTGATGTGAGCGCCTTTTTCGATCTCGTCCACCATAGCAATAGCGTAATCTGCATAGCTGATAATGCTCTCGCCATTAGAGTTGAGTGTCAGCTCCTCGCCTGCGAGAATGAACTTGCCCGTGCGCTCGCCGTCTGCCTGAAAGTCTCCTGCGGGACTGATGTAAGTCCACTTCACATCATCATACTTACGGAGTTCGTCAAGCGCGGCCTGATGTGCCTTGACAACGGGGATGGCTGCTTCGGGGAAAGGTGTTACATCAAAAACGGTCTTGGAATGCTCCTTATCAACAAACAAACTGCCTGCACCGCCGACGACTAAAAGTCTTGTATCAGTTCCTCTGAGAAGATCGGCAAGATACTTGACGGCATCGGGAACGATGTGAACGGTATCGGGTGTCCACGCACCTGCTGCATCAATGACTGCATCAAAGGGCGCAAGGTCGTCCTTTGTGATCTCAAAGAGATCCTTGATAACAGCATTCGGAGCGGCGGACTTGTTCTCGCCGCGAACGAAAGCGGTAACGTCAATTCCTCTGTTTACAGCCTCTTTCACGATGAGCTGACCTGCCTTGCCGTTTGCACAAACTACTGCGATTTTCATAATAAGTACCTCCTGAATTATAGCATAAAAGATAGTTTCTGTAAAGTTGTAACTATAATTGTTTCAACTTTCTGGTGTCATTATAGCATGGCAGTTTAAAGTTGTCGATATTAAAGTTACAACTTTGGGAACTTGCACAAAATCAAAGATCATTGATGCGCATATTATACAAATGCTTTGAAAGGTTGAAAACATACCTGTTCTCAGATGAGCAAAAAAAGTCCGCGGCACAAGGAAGTGCTGCGGATCATATATGTACTCGCTTTCGGAAGGGCTGCCATTTTTGCATAAAGGAAGTGATCTTCGTGTCGTGGCAGCAGCTTTAATATAAAAAGCGGCACAGTGGAGAGCCATCTGTGCCGTGCTGTCCGATATTCACGATCGGCGCAATATCCTCTTATGTTCTTCCGTAAGGTTTGCATATGTTCAGCCGCTCTTTTTCAAAGATACTCCGGAACGATGCTCTCCAGCAGATCGCACAGATCATCGTCCATGTAACTGTAATCATCGGTTATGTTAAGGCAGATGACTGTTTTATCTGCAATAATGTCTGAGTACTTTTCTTTTATCCTGCGCATATGCTTCTTCTCCATGCAGAAGATAATGTCAGCCCATCCAAGCAGGCCCGGTGTCACTTTAACTCGGGCGTTGTTCTCCGTTCCGGCAGATCTGGCATTGTGAGACTCATAGCCGTCAAACAGCTTTTCGGCGGTCAGGGAACGTCTTTTGTTCTGGCTGCATAAAAATAGTAAGTGCATATTTCTCCTTTGTATATCTCCTGATAATCGGTGTACTGTTCAAAAATGGAATAATTGCTTTTCTGCCGCTGCTTAACAAGTTAATTAGGCTGTTTTCGGCGGAGATCAGTTATTTCCGAGGCGCTCGAACTCTGTACCTGAAGGACTCATGATCACGATCCCGTCAGCAGGTTCATGTGAGAAAGTAATAATGCAGTTCGGGTATGTAAACGCTTCTGTTACCATCATATCGGGGGCAGGAGCTGATTCCTTTACAGTTACTGTCACAGTTCCGCTGTCCGAAACGTCAAGCCCTGCGATGCTGATCCCGTAGCCGCCTGTGGAGCGTTCTCCGCTGCATATAGTGTATCGGTATTTGTCGTCTGCTGCATCACAGTAGTACCCTCGCGCCTTATACTGAGAATCAGAGTAGTCTCCCGTTGATATCTCGTATTCAAGATCGTTCATCAGTGTTCCGTTATCATCAGGCGGAGGAAGTGCGGCGGAAGGTTCGGATAAAACATTGACCTTCTGAATTCCGCCGAACGACGCAGGATAAGTCTCCTGTATACCGCCGTCGTAGGTGATCTCGAGTGTCATACCCACTGTTGCAGCAGCGCCCTCATCAAGCAGAGATAATGGCAAAGAAAACTCGCTGGAAGAGCTTGATTCACGCGAGCCTTCTGTGGGTTTTACTATAAGGGTAGTGCCATTGATCGCGGTGACTGTTGCCTTGCAGATACTTACGGCAAGAGTAGTCTGTACTGTTGACTGTTCAGACGGCTGCTGAGCGGGTTTTGCAGCGGTGCCGCAAGCAGTCAGGGACAGGCATAGTGCGGCGATCATGAATAATTTATTTTTCATTTTAGTTCACCTCCGCATATATAAAAAGTAATGACTGTTCCTGATTATTATATCACATCATACTTAATAAATCAATTCTGCTGCAATAAAAAAGACTGATCGCAGAAATACTATGAGAACAGCACTGATGGCTGAGATAAAAGCAGTTCATATATATTTGCGGATAGTGAAACAGAATAAGCATAATATCTTGAAAAAAATGTAATACTGTGCTATAATTAGTTAGAAGATACTAACAAATTGCGCGGCAATAGCTGTAAGAAGCGATCGCGCTTAATGGAGGACTGAAAACATGAAACGAATACGTTCACTATCAAAGGCTAAGATCAACGAAATATCCGCACTTATCGGGGCTTCCTTCTGGGACTGGCCTTATGAGGAAGGCGAGGGCGGATTGAAGCCTTTCTTTTCATCAAAAGAGGCTATGACGGAGTACATGAAGTCCTTTGTCATTGCAGGCATCGAAAGCGGCACATTTTACTGCACAGATAACGGTGAGGGCTACATACTCATAACCGACACCAACGGAAATCATCCGAATTTCCGGAGTATAGTCCGAATGGCGAAGCGGATGAAAAACGCTCTCGGCGGCTGGGGAAAGCTGTTCTCATTTCTGAAACAGGCAAACAGCGGAAGCACCGCAAAGCCCCTTGAGATACAGATGAAAAAGCAGAAAAAGCCCTATGTTAAGGTGGAAATGCTCATCGTCACCGAGAAATATCAGGGGCAGGGCTACATGAGAAAGCTCATGGAGTTCGCCTACAGAATAGCAGACAAAAACGGCTGCCCCTGTATTCTTGATACCGATGCAAAGGGCAAGTGTGACCGCTATGTTCATCTTGGCATGAAGCTGGTGCAGACCCGTGAAGCGGCAGGCTGCAAGATATACGACCTTATGTACAGCAGGGACGGTGCTTATTGTCAGAGGAATTGAGCATTACTGTGATTATAAGAAAAATATTAAGATCAGGAGAAATAACATGAGTTTTACAGATAATTTCGGAAATCCTAAGGGACTCCTCGGAAGAATAATGTTAATGAGCATGGACAGGGAACATCTGCCTATGGCACAGTGGGCGCTGGAGCAGATCAGAATTCCCGCTAACGGCAGGATCGCAGATCTGGGCTGCGGCGGCGGTTATAATATAAAGCGAATGCTGGGAATGAGTAAAAAAGCTAAGTTTATAGGATTGGATATATCCGATGAAAGCGTGAAAAAGGCAAGAAAGGTCAACAAAGATGAACTCGGCAAGCGCGTAAAGATCATCAGGGGCAGTGTGGAAAAGCTTCCTTTCAAGGATAAAAGTGTTGATCTGATCACTGCTTTTGAGACAGTATTCTTCTGGAAAAAAATTGAAAAGTCGTTCGGTGAAGTATATCGTTCACTCGTAAATGGCGGCTGTTTTGCGGTCATCAATAATTACGGCGATCCGAATGTTGACTGGGAGAAGAAGGTGCCCTGCATGACACGATATACGGCAGAGCAGATTGCGGATATGCTGAAAAATGCAGGATTTGCCGACATATCTGTCAACAGGAAGGAGAACCTGTTTTTAGTTATGGGGCATAAGAAATGATGGCTGAAAAAGGCCTTTGCTTTGCGGTGCGCGGGAGCTTCTGAAACTGAACGACAGGGGAGTCACGAAGCTGACATATCGGGTAATACCGACAGCCGGCGGCTCCTTGTCGGGCAAGGTGTTATGAAGCGCGTTGAGCCGTACTTGGATCATTCGTTTATCAGCTTTTCGGCGATCAGTACCGCGCTTTCTATCATCTCAGGACATTTCTCGGCGAAAAGTCCGTTAGCTCTTGCATAAGCCTTGCCATCATCGGTAGAAATATCGCAGTCGAGCAGTTCACGGCAGATATAAGAGCCGTTCTGCTTTGCAAATTCGTCAAGAAAACGCACGGCATAGCTGTTGGCTCTCTGCTTGCTTTCATAGTCTCCGTCCTCGCACATTCCGTACTTCAGCCCTAAAGCCATGAGCGCTCCCGTACACGCACCGCAGACCTCAGCCTTGCACATACCGCCGCCGAAGCAAGCTCCGACTCTGAGTGCCTGTTCCTTCGTCATTCCAAGCTCCTCGGCAAAAGCCGCCAGCACCGCCTGAGAGCAGTAATACTTCTTTGAGAAGAGCTCGCTTGCAATTTCTGTGTGTTTCATAGTTTACCTCCAATAAATATATTTGAATTTATCTATATTTGTTTCAAACAAATATCCGTGTTTCCACGGATATTTTATCTACAGCAGCAATTTTCGCTGCCCGATACCTTTGTCAGCTCACGCAGGCAGTTTACGGCTATCTCGGTACCCTCCGCAGATATAGAGTAGTACATCCACTTGCCTTCTTTTCTGCCGTTCACAAGACCGCTGTCGCAGAGTATCTTCATATGATGTGAAAGGGTGGGCTGTGTACACTGCATCGCTTCAAGCAGTTTGCAGGCACATTTCTCGCCGTTTTGCAGGAGCCTGAATATCTGTACCCTGTTTTCATCGCAGAGAGCCTTGAATATTACGGTGATCTGTTTGTTTGTCATTTTTATTCTGCACCTCTGATACATAGATGATTTTCTATATTATATCATAAAAGCGCAGCGTTATGATATAATTGCCCGATATGCAGGGAGCAAATCGTTGATTTGCGTATCTGCAATGGCTTTAGATAATATATAATGAATGCTTTTGCATTCATTATATCATACAGATCGAAAAATGTCAATATGATTTTTATCAGAAAAATGACAGCTGACCGTCTTCCCAGCTTTCCTGACTCGCCTGATGGATGATTTCGCCCTCCTGCAGATTGCCCACAAGAAAGGGGGACTCGGGATCGTGAAGCTTCATATTCCGTCTGACATTTGCATGGTTATAGTTTGCGTAGCAATAGCGGCAGAGGTGACCGCAGGTGTCGTATGCGCCGATATCAGTACCGAGAACGCAGGCACATTCTGCCCTTTGCGGCTTCTTTTTCGGAATGGTCAGATTACAGCCTATTGCTGTTTCAAAGGTCTGCTGAGTCATGCAGCCTGCGCAGTCGACCCCGTACGGCGCAAGGTCAGTTCCCTCGGCACAGGCTTTGATCGTGATACCGTACCGCTTGCCGATCTCCGCAAATGTTTTTCCGATGGTGATACGCTCCTGAATTGTAACTGTCCGGACCTGTGGAAAGTTGCGCTTCACTTTTTCATACAGGTCAATAAAGCTGATAACACAGACATTTGTGTGCCCTGATAATGTTCGGCACATCTGCTCAAAGTCACTGATATGCCGCTGTAATGTGTAGGTGCTGTCAATAAAGATCGGATCGTACCGCCAGCCCACGCAGTTTGTTCCAAGCTTATCCGAAAGAGTGATAAAATCCTGCATGACCTTTTCTTTCAGAGGCACATTCGGCTCAATATCTCTGCCATAGGGAGTTATCGTGACGAACCAATACTGATGGTAGTTTTTCAGCCTGTCAAGATGCTTCAGCATAGGTTCGGGATTCTTAGTGCAGAAGGCGATGCAGTCCACAACATCGGGACTGAGTTCATAGCGCGTGATCCAGTCGGGACGGTAAGGATTTCTCACCAGCACATAGCCTGCCTGTATCCTGTTCATGAACCACTGCGAATAGAACGCAGGGATATCCGTCCTCATACCTGTGTTGATGATCATTGTTCTCACCGTCCTTTCATTCTATTTTACCATATCCATTCCGATTTTTCAACAGTCTATCTTCCATCACAGCAGCCGTACAGCGGCAGATATACATGAGAAAATTGCAAGTCTTTTTTAGTATATTGTATTGATAACAAGAGATGATCATGATATAATGATAATGCGATCTATGTGCGGGATAATCCCGGTTTAAGCCTTTAGGGAGCGGCTTCGCCGCTTTTTTATCGGGCGGATAATATCCGCCCCTACGTTATGCTAATGGCTGGATCAAAAATATGCACAAGCGCTGAGTGCGAACAGTGAAAAGTGAATAATGAAGAGTGAAGAGTCAATGTGTTCGCGTCGCTCACAATATTTAAATACTGACGCTGCTGAAAAGGAGGTGGAACGAATGACAACGGCTCATGAACTAACAGAAACCGAGTATCTTGCCACTATGTCAGGCGGCATGAAAAATGTTACCGATACCGCGGGGTGCATAGTGGATATATGGGAATATGCATCCAATTTCGGAGTTCGTATGCTGCTTTCTGACTATGGCTTTGAAAACAGGATCATAGAGGCGGTATACGAGAATTCTTCCTGTACTTATCAGCATATCCTGCTATTCGGTTTAAGAGAGAATGTTTACATAGTGGTAGTTGCAGATATGCAGAAAGGCGAGGTATACGGTCATTATTATCTGGATTTGAATGAAAAGTACGGGCTCGACGAGAGCAGTTCCGAACTGTAAGGACAGGCTTATCCATTGGTTTATAAAAATATAGGCAATGCCATCCATACGCGGAGGCATTGCCTTTTTCATTTTATTTAAGCCGCAGAGCTTATTGCGCTGAACAGTGACAGTTCATGAGAGCCTGATAAGCTCTTTTTTCATCAGTGTCAGGTCAAAAATGTCCAGCTGACCGTCATCATAAATATCCGCAGCCTGCCAAAGAGGAAGCTTTGTATCCTTTGATTTAAGAAGCCATTTCTGGAACAGAACAACGTCCGCGATATCGAATTTGTCATCAGCATTTACATCGCCTTTGAGATGAGTGTAGGGCTCCCATAGTTCGGTGAGCCAGTTCTTTCTGTTCGCGGCGAATTTGCGTACTATATCTACCGAGTCCATGAAGGTCGGACCGCTGGAGCTTCCGAACACGGAGTATTTAGCACCGCCGTAGGTATGCCATCTGGCGTTGCTCATTTCCGCTGAGTGGCGTATGCTTTCAGCGATCTCCGTGAGATAGGGAGACTCTCCCTCGGTGAGTTTAGTCAGGAACGGCTCGAAGCGCCGGGTATAGATCTCGGCTGTGCGCCGTGTAAAGCCTGAGTACTTGAAAAGCTCTCCCACCCAGCTGATGCCGACTGTAGGACGTCCGCTGACATCATAGCCGCTTATGGGGAAATATGCGGCGAAAAGGTTACTGTATACGGAGGAGTATCCTATCTTGCCGTCGGAGTTGGAGCGGCTGGTGACGAAGTTATTGTAACTAAGGTCAAAATCCCATGCGGGACTGAAATGGAGCTTGCCGTCCCCTTTGAGGTCGGAGTCCTTCCAAAGATAGAAGCTTGTCTGAGTGCCGTCGATATTCATTGATATCTCCTGCACAAGGTAAGCGGTTATGAGGGAGTCAATGTCGATATAGTCGCTGTAGTGCTTTCCCTTGGAGTTGAAGCCCGTATCGGAGTAGATGGCGTCCTCGGCGTCCTGAACGAAGCCGCGGATATATTCCACCTGTGCCTTTGAAGCATATTCGGGACCCTCGATGCCTACAGCCTGTCCGCGGGATGTGATAAAGGCGCTCTTGCATTTGAGTCCGTATCTGTTCCAGAGCTGGAACTGCATGAGATAGCCGCCTGTTATATCCTCGGGGTCGTTGGGGATATCGTAGTATTTATAGCTGTTTTCCATGTACTCATTAGCATTGGCAGCTCCTACAACTGCCTGAGGATAGCTTTCGAGGTCATTGTCGTTGAGGTCTTCCGTTATATCCTCCAGATCGCGTATATTGACTCTGTTTTTCTGTATCTGGACCCGTTCATAAAGCTGATAGGTACCGCGGTACGAACCGCCTGCATAGAGGTCAACGAAAACCGAGTCCATAACGTACTCCATGCCTGCTGCTCTGCACATTTCCTCTGTGAGCTTGTTCCTCAGCATTGAGTGGTCAAGATAATTGGAAAGCAGTACCCACTTTTTTGCCTTGCCCATGCCGTATAGGTTTTCTTTCTGAGGAAGCTTTATGTTATAGGGCTTTTTCTTGCTGTAATCCCATGAGGAATTGCCGTGAGCAGAAAACTTCGGGATGGGTCCTTCGTACTCTGTGCCTCCGTCAGCATTTATCATCAGGGCATCCGCCGACTCATTTATGAAGCGGACGCTGTCCAGCGTGTCTGTGTTGCCATGAGTGGTGGTAAGGAATATGCAGCCGAGATTGGACTGCATTATTTTAAGCTTACCGCAGTCCTTTCCGCCTACGGTGATGTCAAAGGCATCGGCACTGCCGAGGATATCGGTGCTTTCTCCTGTGCTTATCTCCTGACCGTTAAGGCAGAGCGGTCCGTCTGCGGAATATGTAATAACGAGGTCGCTGCGGTCGGCAGTGGAGGGGAGGAAAACATAACGGCAGTCATCCCACTCGCTGTACCACCAGTCTGTATATTCCTTATCGGATTCCCTGTCGGGGAGAAGATTGCCTACCTGAAAGGAAGATACGGGGATATCGCTGTATTTCAGCTCAGCTTCCCCGACCTTGGGGCGCATGATACTTTCTGCAGCTGTTCCGTCTGTATATATAATGTCCTCTGTCCTTTCATAGGTCAGGGGACTTTCCGCAAAGGCGTTGAGCCCGCACTGCGCAAAAAGTGCAGTGACCGAGAGCACTATGCCCAATAATCGCGTTTTCAGTTTCATAATTATCCCTCTCTTCAGCTTGACATGAAGCTGCAAATATCCATTCTCTTTATTAGACGCACGGACTGTGGTTTTCTCTCAGTGCTTTTTGTTTGAAGATCGGGATAATTGACGATAAGAGCCTGTGTGTCCATAATGCATTTTACCACAAAAAAATGCAAATAGCAAGCCCGATCTGAGAAACCACGCCTTCAGGCGCCATAAATATAATAAGAAAGCTTTAAGAGCTGCAGGCTGCTCTGAAAAAAACTTGAAAAATTATCCATTTACCCCTTGACAAAGTGTAACACTGCTGATATAATTGTATACATAGTAGTTATACAATTTTAGCTTTGCTATACAATCCGGAAGGTATAACAGAGTTCTATAACCACAAGGAGTGTACACTTATGAATATCAATATCAGCAATTCATCGGGTGAGCCGATCTATATACAGATCGCCAACCAGATCAAGACCCTGATACTGGAGGGAAAGCTGGCAGAGGGAGAAGCCCTGCCGTCTATGCGAGTCCTTGCGACGGAGCTCCGTATCAGCTTTATGACAACAAAACGTGCCTATGAGGAGCTTGAACGCGACGGCTTTATCGAGAGCTACACGGGCAGGGGTTCCTTTGTAAAGGCGCAGAATTTAGAGCTTTATCGTGAGGAGCAGATCAAGCGTATAGAGGGTCTGCTCATGGAAGCAGGGGACGCTGCCCGAAAGGTGGGAGTCACCATGGAAGAGCTTCACGAACTGCTCGATCTCGTTAACGGAGGGGAATAAAATGAAATCATATGAGAATGCAATTGCTATAAAGGGCGTAACAAAGCGCTATGACGGCTTTACACTGGACAATATCAGCTTTGACGTTCCAAAGGGCTGCATTATGGGATTTATCGGACAGAACGGAGCAGGCAAGACCACCACTATCCGCAGTCTGCTGCACATAACGGATATCGACAGCGGCGAGATAAGCCTGCTGGGTATGGACCATGTCAAGGATGAGGCGGAGCTGAAAAAGCGCATCGCGGTAGTATTTGACGAGCTGCCCTTCCACGAGATTTTCAACGTAAAGGATATGGCGAAGATATTCCGCGGACTCTATCCCGATTGGAACGATGAAACTTATATGAAGTATATCGATCGTTTCCAGCTTCCAAAGAAAAAGAAGATAGGACAGTTTTCAAAGGGCATGAAGATGAAGCTCCAGATCGCCTGTGCCCTGTCCCACAATGCGGAGCTTCTGGTAATGGACGAGGCTACTACGGGACTTGACCCCGTTGTTCGCGACGAGATACTCCACATCTTCATGGAGTATCTGGGAAACGGTGAGCGCTCTATCCTTATGTCCTCACACATCACCTCTGACCTTGAGAAGATAGCCGATATGGTAACATTCATCGACAAGGGCAGGATACTTCTGACAGGCTACAAGGACGAGATGCTCGAAAGCCACGGTATACTCAGGTGTGCGAAGGACTACATTCAGAATGTTGACCCCGAGGACATTGTAAGCATTCGCACAAACAATTTCGGTGCCGAGATAATGGTAAATGACCGTGAAAGCGCAAAGATGAAGTACAGGGATACGGTAATTGACCCAGCAAGCCTTGACGATATAATGCTCTACTATGTACACAGAGAAGCAAAGGAGTGGTCGTAATGAAAATGTACAGATCCCTTGTTTACAGAGAATGGAGACTCTCACGCGGACACTATATATTGATGACTATACTTTTCCTGCTGACGGAGACTGTGTTTATTCTCCCTGTTCTTGTGGAAAAGCAGTCTATCCTTGACGAGCCGGCGGAGGATATAAAGTCGATCAAGCTGTCCATCGCAGTCATTGCGCTGTTCCTTGCAGCTATAGGCGGATTTATCGCAGGAATGAACAACAGGGTCCACAAGGCTGATATAGCCAGCGGCTGGAAGAGGTATTCCTATGCACTGCCTCCCACGGCAAAGCAGAGAGCAGCCTCCGACCTTATGATGAAGCTTATCATGATGGTATTCTATGCAGCTTTTATCCTCTGCTATGCCGTTGCGGCAAAGGCGATCATCGGCGGAAAAATTATAGGCAGCACTGTAAGCACATATCTTATCGTTTCTTCCATTGCTTTGGTTTTCGATACCATTTACTGCGGTATACTGCTTATGGCAAACAGCAGGAATGAGTTGAAAAAATACGGCATCATCGCCTCTGTTGCAGGTGTGGCGCTGTTCTTCATTCTCACAAATTTCCCCATCAAGATCGGTTCGGGGAAAAAGATCAGCATTGCAGACAGGCTGTTTAACATCATAGACACTATGAATAAGGGTTACTTTATACTGATAAGCGCTGCTGTATTTGTTCTTATCTGCGCATTATATTACGTTGTAATGTGGAGATCATACGAGAGGAGAGAAGCATAATGACAGGCTTCGTCTATAAGGAGTTGAAGCAGAACCTGAGATATATACTCCTTACCGTTGTCAGCGGCTTTGTTGCACTGATAGTCCTGATAATGTTCAGGGACAGCTATAATGCGCATGACTATAATATCCTGCTAATGCTCGGACTGATAGGCGGACTTCTGCTGGCAGGAGGTATGGAGATGGCTGTTCTCAACGGCGATGACCGCAGGCTGTGGGCATATTTTGTCTCTTCAACATCGGACGGCTACAAAGGCTTTCTCCGTGTGAAATACGAGATGATATTCGTAATGTCGCTGCTGTTCCTGACAAGCTTTTCGCTGTGTGAGCAGCTTATTACAGCCATTGCCGCGGATAAGGGAATGATGGTGGAGAGCTCTGCTTCTGCAATTGCAGTACCTCTGGTATTCATCCAGTTTCTTCTCAGATCGGTGGATATACCGCTTTTCTACCGTTTCGGTGCAAAAAAGGGCAATACCATAAAGCTTATTTCCGTGCTGGCGATGATCGTGGTTCTCTTTACAGTTCTGCTGATAAACATTGACCGTTTTGAAGATGTGTACGGATCTGTATGCAAGGCGTTCACAGAGTACACAAGATCGCCCCTGCTTCCTGCGGGAGCTGTTGCTGCTCTGGCTGCCTATTATGCTTCCTACCGTATATCGTGCAGGGTCTATCTGAAAGGAGCGGAGACGTATGACAAATAAAAAGGAAAACCTCAGGCGTCTTGGACTTTATCTGCTCATCGCCTTTGCACTGAGCCTTCTGCTCATAGTTTTCAGGAAGCCAATGGAGACTTCGGCAAGGGTAAGCTTCATAATCACTCAGCTGTTCAGTTTTTCTCCTGCCATAGCCTGTCTTATCACAAGGGCAGTTACCAAGGAGGGCTTCGGAGATATGAAGCTTCACTTCAATTTCCGCGGCAATTTCAGATGGTACCTGCTGGCATTTGCGGTGCCGCTGCTGTGTTTTTCCGCATCAATGCTTCTTCCCGTCATCATCGGCGGTCACGGCAGCCTGCTCAGCGGATTTACAGCAAATAACGTGCTGTCGGTCATATTCATACTCATGGGACAGTCCGCCGTGGTATCGGCAGGACTGCTGGGCGAGGAGCTTGGCTGGCGCGGATATATGAACCGGAAACTGGAGCCGCTGGTGGGAACAGTCGGCACTTGCCTTATTGGCGGTATCATATGGGGACTGTGGCATTTTCCCATTGACATCGCAAACTATCTCGGAGGCTTCGGTTCGCTTTCATTTTCAATGAAGTTGGCTTTCGGCAGACTTGTACTGCTGACCTGCTTCGGAGTGTTCCTGATGTGGCTGACAAAAAAGACCGACAGCGTATTCCCTGCGGTGGTGGCGCATTTCATGTTCAATGCAAGCCAGAGCGCCATTATGGAGCTTTTCATGGAGAGCGATATACCCGAGGACACTGATCTCGGAAAGCTTGCTGACGTTTTTCAATATATACCTATGGCTGTATTGGCAGCGGTGTTCATGTTCCTGCTGCTCAGAGCCAAAGCCCATGCAGGAAAGCACTCTGCTCCGCAGGCGATGAAAGCATAGTTCTGATATGTAATAATACTGAAGCTGCCCTGTCCGCGTGACGGGGCAGCTTTTTGTGCCTTGAAAATGTGTTATGTCATAAGCTTACTATAAATCTCCTGATTTTGCTATCAATTTTCGGCATAAAAAGTTATAATAATGCCAAGATGCAACTGAACACAGATCCGGGGAGGAATAAATATGAAAAGAATCAAGGCATTATCTTTTATTGCTGCAATGGCGCTTACTGCAACCGTTACAGGCTGTGGAAACTCAAAGGGAAGCTCGGTAAGCGAGACTGCTCCGGTGACCGCAGCTGCTGAGTCAACGACAGCTGCTCAGGAGGAGGATGTTCCCGAGATCGAGGGCTATGACCTTCTCTGGAACGACGAATTCAGCGGAAGCGAGCTTGACCAGAGCAAGTGGAACTATGAGCCTCATGAGCCGGGCTGGACAAATGAGGAGCTTCAGGAGTACACCACCTCAACGGACAATGTTTTCCTCCGTGACGGGAATCTTGTCATAAAGGCTATAAAGACCGAGAACAACGGCAGAGCGCACTATACCTCGGGTAAGGTCACAGGCAAGAACAAGACCGACTTCACCTACGGAAAGGTAGTTGCCAGAGCAAAGGTCCCCGAGGGACAGGGCTTATGGCCTGCTATCTGGATGATGCCCAAGGACGAGGGCTACTACGGACAGTGGCCCAAGTGCGGCGAGATAGATATTATGGAGGTGCTGGGCAACGATGTCAGCACCGCTTACGGAACTCTCCACTACGGCGAGCCCCACGGCGAACAGCAGGGTACATGGGGACTTACGGGACAGACCTATGCCGACAGCTTCCATGAGTTCTCCGTAGAGTGGGAGCCCGGAGAGATACGCTGGTACATCGACGGCAACCTCTACCATACAGTCAATGACTGGTTCACAGCAGTTCAGGGCGAGGATGACAAGCCCTATCCCGCACCCTTCGACCAGCCCTTCTTCGTACAGATGAACCTTGCAGTAGGCGGTGTATGGCCCGGCGATCCCGACGAGACTACTGACTTTGACAAGGCGGAGTTCGAGATAGACTATGTGAGAGTTTATCAGAAGCCCGAGTATGATACCAACGTGACAAAGCCCGAAAAGCATTACCGTGAGGCGCTTGATGACGGAAACTTCATTTTCAACGGCGACTTCTCCGAGGCGGAGGACCTGACCGATGATGTAAACTGGAAGTTCCTGCTCTTTAACGGCGGCGAGGGCAGTGCCGAGATAAGGGACAACATGATAGTTATAAGCTCAGAGGCTGAGGGCACGGAGGACTATTCCGTTCAGCTTGTGCAGCCCGAGCTCCCCATGATAAAGGGAAAGAAGTACAGAGCTACATTCGATGCCTATGCAGATGAGGAACGTGATATCGTGGTATGCGTATCAGCTCCCACAGCAGGCTGGATACGCTACTTACAGGACACAAAGCTTACAGTAACACCCGAAAAACAGACATTTACATATGACTTCGAGATGAAGGACAAGGACGACCCAAACGGCAGACTTGAATTCAATCTCGGACACAGAGGCTCCACAGCAACTGTGTATATATCCAATGTCAGAGTAGAAGAAATATCTTGACCCCTCTTTGATTTAGCCGGCGCAAGCCGGCTTTTTTCTTTATACCGCAAAACTGCTTTTTATCCTTGACAAAACCGCAATAATATGGCAAAATAGGGATATGGTATTTTCGGCAATACAGGTGTCTGCACAGAGGTGCAGCAGCCGTCATGAAAACTACAGGAGATAATGATGAAAAGGATAAAACAGGGCGTTTCTGTAATAACGGTGCTTCTGACCTCAGCGGCAATACTGTGGGGCTGTGCAGTTGCTTCCGAAAGAGACAGCAGGCAGGAGCTGATAAAGGGGCTTGAGAAAAAGTACGGCGAGTCCTTCACTCTTATCGAGGACGCAGGAGGCGGAAATCTTTCCGCAGACCACTGCGCGGTATATGTTCGTGCGGAGAGCCTGCCCGATGAGAGGATATATGCGGTCCACGGCGTTTTTGACGGAAAGACCGGTGACAGGGACAATTACATGGCGTATTGTCTCAGAGATGAGGCTGCCGCATATCTGACTGATATTGCAGATGATGTTTACGGCGAATGCAGGACGTTTTACGTTCCCGACGATACGGGAGTGCTGCCTGCGGATATCGGAAAGGAGTCCTCAGTCGGCGAGATGCTCAGGGCAGGGAAGTTCTACTGGTATCTGCTTCTTCCCGAGGGGCAGGATCTGAGCAAAAAGGATGAACAGCTCGATGAGCTTATGGATAAACTGGCAGATGAGAAAATAGGCTGCTATTTCTATATCGCATATATTGACGACAATGACAGCTACAGGAACGCGGCTTCCGTAAAGGATGTGGACAGGAGCCATATCCTTGCCGACTGCACCGTGGGAATGGACGACAGCTTCAATATAACCGAAAAAAAGTGGGAGGTCAACGGCAATGGCTGATTTCTTTGAAAAACATGGCATAAAAGACGAGGCAAGGATGTCAATAATCCTCAATACATTCATGTACATAAGCAAATGCATAAAGAGCGAGAAGACTCTTACTCTCAGCAGCATAGCACAGCAGATAAGTCTCAGCGGACTTGAGGAGTATCAGCAGGCTGCACTGTCAATGGTGCGCAGCAGCCTTGAGCACAGGAGCAACAACAGCTTCGGAGAGTACGAGCTCATAAGCTATTCCGAGAATATGGACGGAAAGTACAGAGGTGCTTATGCGGCTTCATTCCGCAGTCCCGACCGCTCTGTGATATATGTGGTGTACCGCGGTACAGGCAGCGGCAGATGGTACGACAACGGCGACGCTCTTGCAAATGTGGCGTCGGAGTACCAGAAGGTGGCGCTGCGGTATTTCGACGATATGATGGACGAGCTTTCTCCCTCTGAGGACGTGAGGGTGATACTTACAGGTCATTCCAAGGGCGGAAATCTTGCCCAGTATGTCATGCTGACCTCGAAGCATAAAAACAGAATAAGCCGCTGCATATCCTTTGACGGACAGGGATTTTCTCCCGAATTTCTCGGCAGCATAAACTACCCCGACAGCACCTCCGAGGAGCTTTGCGGCAGGATGTATTCCATCTGCGGCGACAACGACTACGTCAACGTCCTCGGTAAAAAGATAATCCCCGACGCAAACACCATCTACATAAAGACAGCCACAGAGCTTACGGATATGAGCGGCGCTCATTCCATAGTTCCGGACCGCAGCAGCGACATTGAAAAGGGACTTATCCGCTATATCTTCAACTTCAACACCAATGACTTCAACGAGCAGACCACAAAGCAGCGTGAGATAGCTGTCTGTGCAAGGGAGATAAATGCCAATATCATGGACCTTCCTCAGAAGGAGAGGGAGGATATATGCAGGACTCTCATGACCCTTTCCGAGCAGTTCCTCGGCGGAAGCAATTCTCCCCGCGGGCTCAACGGCGAAATGGCAACTCTTGATGAGGGAGTGGGCTTTATCACCAATCTCTATGAGATAATCGTTCCGCTGGTATCCCATGTGGGAAGCGAGGCAGGGGAGGACATCATATTCAACGTGCTGGTAGTTCCCAACTGCAAGAATGCGGACAGCTCCATGGCGTCGGCTCCTCTCAGCGAGAAGATGTCGCTCATCATGTCCGAGCCTGATGTGCTGAAGCTCTATTACATCGGCGCGGCTCTTGCCATTGAGGGACTCTGCGATAATGCTGAGCAGAACGCATACTCCGTTGGACGAGCTGTTTCCGGCAGGCTCTCCGACGAGCTGGGACTCATAATAAAGGCTCAGCTCATGGCGGCTGACATGATAATCTCTTACATAAAAAAGGCAGGCTTCCTTGCAGGGATAGCTGTCATGGTGATAAAGTCAGTGCTGAAGAAATATCTTGCACTTCAGGAGAGCACAGGCATATTAAATACAGCCAAAAACACCGAGGCAAAAAAGGCTTCGGGCGGCAAGCGCAGCAGAAAGGGCACTCAGAAAGCGGACCATATCATGGGAGATGATAACGCGGAGATAATAGAGGGCTTCGGCGGAGATGACAGTATACACGGCTGGGGCGGCGATGATGATATCTACGGCGGCGACGGAGATGACAGGCTCTACGGCAAGGGCGGCAGAGACAATATCTACGGCGAGAGCGGCAGCGATCACTTGGTCGGCGGCGAGGATGATGACTACCTCAACGGAGGCTCGGGTGATGATGACCTTCACGGAGATGAGGGCAGAGATGTGCTGTTCGGCGGCATCGGCAATGATATTCTTGAGGGCGGCACAGGTGATGATACTCTCAACGGCGGAGCAGGCGACGACAGGTATATATTTGCAGGCGGCTTCGGCAGGGACGTTATCCGCGACCCCGAGGGCAGCGAGGTCATCGAGCTGAGAGGCATAGCAGCCGAGGATCTGCTTCTTGCCTCCGACGGCAGCGGCGGTCTCATTATCAGCGTGAGAGGTACAGATGACAGCATAAATATAGAGGGCTTCCGCTGCGATAGGTTCACCCTTGAGATAAACGGAGGCAGCTACGGTATAGTTGAAAATGACGGAGCCTACTTCCTGATAAAGCAGTAGTACTTGATTTGTCAGGTAGTATGTGTTATACTTATATAACAATAATATTTATGAGGAGGCAACCATCATGAGCAAAAAATTAGTAGCATACTTTTCAGCAGGCGGAAATACCGCAGCACTGGCAAAGAAGCTTGCAGCGGCAGCAGGTGCAGATCTTTTCGAGATAGAGCCTGCGGTGCGCTATACTGCACAGGACCTCGACTGGATGAACAAGCAGTCCCGCAGCAGCGTGGAGATGAGCGATCACAGCTCCCGTCCTGCAATTGCAGGCACAAAGAGCGATCTTGCGGAATACGATACGGTATATGTGGGCTTCCCCGTATGGTGGTACATAGCTCCCACTATAATTAATACATTCCTTGAGAGCGGCGACTTTTCCGGCAAGAGGGTGATCCTTTTTGCCACATCGGGCGGAAGCGGCTTCGGAAAGGCTGCGGACAATCTCCGCGGCAGCGCTGTGGGTGCAGAGATCATTGAGGGAAAGGTAAATCCCTCGGACAGCGACATAAAGGCTCTGGCTGAGATGTAAGACAAAAATAACGGGGAGAAGCAAAAATGCTTCTCCCCGTTTTCGTGCGTAGGATTTACAGTATTATCCTTATGGTGAGCCGTTCATCGCTGTATTCGGCAGTTATGCTGCCGCCCATGCGCTGTATGAGGGAGCGGGCTATGGACAGTCCCAGACCCGTAGAATGGCGGGCGGCTTCAACGGTATAGAAACGGTCAAAGAGCTGTTCCACTTCAACTGCGGACAGCTCTTTTGCCGTATTTGAAAAAGTTATCTCACCCGATTCTGTCAGTGTGATATCAAGGTCTCCGTCGCTGTATTTTGCCGCATTGTTCAGCAGATTGGAGAAGACTCTCGACAGGGCGTCGGAGTCAAGCTTGCGCTCCACACGTTCCTCGGTGATGGATATTTTCGGAGCTATGCCCTTTTCTGAAAGCGTCGGATAGAAGCTGCTGATACTCTCCGCAAGGAGCTGATTTACGAATACGGTCTCAGTTTTCAGCTCAGTCTCATCGGAAACAATGACAGAATAGCGGAAAAGCTCCTCGGTGAGATGCTTCATCATATCGGCGCGTTCCTTCATAATGGACAGGTAACGCGCCTGTTTTTCGGGATCGTCGGTCTTCTGCATCAAATCCAGATAGCCGCATATGGCAGTCAGGGGAGTCCTCAGGTCGTGGGAGATATTGGTGACAGCGCTTTTCAGCTCTCTGTTGCCCTGTATGTAGGAAAGCTCCTCAGTGCGCATGGCAGATAGCTGAGTGCTGAGGCTCTCGGCGAGCCTGCGGATATCCTTGTCGCTGCTGGAGACATAGATGAGGTTATTGGTGTCATTTTTCAGTCTGTCAGCAAACTGCGCGGATATTTCCCGTGCCGACTTTTTCAGCAGATATATCTTGACGCAGAGCAGTATTATCACAACTGCGGCGCATAACAGACAGTATATCATCTTTGTCCTCCTTTGCGATCATTTAAGGTCGGCTTTGCGGAAGTTTACCACTCCCGCTGTTATGAAAAATACAGTGAGTATCAGTGAATAAGCTATGTGTATAGCGGCGCGTTTGTCAGGAACTGCAAGTACAGTCATCTGACTCAGCGGAATGATGTCGCTGAATACCTGTATCCACTTTGAATCGCCGAATTCCTGAGCCATAGCAGCGAACATCAGCAGGGGATACATGAGTATTATGGGAAGAACTCCACCTGCGGCACTTTTTACGGTCATGGCGAGAAATGTGGTGAGAGCGGATACAGCGACCACCGCAAAGAAGCAAACGGTCATGTTCTTCATGATATCGGAAAAAACAGCGCCCTTGGTGCCGATGACAATAAGGTTGGCGGCAGACGATACCGCAAAGAAAATTATCAGCGATATGCAGAAAAACAGAGTTTCAGCTATCTGATTTGCAAGGTAGATGTGGGAGCGCTTATGTCCGACGGTGAGCTTGTTGCGTATGGTGTTCTGTGTATAGTCGCGGCTGATGAAAAGTCCTCCCACAGCCGAGAAAAACATCATCATTATCATGGGCATCTCAAACATACTGTACCAGTCAAGGCTGCCGTTGAGCTTGCCGATGAGGACCTCCAGCAGGGCGAGCACCGCCGACATGATGACGCATATCATCGTATCCTTTCTGCGGAGCATGAGCTTCAGGTTTACTTTCAGGAGCTTATTCATTGCTGCCACCTCCTACCAGTGAGATAAAGAAGCCTTCAAGGTTCTCGTCGTGCTCGGAAGCGGAGAGTATCTCGCACTTTTCCTCCCACAGGCTGAATGCCAGCTTTGTGATATTGGGAGTGGCAAAGATGTCAGCGTGTTCGTCGTCGATTATCTTGTACTCCATATCCATGCTGTCGAGGACTCTTGCAAGAGCGGCGGTGTCGGTGACCCTGACCCTTACGCATTTGCGGCACTCGTTTTCAAGCTCCTCAGCGCTCATTTCGCGGACTATCTGTCCGCCGTTGATGAAGCCGTAATGTGTGGCTATTTTTGAGAGCTCATCGAGGATGTGGCTGGAAATGAGGATGGTAATATTGTTCTCGCGGTTGAGCTTCAGTATCAGCTCGCGCATTTCGATAATGCCCTGAGGGTCGAGACCGTTTATGGGCTCGTCAAGGACGAGAAAGTCGGGCTTTCCGCAGAGTGCCACGGCAATGCCAAGGCGCTGACGCATACCCAGCGAAAAATCCTTTGAGAGCTTTTTGCCCGTGTTTTTCAGTCCCACAAGGTCAAGGAGCTCGTCGATGCCGTTATAGTCGGGCATACCCATGATATCGTACTGCATCTCGAGGTTTTTCCTTGCGGAGAGATAGGGGAGAATTGACGGTGTTTCCACAACGGCGCCCATTCTTCTTCTGGTCTCGGATATATTGGGGTCACTGTTTTTGACTCCGTAAAGCTCGAAGCTGCCGTCGGTGGGGAACTGTATCCCGCACACCATTCGTATGAGAGTAGTCTTTCCTGCGCCGTTCCTGCCTACAAAGCCGTATATGGAGCCCTTGGGAACGTTCATGGTGAGACCGTTCAGGGCTTTGAAGTCCTTGTAATGCTTGGTGAGCGAATTTGTTCTTAGTACATAGTCCATATAGGAACCTCCTTCTTTCTTTCTGATATGAGTATATCACAGGAAGGTTAAGAAATCGGTTAAGAAAAGAGTTAAGATAGGGTTAAGATTTTTCAGAAAGCATATAACCTATTCCCCATACTGCCGAGATGCAGTCCCTGCCTGAGGCAGCTTTCAGCTTGCGGCGCAGGTTATGTATGTGTATCTTCAGAGAGTCCTCTGTGCAGTCGGGGGTATCGTCGCTTATCCGTTCAAGAATGGTGAGCTTTGCGACCACCTGTTCACTGTTCTGCATGAGGAGCTTCAGTATGGCGTATTCCGTTCTTGTGAGCTTTATCTCCCTGCCGTCGGCGGTGACGGTGTGGGAACTGCTGTCTATGGTCATGCCGCCGTATGTCAGCTTATCCTTTTCGGGAGCAGCTGTACCTCTGCGGAGCTGTACGGCGATACGCGCCATGAGCTCCTGCATATGGAACGGCTTTGTGATATAGTCCGCCGCGCCGCCGAGGAGAAGCCCCACCTTGTTTGAGACATCGGCTTTTGCGCTGACAACTATGACGGGGATATCCTTTATCTTGGGAAGAAGCTCCTCACCTGTGAGCCCGGGGAGCATAAGGTCAAGGAGAATAAGGTCGGGATCTGTCTGAGAGAGCAGCATGAGTGCCTCTGTGCCCGAATATGCCTGTGAAACTGCATATCCTTCATCGCGGAGGGCTTCCGTTATCATATCGCTGATATGGGGATCATCATCGATCACCATTATTTTCGGCATTGTATCACCTCGTTGTTTTTTACTATTATATCACCTGAGAGCTGTCTTTTCAAGGCAGCGGTGTCAGCTCTGCGACAGTACGCCGGTACACTCGAAGAAATAAGCCGATACCTCCTCGGGAGAATGGCTGCCGTTATCTCTCATCCACCACCTGACGGTCCCGGCAAAGCTGCTCACTGCCATATCTGCGGCATAGTCCCGCGGGATATTGCTGCTGACGGAGATATGTGCATCAAAGACATGATAGAGGTACTCCTTGAAATAGCGGATGAACACTTCTCCGCATTCTCCGATGAAAAGTCCGCTGATGCTCTGCTGCTTTTCTCTCAGGTGATAGAGGATATGGGTTATCCTGTCGCGGAAGGAGCTGTTATGTGAGAAATCGTGCTCCGCCTCGGTCATGATGTCCTCTGAGAATACATGGTCGAAAATATCCGTACACATAGCGCGGAGCAGCTCGTCCTTTGTCTCAAAGTGTGAGTAGAATGTACTTCTGCCGATATCAGCCTCATCAATGATGTCCTGTACTGTTACCGAGGAGTAGCATTTGCGCTCCAGCAGGGCTGAAAAGGCAGTAAAAATGGCGTTTCGGGTCTTTCTCTGTCGTCTGTCCATAGAAGCTCCTTTCTGTACAGATGGTGAAATTTGTTCAGTATCTTACAATAACGTGATTTCGGTTATTGAAAACTCTGCATTTATGTGTTACTATATATACGGAACAAAGTGTTTGTTATTGCATAAATGATACCATAAGATCAACAATATGTCAAGGAGCTGATACTATAAATGCTAAAAGAGAGATCAAATCCGACAAGTCCCCCGACTGTACGCGGAGTGAGTGTCCTTAGGGGAATGAACCCGAAGAGTGAAAGAATAAAGGCAGTGGGCTATGCGGCAGCAGCGGCAGTATTCTACGCGCTGAACGTGCCCTGCTCGAAGCTGCTTCTGGGCAGTGTGCCTCCCACTTTTATGGCTGCATTCCTGTATCTCGGGGCAGGGTTCAGCGTTGGTATCATGTATATTTTTCACCGCAGAAAGGAGCAGCCGTCGGAGCGGCTTTGCAGAAAGGATATGCCCTATACGATAGCAATGGTGCTGCTGGATATAATCGCTCCCATACTCCTCATGCTGGGAGTGAAGCTGGGAACATCCGCCAATGCTTCGCTGCTTGGAAACTTTGAGATAGTTGCCACGACACTTATAGCGATGCTGGTTTTCAGGGAGAGGGTCAGCAAAAAGCTCTGGGCAGCCATAGGGCTCATAACTCTGTCAAGCATCATTCTCTCCTTCGGCGGAAAGGGCAGCTTCAGCTTTTCTGCGGGCTCGCTGCTGGTACTTGGGGCAACAGCCTGCTGGGGACTGGAAAACAACTGCACCCGAAGCATATCCGAAAAGAGCACCTATCAGATAGTGACCATAAAGGGCTTCGGCTCGGGAGCAGGCTCCTTTGTCATAGCACTGATTATCGGGGAGGATATGCCGCAGCTCAGACATATACTGCCTGCGCTGCTGCTGGGATTTGCTGCATACGGTCTGAGCATTTTTACATATATCCGCGCACAGAAAACTCTCGGAGCGGCAAAGACCAGCGCGTACTACGCTGTTGCTCCCTTTATAGGAGCCTTCCTGTCATTCGTGGTGCTCCACGAGGCTCTGACTGCTGTCTATCTGACAGCTCTTGCAGTCATGATAGCAGGCACAGCTTTTGCAGCCGCAGATACCCTTGAAAGCGGAGACTGAGTACCGCTCCGTTGACTTCATCGGCTGTAGATGGTATAATAAGCCATAGCAAAGCTTAGGAGGTATCGCGGATATGAAGATATTCATTGACGCAGACAGCTGTCCCGTGGTGGATATCACAGTCAGGACGGCGGTCAGATACGGTGCGGAGTGTACCATAATATGTGACACAGCTCACTCTATACAGCGCGAGGGTGCAAAGACCATAGTGGTGGATAAGGGAGCTGACAGTGCCGATCTGCGACTTGTGAACCTTGTGGGAGCAGGGGACATCGCTGTCACTCAGGACTACGGACTTGCAGCCATGTGTCTCAGCAGGAGGGCAATTGTCCTCGATCAGGACGGAAGGCTCTATACCGAGGAAAACATATCGGGACTGCTTGAATTCAGAGCAGTGTCCGCGAAGATACGCAGGAGCGGCGGACGCACCAAGGGAAAGCCCAAGCGCAGCGCACAGCAGGACAGGGATTTTGAGGCTGCTCTTATAAGATCACTCAGTGCAGACAAGGCACATGAACAATAATAAAACGGCAGCTCAGGCTGCCGTTATCTTTTATCAATAGTGGGATATCTCAAAGCTTGCCATTATGGAGCTTATCAGCTATTCTGCCTTTTTTATGAGAGCTTCCACAAGCTCTCTTTTTTCGTACAGAACACAGCCGCCCTTGTGATCGTCGAGGAGCAGGTCACCGCTTCTCAGGGCAGTGAACAGGGGAGACCTCATAGCCTCCCGGAGAGAGGTGTCCTTTATGTTCACATCTGAATAGGGCGAGAAAGGACATGGCTCCGCGCCGCCGTGGGAGTTGATGTGGAAAAAGCCTCTGCCTGCGGCAACACAGCCTCCCGAGCTCTTTTCGTCACCGGGAAAGGCGATGTATACCATTTCGGGACGCTCCTCCCTGAGCCGCTGTATCTCTCTCATGAGGTGTTCGCGCTCAGAGTCTGTGGGAGCAAGTTCCCCGGTGTCCTTGCTGACGGGGACGTATTCCACGAAGATGACCGCCTTGCAGCCTCTTTCGGCAAGGTCACCGAGGAATTCCTCGGAGGTCACCTCCGCATAGTTTTTCGTGGTAACGGTGACGGACGCGCCGAAGATGAGCCCTCTTTTCCTGAACTCCTCCATATTTGCCATAAGTCTGTCATAAATACCGCTGCCCCGTCTGCTGTCGGTGAGCTCTCTGCTGCCCTCGATGCTCATAATGGGCACAAGGTTACGGCATCTGTCAAAGAGTCTGAAGTACTCCTCGTCCATGTATGTACCGTTGGTAAAAATGGGGAAGAGTATGTTCTGTCTGCTTCCGGCTGCTTCAATGATGTCGCGGCGGAGCATAGGCTCTCCTCCTGCAAGGAGAATAAAGCTGATGCCCATATCGTCTGCTTCACCGAATATCCTCAGCCATTCCTCGCCCGAGAGCTGCTTTACAGGCTCCGAGTCCACGGTGGCGTGGTTGCAGCGTGAATAGCAGCCTGCACAGTGCAGGTTGCAGCTGCTGGTTATGCTTGCGATAAGAAAGGGCGGTATATGCTCGCCATTGTCCTCGGCTTTTCTGCGCTTTTTTGAAGCTGCGCGGCTTGCGGCTGCGAATTTCAGCATAAAAGCGCTTCCCCTCGGATTTTTTATGGTAGCCTTTATGGCTTCCTTGACGACTCCCTCAACGCCTTCGATGAGGTAGTTCTGCAGGTCGAAACCTTCATTCATGTGGGACTCCTCCGTTCCTTGGCAAAAAGGGCTGCCGATGGGATACCGACAGCCCGTTGTTCATGTGTGCAGGCTCAGTTGCTGCTGTAATATTCGTCAGCTGCCTTGCTGTACTCATAGAAACGTGTACACAGGGCCTTCAGGTCATCGTCTGCGCTGCTGCTGCCGAGTACACGCTGAACATAGGAAAGTGCGCTGAATGTTACTTCTTTGCCGTTTATGATGAGAGTATTCTCTGAGCTGAGCTTGTCAGCGCTGAGAGCAGGGAGCTCAAAGAACTTTCCGTACTGACTTGTGCTTGGTGAGATGATAAGCTGACCGCACTTAGCCGTTTCGGCTTCATCGGGGTAGTATATCCTTACTGCGGTCTTTGAGTTGAGGACGAGGGATATACTGCACCTGCCTGTTTCGTCCTTCATTTTTTTGCTGTTTATGAAGCTCATATCCTCGTCAGTGAGGGCTGCGGCTGTGATGGGAGCAGTACCCTCGGTGAAGTAGGCGTTTGCTGCGTCGCAGTAATTGCTGAGAGAGTCAACGAGCGCATCAAGCTTTTCGCTGCTCTGGTACTGAGCGTAGCTGTCGATATAGTCCTGAACGCTGCATTCAGCCTGTACGAAGCTGAGTATCTTTTCATCCTCGTTGACCAGTATGAGCTGTCTGCCGTCTGCATCAAAGGTCTTCATGGTTACAGCTTCGCCTGCCTGAGTGGCGTTTACGGGATATGTCAGCTTGCATACGCCGTTTTCGTCGGTGTATGGCGCAAGATTGGCTTTGTTTATGGTAATGTCGCCGTCGGGACCGCTGAGGACTGCCTTTGACAGCGACTCACAGGGAATGAAGCTGATATTCACACCGATATTTCCCTCGAGGGTAAGGCTCATGCCTTTTACGGTGCTTATCTTGTCCTTGAGTCCCTTGCAGTTGAGGAAAACGCTCTCCGTGCTTGTCACAGATGATGTGTCAAAGCCTGTGAGGTCGAGGTATTCCAGAGCTTCGCAGCCGTTGAACATATCCTCCATGTCCTCGACCTTTGAGGTATCGAAGGAGGAGAGGTCTATCTTTTCCAGCTTTTCGCAGTTGGAGAACATGAAATACATATCTGTTACGTCAGATGTGTCGAAATTTCTCAGGTCCAGCTCGGTAACAGCCTTGCAGGCAGAGAAAAGTAACGCCATATTCTGCACCTTTGATGTGTCAAAATTGCTGACATCGATAGTTTTCAGAGCATAGCAGCAGTTGAACATACTGCTCATGTCAGTGACCGAGGAGGTGTCAAAACCGCTGACGTCGATGTTTCTGAGAGCGCGGCAGCATTCAAACATCCTGCTCATATTCGTAACATTGGAGGTCTTGAATCCGCTGACGTCTATTTTCCATGTTGCCTCGCAGCTGTAGAACATACCGCTCATGTTGGTGACCTTTGAGGTATCGAAGCTGCCGAGCTTAAAGCTGTCCATAAGCAGACAGTTTCCGAACATAAAGCTCATATCGGTAACATTTGAGGTGTTGAAATTTTCTGTGGGCACAGAATAGAGCTTCTGGCAGCCGAAGAACATACGGGACATATCCGTTACCTTTGATGTGTCGAAGCTGTCGGTTTTCAGGGAAGTGAGCTTCATGCAGTTATAGAACATCCAGCTCATGTCTGTGACTTTAGAGGTGTCGAATTTTGTAAGGTCGAGAGTTGTGAGGCGATAGCAGTCGCCAAACATATGGTTCATACTGGTGACATTCGAGGTATCAAAGCCGCTGAGGTCGAAGTTGCCGAGAGAGGTACAGCCGTCGAACATATAGCTCATATCCGTAACAGCCGAGGTATCGGCATTTCTCAGGTCTATCTCAGTCATTCTGAATGAGTAGAAAAGCTTTGAGCAGTCCGCAGGGAGTATCGTTCCCTCCTCAGCGATGACCTTTTTGACCTTGGTATTTTGCTTGTAAGCGGCAACATCTTCCTTGACAACATTTCCGCTGAGGGTGAGTGTACCTGTTTCAGCGTCGAATGAAACCGTTGAAGCGCTGTCGGCCGCAGCTGCGGCAACAGCATTGTCCGAAAGGGCAGAGCTGCCGTATGAGGCAACTGCTGCGCCCCCTATGACAGCAACAGCCATTACAGCGGCAATGGTCCTTCTGAAAAGTCGATTTTCCATATATACATCTCCTTAAATAAAATAAAGGCAGACAGCTCTGTGAGAGCTGTGCCGAAAGAACAAAGCTTTACGTTTTATTGTAACATATTTCACAGAAATAATCAATACTCAGTTAAAATAAACGTAAGGAACGCCGCCCTCAGCGTTCCGTGTCCCGTGTTACTTTTTTCTCTGCGTCCCTTGCTATTTGAAAAAGTTTGTGCTACAATTATAAAAACAAAGGAGGCTGACCATGAACACTATTCTTCTTGCAGAGGACGACCATACCCTGCGTAAAAATATAAAAATGTCACTGGAGACAGAGGGCTATAATGTCATTGCAGTCTCCACCACCGAGGAAGCCGAGGAGCAGGCTCCGCAGGCTGACCTGCTGATACTGGACGTGATGCTCCCCGACGGCAGCGGTATCGAACTTTGCAAACGTCTGCGCAGGACAATAAAAGCTCCCGTTATATTTCTCACATCCTGCGACGACGAGGCGGACATCATCCGCGGACTGGACAGCGGCGGTGACGATTATATGACCAAGCCCTTCAGGCTCCGCGAGCTGTTCTCCCGTATCAGGGCAAATCTCAGGCGTATCCCCGATGTTCCCAAGCTGGACCTTACTGCGCTGGAGCAGAAGCTGCTGAACTATCTCATGCAGAACCGCGGTCAGTTTCTGACCCGTGACCAGATACTGGAATACCTCTGGGACTCAAAGGGCACCTTCGTGAACGACAACACCCTTTCCGTGAATATAAGCAGGCTCCGCGAAAAGCTCAACAACGCCGAGGGCTGCGGCACGATCGTTACAAAGCGAGGAATAGGCTATAAATGGACAGATTTGTAAACAACCGGGCTCCCAAGCGGCTGGTGCTGATACTTGCGCTGCTGCTGTGCATCTCCGCTGCTGCCGCATATCTTATCTCGGGAAAGTGCGCGGAAAAGATAGTGAAAGAGCAGATAAAGTCGGAGCTTTCAGTGGCGGGCGGCGGCAAGATGACGATCCCTCCAGACGAGGAGCATATCTCATCAGGCGAGGTCCTGCTGGACGAGTACGGCATAGACCGCAGTCTTTCACCGCAGCTCATGCACAATTACAAAAGTGTACGCAAGACCATTTTTATTCCCGTATTCGGGCTTGCGGCACTGTTATCTCTTATCTGGTTCATCGCTGCCCTCACGGAGCTTATGGCGGTATACCGCGATCTCGAAGCCATAAGAAAAGAGTGCATAG
The DNA here is from genome assembly GCA_017519145.1 of Ruminococcus sp. GTDB lineage: Bacteria > Bacillota > Clostridia > Oscillospirales > Ruminococcaceae > Ruminococcus. The sequence goes on from JAFWTA010000005.1 coordinate 31,108, forward strand.
CCGCTGCGGATTCACCCGACAAAAGGATAGGGCTCTACGGACATGACCTGAGCTCGATCCGCAGGATAGCAGAATCCGCCGATCTTCTGGTCAGCAGGCTTGACCACACCCTTTTCAGTCTCAGCAGCGAGCAGAAGTATCTTCGCAGCTTCCTCACGGACCTGTCCCACCAGATAAAGACCTCTCTTGCCGTGGTAAGGCTCAACACGGATATGCTGTCGGAGCTTCCCGATATCTCCGAGGAGCAGCGCACAAAGCTCTCCGACGAGATACAGCTCAACCTTGATGCCATGGAGAACATGGTCATTGAGGCTATAAAGATGGCTAAGCTTGATGCCGATGCCGTGGAATACGATATGCAGGAGTGTTCTCCTGCGGAGGTGTGCAGTCTTGCGCTGAAGCGCCTTGCTCCCATGCTCCGCAAGAAAAACATCTCCGTCCGCACAGACCTTGATGAAGATGTAAGGCTCATGTGTGACAAGGGCTGGCTATGCGAGGCTGTGGAGAACATTATCAAGAACTCTGCCGATCACTCGGAGTGTACGGAGATATCCGCCGAGGTCACAGCAGACCCCATCAAGATCACCATAGCTCTCTCCGACAACGGAAAGGGCATTCCGCAGAACGAGATACCCAAGCTTTTCGAGCGCTTTTCCTCTGGCTCATCCGACCGCTCCATGTATAGCTCGGGACTTGGAATGTCCATCTCACAGAAAATAGTCCGCTGCCACGGCGGCGAGATATTCGTCTACTCAGAGGAGGGCAGCGGTGCGCGTTTTGAATTTGTATTTCTGAAAAACTGAGAGCTTTCTCAGTTTTTTGCTTTTTGTAACTTTCCCGTAAGGTTCATGCTTTACAATACAGTCAGAATAAAGAACGGAGGTCCTTTTATGGGAAACGATATAATACTGAAGACTGAAAAGCTTACCAAGCAGTACGGCGAGGGCGAGAACGCATTTCTTGCCGTAAAGGACATAGACCTTGAGGTCCGCAAGGGCGAGTTCGTAGCGATAACAGGCGAGAGCGGCAGCGGCAAGACTACACTGCTGAACTGTCTCGGCTCGCTTGACCGTCCCACAAGCGGCAGCATAATCTTCGACGGAAGGGACATCACGGGGCTCAGCGACAACGCCCTCTCAGCCTACCGCCGCAGGAGCATAGGCTTCATCTTCCAGAACTTCAACCTCATCCCCGTGCTCAATGTTGAGGAGAATATAGTTCTTCCCCTCAATCTGGACAACACGCCCCCCGATATGGAGTATCTTGATGAACTGCTGCGCCTTACGGGACTTGAAAGCAAACGCCGGAACTTCCCTCACGAGCTCTCGGGCGGTCAGCAGCAGCGTGTGGCATTTGCAAGGGCTCTGGTCCACAAGCCCCAGCTCATACTGGCTGACGAGCCCACGGGAAACCTTGACAGCAAGAACAGCCGCGAAATAATCTCCATACTGAAAAACTCCATCAAGAAGTATGACCAGACCCTCATACTCATAACCCATGACGGCAGCATTGCTGCGCAGGCAGACCGCATCTGCCGTATCACCGACGGCGTTCTCAGCGAGTAAGGAGGCGGCAGCATGAAACATCTCATCTCTCTTTCTCTCAAATATATCCGCCGCCAGAAGGCGCGCACCTTTCTCACATTCATGTGCATAATGCTCTCTGCATTCATACTCGCTACGGTCTGCTCCTTCGGCAGCAGCCTCTACACCACCCTCTATAACTACTCCGAGCATGACGACGGCTTGTGGGAAGTGAACGTAACAAATTGGGTAAGACAAGCAGAGGATTATAGCAAGGCTCTGGATATCGTCAAGAACCACGCTGTTGTGGACGATTACCTCCAGCCCCATTCTGAAGTATTAGAATATATGGATGATATCGGTTTTTTTGAGATAAGCGACGGAAAAAACTCATCAAGAGCAATGGTACTCAGCAGCAGCAGCTATGAGGGTAGCAAGAAGCTGGGCTCGGAAATGACCGTCACCGATCCTGCGTTCAATCTTGATACAGATAATGCAGACGGAGTCTATGTCCCTCGCTGCTTCAAGGATATGGGATACTCCGAGGGAGATACCGTTACCTTCACCATATGCCCTTTCAGCGCTAAGTTTGACGAGAACAGCGATATCATAAAGCAGCTCCGCAAAGAGCTGAAGGAAAAGAACGGCACAAGCCTCACGCCAATGGATATAGGCTTTGACCGGCTGCCCGAGGAGCTTCAGCGTAAGGCTTCAGGCTCGAACCTGTTCTTTTCTCTCCAGCGGAGAAATATAGACGTAAAGGACTATCCTCTTACAGATCTGAGCTACGGCGAGCCTGTGGAGTACACAGTGAAAATAGCAGGCTTTACCGAATCGGTCAATTCATTCAGTGTAAACCTGAACCGTTTCATCAACACAAAAAGCGGCAGTGTTGACCTTAAAAAGGTATACGAAAAAAACCATTTCCTCAACTGCGCGCTTGAAGACGAGATGCTCATACGCATAAAGGACGGCTGTGACTTCGAGGAAGCGCTGAAGACTCTGTTCACCGACCTTGGTCATGATTACGACAATGAATTTTACAGCGACAACCTTCGCCATTCCGAAAACTCCACTCTGCTGGGACTTGAATGGAAGAGCGCCGACGCTATATACAGCATACTTCCCATGTTTGTGCTGCCCCTTATGGTAGTCCTGCTCATAGCGTGGTTCATTTCAAGATTTATCATCGACAACGCCTTTGAAATGGCTGTTCAGGAGAGAAGCACTCATTTTGCCGCTCTTCGTATCATGGGCGCCTCAAAGGGACAGGTGGCGGCGGTAGTCCTCATAGAAGCGGTATTCTACTGCCTTACAGCCGTGCCCCTCGGTATACTCACCGCTGTATTCATCTGCCGCGGTGCATTCAACTCCTTCCACAGGGCAGGCTTCCCTCTGTTTGAGTTCTCCGTAAAGGGCACATTCATAGTTATCGGTGCAGCACTCTGCATACTGGCGATAATGGTATCCGCATTCACATCGGCGATGTGGGCTTCAAGAAAGCTCTCTCCTGCCGAGGCACTGAACTTCGGCAAGCCCAAGAGCAAAAAGCGCAGGCTTCGCAGATACAAGTCAAAGCTGGACCTGAGCTCAAAGAGGTTCCTGAGAAGATACACCAGAAAGAACATAGGCGCCTCAAAGAGCCGTTTCGTGATCTCTACCGTAACTATGGGACTGGGAGTCCTCATGTTCACCTTTACAGCCCTTATCGGCACATATGTAAAGGAGCTGTCGGGAAAGATAATTCCCGATTCTATTGGAGATTATTATATAGACACCATGTACGCGGACGAAAGCCTGATCGAAGCCGCCGATGAATGTTTTGCAGGAAATGATGCCTTTTCAAGCTACTGCATAACCTCAGTTTTCACACAGGAAATATCAGCTTTTTCAGACACCGGCGAGATAGCCGATGACAGACTCAAACGAATTTCCGAAAAAGGCATGGCTATGGTATATGCAGTCAATGAGGGCGAATACAAAAGATGCTATCTGGACGAAGTAACAGGCATGAGCTATGAGGAGTTCAGAGACAGCGGTTCTGCCTTCTTCAATATACAAAACGGTGTTCGGGTTCCCGAAACAGATACGATCAAAGAAACAAGCAAGCGCCGATTTGAAAAATTCAGCAAGCCCATCACCTCGGAGAGCACCAACGGACTCAGCCTTAAAATTCTCGGTGTTGCATACAGCCCTAAGGCTATGTCATACAACCTGATCGTCCCACTGGAAAAATCAGCGGAATACGCCGAGGATTACCATATCAGCCTGACTGTAAACGGCATGGAAAACTACGAAAAGGCTCAGGCTTCAATGGATCAGTTCAGACAAAAAGTCACAGACTGCAATATTGCAGATCTTTACATGGTTGGAACAGGTCTGAAGGAGTTCGCAAAGGCGATCGTTAAGATCGTTCTCGTATTCCTCATATCCATCTGGCTTGTGGGAATACTCTCCATGATAAACTGCGTCAACACCAGCGTCCTCAACAGAAGCCGCGAGCTGATGATGCTCAGGAGCGTGGGCATGACAAGGAAACAGCTCCGCAAGAGCGTTATACTGGAAACTATCATGTTCTCCGCAACGGCTGCCATAATCGGCACACTGCTGGGACTTGGCATATTCCTCATATTCGTATACCTGCTCATTCAGGAGCCCTCTATGTTCCATATCGGCAAGGCAGCGGCAGTTATCATCGCTTCACTGACGCTCAACATCATCATATCACTGATTTCGGCAATACCTGCCATAAGAAATCTCGGCAAGGTAGAAGCCATCGCACAGGCAGCTGCATAACAGCATACAAAGCTCCTTGGCGTTATTCTTACCGCTGAGGAGCTTTATTATGTCTGTTCGGAGCGTTGACAAAAGGGGAATAATATGTTATATTCATACTATCAGCTTCTGCTGACTTTTTACGCATAAATGCGGTCTTCCGCTTAATATAAGGAGGTAATCATTATGAGAAAGAATTTAGGTGTACAGCCTGCGCTGTTCCCCATGCCCGTAGTTATCGTTGCTGCATACGCCGCTGACGGAAGCATCTGCGCAATGAACGCTGCATGGGCTCAGATCTGTGACATGGACAAGATAGCCCTCTTCATCGACGCAGACCACAAGACCACCAAGAATATCATGGAGACCAAAGCTTTCACAGTCAGCATAGCCGATGTTCCCAATATGGCTCCTGCGGACTTTTTCGGTATCGCCACAGGCAACAAGATGCCCGACAAGTTTGAGCGCTCCGGCTGTCACGCAGTAAAGAGCGAGTTCGTAAACGCGCCTATAATCACAGAGTTCCCCGTTGCCATAGAGTGTGAGCTTGCAGAGGAGATAAACACTCCCAATATGCACGCCATCGTCGGAAAGATAGTGAATGTCAGCGCAGATGAACAGGTCATCGGCGACAAGGACAAGATACTCCCCGAGAAGGTAAATGCCCTCATCTTTGACCAGTACCGCAGCGGATACTTCGCTGTCGGCGAAAAGGTAGGTCAGGCATGGAATGCAGGCAAGGACCTGATGAAGTAAATAAAAGAGCAACAGCCGCTGCGATGTGCAGCGGCTGTTGCTCTTCATGGATAGTTTATCTATATAAACAGGAAATGTGGAAGGCTTATAACGCTCTGCCATATCGGCGTTCCTGTTTCCTGAAGATATTATAGACAAGGCGATCAGAGAACGGCAGTTTTGTTCTTCTTTGCCATGCTCTCCTTATCTGCGATGAGTACCATGACCATCGACATGAGTCCGCCTACAAAGAAGTCGTTTGCAGAAAGGCTGCTGTATGTTCCTGTCTTGTCGAAAACTGCCCTGAAGTAAACAAATATCATAGCAGCGATAGTGATAACATAGATCACCTTGTAGATTGCGAATAATACCTTTTCTGACTTTTTCATAATGATCATTTCCTTTCGGTTTTTCCTGTTTATTCTCGGGGCTTTTCCCCGTTTCCATGATCTTATTATACACCCTCCGCAAGGCTTTGTCCTTCGCGCAATATTACTTTACATTACAATTCTGTAAGGTTAAGCTGTCCACCTCGGGTAGACGATGTGCAAAAACACTGACAAATACAGCATCACAAGCCGTGACAAACGCCGAAAATCAGATGTTTTATGGAGAAAGACAGCAATTTTGGCATTGAAATCCTTTCTGAAAGATGATATAATAATTACAGTGCCCCCTTGACATTACAATGATATCCAGAACCACCTTTATAAAGCAGGACCCTGCTGCACCATGTGTGCGGCAGGGCTTCTGCTTTTTTGCATAAAAAAGCATGGCTCACACCGGAGCCATGCCTGTATCTTCTCAGCCTGCATAGTTCTTTGCAGCTGTCATATAAACATACAATGCCTTGCAGACATCCTTCAGCCGACTGTCCGCGGAAGGCTCTCCAAGCACACGGTCAACGTAGGAAAATGCATTGAAGCTGACTTCCTTTCCGTCTATGGTCATGGTGTACATATCATAGGGCTTTGACAGAGAGAGGTTGCTCAACTCAAAATACTTACCGTATCTGCTCTCCATTATCACCGTGCGGATAATGGTTTTATTATTCCTCAGATGAGCTGTTTTCCAGTCTGAGACGCTCTTCTTCCTTGAGTCGCTCTTCCTCCTTGAGACGCTCTTCTTCCTTGAGTCGCTCTTCCTCGAGCTCCTTTTCGTAATCTGTCATTGCCTTATCCTTATCGGCAACATAAAGAGTAATATCCTTAGAGATCCTGCCGTTCTTTACTGTGAAAGAAGCCATATCAGATCTGTATACTCCCTCGTCCTCGAATATATCAAGCTCTCTGCTCATTTCCTCGCCGAGCTCTGTCCATATCCATGTGCCGCAGTAGGGATCGTCGTCGGGATATTTTATTCCTGAGATCATATAGTCGCCGTCCTTGAGAGCGAACTTCTGCCCCGGCTTCACACCTGTCATAATGGTATCGCCATCCTGATAGACAATGAATGTTGCATCACCTGTGTAGGGCTTTTTATCGGGCCATGTGAGAACATTGAAGGAGATATCCTTTTCGCCGTCAACAGGCTCGAAGTAGAAATTGAAGTTGCCGGTATAGTTGTATGCATAGCCGAAGCCTATCCGCTTCACCTCATTGCTGGGCTTATATCCCTCGGGAACGCTGTCAACTCTCACATTGTAGCTGCTGCTGCCTGTGCAGTACAGATCCTCAAATACCTTTGTGGTGCCGTCGGAGGTGAACTTTGTCTCCTTTGCATAGGTTTCGGGAGCCTCTGTAAGTGTGAGCTCAACGCCCTCGAGAGGCAGGCCTGTCAGGCTGTCATAGCAGTTTACGGTCAGGGTATTGCCCTTTCCTTCAATGGCACCGAAGTTGATGAACAGGTCTCTGTCAGGCTTTCCGTCAACTACCGAGAAGTCGATACCATTTGACCAGTCTTCAAACTCGGCGTCGGGATAGTTTTCCTTGATCCTTGCAGCAGAACTGCTGTCGGGCTCTATAAGCTGCACGGGATAATCGAAGGGATTGAAGTCGGCATGGTAATCGCCGTCGGGAAGTGCAAACTCCATATCATAGTCTCTCTGATAGTAGTAATTTCCGTCCTTGTCAGTGATGGTGAGGTTGCCGTAGCCTATGTACTCAATGCCCTGACCCCAGTCCATACTTGTGATCTTTACATTGTTTTCAGCATCATCGGCAGCAACTCTGATAACGAGTTCCTTCTCGGCCGTACCTGCGGGGATATCAAAAATAACTACCTGATCCCAGTTCTTGTAAGCTGTCGCGTAGCCTTCGGGAAGTTCAGATACATTTACGAAATACTGATACTCCTTATCATCGGGAAGTCCGTAGTAGTTGACAGACTCGCCGTTGGTATCCAGAGTTGTTCCGATATCGTAGAGATTATTGCCGTTGAGCTCCGAAAGACATATTGTTGCGTTATCAAGGGGTTCGCCTGTCATCATGTCCACGACCTTGATGCTGAGCTTGGTGCCTGCGGGCTTCTGAGCGCCGACGAGCTGTTTTCTCAGGTATACCATGTCGAATACATCGATGACACCGTCTGCAAGCAGATCCGCATTCTTTGAGTTGCCGAGCTCCCCTAAGTGTCCCAGCAGATAGCGGTTGAGCTGGACTGCGTCCGATACGCCGACGTTACCGTCGAAGTTTACGTCACCGAAAAGTGTGAGCACCTCTGCGTTTTCAACTACATAATCCTCAGCCGAAGCGGCAGGGATATTCATAGCCAGAGGTGCCGCAGCCATTACAGCTGCCGTGAGAAATGCCTTGATCCGATTTTTGTTGTTCATTGCCTTTTTACCTCCTGTCAATTTTAGGAGCCCCCAAAAGCTCCCCTTACTCTCCAAGTGTAACATAATGAATAAAAATTGTCAATGTTCTTGATAAAAAATGTGCCTTAGGTGCATTTCCCACGGACTGTATAGTTACTTTGTGTGTGCTATGACATATAATTTTTCCGCAAAGCACAGCCTTTTTCCCTCATTTTTTCAGTACGCAAAAAAGCAGGACGTCCAAGACGTCCTGCTCATTGTTCATATTATTATCGGAGCCATGATGCTCTTATCATTCGCCCTCTGCGCCCGAGACCTCGTCCACATAGAAGTCAGTGAGACTGTCGGGTGACTCAACGTAAAGCTGAAGATTTTCAGCTCCGTCGGGGATAACATATGCGGGATTTTCGAGAGTTACCCATTCGCCGCTCTTTGCAGGCACAAGCGCCACCTCGTCGTACTTCTCGCCGTCGCAGTCATACTGCATAGTCAGCTTCATGGTAGCGTCCTTGCCGCTGTTCTGCATAGCCTTGCAGCTGAACTTGTAAGCCTGTCCGGGCTTGTAGGTATCACTGCTGAGCATGATCGCAGCACCGTTCCAGTTGTCTGTTCTTCCGCTGACGAACAGGGACTGTGAACCGTCGGAGGCATTCTCCTTGTCAACGCTTACCATTGAACCGCCTCTGGGTATCCAGCCTTCCTTGCCGTTCTCGAAGCTTATATCGAAGAAGCCCACAGCCTCGGGAGTTCCTGCATCTGCCTCTGCCTCAGAAAGCTGTGCGATAGCATCCTCATCAACGGTGACTGTGATATCTGTCGCCTCAGTGTAGGTGCCGCCGGTCTTGAGCTCATTCTTGTACACCTTAGCCTTGCCCATGGACTGATAGCCCTCGATGGTAAGTGCCACCTCGTACATATTGCCCAGCTCAAGTCCGCACTTAGCCCATGCGTCAAAGTGCTTGGAAACGGAAATAGTTCCCTCGATCTTGGTGCCGTCGCCATCGGGCTTTGACTGTCTTACGCTCCAGTACTGATCGAATGTCTGTGTGCCGTCGATAGAGGGCTGTTCGTATCTTGTGGTCTTGTATATATCATATGTGCCGCCGTCAACAGTGACTGTTCCCAGCGCCATGGGAGCTCCGGGCGGTCTCCAGCTGCCCCATGATTCCACGATGTAGAACTCTATGAGGGGATCCCTTGTCCAGCCGTACACGCACATATAGGAATTGCCGATGGGGTCGTAGTCAACGCCGTAATCCACGGTGATATTGCCCAGATCCTTGTAGGTCTGTGTGCAGTCATACTTCTTTCCGCGGCGGAAAAGAGCGTTGTTGATATTGCTCCATTCGCAGGAGAAGGTACCTCCGCCGGGCTCAACATTGAAGGTGGTGTCGCCCTCGTCTTTCCAGAGCTCATAGTCATAGCCGTCGGCAGAGCCCGTTACATTCTCGGTGAACACCTCTGTCTTGGCGTTATTTGAGCTGCATCCTGCCAGCGCACCGATCATGCAAACAACTGCTGCGGCTGTGGAAAGTTTCTTTAAAATGCCATTCTTCATTCAGGTCATGACCTCGCTTTCGTTTTGTCGCCCGAAGCGTTTCGGGTCTTCAATACTGATTGTAACACATGATACGAATTTTTCAAGTCATTTTTTGCGGCGGCTCGGTCGTATCTTGCGTTGAAAGCCGCTCATGCTCCTGCTGAGCGCCCCAATGTCATGCGGCAGGCAAAGTGGGGGATATGGCAGAAAAAGTCCTCCTCGCCGCCGATAAACCGCCTGTGATCCACCTTCACGGGACAGCTCTCTATGCCTGCGCTGAATGACATGAGCCATATGAACAGGGGCAGGTGTCCCATGCTGCCGTCCCTGTGGACAGCTATGACCTTTCCCGTCTTCCACCTGTCACGGGGAAGCTCACCGAAATAAAGCCCCTCCTCGCTGCGGAAGAACTCCTCACATAGCTCCTCACTGTCAAAATACACCCATACCGTTTCCTCATTTTCCAGCAGTTCTCTGATGCTTCTCATAAATATGCACTCCTTGAAAAAAATTCCACAAGAGTGCGAAAAAGCGGCTCCATCGTCACGACGGAGCCGCTCTGTAAGCCTTTTTACCCCATCGTTCAAGCTTTAGCACCTTGCATAACGCAGGTTGCTGTGCGGTCACAGGGCTTGTCCCTCACGCACTCTTTATGGTATATATATTATAACACTTCGGACAGAATAAATCAAGGCTTTTCCGAAAAAAAGTGAAGCTGCCCGCAAAAAAATGCGGACAGCCTCGCTGTTATCAGTATTCCTCGCCGAATACCACGCCGTATCCGTCAACGTAAAGCACTCTTGTGTCTGTGTCGTCGCCGGGGTATGGTTCAAGGACAACCCTGATCCATCTGTTGTTGTTCCTGAAGTCATCGGTCACATGGTAATAGCTGTCGGGAAGCTCGGTCATCATGTCCCAATGGGCATTGTAATCGTAAAAGTTTTCATTATACCCCTCAAGATATGTCTGTACGCTTGCCATAACAGAATCAAAGTCGATATCATCATCTGCACGGAAGCTGGGACCGCCCTCAAGCAGGGGATACTCACTTGCAGTATAATCCTTGCCTTCCTCATATTGAGTTCCCATTATATTGTATGAGAGTATCTTCCATACTCCGTCATCTGACTTCTTGAATTCCATCGTCAGTGCATCTGCAAATGCCACATCATTTTCTTCATTCTTTACAACACGCTCCCACATAAAGCTGTCGGGATTTACGAAGAAAGCTCTGTCGGAAAGGATATCATGGTTCCATTCTTCCTGCGTTTCCGCTCTTTTCATAGTTCCTCTGACGTAAAGTGCTCCATTGTATTCAAGAAAATAGCAGTCATCCAAAACATCGCCTGCCTGATGATCGCTTACGTCGCCTGCGTACGGCAGGCGTTCAGCGGGCTCGAAAAAATAGCGGCTGTAATACTCCACCATCTCGTCATAGGTGCTGAACCTCTCGTCTTCGACCTTATAGAAAGGTGTTTCATACAGCTCTCCGTCATAACTCCGGAGATCAAAGTTGATGCTTTCCCAGTCCCTGCTGAAATAATCCTCTGTACAAAGACCGGAGAATTCACTGAAAAAGGGGAAGAGCTCCTCGAAAATGCCCTTCATCTCCTCCTCTTTGGGAAGGATATCCTCCGGCTTGGCAGGAGCTTCTGTCGTCAGCTCTGTTGTCTCAGCAGTGGTGGTGGGATTGGGCTGTGATACACCTGAGAGTCTGGCTTTCCTGCTGAATGCAAAGCCGGTGCCAAGTCCGCCTGCTATAAGGATGAAAGCGGCTGCCGCACACAGAGGTTTGTACCATGCCGGTCTGTGGTACACCTCTACGCCCTCTACCACGGTCTCGCTGCTTTTTATCGTTTCTTTTCTGTTATCCTGTTCTTTCTCTTTATCCTGATGTCTGATAAGGTCTTTATATTTCTTTTCGCTCATAGCAAGGACCCTTTTCATCACCTGATCTTCGTCGGGGGAAAAGGGGACAAGCTCCTCAACGATGTCATCCTCGGCATTTTCGAGTATTCTGAGGTCTATGTCTTTCATATCATCCCCTCCTTTATGCCTCTGTTCTCAAGTACTCTGCGCAGCTTTTCAGCCGCGCGCTTGCATCGCATACGGACAGTTGACGGGTTCATGGACAGAAGCGTCCCTATCTGATGCGATCTTTTATTATAATAGTATTTCTGTATAAGTATAGTAGAGTCCGGTTCACCCAGTTCTCTGATGCTGTCCATTAATATATGTCTGAGCTCTGAATTCTCGCTTTCTTTTACGAGATCCAGCTCTGCGCTTATCTCGGGAACTCCGTCCTCATCCATGGAGAATGTTTTTCCTGCTTTTCTGATAAGCTTTCTGTAATAGTCAATGCTCATCCTCTTGGCAACAGTGCCGACAAAGCCCTTCATATCACCGTTTGAGTACTTCTCGCCGAAGGTAAAGAATATCTGTGCAAAGATATCACTGATACATTCCTCCACGTCTTCAGAGGTACCCGTGCTTCTCAGGCGGTTGAATGCTATGGTCCGTACATAGTTATAATACTCGCCGAACAGTTTCTCATGCGCCAGTTTTGGTGATCTTTCCAGAAGAGCAAGGTATTCGCCGCCCGTCATGCGATTTCCTCCTTTCGTACCGCTCATATCCGACCGCGGCTTTTTCCCTCTCTGATTTATACGCGGTCGGCTGAGCCGAAAGCTGAATTGCAGCTTTCAATACAAACAATCGTGACAAAAAGGTGCAGTGTCACAAAAATGCAGAAAAAATATCATTCTGTTTCCAGAAACTCAAGTATGAGCTCTGTGGTATCTATGCCGTTTACGCTGTTCTGTTCCCAGCGCCATGAATGTCTGCCGTCCTTTATAACAAGGTCCCAGACCTGCCTGCTGTCATCGCCGCCTGTGTACTTTCTAAGAAGTGAACCTTTCCCTGTCCCGATAGTTTCGGACAAAGCAAGCCCGTTGGACTCAGCCCAGTACGCCATAACGTCCTCAATGGCAGGAGCCTTGGTATGTTCAGCAGTTCCGTCGCTGTTCTTGGGGACTGCATCGTCCTTTTCGCCTGTCAGCTGGAACACTCCCACATTGTTGGCGCTTCTGCGTTTTTTCCATACGCTCTCCTGCATCATTCCCGATACGCTGACCACAGCGGAGTAGGTGTCCGAAGCCTCCATGGCAAGGCGATGAGTCATAAAGCCGCCGTTGCTGAAGCCCACGGCAAAGGTGCGGCTGCTGTCGAGAGCATATTGCTCCTGAAGATGATCTGCCAGAGCCGTCAGGAACTCAACGTCCCTGTTTCCTGTTCCGTCGGAATATGAGTTCCAGCCTGCCGAGGACGCAGGATCATCGGGATCGCAGGCTCCTGTGACATAGGCGACTGCATAGCCCTCAGCATTGGCTCTCTTATGAAATCCGGTGGAAGTACGAAAGCTCTCCGCACTGTCTCCGTAGCCGTGGAGCATAACCACTAACGGTGCGTTTTCGGTGACGTCGGGCAGGTCAACGATAAAGTCGTGCTTAACGCCGTCAAAGGTGCAGGTGTATTTTCCGCTGACTGTCTCAGTGATGTCCGCAAGCTGCGGAGGAGCCTTTTCCCGTACAGAACAGCAAGACAGTGAAAGAACAAGTGCTGCGGCTGTAAATGCTGAAGCTATCCTTTTCATAGTCATTCTCCATAAAAAGATGTGTATGCGGCTGTCAGAAAAGCTGCCATATTGCCGATACCATTTTATAACAGTAAATTTTATCACATTTCACGCAGTTTTTCAACTGCCAATACTTACAAATTTACAAGCTGATTATTGTGACTTTTAATAATGCACCAAAGGTTGATTTTTACGGCGGAACGGCGTATAATTTAATTAACAGACAAGGCTGTCCC
>JAFWTA010000044.1 GCA_017519145.1 Ruminococcus sp.
CTGTCGACCTCCTGCGTGACAGGCAGGCGTTCTAACCAACTGAACTACGAGGCCAAAGAATTGGTGGGGACTACAGGGCTCGAACCTGTGACCCTCTGCTTGTAAGGCAGATGCTCTCCCAGCTGAGCTAAACCCCCACTTTTTCTTCCGTTCATCGGTTATCAGTTCCGACGACTTTAATATTATACCACGGTATTTTTGATTTGTCAACCCTTTTTTGAAATTTTTTCAAAATTTTTTTCAGCTGCGATATATAGCCGAATATCGCAGCTTTTATACGTTATATTATATAGAACCAGCTCTCATCAGGATCAAGGTCTGCTTTTTTCACTGTCTCGATCGCTGAATCAAAATTATATCTCAGCTCCTGATTTTTTATGCTGACCTTTGCGCCGGCAGGGATAGAGCGTGTAATAAACGCATTACCACCAATAACAGCATCCTTGCCGACAACAGTTTCACCGCCAAGGATAGAAGCTCCCGAGTAGATGGTAACATTGTCTTCGATAGTAGGATGACGTTTTTTGTTTCTGAGCGACTGACCGCCTCTTGTTGAAAGAGCACCGAGGGTCACGCCCTGATATATCTTGACATTATCACCTATCTCAGTGGTCTCACCTATTACTATACCTGTACCGTGGTCAATAAAGAAGTATTTTCCGATGGTTGCTCCCGGATGGATATCTATTCCGGTCTTACTGTGAGCGTGTTCTGTCATTACACGGGGGATCAGAGGCACTCCCAGCAGAAACAGCTCATGCGCAAGGCGATTGACCAGTATCGCATAAAGTCCCGGATATGAGTAAATGATCTCATCCTTATTATATGCAGCAGGGTCACCGTCATATGCTGCCTGAACATCAGTCTCGATAAGCTCTCTTATCTTAGGCAGCTTATTGAGGAACTCAAAGGTTATACGTTCTGCGTTGTCGGTTATCTCCTCGTCTCCAAGCATAACATACTTCTCATCGTATCTGAGTACGATGGAAATCTGCTTGATGAGCTTGAAAATAACATCCTCAAGTACCATGGAGACATTATTTCTCACTGTATACACCCTGTAGCTCTTATTTCGGAAGTAGCCGGGAAAAATGATCCGTCTAAGCGACTCTATTATATTTATGATAACTTCATTATCAGGATGGTCGTAGGTTTTGACCTCGTCGATGGTCCTGCTGCCTTCATAATCGTTAAGTATATTTTTGGTAATATCATTTATATCCTTTTCAAGCTTATGCATTTACCATTCTCCTCTTGTATATGAAATAATACTATCGGTTTTCATTTTATAATTATACAATATTTTTCATATATAGTCAATAGACATTATATGAATGTTGCAGGCGGGTCTCACGCCTCAGCCTTGACAACTGGTAGTTTTCGCGGTATTATAAATAATAACGAAAGCGAGGTAACTTATGAAAAACAGTATAGACAGCTCCCTGACAGGCGAATTCAGCAAAAGCATATGGTCAAAATTCCGCAAAGGCATCGAGGAATACCGTCTTATTGAAAGCGGTGACAGAATAGCTGTCTGTATATCGGGCGGCAAGGATTCCATGCTTATGGCAAAATGCATACAGCGTCTTCAGAGATACGGAAATATTGATTTTGAAGCGGAGTATATAGTTATGGATCCCGGATATGCTCCCGAAAACCGTAAAAAGATACTCGACAACGCCGAAACTCTGGAGCTTCCTGTCAGACTTATGGAAACTCGTATATTTGAGTCTACAGCAAACGCAGAAAAACATCCCTGTTTTCTATGCGCAAGACTGCGCAGAGGGTGGCTCTATAAGACTGCTCAGGAGATGGGCTGCAACAAAATAGCTCTCGGACACCATTTTGATGACGTTATAGAGACTATCCTCATGGGTATGCTTTACGGTTCGCAGGTGCAGACTATGATGCCTAAGCTCCACAGCGAAAACTACAGGGGCGTACAGCTCATCCGACCGCTCTACCTCGTTCGCGAAAGTGAAATAATCCGCTGGACCGAATACAACGATCTCAGCTTCATACAGTGTGCCTGCCGAATAACCAGAAGTGAGGGCAGTTCAAAACGTGCAGAAATAAAAAAGCTGCTCTGTCAGCTGCGCGAAACAAATCCTGCCGTGGACATGAACATCTTCCGAAGTGTGGAAAACGTCAACCTCCAGACCCTCATCTCTTATCATCTCGGCAGCGACTATCACCACTTTCTCGACGACTTTGACAAAGGGCTCAGCATAAAGGGCACCAATAACTTTTCATAAAGGCTATCGGCTCACCTGCGGTGAGCCGTTTCTCTTGTCGAATAGCATAATCAAAGCACTTCTTATTTGGCTATTATGCGGAAATATGGCGTAAAACCGCGAAATATGTTGAACCATCTCCCCGTTTGTGATATAATGATTTCATATCTTGTTCCGCACCCTCGGGACATTAAATGGTGATACTTAAATGCTGAAAACACTCCGCGGCAGTTTACTGCTGCTTATTACAGCCATCATCTGGGGAACCGCTTTTGTTGCCCAGAGCGAAGGCATGAATTATGTCGGTCCGTTTACATATAACGCTGTTCGCACCATCATTGGCGGCATAGTTCTGATACCTGTTATATTGCTTTTCAAATTCACTCCCCTGCGCAGAACTCTCGCTGCAAAGTCTGCCTTTTCCGTAAAGGCGACCATAACAGGCGGAATATGCTGCGGTTTCCTGCTTTTTATAGCAAGCTCCTTTCAGCAATCCGGTATAAAACTTACCACCGCAGGAAAAGCAGGGTTCATAACAGCCCTATATGTAGTCATAGTTCCTCTGCTGGGAATATTTTTCGGGCGAAAGACCTCATTAAAGATATGGATATGCGCCGCAGCCGCAGTAGCAGGCTTCTATCTCCTGTGCATAAAAGAAGGGCTTACCGTTTCCAAGGGAGACCTTCTTGTACTTGTGTGTGCTTTTTTCTATGCCCTCCATATCATGATCATAGACAGGTTCAATGAAGAAAAAGCCGACGGAATGATAATGTCCTGTATACAATTCTTCACGGCAGGACTGCTGATGACTATATGTATGTTTATCTTCGAGAAGCCCTCTCTAAGCAGCATTTTTGCAGCCAGAACCACAATACTATACGCCGGCATAATGTCATGCGGAGTCGCCTACACACTTCAGATAACAGGACAGAAATATACTCCGCCATCGGCTGCAACGCTTATAATGAGCCTTGAATCAGTCTTCGCAGCTCTTTCGGGGTGGCTGATACTCAATGAAAGACTGAGCGTTAAGGAGTTTATCGGCTGTGTGCTTGTATTCGCCGCAGTAATACTCGCACAGCTGAACATAAAGACAAAATCAAAACAAACAAATGGAGAAGATGCGTATGAAAAAGAAGTATCTTAGCAAAATCATTTTTGCGCTTATCGTGGTAGCATTCATAATATGCTGCATGATACAGGCGCCCGTGTCAGAAGCTGTCGGCTCGCTGTGGTCGCTGCTGCCGCCTATCGTAGCCATTGGGCTGGCACTTATCACCAAGGAGGTATACTCCTCACTGTTTATAGGTATACTCACAGGCGGTGTTCTTTATTCCATCTCAACATCAGGCGGTTTCCCGGGTATGTTCAAAGCAGTGGTGCAGGACGGCCTTATCGCCAACATCGCCGATTCATACAATGTCGGTATACTGGTATTCCTCGTTGTGTTGGGAATAATAGTTGTACTCATGAATAAAGCAGGAGGAAGCCGTGCTTACGGCGAATGGGCTTCCGCTCATATAAAGACCCGCGCAGGTGCAAGTCTTGCCACGTTCCTGCTGGGTGTACTCATATTCGTGGACGACTACTTCAACTGCCTGACAGTCGGCTCTGTCATGCGTCCTGTAACGGACAAGCATAATATCTCACGTTCAAAGCTCGCCTACCTTATCGATGCCACAGCTGCTCCCGTCTGTATCATCGCTCCCATATCATCATGGGCGGCCGCAGTCAGCGGCACAGTGGACGGTGTAAACGGCATCCAGCTTTTTATAAGAACTATCCCCTATAATCTCTATGCAATACTTACACTGATAATGGTAGTTTTCATAGCACTGAGCAATGCGGATTACGGTCCTATGCGAATACATGAGAACAACGCCAAAAACGGCGACCTGTTCACCACACGCAGTACAGTTTATGCCGAGGACGCAAAGCCTTCTCACTCAAAAGGTAAGGTCATCGACCTGCTTCTCCCTGTTATCATTCTTATTGCACTTTGCGTTATAGGAATGATCTACACAGGAGGATTTTTCAGCGGAGCAAGCTTCATCGACTCTTTCGCGGACTGTGATGCTTCATTCGGTCTGTCAGTAGGCTCGCTGGGCGCACTTATAATAATAATACTGTATTATCTCTGCCGCAGAGTCTTGACATTCAATGAGTGTATGGATTCTATCCCGGCAGGCTTCAAGCAGATGGTTCCTGCAATCCTCATCCTTACATTCGCTTGGACTCTCAAGACGATGACAAGCTTCCTCGAAGCCGGTCCTTTCGTATCCGGAATAGTTGAGAGCGCAACAGCCGTAAAGCTTCTGCTGCCTGTGCTTCTCTTTGCAGTTGCCATAGGTCTTTCGTTCGCGACAGGCACTTCATGGGGCACTTTTGGTATCCTGATCCCCATCGTAACAAGCGTATTCAGCAAGCAGCTTGCTGATGTAGGTTCATCGGGAGAGATCCCTTCCATGGTAATAATCTGTATCTCAGCTTGTCTTGCGGGAGCAGTCTGCGGAGATCACTGCTCTCCTATATCAGACACGACCATCATGGCTTCAACGGGAGCACAATGCGACCATGTAAACCATGTTTCAACACAGCTCCCCTACGCATTTACAGTCGCCGGCGTATGCGCAATAGGTTACCTTATCGCAGGAATAGTCCAGCATTTCTTTGAGATGTCAAACGCATTCCTCAACGTCATCGTAACAGGCTTGTCGATCGTAATAATGCTCGGAATACTTCTCGTTATAAAGAAAGCAGGCTCACAAGAGCCCGAGCCTGTTGTCGTCAATGCAGGTACAGCCTCTGTCAGGAAGACGGAGCCTGTAAAGAGTGCAGCCGCAGCAAAGCCACACAGCAATACAGGCAAGAAGAAAAACAGCAATAGCAAGAAAAAGAAGAAAAGATAACAAAAGAGCCGCCCTGATGGGCGGCTTTCTTATTATACATTGTAGATTATCTCTGAATAGCATGGGATAGGCCACTTTGCGGAAGGCATATTAAGCTCTATCTCATCAGCAATGCTTCTCATGATGTCCATTTCAGCAAGAACTACATCATGGAAGAACTCTGCCTGCTTCTGGATGCCTTCAACTGCATTTGCCTCATTGACACGCTGGTCAAGTCTTTCGATGGAGTCGTAGAAACGATCAGCAAGATCGTTGAGCTTCTTTGCGATCTTCTCGTCAGTGTTGCAGGTAAATCCTATCTGCTTCTTTGTAGCAATAGCGTCGCAGAGCGATTTAACGTGCTCCATAGTAGCGGGAAGGAGCTGCTTTCTTGCCATCTCTACCATTGTACGGGCTTCTATGCGGACTGTCTTGGAGTACTTCTCAAGGTGGATCTCTTTTCTTGCGGTTACCTCATTGAGATTGTATATCTCAAACTTGCGGAAGATACGCACGTTCTTCTCATCGGTATAGTGAGGCATACAGTCAACTGTAGATGCATAGTTGGGAAGACCTCTTCTCTCAGCTTCTTTTACCCACTCGGGAGAATATCCGTCACCGTTGAAGATTATCCTTCTGTGCTCCTTGATAACGCTCTTGAGGAGCTTTCTTACTTCAGCGTCAAAGTTATCCTTGCCCTTGAAAGGCTCAAGTATCTCTGTGAACTGGCTCAGCTCTTCGCAAACGATAGTGTTGAGAAGTACATTGGGGCAAGCTATATTATCTGATGAACCAACCATTCTGAACTCAAAGCGATTACCTGTGAAGGCGAATGGAGAAGTTCTGTTTCTGTCAGTTGAGTCCTTGGGGAATGAAGGAAGTGCGTCAACACCTATCTTGAAAGCTCTCGCCTCTGTCTTGTATACAGAATCATCCTCGATAGCCTGTAATACTGCTTCAAGCTCCTCTCCGAGGAACATAGAAACTATAGCCGGAGGAGCCTCATCGGCACCCAGTCTGTGGTCGTTGCCTGCTGAAGCCGCAGAAAGTCTCATAAGATCTGCATACTCATCAACGCCCTTGATAAGAGCACAGAGTATTGTAAGGAACTGGAGATTGTCCATGGGAGTATCGCCGGGATCGAGAAGGTTCTGACCGTCATTTGTGGACATGGACCAGTTATTGTGCTTGCCTGAGCCGTTTACGCCCTCGAAAGGCTTTTCATGAAGCAGGCAAACAAGACCGTGCTTCAGAGCCACCTTCTCCATGACCTCCATTGCCAGCTCATTCTGGTCGGTACCGAGGTTCGAGGTAGTGAAGATAGGAGCCATCTCATGCTGTGCCGGAGCAACTTCGTTGTGCTTTGTCTTTGAGTATATGCCCAGCTTCCAGAGCTCTTCGTCCAGATCTGCCATATAAGCTGCTATTCTCGGACGGAGATTTGCAAAGTACTGGTCATCAAGATCCTGCCCCTTGGGAGGCTTAGCACCGAAAAGTGTTCTGCCCGTAAGGATGATGTCCTCACGCTGATCGTACATTTTCTTGTCAATAAGGAAGTATTCCTGCTCAGCGCCGACAGTGGAAGTAACTCTTGTTACTCTGTCGTTTCCAAAGAGCTTCAGGAAACGTACAGCAGTCTTGCTCAGCGCCTGCATAGAGCGGAGAAGAGGAGTTTTCTTGTCGAGGACCTCTCCTGTGTAGGAAACGAATACTGTGGGGATATAGAGACTTCCTTCCTTTACAAAGCAGTAAGATGTGGGGTCCCACGCGGTATATCCTCTTGCAGTACTGGTCCTTCTGAGTCCGCCCGAAGGGAAAGATGAAGCGTCAGGCTCGCCCTTTACGAGAGCCTTTCCCGAAAACTCCATAATAGCCATGCCGTTGGGGGCAGGATTGATGAAGCAGTCGTGCTTCTCGGCAGTAGAACCTGTCATAGGCTGGAACCAGTGAGTGTAGTGGGTAGCGCCTTTCTCTATAGCCCATTCCTTGATGGTATTGGCAACAACATCGGCTGTAGCCATATCCGCAAGAGGCTCATTGTTCTGCATAGTCCTCTTGAGGGCTTTATAGACATTTTTAGGAAGACGGGTCTTCATGACCTCTTCATTGAACACGTTACAGGCAAATATCTCGGGAATATTAACTGACATATACTTTCCTCCTCAGAGCTTTCTAACTCTATATACAATACTCCATTATATTTAAAAATTATACCACTATTGCGCCTGTTTGTCAATATCAGCGAGCTATATACCGTTCACTTTTTATTGTTAGTACAAAATAAATATACCTCTTACGCAAAAAAGGTATATTTTGACAATGCAAGGCTTTGTTATGCATAAAAATACTGCCGTTCCCCAAAAAGAACGGCAGTACATCTTATCCCCTGAAAGGAATTATTTGTGTTTTATGCGGACTCCACTTCGGTCTCCATAGTTTCCTTCTTCAGTTCCTTGCTGTTGAACTGTTCCGGAGTCGTGAATGTGGGTACCATCTTATGCAGTGCATCAACAGCGACCTTCTCGTTGTTCTTCTGCGCCGCATTTCTCAGGAGATCAAGACGGAAAGCAAAGGTGCTCTCGTCGATCTCTATCTGTTTTCCTATAAAAATAAGCTTATTGGAAGTCTTCTGGAGTCCCTCCTCATTCATAAGGAGCTCTTCTTTTATCTTCTCACCGGGACGGAGACCCGTAAATCTTATCTCAACATCCTTGTACGGCTCCTTGCCGTACATACGGATAAGATTTTCTGCAAGTGTAACTATCTTAACAGGCTCACCCATATCGAGGACAAATATCTCGCCGCCCTTTGCGATAGCTGCAGCTTCCATAACAAGGTTCACAGCTTCGGGGATGGTCATGAAGTATCTGATTATATCGGGGTGAGTAACGGTAACAGGCCTTCCCTGCTCGATCTGCTTCTTGAAGAGCGGGATAACCGAACCATTCGAGCCGAGCACGTTTCCGAATCTTGTTGTTACAAACTCAGTTCTGCCCTCATGCTGCTGAGCAAGATACTGGACTATCATCTCACAGCAGCGCTTTGAGGCGCCCATGACATTGGTGGGATTTACGGCTTTGTCAGTGGATATCATAACAAACTTTCCTACATCATGATACTGAGCAAGAGTAGCAACATTAAATGTGCCGATAATGTTGTTCTTGATAGCCTCCATAGGCGACACTTCCATGAGAGGAACGTGCTTATGGGCTGCTGCATGAAAGACAACATCAGGCTTGTATGTATCGAAGATCTGATTCATACGGAAATAATCCCTTACGGATGCGATAAGAGTTACAAGCTTCAGCTCGTCGCCGTATTCCATCTTGAGCTCCTGCTCGATCTCGTAAGCATTATTCTCGTAAATATCAACTATAATGATCCTTTCGGGATCGTATCTGGCGATCTGTCGAACAAGCTCTGAGCCGATGCTTCCGCCGCCTCCTGTGACCATGCAGACCTTGCCGCCGATAAAGTTCCTGATATCAGCGTTATCAAATGTAATGGGCTCGCGTCCGAGGAGATCCTCCACTCTGATATCACGGATCTGATGGATGATAGTTTTGTTATTTTCATCAAAAACAAGATTGCCGATAAACGGTACCACCTTTACAGGCACCTTTGTATCCGAGCATATATCGAGTATACGCTTTCTTTCATCATCAAGGCATGACGGGATAGCAAAGAGTATCTGTTCTATCTTGCGCTCCCTGACAAATCTGTGTATCTCGGCAGTTGTTCCGACGATCTCAACGCCGTCGATATCAGTACCTATCTTGTCCCTGTTATCATCAATGATGCACACGGGATCAAATACTGTCACCTGCTTGTCCCCTGCATAAGGAGAAGTCTGGGCGTTGTGTATCTCCTTGAGTATAGTCCTGCAGGCCTGTCCGCCGCCGATGACCATTGTACGCTTGCCATTCATCGCCTTTGGCTTGACAAGAGTTATAAAAGCACTCTTGAAAAGATAGCGGAAAAGGCATACGCCTATCGTCAGAAAAACAAGATGGAGAATAGTGTACAGTGGATAGAAAGTGTTAGCAATAATGTATACGATGGAAGCTGCAACGACTATTCCGACGACAGAACCGTAAATACAGGTGAGGTAATCCTTGCTGTTGAAGTATCGCCACATCCTGCTGTATGCTCCCGATATCAGAAGACCGCCGGTACAGCAGATAGCGCTGACAGCACCTGAGACTATCAATCGGGACTCGTCTATTTCTTTACCCCAGAACGAAAGAATGAAATTGGCGATCAATGCTGCAACACATACAATAAATACATCAGCGACTGCAAGAACGATCTTTCGGCATTTGAAACTCCTGAAGAAGTCTTTCATAACGTATTCCCTCCAATTCGGCCACAGTAAAAGCAGTGACCGTTCACTGCACAAAAACGATAATAAAAAATAATACTAAATCTTTTGTACAGTAAACCAACCTTTTTATAAATATATAAATCCCCATCTATGCTTATATACATTTATTATACTGTCAGTTTCAGAAAAAAGCAATACAAAAACGGTAATCAATAAAAATCATTGTCGAATTTCGTTACATTTCACAAACAAAGCTTAATTTATCAGTTTAGAACTCACGTTTTTGTCTTTTCACAAAATTATCACAAGTAAAAAACAGTCTGTTTTTTACATTTTGTATATCACAAGAAAAATCATCAGGTTCATCTGAACTTCATATCATTTTTGTGCTGTGAAACTTTTCTCCCTCTGATAATACGAGATGTCAATTTGCATATGAGGATCGTCATCCCCTTTATGTATCTTCTCGCTCTGAACGGCTTCATATACTCATCGTAGCCTTTTGATTTTTGCCGCCTGAGCTTTCCCTCAAAATAAAAATACCGCTCCAGAAGCTCGTCCATATCCTTTATGCTGTAACTGTAATAGTCCCTGTCCATTTTCACACAGCCGCTTAGCTGAATCACCCGAGCAGTAAAGGACATACAGTTATTCGCCTTGTTTATCCTCACGCCATGGAGCAAAGGCATAGTCATCATGGAAAACAGATTGAATATCTCCTCGGGATCGTTTTCACAGCTGCTGATAAAGCTTAATACTCTCCCGTAATGCTCATCATCCGGGCACAGCCTGAATACTTTGATCCCGACGCTGTCATGCTTGCCAAAGGCATAGTAATCCCTGTATTCATGAGCAAAACCTGCCTCAAAAGGGTAATAATGATAGCGTCGGGAGTAGCTTACGAAGTCTGTCAGACTCCTGTCCTTACACACAGCTATATGAGTATATCCATACCCCGTCAGCCTTCTCGCAACGCTTCCGAGACCCGTATGTGCGCGTATCATCACGATGTAAAGCTCATTCATTTTTCGTCAGCTTCCTTCAGCCTGTTGAACAGCTTTATTGCCATTCTGACCATTTCATAATACATCGGCAGCATTCCGATAAACATAAGTATATCCAGTGTCTTGACGTCAAAGCTTCCGATCGAGAACCATATCCTGTCTCCGAAGATCATTGCCATGACAGCTGATGCAGCATAGGCAATATGTGCTTCTATAGGTCCAAGACGAGGAAACTGGAATTCATTGAAGTAGATGATATAGTTCATCATTGTCACGTTCATTACTCCGTAAAGAGGTGCACCGAAAGCAGCCACCGCCATATTGCAGTACGGCGTCAGACCAAACGAAAGTATAAGGAACGTGGAGAAAAGAACGTCGGTTATAAGGTCAAAGTATGCTCCTGCTCTCGAGGACATCCCCCTGCTCCGCGCCACATATCCGTCAAGGTCATCTGCCACAAGATGTACCGCCAGACCAAAGAGAGTACCGATAAAAAAGAGTGGGGACATATTCGCAAGGAGTGTTGAAATTATGGCAAAAAGTCCGCCAAGAGCCCCTATAAGCGTAACATCATTTGGGGTAAGGCTCTTGGGTATATGTTTCCCGACATACTTGTAAAGAAACTGCTGAAAGCCCGTTTCAAGCCTGCTTGGTATCATCTTTTTTACTGGATTTGTGTATTTTTCCGACATTTTTATCCTCCGAATTTAAAAAGATTTTTGAGCATCGACTTTATGAAGAAGCCGTAGTCAAGGAAATCGTAAAGTCCGTCCCTCCAGCCTCTTACGAACAGCTTCACCACCAGAATATGATAGTACATATAATAGCGTCTTACGCTCATATTCTCGGGCTTAGCAACAACATGAAGATAGTCCCACTGCGATGGGTCATCGGTTATGAGCCTGCCTCTGTATTCCTCGAACTGTTCCGATGACATCTCAGGTGTGAATATGGAAATCGCAGCGTGCCTGAGGTCATTGCGCTTTATCCACTTGTAGACTCTGCGGAAGTCCCCTGCCCTGAAATCAAGGTCAACTATGAACATTCCCATGATGTTTATGCCTGCATCGTTCAGTATCCTCACCGCTTCGGCGTTCGTCCTGACGCCTGTCTTCTTGTTGTATTTTTTCAGACGGCGGCTGTCAGCTGCTTCAAGACCCGTGAGAATATAATAGAAGCCTATATCTTTAAGTTTGCCCATAATATCGGAATTTGCTGAGATGAAATCTGCGCGTCCGTAGCATACATATTTCTTGTGTATGCCTCTCTGATGAACAAGCTCGATAAAGCGCTCGACTCTTTTCCTGTCAACAAGGAAATCATCATCTATAAAATAAATGCTATCGCAGTCGATCGCTTCTATCTCATCAACTACCGACTCTATGCTGCGCACCGAATATGTTCCGCAGTTCATTTTGTTCCTGCAGCAGAAACTGCACCTGAAAGGACAGCTGTAGGATGTCCTCACATGAGCACATGGCTGCATCTCCAGATAACGATATCTGTCGCTGTGCTCATAAAAATAGGTCCTGTCAGGTGTCGGCAGTCTCTTTATATCAAAGGGCTCTGCCTTCTTTATAGTCCATCTGCCGTTATTATTGATACAGACACTGTCGGATGGCTCTTTCCCTTCAAGAATATCGACGATGTGGTAAATGTTGAATGAGGTAAGCACATTATCTGTATATTCACAGAAAAACCGTCTGAAATTAAGCTGTGCGTGGAGTCCGCCGATCATGGTGATACAGCCGTGCTCCTTGGCAAGCCTGCAATACTCCTTCATAAAGTTCTCCTGCCGTGTCCTTCCGCAAATATATACTGCAAATGGAGAGATCTCCGCCAGTCTGTCCGCATATTTATCCTTTTCTACCTGTCCGTCCCAGATATAGGGCTCGTACCCCTTTTCAGCCAGCAGAGCATATATATATTCAAGCTCCAGCGGCTCATTATCGATTATCCCCGCAAAATTATATTTTGTACGCGATATCTCAGGATGAACAAGCAGTACTCTCCTGTTATCCGTCATTTTTTCAGTTCCTCCGCTATAAGCTCGTTATATGCGATCTTGCCCACAAGAGTCTTCGGGAAGCTGTCCACGAAGCTTATCTCCGACGGAACGGCATATAAAGCTATGTTTTTTCTGAGAAGAGCCATTATCTCTTTCTCTGCACGTTCTTCCGAAGCTCCGCTCCTCAGCATTACAAATGCTTTGACTCTCTGACCGCGAAGCTCATCGGGTATCCCGACTACCGCACACATTGCAACAGCTTTGTGAAGACTGATGACGTTCTCAATATTCTGAGGATAGATATTATAACCATTTGATACTATCATACGTTTCAGTCTCTGTCGGAAGTAGATGAGTCCCTCCTCGGACTTATATCCCAGATCTCCGGTATGGAGCCAGATATTCCCGTCGCTGTGCCTTCTCAGTGCAGAAGCAGTCTCCTCGGGTTCTTTGTAGTAACCCTTCATGACAGTAGGACCGCGCAGAATGATCTCTCCTGTTTCGCCGTCCGGAAGTTCCTCTCCGCTTGTTGGGTCAACTATCTTGTAAAATGTATCCGCGTAGGGCATTCCGCAGGTAGCTGTATCATCGCATTCCTCGGGAGTAAGGCAGCTTCCCGTAACACATTCGGTAAGACCGTATCCCTCACGGACTCTGCATTTACATCCATGACTGCCAAGCATTTCATTCAGCTTCACTCGTGTATTTGCTGCAAGTGAATCGCCGCCCGAAATAACACATTTGATAAAGCTGAGATCCTTGCCTTCAAGGCTGTCGCTCCTGAGAAGTGCTTCGTATATCGCAGGAACCCCCGCGATGACGTTTGGCCTTGTTTTCAGTATGAGCTTGTCAAATTCCTTTATATTGAACTTCGGGAGCATTACCGCTGTTCCGCCGAAAGTAAGAACAGTGTGGATACATACTCCCAGTCCGAAGCCGTGAAAAACCGGCATGACCGACAGTACCCTGTCCCCCTTTTCAAGGCAGCCGCAGGCATCTATGCTCTGAAGCGCAAGTGCATTAAAGTTCAGATTTGTGAGCATTATGCCCTTGGGCTTTCCCGTTGTACCGCCGCTGTAAAGTATAGCCGCACATTCGTCCGCGGCAGTATGCTCGTTGAAGTATCTGTCGGCAGGCGAAGCTCCTGCCATAAAGGTCTTCCAGTCCTTGAAGCCGTACTTTTTCTTTGGAGAAGCCAGACTTTTCAGACCGTAGCCCGTCTTGTACAGAATATTCATCTCATCAGCAGGCGAGACCGCAACAGCAAGGCTTATGTCAGTCTTTCTGATGATACGTTCAAGTTTGTCGCTGATAAGATCGATGGCAAATATATACTTACTTTCTGTAAGCTCGATATAGCTGATTATCTCTTTCTCTGCAGACAACGGATGTATCATGTTTGCAACTGCGCCTATCTTGCTGACCGCATAGAACAGATAAACCGCCTGCGGTATATTGGGGAGGCATATTGATATACTGTCCCCTTTTTCAACTCCCGCTGCAATAAGAGCACAAGCACACCTGTTTACCTCACGAAGGACCTCGCGATAGGATATCGAGCGTCCATAATAATCGATGGCACTAAGGCTTCCGTATTCAAGGGCGCTTTTTCTGAAGTGATCGTAAACCGAACACTCGGGATATTCAAGATGTCTTTTCATGATCTATCTCTCCATTCATCATATGATGTAAAATTTCTGCTGTCACGCTGGCTGTCCGGCATTGTATCTCTGAGCAGACCGGCTATCGTATCATACAGCTCTCTGTTGATGTCGTCAGGTTCTCTGCCGTCCGCATGAACCGGAGCCCCGAAAACGATCTTTATCCCTCGTCTGAACAGTCTGTATTCTCCTGTAATAGCATATGGGATCACAGGAGCTCCTGTTCTGTGAGACATCACCGCTGCTCCGAACTTGAACGGAAGCAGCAGCTCGTTGGTATAATTTCTCTTTGCCTCGGGAGATACGTTTATCATACCGCCTGTTTGAAGCACCTTTATTGCGGCATCAAGAGCCGCAGGATTATGAGCACTGTGAAGATCAACAGGTATAGTACCTGCTCCGCGGAAGAATGCTCCGAACCTGCCGTCATGCAGCTCCTTCTTGGCAAGGGTGTGGACTACTCTTTTAGTACAAACATCTACAAGTATAGGGTCGAGAGCGTGTTTATGATTTCCTGCTATGACCACTGCTCCGTTCTTGGGAATATACTCCCTGCCGACTATAACAGGACGGTACAGTATATGAAAAAGCGGCTTGAACACTGCTCTGAGCAGCTTATATATGATATAACTGCGATCCATTGCTTATCCGCCTCACAGGTATCTGACCATGTCTCTGATGTCCTTATATTCACTGTGCATTGCCAGCGGAGAAGCATCCTCAGCAGGATATCCCATGGGCATTATAAGCACCGAGCGCTCATTTTCGGGAAGTCCCAATTCCTTTTCAAGTCTTGAATTGCTGAAATAATTGACCCAGCAAGTTCCTATTCCCAGCTCCCAAGCCTGAAGCATCACATGAGAAGCAGCTATGCTCACATCCTGTTCACCTGAATGAATGCCCTTCTCAAGGGGATTTTTCCAATCCTCATCCTTATTATAAGTAAACACAAGGACCGTCTTTGCACCGAAGATACATCTGCTTATCTCATTGAGTCTGCTGATGGCTTCTTCGCTTTCTGCGACATATATCCTCTGGGGCTGGTAGTTACACCCCGTCGGTGCAAGCTGTGCAGCTCTCAGGATGATCTGCATATCCTCTTTGCTTACAGGTCTGTCCTGAAACTTCCTGACGGAGTATCTGCTCTCCGAAAGCTCTGTAAAATCCATAAATACTGCCTCCTTTACATTATGTAGATATTATACCACTTTTCCGCGTGACTTTCAATACGATCGGCATATACATATGATACCACGGATCACCGAATTTTTTAAGATGTCATAAGTCACCCGATAAGTGACATTTGTCATTGTTAAAATGACGAATAACACCTTACAATCCATGTGAAAAGGTGTTATGATATAGTCACAGTAAACAACAGCAATATTCACTCAGAGAAAGGATGATGGATATGTTGACTATCTATATTTTTATCGCACTCTTCATTATTATCCCGTTTGCAGTGCCTTTCATTATTATAGGCGCTGTAAGAAAAACGGAAAAAGGCAGTTCGGCTCCCATACAGCCGCAAGCTCCTGTAAACAGAAATATGGCTCCGCCGCCTGTGTACAGAGCGCCCTATCCGCCTCAGCCGCCCTATACGCCCTACAACGTACCTCCTCAGCAGATGTACGCTCCCGGAAAAGAAAAGCATGATATGACCGTATCGAATGTTCTTTTCCTCATCGGAACTATATTTGTAGTACTTTCAGGACTCGCTTTCGGAGTTGCAAGCTGGGTACACACTTCTCACGAAGGCAGAGTAGCTATAATCATTGCAGCTTCGGCAGTTTCATTCATCCTCAGCACAGTTATCGGAAAGTTCCTCAAACTATCAGGCACATCGATATCATTCTATATCCTTGGTACAGGCTTCGTCTCAACAGCTGTACTGACAGCAGGTTTCTACCACCTTATGGGAGAATGGCTCTCATTCAGCGGTGATGGTGTATTCGCTCTCCTTGCTCTTGGTTCGGCAGCAGCCGCAGCAATGATGTTCATAGGCAGGAAGATCTTCAAAAAGTCCGCTCTTATGTATACTGCTCTTTCAATAACCGCACTTGCACTATTCTTTGCAGCATTCCAGCTCGGAGATGACTTTACAGGAACAGCTCCTATACTCATAGTTCTTCAGGCATTCATTACAGCTCTTCTCTACGGTCTTAAAGCAGCTGACAAGTCAGCAAACGCAAAGCCATACAAGCGGGTCGGCTCCATCGCGGCTCTCATTTATGGTTCGATAGCTGCAATATATGTTCTCACAGTTCTTTCTTCCCCCACTGTACAGGGATACTTCATAATCTATTTCATCATCGGTCAGCTCATCTTCTACGGAGTATATCTCAAGCTGTATGCTCTTATCTATGCCGAATCAGTTGTAAGCCTGCTCCTCGCATTGATGGCAAGCCTTACAGTATATGAGGAATACAGCAAAAGATACAGCGTCATCGTATTTTTCACCTTATCATTCATATTTTATATTATGCACAGCATCATTCCCGTATTGAAACACATCTTCACAAAGAGCCTTACATTCGGCACATCGGTTATAGCTTCACTGGTTTGTCTCGCAGTATTATCTGTGACAGGATATGTACCCGAGATGATCATCGGTTTCCTTATGTCAGCTATTATCGGCGGATATGTGCTGAGCAAAAATAAGACAATAAGCAATATTGCAGGAATATGTGCCGTATTTATGCCCGCAGCAGTCTTCGCAAGACTTTCAGGCATAATATCCTATGAAACCGATTTTTCACAAAAGAGCGTTAGTCTTGTATGTTTCAGCATACTCGCCCTTATCTTCACAGCAGCTGCATTTATACTCAATAATACCTTCAAAAGATCAGAAGACAGAAAGCTCGCCGCTGTTTATACTGACATCTGCGCAGCAGGCATAATACTCATGAGTATGACCGCTTTCAGATGCCTCTATATCATTCCCGCAGCAGTTTGCCTCCTGCACTTCGCAGTATCCAACAGGCTCCGCAACAACGCCGCATCGCTTCTCTCAGCAGCTTCATTCGCAATAACGATATATGTATGGATCACCGACAGCTTTGAAGACGAGATCTTCAAACTCCTTGCAATGGCATCAGTATTTGCTGTCTATATGCTCATCTCAAAGCTTATCTACAATAACGGCATCCTTACTTTCGGAACAGAAAAGACCACCTTTGATCCTATGCTCATAACAGGTTGGTTACCCATGATCCTTATGTTCGGTCCCAGCCGCAATGCAGTTTTCGCAGCACTTATTGCAGCAGCTATATACGCTGCCTGCTTCATCAAGAAGAATACCGGCGAAACCACGGCATCTGTACTACTCTCAGTCACAACCGGTCTTACAGCCATCGCACTTATCACCAGACCTTTCCTCGTTCCTTCATCCGAGCAGCTCTCATCCAAGATAACCATAGCTATCACAGCACTTACAGGAGCTGCCTGCCGCTATATCTGGCGCAAGCACTCTGTTGCAGCAAAATACAGCTCAGATTCAATTTTCATTCTCTCATTCATCGCTCTCCTCATAGACGCTATATACTTTGACAACGGTGCAAACACTATATTCGTAATGACAGTTATGTTATTCGTGCTCATCGTATCCATAATGACAAGATCAAAGACATGGTTCATCACTTCAGCAGCCTGCCTCTTCACAGTAACGGTTTACGCAACAAGAGAGTACCTCATGGCACTTAACTGGTGGATATACCTGTTCTTCGCCGGAATGCTGCTCATCGTTCTCGCTGCAGTCAATGAATACTGCAAGAAGAATAATGAGACTCTCCGTTCATCGGTCGCAAAAAGATTCAGCAGCTGGACATGGTGAATATCTGTAACGCTCCGCAAGCCGCGGAGCGTTATCTTTTTTCGCAGCACCATATCTCCGTTTACCTTGCTTTATTTCAAATAATATGTTATTAAAAAGCCACTGTACCGCTGCGCTGCATATCCGAGAGAAAACCGCACAGGATCGCAGGTTACAGCACTTAATGGCAGGCTGATACAAAACAGAGCTGTTGCTAAGTTACTGCAACAGCTCTGTTTCTGTTATAGACATTCCTCACAGCAAGCAACAAATCTCTCCGCAGCAAGTGACAGCGACCGCCTGCTTCTGTATGCAAGCCCGATCTCACGGTATGCAGGCACATCTATTGGCTTTGTGAGAATGTGATATGGGATCCTTTGGAGTATCAGTTCAGGCAGGATTGCAATGCCCAGCCCTTGCTCGACCATTGACATGACCGCATAATCGTCCCATGTTGTGAAGCGCACATCGGGGTGTATGCCGTTGCGTTCAAACAGCTCTGTGATCTCATAATTGCCGCCCTTTTCCAGCATCATGAACGGCTGACCGTCAAATGCCGTTATCGGAAATTCTTTCTGCTCGGCGAGTGGGTGGCTTTCGGGGATAACTGCAAGCAGCGGGTCATGCTTCAGGCTTATCGTTTCAAACTCATGCTGCGTCGGCAGACGAAGAAAGCCGCAGTCTACTCGTCCCTCGGCGATCCACGCTTCGATCTCGCTGTAATCTCCGAGCAGCAGTTCATATTCGATATTAGGGTAGCTTTCCTGAAACCGTTTGATAATACCCGGCAGCCAGTGTGTTGCAACGCTTGAAAAAGTCCCGATGCGGATAAGGCCCGACTGCAAGCCGTTCAGCTCGTCCACCTGCATACAGAGCTTGTCATATTCCTCGCAGACGCTCCGCACATAGGGCAGTATCCTCGTTCCGTCCGAGGTGAGCCGAACTCCAGATTTTCCTCTT
Organism: Ruminococcus sp.; assembly: GCA_017519145.1. Classification (GTDB taxonomy): domain Bacteria; phylum Bacillota; class Clostridia; order Oscillospirales; family Ruminococcaceae; genus Ruminococcus. Next base: position 18,891 of record JAFWTA010000044.1, read on the forward strand.
TCAAGCAGTGTTATCTTCCAGTCGTTTTCAAGATCGTTTATCATACGGCTGATGCCCGACTGCGAGTAGTTCAGCATTTCAGCAGCTTTGGTAAAGCTACCGTATTCGATTGTTTTCACAAATGCAAGATACTTGCTGATATTCATTTCCATACTGCTTCTCCTATCTGATTTTATCATACTATCTATGATAAACATTCGCTTTTCAAATCTATGATACTATGATATACTGAATTCAGCGAAAAGTCAAGGAGGAATTCTATGAAAAAGGAAATAGATATGCTGAACGGCTCACTTTGGAGGAAGATCATTCTGTTTGCACTCCCCATTATCACCACAAGCATCATGCAGCAGCTTTTTAATTCCTGCGATACAGCGATCATAGGGCGGTTTGGTGAAAACGGAGCACTTGCCGCTGTCGGTATAAACGGCGAGATCGCAGCTATGTTTGTGAGTCTTTCGGCAGGCTTGGCTGTGGGAGCGAATGTGCTGATCTCACGGTTCATCGGTGCGGGTGAAAACGGGCGAATAAAAAATGCGGTCTATACATCTGTACTGACTGCATTCATTTCGGGAATGATCCTGCTGCTATTCGGTGAGCTGTCCGCTTTGCCGCTTCTCAGGCTTATCCACACACCCGATGTAATCATTTCAGATGCCGTGACCTATCTGCGTATCTATCTGCTTTCCGTTCCTTTTTTGATGCTATATGATTTCGGGGCAACGGTCTTTCGGGCAAGGGGTGACAGCAAGCGTCCGCTGATCGTGCTGACCTTTTCGGGCGGGTTGAATGTTCTGCTGAATATGCTGTTTGTGATCGTATGCAAGATGAATGTGATCGGTGTGGCTTTGGCGACCGTCCTTGCAACGGCGGTGAGTGCAGTCTCGGTCATCGTTTTGCTGGTGCGTGAGGAAGGCGAATACAAGCTGACACGGGGAACAATCGAAAAATCCGATATGAAGCAGATCGTTCAGATCGGTATTCCTGCGGCTTTGCAGGGAGCTGTGTTCTGCCTTGCTAATATATTTGTACAGTCTGCGGTCAACACCTTCGGACCGGACGCTGTGGCAGGCTCGGCAGTTGCAATGACCTTTGAATACTTTGCCTACTATGTCATAATCTCGCTGGGGCAGGCAGCAACGACCTTTGTATCGCAAAATTTCGCCGCACATCAGCTTGACCGCTGCCGCAAGATCACAGTGATCTGCCTGATTCTCAGCTTTATCTCCTGTGCATTGTTGACCGTTCCGCTGTCGGTATTCTGTCACAGCGCATCGAGCCTGTTCACTCAGAATGCAAAAGAGATCGAAATGTCCTGCCAAAGAATCCTGCTGATACTCGTTTTCGAGCCGATCTGCACCTTCTATGAGATACCAGCGGGTGCGCTCAGAGGACTTGGCTATTCAGCACTTCCTGCTGCGGAAACGATCATCGGCACCTGCCTGTTCCGCATCATCTGGGTGTTCACTGTGTTCCGCCGCTTTGACAGCTTGCAAAGCCTTTATATTGTGTTCCCGATCACATGGGTAGTGACATCTCTGTTGGTAATGGGCAGCTATCTGCATTTGAAAAAGCGATTGATAATATCTGAATTTTGAACTCCGGATTCAAAGTTTCGACGCTCAAAAGTAAATCTCTTTCATATTCTGCGGCATAGACGCAAACATCATTTATAAACAATCCCCTCGCCAAAGGAACACCCGTGTTCCGATTGGATTCGTTTATTTTTCAGTCCTCATTACAATTACTCCATTTCAATATCTATCCTCTGCTCCTGATACAGCTCATTATCAATGAGTTCAGGCTTATCTCCGACAAAAGCCTTCGCAGCTTCATCATCACCCTGCAACTGCCACATGAACCACGCTGTCACATAGCCGTCGGCAGAATAGAGCATCTTACCGTGTTCGCAGTCCTTTTTTCTTGCCATTGCTTTCGATGCGCTGATATCCTCATACATTTCAGGCAGCTTCTCGGAGGGAATGACTGTTTTCATCTCAAAATCGCCCTTTGTGCCTGCGACCATGAAAATGGGGATATTCACCTTTGAAATATCATAGGCCCATTCAAGACCAGCCGAAAGCTCAGGATTTGAGGGACTCTCTGCAACTACAGTTTTATACATATCACCGTGCTTGGTATCGGTCACTGTATTGATCGCACCCACACCGCCCTGTGAATGGCCAAGAGAACCGATGTTGTCGGTATCTATCTTCTGATAGAAAATGCTCTCTTTGTCATCGCTGCACTTGAGCAGATAGTTCAGGCTCATGTCGGACGCAAAGCCGTTCCGCGAATATTCCTCCTCGTTGCCGATAACGATGAAGCCCCAGCTTGCGAAATGCTCAAACATAGCCTTTGATTTCGAGCCTTTCACGCCTGTTCCGTTGCTTACAACGATAACGGGATATTTCTTGTCAGCGGAGGTCAGTTCTTCGGGGTAATATATCTCATATTTCTTGTAATTTTCAGGCACTTTGGCTTCAGTATATGCCGTTTTGTATGTACCGTTTTTGAGATATTTCGCTTCGATCTCACCGCCTGCTTTCACGGTTTCGGTGTAATTCTTCAGGACAGCAGGAGTCAGCTCTATTACAAGCTCGTGCGGAGTTTCCGCAAATCCTCGTTCAGCCCAATCTAAAATAGCATTGAAGATAATGCCGTTCCAGGCAAGATGAAAAATCCGCATCATTTCGATGGTGAAAAGATCAGCCTTCCTGCTGAAAACTGAATAAGCATCTGATAAGGGCTATGCCTTCCGTACACGGTCACGGAGGACATAGCCCTTTCCTTATGCTGTGATTATATCGGTCCTGAATCTCCTGTATCACAGTCGCACCGTCCTTGAAGCTAAACATTTACGATTGCGCACCGAGCTTTCATGTTCTGCCCGGTGTGTTATTTCTGATTACATCGGGGAAAACTGAGTGTTTCCGAGAGTTAGTTCGCAATGCGGATAAACTTTCCGCTTCACTGCGCAATAAAAATTGATGTAACTGATTGAGTAGATCCGCAGGGGTAACTGTTTTGGGCAAGGGCTCCCAAAACGAGATTTTTGACGGGCAGATGTTCAAAAAGCTTTGAAAGTGGAAAGTATGCACCACTTTCTGTGGCTTGCTATTCCGAGAAACACCCAAAGTATGACCATACTATGATATTTATCATTTCTTTTTGCATCGGCATAACCTCTCTTTCTGACTGAGCTTGTTGAGGACGAGCCTGCCGAGAAGCAGGAGAAGGCAAGTGCGGAAAAAAAGATCAGCAAGAAGTCCCTGTTTGACTATCTGAACGGTGCAGCCTGATAAAGAAAAATGTATGCTTTGGCAATGCGCACGAAAAAGAAAGCCTTTGCCAGAGCATACATATTAAAGTGTAGAAAAACCAAAAGAATAGTGACGAGCAAAGCGAATCATGGTATAATTGATAGTACGATATATTCGCTGTCGGAACGGAGGAATTATGTTTAAGACAGTGAACGCCGTCATAATCAGAAAGGTGGCGGTCAGATGAATATTCAGGAACGCAGAAACAAAAATGGGAAGATCACTTCCTATGGCATCAGGGTGTTCGATCATCGTGATACACAGTCAGGCAGACAGGTTTTCAGGACCTTGTCCATCAAGTATGATCCTGATAAGACCGAAGCGTGGAACAGGAAAAACGCAGAGAAGCAGGGTATCATTTTTGAAGAACAGGTCGAGGAACAGACCGCTAGCGACTCCCATATCACCATTGATAACTACTGCGATTATGCGCTCGGTATCAAGAAACAGACAGGGCTTTCCCCCTCGACTGTGTACACCTACAACGGCTATCGTCAGCGTGTTGCGACCTACATCGGGCATATACAGCTCAAACAGCTTACCCCTGCGGCGATCAACAAGGCATATTCCGATATGCTCAGCACAGGCGTGTCAAAGGCGACGGTCTATCAGTACCATCTGTTCATCCATTCGATCCTTGCAATGGCATTTAAGGAAAAACTGATTTCTCGCAATTATGCAAGTGCAGCAACTCCGCCCAAGCGTGACCAGAAGGAAGCCGAAGCTCTCTCGGAAGACGACATCAACGCATTTTTCAACGCTTTGTAAGCTGACAAGAAGCACTATATGTATCATGTCATGTTCAGTGTAATGCTTGCGACCGGATGCCGTATCGGTGAGATCTGTGCACTGACGTGGGAGAACATAGACTTTGAGAATAACCGTATTCACATCTGCAAGCACTTTATCGTTGACAAGACAGGCTCTCATATTCGTGACGGCTGCAAGACAAATGCAGGTGACAGCCGGCTCACAATGGACAAAGGTGTCATGGATATGCTCAGAGAGTACAGGGCTTTCTATGATGAAACGGCTGAGAAGTACGGCAGCAAGTGGAACTATGAGGATAACGCAGTTTTCTTTTCTCATAAATAATACGGCACATTCTTAAATCCTGCAACAGCAAGAAGCTGGCTGAACAGTTTTACCGAAAAAAACGGACTGCCGAGGATACATCCGCATATGTTCCGTCATACATCGGTGAGCTTGCAGTTGCAGGCTGGCATCAGCATCGCAGACGCAGCTAAGAGAGCAGGTCATGCACGTCCTGATGTGACTCACACACACTCAAAAAGAATGATCTGCATTGCTGTGAAGCTGTGACAAAAGCTATGCCCAAAATGCCGAAGCGTGAAGCGTAGTGACCGGATATGTCAAGTTGTGTAAAGTCTATCTTTTTGTGTCTTGAAGTGTCATGAAAGTTGACCGAATGTTGACCAAAGCACACAGTTGACCGCTGAAATCGCCCGAGAACATCATATTTTCGCAGTGAGGGGTGAAATTTCACGGTTAATATGATATAAGCGGCGAGCCGCCGCCCCTGTTTCGCGGCAATGCTTTGCAAAAAGCACTTTATCTCCGCGTATCTTGCTTTATTTCAAATAATATGTTATAATTCAATTCAGGAGGTGCAATATGGTAAATAATATTGTCTCCGCCGTCCTGCTGGCTCTGGGACTGTGCGGTATGATAGGCTCACTGACATGGGTGATCCGCCGCGGCAATAAAAACAGACTGACAAGGCTGTTCATAAGCTGTCAGGTTTCTATAGTACTCTGGCTCATATCCGAGCTGCTCATTCTCTTTTCCTACACAAGAACACAGTACTGGATAAGCTACTCCATCGGCAATGTGGGAATAAGCTGCTTCGGTCCGCTGTGGCTGATGCTCTCGGCTGAATACTCCGACTCAGGCGCAAGAGTCACAAAAGTGCTTAATCTGATGCCGCTGATCACTGTTTCAGCTATAATTATGACTTTTTCCAATCCGATACATCACCTGTATTACTCGGTATTTAAGGCAGGAAGCGTGGAATACGGTCCGTTTTTCTATGTCTTTCAGGTCATATACTACATATGTATAATCGCCGGCATAACTATAATATGTCTCAAACATACACGGCGTTCAGATCAGATAACCAAGCAGTCGATACTGCTCATACTGTCAGCCGCTATCCCCCTCGGTATAAATACACTGTCACTGTCAGGGATCTTCAAGTCAAAGGCTACACTGACTCCCCTTTTCTTCGGCTTTTCAAGCCTGCTCATAATCATCGCGCTGGGAAGATACGGACTGCTCAATATAAACAATATCGCTATCCGCGATACTATCGACAATATCAACAATGGTGTCATTATTTTTGATGTGAACAATAATCTTTCATATAAAAACAAGTATGCCGACTCAGTAAAGATCCTCTCGGGAGTCAACGATGTCCGGCAGTTTTTATCTGCTTTGTCGGCTGCTTCGGGACAGAGGGTCACAGAGGACTTCACATCTGCTGAGGTAAGACTCGACAATGACTATTACAGTCTCAATCAGTCCTGTATACGAAACAAGAGCGGCGACAATGTGGCAAAGGTCATAACCATAAGCAATGTTACAGAGTATCATGAGCTTGCTTATGCGGAGAAAAAGCTCAGTCTCGAACAGGAGCGAAACCGCATCGCTCAGGAGATGCATGACTCCGCAGGCCATACATTTACAATGATCAGTTCACTTGCCAAAATGTTAAGATATGAAGCTGAAAAGGAGTCGCCCGATATCGGCTCAATGCTCGGCAATATAGCGGAGATAGACGGCCTTTCACGAAGCGGCGTAACTCAGCTCCGCTGCACTATCAACAACCTCAGGGATGACGAATTCATGACGTCGGTGACAAAAGCTGTTCAGACTGTCCTGACTGCTGTGCGCGGCATAGAGACAGAGCTCTGTATACAGGGTACTGAGGATGACAGATACAGCTTCTGTATCAAGGAAATGTATGATAACTGCCGAGAGACCATTACAAATGCCCTGAGATACTCCGAGGCAGACCGCATAGATGTTATTCTGAAGTTCCTTGAAGACCGCGTTGAAATGTACATTCTCGACAATGGCAAGGGATGCAAGGAAATATCTGAGCATAACGGGCTTCGCGGTATCAGAGAACGTACCGAAGGTCTCGGCGGCTCGGTCAGATTCTCCTCCGTCAGCGGAGAAGGCTTCAACACGATTATTAAAATACCGATAAAAGAGGTGCAGATATGATCAATATTATACTTGCGGACGATGTTCAGATACTCCGTGCAGGTCTCAAGGCTGTGCTTGCAGGCGACAGCGAGCTGAATGTTGTGGGAGAGGCTTCAAATGGCAAGGATGCCTATGAGATGAGCGTAAGGCTCAAACCCGATGTGGTTCTGATGGATATGCGTATGCCAGACTATGACGGCGGCTACGGCACAAGAAAGATAAAAGATACTCTCCCTGATGTAAAAGTCCTCGTGCTGACCACTTTCGATGACAAGGAGACCGTTGACAAGGCTATTTCCAGCGGTGCAGACGGATATATCCTCAAGGAGATGGACAACGACAAGATAATCAACTCCATTAAAGCTGTGTCAGGCGGCATAAACGTTTTCTGTGATAACATATTCCGCTCGATCAAGAAGGATGTCTTCGTTCAGCAGGACGCCAGAAACTTCGACCTTACCGACCGTGAGATCGACTTTCTGAGGCTTATATGCGACGGCGCCGATAACAAGGAGATAGCTTCTAAGCTTTTCCTTGCCGAGGGTACCGTTAGAAACGGCATTTCCCGCCTTCTGGAAAAGCTGGGGCTGAAGGACAGAACTCAGCTTGCGGTGTTCGCAATCAAGAACAACATAATATAAACAAAAAACGGAGCATTTCAAGCTCCGTTTTTTACCATAACAGTGTTGCATTTCACTTTCAAAGGTGTTATAATACACATTGGTCCAACTAATTATAAAGGAGTGCTTTATGAGTAAATTCAGAAAACAGCATATGTCAATAGACTGGCATGAGATAGTTGACAGCGAAAGCATGGAGCCTGCTATAAATGCATCTCTCAGCGAGAAAGCTACCCTCGTGGGTAGAATAGGACTGATGATGCTTTCCGTAGGTACAGCAGCATGGCGTGTGAGAGCATCAATGAACAAGCTCGCCCGCGCACTGGATATTACCTGCAACGCAGACATCGGTCTGCTGTCAATAGAATACACCTGTATCGGAAACGGCGAGACCTACACCAATGCCATTTCGCTGAACAATACAGGTGTCAATACCGACAAGCTCAACGAGCTTGAAAACTTTGCTGACGGTTTTGCTGAGCGCGTGGGAAAATATTCTGTCCAGCAGTTCCATATGATACTGGATAAGTTTCAGGATATGAAGGGCAACTACAAGGCGTGGAACCTCGGTCTGGCTTCCGCTCTCGCCTGCTGTGCCTTCACATTTCTCCTCGGCGGAGGTATAGTTGAGATGATCTGTGCATTCTTCGGCGCAGGTATAGGAAACTTCGTCCGAAAGAAACTGCTTGAAAAACAAATCACACTGTTTGCAAATGTAGCTGTCGGCGTTGCATCTGCCTGCTGTACATATGTGCTTTTTATAAAGCTGGCAGAGCTTCTGATGAACGTATCCGACATCCATCAGGCAGGATATATATGTTCAATGCTGTTTGTTATCCCCGGATTTCCGCTGATAACCGGCGGTATGGACCTTGCAAAGCTGGATCTTCGCTCGGGTATCGAACGAGTAACATACGCCCTGCTGATAATTCTTGTTGCCACTCTGACAGGCTGGGTATCAGCCCTCATATTCAATTTCCATCCTCAGGACTTTGAAGCATATCAGCTTGATCCCCTGCTCAGATTTGCTATCATAATGGTGACCAGCTTCTGCGGAGTTTACGGATTTTCACTTATGTTCAACAGCACGAGAAAAATGGCTGCTACCGCAGGTCTTATCGGAATGATCGCCAATACTCTCCGTCTGGAGCTCATCGATATGGCTGAGATACACGTTGGTCTTGCCGCTTTCATAGGCGCTCTTACCGCAGGACTTCTCGCCTCTGCAATACACCACTGGATAGGCTATCCGAGAATAACTCTTACTGTTCCGTCCATCGTTATCATGGTTCCGGGAATGTTCATGTACAAGGGTATATACTACATCGCTCTGAACGATATCGCAACAGGCGGTCTGTGGCTCACAAAAGCAGTCCTAATTGTTGCGGCGCTCCCTCTGGGACTTATCTTTGCAAGGATAATCACCGACAAAAACTTCCGCAAGAGCAGCTGACATGGAGGAAAACTCATGAAAAAACAGCTTGTCCTTTTGTCAGCCGCTGTGATGAGCATTCTGTCAGGCTGTAGCAAGGTGACTTTCACCGAGAATACCGCAGCGGTGACTACAGAGGCTGTAACTGTACAAACTACCGAAGAAGCAATAGCCACTGCCGCTCCGACTGACGCAACCGAGTCGGTAACGGAGTATACTGCATATGATACTTCTCTCCTGAGCTCTCCCGAGGATATCGGACTTTACGATACTGACGGAGAAGGCGCGAATTACATCTTCAGCTACGGCGGTGAGGAGTTCTTGGCTCTGTATGAGCCCGACAACTGGCACATAACCGACTCATATAAGATAGCTGATGAGGACGATATCCTTTTGATATGTCAGGCGCTTATCTCCGTACACCCCATACACAGCGCTGATATGCAGAGCTACAGAGCTGCCGAGGATATGGCTTTTGAATGGCACCGGCATAACCTCGCCTACAGTCTTCTTCCCGACAGCTCCGAATGGAAAAGCAATGCAAAAGATGTCGACCTCGACTCAAAGGACGAGGGTAAAGGCTTGTTCAACTTCCTTATGGACAGGCTGGACAGCAATGAACAAACCGAATAACACGAAAAAGCCGCAGTTTTACCTGCGGCTTTTGTTTATATCAAAGGTTTTCGTTTTTAAGTGCGTCTATGGGGTTATCTTTCTTTATCTTGCTCATGGAGAACATCATTGTGGAGAATACCACAAGGAATACGCTCAGTACCGCAACCGCAACTGCTACCCACGGAACAAAGAAAGATGTGTCTATACCTTCATTGATAGAGAGATAGATGAGATAGGTCACGCCCACTGATACGGGAAGTCCGTACAGAAGTGCCTTTGTTCCGTAAAGCAGGCACTCGTAGTTCAGCATTCTTCTCATGCCCTTTGCTGTCATTCCCACGGATTTCAGCATTGCGAACTCTCTGCGGCGGAGGTTGATATTGGTGGTTATGGTATTGAATACATTTGCTGCGGCGATAAGTGAGATAAGTACGATAAATCCGTATGCGAATACTTTGACGATGACTATCATGCTGCGTTCTGACTCAATGCTTTCTGCATAGTTCCAGAACTCTCCGTCGGGAATACCGTTTTCCTTGAGTGTAGTTTTCAGTGCCTCATATCCTGCCTTGGTATCGTCGGCATTGATAGCATATTCATACGAATACATATCATTAGTATAATCTCCGAGTATCTCTTTTCTGAAACTGTATGGATATATCACGGACACTCCATATGAGCTTACAAAATAAGGACGCTTATCCGTTACCTTTCCTATATGCATTGTAATATCTTCAAGGCACTCATCATATGGGACATACATTTTGTCAAGCTCATCCTCAATGTTTACATATATTGCGCTGTCAATATAATCACCACTATAATAATATCCTTCTATTTTCTTGTTTTTCAGGAGCGTTATGTCGAAATCATTATTATTGAATACCTTTGTCCGCTCCATCCTTCCGCTCTTTTCATTAAAAAGAAGAGTATTGTCAACAAGTATTCCGAGTGGATGATCTTTATTCATGAACTCGCTTTCGGATAATCCTTCGCTTTTAAGAAGCTGTCTGAAAGAATCATCATCAACATAATAAAAATGCTGATCAATTAATCTGAATCCGTCATGATCAATGTGTTCATTTGTCTCGTCATACATAACACCATTTTTTTTGATATAATCCTCTTGTATATTACTTTCATCAGTATACACTCTGAAGCCATAATCTCTTAAATAGAAAGCTGAGTCGGTTATATGCTCGGTGTTTCTTATACAGTGGAGTATCTCGAGCGGATCATCGGATGCGTCCTCAACGCCGTCGGGCTCATATACATTGAGAATGTAGTCCATTCCGAAAGAATTATTTGCGTCCTTTATTGCGGATACAAGATATGCCGTGAAGGAGTATGCCGAGATAAAGAGCACTATGCTCAGGAAAAGACTGATAATAGTCGCACGGTACTTTTTCTTGCTTCTCTTGAAATACTTGTGTGCAAGCACGCCCGATACGCCGAAAAGCTTCTGAATTATCTTGGGAGTCTTTATGTGCTTCTTCTGCTTTATATCCTTGCTCTGGCGTATAGCTTCTACTGCTGTTATCCTTGTGGCTCTGATAGAGGGGATCCATGCAGAGATCATTATGGTCACAAATGCGATAACACAGGCTGCTGCGATAGCTATGGGCGATACACAGATACGCATTGGCTCGGGGTAACGGTCTCCCACAAATGCAGAGAACCTGCTTCCTATTGCAAGGAAGGTCACCCACATACCCACTATTCCAAGAATTATACCCAGAGGGATACCGATAGCACCAAGGGAGATCGCTTCAAAGCGTACCATCTTGCGAAGCTGCTTCTTGGTAGCGCCTATGGAGGAGAGAAGTCCGAACTGCTTCGTTCTGTCAGCCACAGAGATAGCAAAAGCATTGTATATCAGCATTATGGAGCCGAACATGATGAGTCCGATAACTACAGTAGCAAGTCCGTATACCACACTGTAAAAAGTCTTGTACTTCGATACACCGCTGAACATGAGAAGGTCAGAATGAGCCATACCATCAAGTTTATTTTCCTTCATGAAGTCATAGATATCCTTCATGTTGTTCATGCGGTAGTATACTGTGAACATAGTATCATCGGTGTACTCATCGGGAACGGTAAGTGCGGTATAGCCTGCACAGTAAATATCCTCAAAATCAGGGCGCTCATAAAATCCGACAACCGTATATTCCCTTGTCTCTCTTACAATAAGCTTTTCTGCTGAGACAGCATCGCCATCCTCATCGTCAAATCCTAAAAACGGAGAATCCTGTTTCAGTATATAGTCATCGAATGCCTCATCGGGAATGTCTATATATTCGGGAATATCCGCAATTCCCTTGACTTTTTCGGGAGCAGGCATTCTGTCACCTATTTCGAGAGTGAGCTTGTCGCCCTCATGGAGCTCCACTTCACCGTTTGCGCTGAGATGTTCGGGAAGAAGTATCTCGCTGCTGTTCTCGGGCATACGTCCCGAGATCATGTGTATGGGGATTATTCCCGTCTCGTCTTCCTCATAACCCGAGATGTAGAGATAGGGCTTGTAGCTGTTAGTGCTGCCGATATCAGCATAACCGATATAGCTCAGGACTCCTGTGTCCTTAACCTTGTCGGAGCCTTCTATCAGGTCGTATGTATCCTTGTCTGTATACTGTTCAAGTCCGTGCCACTTTCCTTCGGTGTATTCGTAATACCCGATAGCAAAGTTCCTTGCAGAGGCAAATGATGTAGTAACAGCACATATAAGCGCCGTGGAAAGCATGATACCTATTATGGTTACGATAGTACGCGCTTTGTTCTTCTTCAGAGACTGGAGCGTTACTTTGTTGAATATTTTCATTTGCGGATCACCTCGTCACGAGTTATCCTGCCATCCTCAATGGCTATGATACGGTCTGCCTGAAGTGCGATATTCTCATCATGAGTGATGATGACAAGTGTCTGACCGTACTTCTGATTTGATACCTTCAGAAGATCAACTATCTCTTTGCTGTTCTTGCTGTCAAGGTTGCCCGTAGGCTCATCTGCAAGAACTACTGCAGGTGCATTCATCAGTGCCCTGCCTATGGAGACTCTCTGCTGCTGACCGCCCGAAAGCTGATTGGGAAGATGCTCCTCACGACCCTTGAGCTTGAGTATGTCAAGGAGTTCCTTCAGCCTCTCCTCGTTGACCTTCTGCCCGTCCATAAGTACCGGAAGTGTAATATTCTCGGTCACATTGAGCACAGGGATGAGATTGTAGAACTGATATATAAGGCCCACCTGTCTGCGGCGGAAAATAGCCAGCTGTTCGTCATTCTGTGAATACACATCGTTGCTATCCATGAATACCTTACCCGATGTGGGCTTGTCAACTCCTCCGAGAATGTGCAGCAGTGTGGATTTTCCCGAACCGGAAGGACCGATTATAGCAACAAATTCTCCTTTTTTTATCGAAAAGCTCACATTGTCAAGAGCGCGGACCTCGTTTTCGCCGCTTCCGTATGTCTTGCAAAGATTTTCAACTCGTAATATTTCCATTAGTGTATCTTCCTTTCTGAGTTTATGTGTATATCTTACCATGTCAATATGACACAACAGTGACTTTAAAATAACAAATCCGTCACAAAAGAAAAAGGCAGGATGTTTCCTGCCTTAAACCGTGCTCTCATAAAGCCTTATACTGAACATTGCTCCGCCGTCCTGAGCGTTTTCTGCTTTGATCGTTCCGTTCTGCTCTGTCACTATCATACGCGCAAGTGCAAGACCTATTCCGAATCCGCCCTTATCCTCAGAAGCCCTTCCCTTGTAAAACCGCTCAAATATATGCGGAAGATCCTCGGCGGATATACCTTTTCCGCTGTCGGTTATAACTATCTCGGAATAAAGGGGATTTCTTGTGCCCCTTACAGTGATCGTGCCGCCGTCGGGAGTATGCTCCATACAGTTCTTGACTATATTGCCGATAGCCTCGCAGGTCCATGACAGATCACATTCCAGCTCACCATCCGCCCTGATATCCAGCTCCTGTCCGCGAAGCTCGATAGGAACTCTTACAGGCATACACGCCTTGTCAAGAAGCTCCTGCATAGTAACCCTTTCCTTGCGGAACCTTATGGTTCCCGCATCAAGCTTTGACATTTTCAGAAGCGCTGTTATCAGCCAGTCTATACGGGACAGCAGTCCGTAAAGCTTATGAACCGTCTGTTCACGCTTCTCCGCAGACATATCGGGATGGGAGATCATGGACACAAGTATGTTTATTGAGGTCAGAGGCGTCCTGATCTGATGAGATATATCCGCAAGAAGATCCGCAAGATAGACCTTGTCCTGCATAAGTCCTGCCTTTTGCTCACGGAGCCTTATAGTCATCTTGTAGACCTCGCTCTGGAGCACTCCGATGTCTCCCTCAGTGTAATTCTCGATATTTATATTCTCCTCGCCGTGAAGTATCCTGTCGATATCCTCCGAGAGCTTGGTTATCCTTCTGTATCTCAGGAAAGATGGTACAAGAAAGACAGTTATCATTGCAATACACAGAATTAGTACGGGGATAACCAGCTTTATGTCATAAAACAGCGCACAGACTGCTGCTATTACTGTTATCGCGGCCATTATCGATGCGGAGACAGCTATCTCGGTATTTCTCATAAACTTCATGATCAGTCCACCCTATATCCCAGACCTCTGACAGTCTTTATTATAACAGGATCAGAGGGATCTTCCTCTATCTTCTCGCGGAGGCGCTTTATATATACAGTAAGGGTATTGTCATTTACGAACTCTCCTGCAATATCCCATATGGACTCAAGAAGCTTTGTCCTCGTCATTACAGCTCCCCTGTTGTTGATAAAAACAAGAAGGAGTCTGTATTCAAGTGCCGAAAGGAAAAGATCTCTGCCGTTTTTGCTTGCAGTTCCCTTTACGGTATCCACGAGAACATCTCCCAATTGTGTGACGGAGCCAGTGCTTCCGGTAAGTCTCAGGACGTTCTTTATGCGGGAAACAAGCTCACGGGGACGGAATGGCTTTGCGATATAATCATCGGCACCGAGATCAAAGCCTGTTACTGTACTGAATTCGTCACCCGATGCAGTCAGAAAGATCACAGGCAGACAGGTATTTGCCTTTATTGCTGAACATACCGCAAATCCGTTGCCCTCGGCAAGGGAAACGTCAAGGAGCACAAGATCAAACTCTCCGCTTTCTACCATCTCAAGCGCCTTGGTCTGACCGGTTGCATTTTTCACACTAAAGCCTTCAGCTGTAAGAAATTCGGTGAGATTGGCAATTATTTCTTTATCATCTTCTACAAGAAGTATTCTGTTCATAGTATTCAGCGCCCTTTCTTTTTCATACACTATATAATAACACATTTTTTATTAAATAGCAAGATGTGCGGAGAAAACTGCTGTTATGCAGATCTATACCGCAAAAAACCGCCGGGAACTCACGCTTATGATACATACTCACAAAATGTAATAAAAAAGCAGCTCATCTGAGCTGCCTTCCTTTAGTTTATACTTACATAAAACTTCATATCTGCCTTCTGAGGAGCTGTCGTTGTCTCCTCTGCGGCATTGGCTTCCGTCTCTGACTGATCAGCAGGTGAGACGTAGATAACGGAGCCGTTTTCGTCCTCGGGCATCTCTATATCAGTTCCGCATGAACCGAGCAAAGCTGCCGTGACACACAGTGTTGATAAAATCAGAAATTTCCTCATATCATTACCCCCAAATATTTATATCGGTATCATAATAATCCCTAATCCTTAAAGCAATCTTAAATTAGTCTTAAAGAGCAGTTTTTTCTGTCCTGTGTAGTTTCGGTGCAAAATTTACTATAACTATTCCCAGAGCTACCAGTCCGAGGGCTGCGATAACACGCAAAGGTCCAGCGGCACTTCGCTCCGAGAGCAGCAGGAACGACAGTATAACGCCAAAAACCGGATTCATGAAACCAAAAACAGATATCATGGAAACAGGATTGTGCTTCAGCAGAGTTCCCCATATGGAAAAGGCTGCTGCGGAAACTATGGCAAGATAGACCAGCATTGCTATTCCGCGGAGATCGGTGTTCCCCATGCGTCCGCCAAGGAAAACACCAAGTACAGTCATGAATGTGCCGCCGATAATGAACTGCCAGCCGCTGAGCAATACAGGATCCTCCTCAGAGGAAAAACGCTTTATAAGAGCTGCGGAAAAAGCGTATGACAGTGCTGAAAGAAATACAAAGCCCTCGCCTGTCAGTCTGAATCCTCCGCCGATACCGCTGAGATTAATGAGTACAACCCCCGAAAAGCCTACTAAACAGCCGAGCATCTTTCTGAGCGTGAGCTTTTCTGTTCTGAATATCAATGAAGCTACCAGTATTGACAGAAACACGTTTGAGGCAGTGATGACAGAACTTTTCATGCCTGTACTGCGGGCAAGTCCTATATAAAAGAATGTGTACTGAAGTATAGTCTGAAAAAGCGAAAGCAGCGCTGCCTTGGGAACAGTTTTTCCGCGGGGGATCAGAGGCTTTCGCGCCGCGATACTGCCTATGATTATTGCAAGAACGCCTGCAAGTGCAAAACGGAGTCCTGCGTAAAGAAGCTGTGAAGCCGTATCATCAGCGCTTATGGATGAATATCCGTATCCCAGCTTTATACAGGGAAAAGCGCTACCCCACAGGAGACAGCACAGCATCGTCAGCGGAATTACCGCTGTTTTTCTTGTGAGAATACTGCTGTCCTTCATATGTTTTTCTCATCCTCCAGTATGCCGAGAGCTTCAGCTTCCTCTGCAAGTCTGCGGCAGCCTTCGTTCATAGCTCCGAATGTTCTTACAGTACACACTGCCCTGCCGCATTTTTTCATAAGCTCCGAAGCCCTTTCAATGTTCTCCTGTGTAACTTCTTCAAAGGGCTTCTCGGTAATGACCTCAGCTGCAAGTGCCTTTACAGCAGGGTACTCGATATCGTTCTCATGTATGACGCCTGCCGCAAAGGGAACGCCAATGCGCCTTAGTCTGCGGTACACGGCAATACCGCTGCCGGCTCCGCCAATGACGAATATCTTTGGCTCACCTTTAATCCTCCCGAGTTCGGGTGAGCCGTATGCCTCGCAGAAGCTTCCCTCGGGAACTCCGTACAGCTCCTCGATATAGTCGCCCGAAAAAATCTCCTCAGGGGTTCCTATCCTGTCAGCAGCAGAGTCCTTTATGCAAAGAATCATGTCGGAGACACGCTGTGCCAGCTCCAGCTCATGGAGCGAAAGAATAACAGCAATGTTCTGCTCGGAAGCCAGTTTTTTCAGCAGATCCATAAGCTCCAGCTTAGCTCTTACATCAAGGAAAGTCGTCGGCTCGTCAAGTATGAGCACATCAGGTCTGCGGCAGATGGCCCCCGCAAGAAGAACTCGCTGACGCTGCCCGTCGCTTATACGCTCAAAATCGTAGTCTGCAAGCTCAGTCACCCCGACAAGCTCCATAGCCTGACTGACAAACTCACGATCTTCCGCGGAAAGGAGTCCCAGCCTGCCCGTGTAGGGATAGCGTCCCATTTCCACAACATCGATACACCGCATATACTCTGTCTTAATCCTGCCCGTAAGAAGTACCGAGACCTGCCGTGCAAGCTGACTTCCGCTGAATGAACCGAGCTCTCTGCCGTCAATATATACCGCGCCGCCAAGAGGCTCAAGCTGTCGGCAGATGGTCTTCAGAACAGTTGACTTTCCCGCTCCGTTGGGACCTATGAGAGTCAGTATCCTGCCTCGCTGAACGTCTATGGTGATATCTTTGACTATGGTCTTCTTTCCGTAGCCAGCGGAGAGCCCCTCTGTGCGAAGCATGATCTCAGACATTGGCTCTCCTCCTCTCTCTGTGAAGAAGCATATACACTACAACAGGAGCGCCGAAAAACGCTGTAACTGTACTGATACTCAGCTCCGTAGGTGCAAACAGCGTTCTCGTTATCAGGTCACAAAGCAGGCAGAAAACTGCTCCCCCGAGAAAGCAGGCAGGCAGTATCCGCACAGGCTTTGCAGTACCAAAAGTGCTTTTAATAATGTGAGGAACTGCGACTCCCACAAAGGAAACGGGTCCTGCAAACGCCGTAACGCAGGCAGAAAGTACGCTTGAAAGCAGTATGAGCGAAACTCTGAACGCCTTTATCCTTACGCCGGAATTCACGGCATAGCTCTCCCCCAGCTGATAGGCGTTCATGGGCTTTGACAGCATGAATGCGGCTATAATCGCAGGAAATACTACTGCCGCCGCAGTCATTGCTTCCCCCTTGCCAATACCTGAAAAGCTTCCCATTGACCAGTTGTGCAGGTTCACGATATTCGAGTCATCTGAGAAGTTGACCACAAGCTCAGTGACTGATGAGCAGATATATCCTATCATGACTCCACATACGATAAGCACGGACATACGCTTTACCCGCCCGGATATCATAAGGACTATGCCCATCGACAGCATGGCTCCGATAAATGCAGCGCATATCATTCCGATGGAACTTACCGCAAATCCCTGTGACAGTGACAGCACCATCAGCAGAGCAACAGTCAGCTTTGCTCCCGAGGAAATTCCCAGTATATATGGACCTGCAATGGGATTGGCGAAGAAATTCTGGAGCAGAAATCCCGATACTGCCAACGCTCCGCCAAGGATAGCTGCCGCAGCTGTTCGTGGAAATCGGAGCTGAGTTATGATGTTATAGGCAACTTTGTCAGACTCAGGAGCTGCAAGAGCACTTCTGAGCCTTGATATGGTAATATCAGCGCTGCCTGCACATATATTCAGCAAAGCCAGCGCTATTAGCAGCAGAAAAAGCACTGTATAGCCTGCTATCAGGCGAACCCTCTGAGTCTTCAGGTTTATCACTCCAGTCTGTACATGAAATTCATTCTGTCATCAGCTTCATCTGTAAATATCCGATGCAGTTCGGATATAAGGTCGGCAGCTCCGGTGGTCTGCTGGAACATATTCTTTTCCGTACACCACACATTTCCGTTTTTTACCGCCGTAAAATCCGCGAGCAGAGGATATTTCTCCATGAGCTCATCAACAGTCTGCACACTTCCGGCAATATCAGAATTATATATGAGAACATCTGCGTCCCATGCCTTTTCGTAGAAGGTCTCAGGCTGAATGGTCATGGTAGAAAGTGCGTTGTCATCGGTGCCAAGGTCGCTGTTTGAGAAAACATACTCTCCTCCTGCCATCCTCATCATCTCGGGAACATAGTCCGAAGGCTTGCGGACAACGACTCCCCCCGATGAATTGATATAAAAGAATGCGGCTGTCATGCCGCTGCTGTCCTCGGTGAGTATATCATCGATAAGCTGTGTCTTTTCATTGAAAAGCTGCTCTGCCTGTTCCTCACAGCCGAAAAGTATGCCATAGAGCTTTATCCACTCCATCCTGCCGAGAGGATCTTTCTCATAGCTTGAACGCTCTACAAGCACAGGAATGCCCAGTGCCTCTATCTGCTCCCTGACCTCGGGACTGTGGTATATCATAGTGGACTCGACAGCCAGTCCGCAGCCCTCCTCAAGGAGTACTTCATAATCAGGAGCACTGTATTTACCGATATAGCTTATATCTCCCCTGTCCATCGCATCTCTGACCGCGGGAAGGCACCAGTCCTCATACTTAGTGGAGGTCATGGATACTTTGCCAAGCGCTCCTGCGCCGTCAATAAGATCCATAGCCGAAGAAGCGGCATTGTACACGCATTCAAGGGGCTGCTGTATAACAGCTGCATCCGGATACCCGGACGGAACGCTCTCTCCTTCGGGTACGACGATATATCTGTCATCTCCGATAGTGACAAGAGTGCAGCCGTTATCAACATAATCAGCCGTGAACTGCTTTGCATATTCAAGCTTCAGGCTGTTATGGTGAGTCTGCGGCTCTGAGAGCGCTGTCCCATTAGCAGAACAGCCTGCAAGTATAATACAGGCTGCTGCCGAAAAAAATATACGATTCAGCATATCACTTTATGGTATCGGGATCAAAAATAAGGGTGTAGCTTATCTCATGAGGAGTGCTCATAGCAGTTGTATCGGCAGATACTGCCATCCTGCCAAATGAAGCAACAGGAATATCAAACACAGAGAACTCATCTGTGCTCGCGGGAAGTATCTTCTCGTCGTCAACCACCATGTAGTCGTACTTATTGCTGCTCCAGATGATCTCAGCATAAGCCTGTCCGTTTTCGACGGTAAGCTTTGCGGGAGACTGAACGGAAGCCTTTCCCGAGCCTCCTTCAAGGGATACTTCGATGGTGTATTCACCGTCAGATAGTCCAAGTGATTCGGGAGTTACATCCTCTGCTCCGAGCAATGCGCCTTTGGGGAGAGAATCAGCGCGGAAAACGAGCTTTCTGTCGTACCACTGCTGCTTTTTCTTGCTGAATGCGGCACAGTCTGTCTCCTTATCAAGAGCTTCAACAGGAACCGTGAAAGCCACAACATCTCCCTCTTCCTCAGCAGAGATGAATTCTGACTCATCCGCATTTTCGGCTTCCTTTCCCGTTCCCATGAACAGATACTCATAGCCGCTGCCGCTCATTGTAAGCCTTGCGGTCATGCTTCCGTCGGCAACTGTAAGCTTGCAGGCGGTTATCTTGAACATAGTAGAGCTCGAATCCACTTCGATATCGTATTCACCCTCGGCTACACCATCAGCATAGACAGCTTCCATGCCCTCATAGCCCACTTCCTGCTGCGGAGCTGTTACCTGTTCCGTTGTCTTCTCCGCAGTGGTCTCCTCGGCAATTGTTACTGCTGCGGCAGTAGTCTCCTGTACAGCTGACAATGATGAGCTTGTCTTATCTGAGCAAGAACAGAGTGAAACTGCTGAGATCAGCAATGCTGAAATAAATAAAGTAGTCTTTCTCATATTATCACCTTTTAAAGAAGCAGCCGACACTGAGTCGGCTGCGGATCATTTATCACTTGATAGAATCAATTGCTGCCTGTGCATGGTCAACATAGATGCTGCGGATGTCCTCGTTTTCACCGAGACCTCTCAGCACGCATTCAACATCATAGCCCTCGGCTAAGAATGCGGACTTCCATGAGTCCTCCTCATCGCCTGCCATATCGTTATTTGCGTGATCGCCGGCAACTACCATAAGGGGCTCAAGGATGACTCTCTTGTAATTGCCTTCCTTGACCTTTGCAATCACATCGTCAAGTGAAGGTGTAGCTTCAACTGTACCCACATAGTAATTTGCATAACCATCAGCTGTAAGCAGCTCCTGCATCTTAGCATAAACGCCGTTTGACTCAGCCTCTGTACCGTGTCCCATGAAGCAGATGGCAGTCTCGCCGTCATCGTACTCCTTTGTCCAGTCTGTGATAGCCTTTTCAACTCTTGTGAAGTCCTCGTCTGTGGTGAGGAGAGGCTCACCTATAACCACCTTGTCAAATGCATCGGAATACTCGGCTACCTTCTCTGAAAGCTCATCATACTCAAGACCGTTCATCAGGTGTGTGGGCTGTACAACAAGGTTCTTTACATCGTTGTCAACAGCTCTCTGAAGAGCTGCGTCAAGATCGTCGATAAGGATGCCGTCACGTCTGTTGACGTGGTCGATGATGATGTTTGCTGTAAAACCGCGGCGAACCGAATAATCGGGGAAAGCCTTTTCAAAGGCGTCCTCGATGGCACCAATGGTAAGACGTCTGCTGTCATTGAAGCTTGTACCGAAGCTTACAACGAGAAGCTCATTGTCGCCGATCTCGTCCTGATTGCGGACATTATCCAGTGAAGCGTCGCCCGTGTCGTAGTTCTCTTCGTCGTCCATTTCCTCTTCCTCCGCTTCTGTTGTGTCTTCCTCAGTAGCTTCCTCGGCAGTAGTCTCGGCTGCTGTCGCTGCCTCGGTTGCGGACTCGGACTTGCTGTCCTTGCTGTCGCTGCTGCATGATGCAAAGCAGGCTGCTGTCAGTGTGATTGCAGATATAGCTGCGATAAACTTTTTCATATTTTTCCTCCTGTTTCTTCAGGAGACAAAGGTCGTGCGCAAAAATGCCCTCCGCAAGGCAGAAGGCATGACAAAAGCACTCATTGTCTGAGCAATGGTACGATCAATGCCTCGTGATCCGAGCTTTCAGCTCTGTACCGACAAACGGCAGGTCTCCTGACTTCCGTACAATAACACACTTCTCCGCCTTCCCGCTTTTCGCAGTGGCTGCACCCTCGGGCACATGGATGATGCTGTACGGTCACAGTGACGAGATCGTGCAGGTCTCTCACCTGCTTCCCTTTTACCTTCCTGCAACGCTCACGCGATAGGAAGCACCGTTCACCTTGAAATATTAAATATTCATGAATACCTGTACATTATATCACAGTATTGCGGACTTTCCAAGAGTTTCCCGAAAAATCGGAACTTTCGACAAAATCACAACACATTTGGCGTACAATTCTATGTATCTGCCTTATACCCTTATGCACATTATATGTAATGAATTGCATACTTTTCTGCACGCCGCCCACATTGACATTTCTGACAAAAATAGTTATAATAAAAGCAACTATTTTATTAAAGGAGGACGTTTATGAAGCTAAAAAAACTCCTTGCGTCTGCACTGTCAGGACTGATGATAATGTCAGTTCAGACTGCGGCGCCATCAATTGCTGCAAACTCCCGTGTATCGGTACACGATCCATCTATCATAAAGGATAGCGGAACATATTATGTTTTCGGCTCACATATCGAAGCTGCAAAATCCACGGATCTCATGAACTGGAGACGGTTCAGCAACGGTTATGCAACAACTAATAATGTAGAATTCGGCAACCTTTCCCAGAATCTGAAAAAAGCATTCGCTTGGGCAGGCGAAGACCTCGAGGACTGCGAGGGCGGTTTTGCAGTCTGGGCTCCCGATGTTGTTTGGGACGGTGATTACGTCAACAGTGACGGCTCAAAGGGCGCATACCTCATGTATTTCTGTACATCTTCGACCTATATGCGCTCAGTAATCGCATATGCAGCATCCAAGACTATCGAGGGTCCCTACACATTTGTGGATACACTGATATACTCGGGCTTCACCAATAATGATGCCTATGTCAGGAGCTCCACCAAGAACGTGAACAAGAAATACACCTCCACCAATATCGATGAGCTTATAGCGTCAGGTCAGGTAAACTTCAATAACAGCTGGTTCAGAAACAACGACTTCAATAACCAGCTTTTCCCCAACGCCATAGATCCCACTATATACTTCGATACCAACGGAAAGATGTATATGTGTTACGGCTCATGGTCGGGCGGTATCTTCACTCTGGAGATTGCCCCTGCCACAGGTCAGTGTATACACCCCAAAACGGGACAGACCTCCGACGGCCGTATGGTAGACAGCTACTTCGGCACTAAGATATCAGGCGGCTACGGCAAATCGGGCGAAGGTCCCTTTATTGAGTACAATGCCGATACAGGCTACTATTACCTGTGGGTAACATATGGCGGTCTTACCTCCAACGGCGGCTACAATATGCGCGTATTCCGCTCCACATCACCTCTCGGACCGTTCACAGACCCGGCAGGAAGGCAGGCTGTTCTGCCCACAAATCCCAACCTTGACGCAACAGGTCTGAAGGTAATGGGCAATTACAAGTTCAGCTCCCTCGAAAAGGCTTATATGGCCTGCGGACACAATTCCGTGCTCCGCGACGATGACGGCAAGTGGTATCTTTTCTATCACGCCAGATTCGACGACGGAGGAGAGTTCCATGAGGTCCGTGTACACTCGATGTACTTCAACGAAAAGGGCTGGCCGGTTGTGGCTCCCTTTGAGTATGCAAGGGACGAAATGTCCGCAACAGGCTACAATACCGAGGATATCGTCGGTGATTACGAGTTTATTGACCACGGAACAGCTACCGACGGAAAGATAATCAATTACAGCAATATAAAGCTCAATGCTGACGGAACTGTCAGCGGTGCAGCCACTGGTAAATGGTCGCAGGCGAAAGATACCTCCGCCGCTGAACTGACAATCGGCGGTCAGGTCTACAACGGCTATTTCCTCGCTGCCAAGGACGAGAACGGTAAAAAGGTCATGTCATTTACTGCTGTGGGCACCAACAACCACACCATATGGGGCGCTCAGACAAAGCAGTTCACAGGCTCTCTGCGTTCAGCAACTGCCGACTTCACCGACAGTGAATCTCAGCTCATAAACAAAGCCGACACTGTATCGGGAACGGGTGCAGAGCCGTATCTCAGCGGCACTTCGCTTCTAAGCGGCACATCATATTACATAGTGAACCAGAACAGCAGCATGGCTGTCGACCTGCCAAACGGCAAGCTGGACGAGGGCACCAATATCCAGCAATGGGAGCGCAACAACAGCTGGGCTCAGCAGTGGCGTATCATCTCCGTTGACAAAGACTATTGCAGGATAGTATCTATGGGCGACGAGTCCATGTGTATCGCCGTTGCTGATAATTCAGCCGCAGACGGCGTAAACATTGAGCTCCAGAAGTACAGCGGCAAGCCCAATCAGCTGTTCAGACTGGTAAAAAGCGGTCTGGACTACGGAATAGTCTCCAAGTGCTCCGAGGACAAGGGCGGTCTTGACGTCTACGAATGGTCCAAGGAAAACGGAGGCAACATCAACCAGTGGAACTACTGGGAGGGCGGCTGCCAGCTGTGGAGCCTGCTCCCTGTTCACCCCGCAGTCACCGACGGAAGCTACACTGTCAGAAACGTCAGCAGCGGTCTGTATATGTTCAATATGAAGGGTAAAATAGTTCAGTTCAATGCTGAGGGCATCAGTGTTCAGCCTGATATTTTCGGCAATATGCCCTTCACTCTTAACGATCAGATATGGAGCTTTACACGCCTTTCAGACGGAAGCTACTCTATCAGGGACAAGCGCGGAAAAGCTCTCACCTCCAACGAGGGGCAGTATTATGAGCTGAAGGAGTTCACAGGTGATGACTCCCAGAAATTCAATGTCATCTGCAACAGCGACGGAAGCTACTCACTCACTCAAGGAATTACCTGCGCGGATCTTCCCTATCCCACTGATGAATCGGAGAAGGAGTTCTGCGTGAACCTGTTCACGGGAAGTGATACCCAGAAATTCGTTCTCGAACCTATAATTCCCGAGGAAACAGCACCTGTCCCCGGCGATATCAACGGCGACGGAGCACGAAATGTCTCCGATCTGGTGCTTCTCCAGAAATACCTGCTTAAAGCCGAAACTGTCATAGACAACGATGCTGCCGATCTCAACAGCGACGGTGTTATTGATGTATTCGACAATATAAGGTTGAGAAAGCTTCTCACCAATAAGTGACCTCTTGAGCGCTGTCGCAGTATCATCCCTGCGGCTGCGCTCATTTTTTGCCGATATACCAATTTGTAACCGCTTTTAACTTGACATTCTCTGTGAAAGTGTGTACAATATATGTATGCAGGCTTTTGCCCTGCTAAAGAGAAAAAATACGGAGGTTATTATGGATCCTAATCAGAACAGACCACAGGGCAGACGTAAAAACGTCACCTCTGGCGGCAGCGGAGCACATAGACGCGGCGACGGTCTCGGCACTGGTCCCGTAGGTTCCGGCAGCTATTCAGGCGGTCAGACAGGCGGAGGCGGCGGTGCCAAAAGAGCAGCTGCCGGCGGCGGCGGTCTCGTAACTCTGCTTATTATCGGTTTCATCATCTTCAAATTGTTCAGCGGCGGCAGCGGAGGCGGCGGCGGAGATCTTCTCGGCTCCCTTACAGGCGGCAGCGGCGGCGTTGATATCGGCTCAGTTCCATCAGGATTCGGTTTCAGCACCGAGGACACTGCTTCAGGAAGCCTTACCAGCGACAATGCCGTTGACACAAGCGTTGCAACCGGATCACGCGAAAAGAGAACTGTCATTAAGGGCAATAACGAAGACGTAGTTACCATTATGGTCTATATGTGCGGTACCGACCTTGAGTCCAAGTACGGCATGGCATCCTCGGATATGGAGGAGATGAGAGCTGCTACCTACGGCGACAACGTAAATATTATCGTATTTACAGGCGGCTGCTCCAAGTGGAAGGTAAGCGGTATCAGCAACAAGGTCAACCAGATCTACCAGATCAAGAACGGTCAGATCGGCAGACTGGTTGATGACGCAGGCAGCAAGCCTATGACAGACCCCAACAACCTTGCATCTTTCATTCAGTTCTGCTCAAAGAATTTCCCTGCTAACAGAAACGAGCTCATTCTCTGGGATCACGGCGGCGGATCCGTTACGGGATACGGATATGACGAAAAGAACAAGAACAGCGGTTCAATGAGTCTTGCAGGCATCAAGCAGGCTCTCAAGAGCGGCGGCGTTCAGTTTGATTTCATCGGCTTCGATGCATGCCTTATGGCTACTGCCGAGACAGCTCTTATGCTCAATGATCATGCTGACTACCTTATCGCTTCTGAGGAAACAGAGCCCGGTATCGGCTGGTACTACACAAGATGGCTCACAAACCTCGGCAAGAATACTTCAATGCCTACTCTGGATATCGGCAAGAATATCGTTGATGATTTCGTTTCCGAGTGCGGCAAGAAGTGCAGAGGTCAGAAGACTACACTTTCAGTTATCGACCTTGCCGAGTTCTCAAACACAGTTCCTTCAAAGCTTTCGTCCTTCGCTAAGTCTGTAAGCACAAAGATCTCAAATGACGAGTACAAGGATATCTCAAACGCAAGATATGCTACCCGCGAATTCGCAGAGAGCTCACGCATAGATCAGGTCGATCTTGTAAATCTTGCAGAAAATGTCGGAACTGCTGAGGGTAAGGCTCTCGCTGATGCTCTCAGAAATGCTGTAAAGTATAACCTCACTTCTTCAAATATGACAAACGCTTACGGCGTTTCCATTTATTTCCCGTATCAGCGTACTTCCTACGTTGATTCAGCCTGCAATACATACGACAAGATTGGTATGGACGCCGAGTACTCAAAGTGCATCAAGCAGTTCGCTAAGCTCGAAACAGGCGGTCAGATCGCCGCAGGCGGTACAGGCTCGGCACTCGGCTCACTGTTCGGTCTGGGCGGTTCTTCAGGCTCATCTGGCAGCTCTGATATGATCGGTTCGCTGCTCTCAAGCTTCCTCGGCGGAGGCGGCGGCAGGAGCATTGAAGGTCTGGACAGCTCCAATACCGCATTCATGGACGACACGGATGTAGACGATACAGCGGATTACCTCTCCACTCACTACTTCGATCCTTCTAACCTCGTATGGACACAGAAGGACGGCAAATACACTATGTCGCTTGAGGATGCTCAGTGGGAAATGGTACACAAGCTGGATCTCAATATGTTCTACGATGACGGTTCCGGTTATATAGACCTCGGTCTGGACAACCTGTTCACATTCAATGATGATAACGATCTTGTGGCTGATACCGAAAAAAACTGGCTCTCCATCAACGGCAATGTAGTAGCATACT
The DNA here is from genome assembly GCA_017519145.1 of Ruminococcus sp. GTDB lineage: Bacteria > Bacillota > Clostridia > Oscillospirales > Ruminococcaceae > Ruminococcus. The sequence goes on from JAFWTA010000044.1 coordinate 45,509, forward strand.
ATCACACAGATACTACCTACAATGGCACAGAACAGATAATCAGAGGCTATGTTCCTGCTCTCCTCAACGGAGAAAGAGTCAACCTCATTATCGTCTTTGATGATGAACACCCCGATGGTTACATCGCAGGAGCTTCAACAGACTATGTAAACGGCGAAACAGACGCTGTTGCAAAAAATCTGACAGAGCTTACAGTCGGTGATACTCTCGACTTCATCTGCGACTACTATTCATACGACATGGAATATCAGGACAGCTACTTCATCGGCGATCAGGTAACTGTTACGGATAATATGACAATCAGCAACACCGATGTTGGAAGCGGCGCCTGCCACATTCTCTATCGTTTCTCTGATATCTACAATCAGGACTACTGGTCTGAACCTATCGTTATAAAATAAAACAGCGGAGCAGCCTTTGGGCTGCTCCTTTTGTATTGTAAAAAAATAAAAATAATTACATAAAATTTATTTGCACTTGACATTACTTCCCGTTTGTAGTATAATATTAATGCTGTCGAGGTGTGGCTCAGTTTGGTAGAGTACTACGTTCGGGACGTAGGGGCCGCAGGTTCAAATCCTGTCACCTCGACCATAAGGACAGTATTGTTTTCATTATACTGTCCTTTTATACGCCGCTGTGGTGGAATTGGCAGACACAAGGGACTTAAAATCCCGTGAACGATTTTTAGTCACTTTGTACTTCCGATTGCCGCTGACAGCTCGCGCTTAGCGTATCTACAAGGTTTTCTGAAAAGGTTGGTAGAAAAGACCTGTTATGTTATCGAGTTTTTCTACCATTTTTCTACCACTTTTTCGATTCCGTGCAGATTGTTGAAATCTTCTGAAAAAGAAGAAGCAGTAAAAATTGAATATGCCGCTGTGGTGGAATAGGCAGACACAAGGGACTTTGATGTTTGTACACACTTCAACAAGTGTGTCTACGGTTGATCCGTAGAGAGTGCCTACAGAGAAATCTGTAGAGTAGAAGTCGGCTAAAACGGTGAAGGCACAAACAGAACGCCGTGCTAACCCGTCAGGGTGAGTGTAGAGACTTTACACCGACTACCTAAGTCCGAAAGGATATGGTAAAGACCAAGTCCAGACTACAACACACTTTCGTGTGGCTATGGTAACATAGAGTAGTACGAAAATCCCTCGCTGGAGACAGCGTACCGGTTCAAGTCCGGTCAGCGGCACCACAAAACATCGTAAAATCGAGCTTTTTCGGAAGTTCGATTTTATTTTTTTGCCTTACTTTTCTACCAAACAGCCTAAATTCGGTTTAATCCGTTGTGTCATTTTCCGTATCAGGACTTTCTACCCGCCCATTATTTGCAGAGATAGGCGGTTTCTTGACAGCACCACTACCGAGGGCATTGGCAATCGTATTTGCCGAATCAATCTTAGAGTTGAAATCCAAGTGGCTGTAAAAATCAGCGGTTACATGGAATGTGGAGTGTCCGAGCCACTCCTGAATTGCTTTCATAGGAACGCCGTTAGCGAGAAGCAGACTTGCACAAGAATGTCTCAGATCGTGAAAACGAATCTTTTTCAGCCTGTACTTCTTAATAACGTTAGCGAAATGGTCAGTAACATAATTGGGCGTGATCAGCTTGCCCAGCTCATCGGTGCAGATGTAGTCATCGTATTCGTGGTCATATCCGCTTTTCAGAACAACTGAAAGATAATCGTCCTGTTCCTTTTTGGCTTTCAGCACATCAGCGATGTACGGAATCAGCGGAAGGGTTCTATGACTTGCTTTAGTTTTCAGCTTGTTCGCAAATTTCACCACGAGTTTACCGTCTTCATAGATGTTGTATGCCTTTTCGTGAATCGTGATAGTCTGCTTATCAAAATCGATAGCGTCCCAACGCAGACCGATGATCTCACTTCTGCGCAGTCCGTAGTAGGCAGCGATCAGCACCACTACCTCCATTCGATCTCCTCTGAAAACAGAAAACAGCCTTTCAAGCTCTTTGGAATTATAAAATGTCGCTTCATACTTGTCGAGCTTCGGGCGGTCTGTCTTTTCAGATTCGTTGCAGGTTAAATACCCCATCTTAACTGCATACTTCAAAGCCTTATGAATATTTGCGTGATAATGCTTGATTGTGTTGGCGGTCATTCCCTCTGCAAACTTGTCGTTATAGAACTTCTGAAGCTCCACAGCCGTCACCTCAGCAAGTGTAATGTCGGGAAATACCGTATCGAAGTAGCGAACCACGCTGTTGAGCTTCTGGCTGTAACTCTCATACGTTGTTTCGGCAATCGTAGGCTTGATGGCTTCAAGCCAGTCACGCATAAACACTGTAAACTTGTAATCAGCAGCCGTGAGCTTTGCTCTTGCCTGTTCCTGAGCCTTTTTGAAGAGCTGTCCGTTGATATAGTCCTCATAGAACTGCGTCACGATCTCCTCGACCTTGACGTTCAGTGCCTTCTTAGGGCATTTCTCAGGCAGATCTGTACCGATCCATTTTCTCTTGCGTTTTCCTTCGTTATCCTTATAGTCAAAGACAACATAGTGTTTACCGCCTTTGACAGCGGTAATGTACTTAAAGGGCAGACTTGCTTTCATTTCCTTTTATCCTCCTGTTCGTGATGAAAGCTTGGTAGAAGTCTGCTGTTGCACTATTAGTATAGCGCAGAATATTGGGAAATTCAAGCATTTTTGAAAGTCCCGTCCGCATTTCTACCAACCAGTCATTTTTGTTCAGGATCGTTGCCATTATGTTGTGCGCATTGTCGAACGTAAATATATTCGATAACCTCGATTTTGGCGGCCTTAAATGTGTTGCCACATCGAAAAGCCCGTATTTCTCCGGTGCGAAGAAGCCTATATGCTTTCTTTAAGCCGATGCCCACCATTTCAGCCACATCTTTAGCAGACACTACATCAGGGTAATCCTTGAACATCTTGTTATAGTTTCTTTTAGAAAGACTCATAAGCCGTTCTACACCTCCCGTCTAACCCTTGTAGATTTAGCATAAGTGATTGTATTCAGTTTTCAAGATACTGAGGTTGCTGTTCTAAAGGCAGATACAGCTAATACATCGTCTATCCGTTATTTTTATGCCTGATATTTGATGTACTGTTGGCAGCTTCCCCTCAGATCGAGAGGAAGCTCCCGACAGCATATCAGCCGTCAAACAAAACTAAGAGGAATGTGTGAGATGCCTTTGGCAATGTCCGCCCCGAAAGACGGACACTCCCAACAGCATCTCTGCTGTTGATAGAAAATAAAAGGAATTAACATGAAAGCATAGTTGAAAGTATGGGACGGTGCGGCAAATGGAAGAACCGTACCGTCCCTCATCACGGAGGATAGGATATGTCAGCGAGTGATCCATACCCCTTTTAGAGATCAGTGGTATGAACCCCTCTATCTATCAACCGAGGATTTTGCAAAATCGGGAAGGATTTTCCCATATTTCTTTCTCCAAAAAGAAAAAATCGGCGTTCTGCACATATTTCTTTATTCGTTTTCGTGCAAGATGATATACTCCTTGAGCTTCTGCTTGGCGATCTTGATTCGGTAACGTACCTTATCAATTGATAAACCGTATTTTTCAACGAGATACCACATTGTTACCTTGTCCTCTCTCAGAAAGTAGTCCTGTATCAGCTCATACCCTTCAGGAAAATCCGCTTTCAGCAGTTCTAAGGCATCAGGCAGATAATCAAGCCTGTTCCGGTGCCTGATCTGCTCCTGTTCTTCTTCCTCACTTATGGGGATACTCGCAGGATCGGGATTCGCAGCGAGAACATCGTCAAAATCGGGATAGATCATTCCGTTTTCTGCATCTCGCTCCTCAAGGTATCGCTCTTTTCGCAAAAGCTTGTTGTACTCTCTCTCTATGTTACGGGGAACGTCATCACCGAAATGGACATACATAAATCTCCCCATTACTCGCCGTCCTCCTTAACAGAGGTCAGGTTTGTAAGAGGTTTTGCATGGATTGCCATCAACTGGTCATTGCAGGCAGTCAGTGTATATCGATTGTCAAAGGCACAACCGTCAAGATATGCCCTGATGATATATTTATCTGATTGACTGAAATCACGCTCACAAGGCATCTCATACAGCAGGAGCGAAAACAAGTGACGCTGCCTGCAAGGGTGAAGTCTGAGTGCTATACAGACCGCACAGAGATAATCATAGCGTATCTTCCTTTTTCCTGAAAGATAGCGTGAGAGCGTAGAGGAAGCAATCCCCGTCACCTTTGACAGCATATTTTGGCTAATGCCGATCTCGCCTAAATACCGACCTATCGCCAAGCTAAAGCTGTCCGTATGCTGCTCAATTAGATCATCAGTCCCGTAAACGTAGACTTCGTAGCTTTGCGGCTCCTCCAGTTCGCTGAATAATGGAATCTGAGGAGTATGTAAATCATTCATCATACTGGTTCCGTCCTTTCTGTCGGACGGAAATCAGCAAATGAACATAGTAAGCCTGTCATTCGGAATATACCCGTCCGACAATCAAACATTACTCGTCCATTCGATTGTTCCATATTCAGTTTCCATACAGTGATCGAGTAACCCTCCTGCGCAGTAAGGTTCACCGTTGGAGCAACGCGCCGATGCGTTCTATATTATTATGAACCATTACAGCGTAAAAAGCAACTTCTCAGCGTTCCCGTTCGGGAACACCCGAATTTTATAAAAGCCCCCTCTTTCCTGCACTTTTCGATAATGCACTACCGATTCAACATTTCCACCTAACTGATTCAAACCGCAGTCCCATGTTGAAAACAACTCTTTGTGCAAAATTATAGTGCGGCAACTTTTCACCAAAATTTCATCTTTCTATCACATTAGGCATAGGAAAAAGGGCGGCCTGATCTGCTCAGACCGCCCCTTATGCCGAGAGTTTACAGCATAACATACTCAACTTCTGTATCAGCACAAACAAATCCGCAAGGCAATCAATGCAGACCGTGATCTATTATCATCGTCCAGTACACAGCTATCACCTCCTAAAGACCGTAATGGATTACCGATCAAGTCTTGTATGGAACTGTTCAATGACATCACAAAAGTATCGAGTTGTATGCTTGTCTGCTTCCATTATACGAAACCAGTTGGACAAAATTTGGCTTTCTGGAAACATCTTTTCATTTTTTATTATATCATTTCAGATAGACAGAATTTGTACTTCTGAAAAGAAAAGAGCCGTTGCATTGTCACAACAGCTCAGATAATCGCTAATATTTATAGTCGGTATTCCTTCACATATTCTTTCACATCAACACCGCTTTCAATATATCTCAGCAGTATTTCCGCACAGGCATGACTATCACTGTCTGCCTGATGATGATCGAGGGCGATACCGTAATGGTCACACATCACATCGAGGTTGTGTCTCATATCAGGCAGAACACGCCTGCCGATCTGTACCGTGCAGAGGTATCCCACAGTCGATTTCCAGGAGATACCGTAGTCACGCAGACACGCACGGAGAACGCTCATATCGAACACAGCGTTATGGGCAACGAGGACACCCTTGTTCATGATAGGCTCTATCTTCTTCCAGAGCTCTGTAAAGTTCGGAGCGCCCTTGACCTTATCCGCATCTATGCCAGTGAGCTGAGTGTTGAAGTAGTCGAAGTGAGCTTCAGGATCAACGAGAGAAAAATAGTTCGCTACGATTTTGTTATCCTTGATTGCAGATATGCCTATCGCACTCATTCGGTCATTTGCCCGATTGGGCGTTTCAACGTCAAAGACTATGTAGACTGCCATATCGTATCACTCCCAAGCAAAGCAGATTATAGATTAATTATACCACACCGGAACGGAAAGGTCAATCGGCAGAAAAGGAAAAAGGGCTGTTTCCGCAGTAACAGCCCTTTCACCGTAACTTTGACTCCACTGGGTTCAAAGTTAAAATTATTTGACAGCCTTACGCTTACCCGTTACGCTTTCGACTTCCAAAGCGTATACAAGTGTCCTCGGAACAGCCGCTGTGCTGAACGGTACATCTTTTCCGTCATGATAATGCGCCATCAGCAATTTCAGTGCTGGGAGCTTTTCCTCATCGGGAAGGATACGGATACGCCCTCTGCCGAAAACGCTCTCATACGCCATCGTGCAGTAGCCCTTATCCTCAAAGTATTGCAGCTCATGCTTGCAGTCCATTTCAAATGATGCTCTATTATCCTTTTGGATAAGCCCGACCTTATAGCCCTCCAAAGCACTATGAAAATATAGCGTGATCTTATCTCCGTTCACAGCCATACCGAAGTTCAGGGGCAGGATATACGGATAGCCGTCATCGTTCAGTGCAAGCCTGCAAACATCGCAGTTCTCCATTATACCGATAATATCGCTCAGGTCGGTGACTTCTCTGTCTTTTCTTCTCATAAGCCGAATATCCTCATATCTTCTTCAACAGTTGTGATACCTGCAATACCAAAGTTTTCTACAAGCACGCTTGCAACATTCGGTGACAGGAATGCAGGCAGAGTCGGTCCGAGGTGGATATTCTTCACGCCGAGATACAGCAGAGCCAGCAGTACGATAACGGCTTTCTGCTCATACCACGCAATATTATAGGCGATAGGCAGATCGTTCACATCGTCAAGTCCGAATACCTCTTTCAGCTTCAGGGCGATAAGAGCAAGTGAATAAGAATCGTTGCACTGTCCTGCATCAAGCACTCTGGGGATACCGCCGATGTCACCGAGGTTCAGCTTGTTGTACTTGTATTTCGCACAGCCTGCTGTCAGTATAACGGTATCTTTCGGCAGTGCCTTTGCAAAATCCTCATAGTAGCTTCTGGACTTCGCCCTGCCGTCACAGCCTGCCATGACAACGAACTTGCGGATAGCACCTGACTTCACGGCATCTACGATCTTATCGGCAAGGGTAAAAACCTGTTCGTGAGCAAAGCCGCCGATGATTGTGCCTGTTTCTATTTCGGTCGGAGGAGGACAGTTTTTTGCCTGCTCGATAATGGGTGAAAAGTCCTTGACCTCGCCGTAAGGAGCGTCGATGTGCTTGCACCCCGGATAGCCTGCTGCACCCGTAGTCCACAGCCTCTCCTTGTAGCTGTCCTTCGGAGGAACAATGCAGTTCGTGGTCATAAGCACCGGACCGTTAAAGCTCTCAAATTCTTCTTTCTGCTTCCACCACGCATTTCCGTAGTTTCCTGCAAAATGCGGATATTTCTTGAAGAACGGATAATAGTGCGCAGGGAGCATCTCCGAGTGGGTGTAAACATCAACGCCTGTGTCCATTGTCTGTTCAAGGAGCATTTCGAGGTCTTTCAGATCGTGACCGGAAATCAGTATCGCAGGATTTTTGCGTACACCGATGTCAACGCTGGTTATTTCGGGGTTGCCGTATGCGGAAGTATTTGCAGTGTCGAGGTCAGCCATACCCTGAACGCCGTACTTGCCGACTTCAAGCGTTAGAGCCACAAGGTCATCAACGGAAAGGCTGTCATCAAGCGTTTTGGCAAGCGCCGACTGCATAAACGCATCAAGCTCCTCGTCATCACTAAGCAGAGCATTTGCGTGTTTGGTGTATGCCGCAAGTCCCTTCAGACCGTAGGTTATCAGCTCACGCAGAGAGCGTATATCCTCATTCTCTGTTGCAAGTACGCCGACAGTCTTTGCTTTCTCGGTATAGTCCGAACCGTTCCAAATAGCTGCTTCGGGGAGTGATTCTTTATTCTGCACCTGTCCGAGCAATTCTTCTTTGACTGCAAGTGTTTCAGTAACCTTAGCGGTAATGCTGTCGAGATCGAAATTTGCATTGGTGATCGTGATAAACAGGTTCACGCTGATAAGATGATTGACAGCCTTATCGACTGCCTGTCCCTCTGCACGGATCTGAGTTGTCAACGCAGACAGCCCCTTTGTAACGTACACAAGCAAGTCCTGCATTGCTGCGACTTCAGGCTGTTTAC
>JAFWTA010000045.1 GCA_017519145.1 Ruminococcus sp.
TCCAGAGGCGGCGCCTCTGGTCGTCGCTTTCAGCTTTTAAGGCGACGAAATAAAACAAAGCGCTCCGCAAGGGGTGAATCAAAAAACAGTCCGGTGGACTGTTTTTTGAGAGGGGACGCCCTGCAAGTGAGGGCGTCCCTTAACGGCGGATGATATCCTCCCCTACAATATGCTTTTTCGGAACGCCGAGGGCGGCGTTCCCTACAAATATAAATTATGATTTATATGCACTTTTTTTCGTCAGGGCGTCTGCCTGACATGGGGTCCTTATTCCTGACGCCGTTGATTATGGCTTCTATTATCTCGGGCTGAGTAGCCTTTACCGCCCGACGGTCAAACAGTGCCAGACCGAATTTGCCGTTGAAGCCGTTGTCCCAGTACACGGGAACTATACCGTTCTGAGCGGCTGTGCCTGCCACAAATCCGTCATAGTAAGCACGGTTCTCAGTTATCCTGTCGGGGATATGGGGTGCGCACACCGCACGGTCTATACAGCCGAACTCCCCTATAACTACGGGTATACCCTTGTTGATATAGTCCTTTTTAAGCTTTGCGAACTGAGCCCTTATATGCTCCTCGTCGCCCCAGTCAGCCATATATCTTCTGTCGGCAAGCTCCAGCTCGATTATCTCCTGTCCCTTTTCGCCCCAGAGGAAAATGGTCTTTTCCTCCTCGCCGCAATAGTCCCACGGGTCATAGCAGTGAACGGAAAGTATAAGCCTTCCCTCTTCGCAGGTGCAGAGCTTATCCTCGGGAAAGCGGAAGCCGTAGCCGTCACAGGTATAGTTTATATCCGTATTCCAGCCAGCAGCCATGAGCCAGCGGTGAGTATTATTGCCACCCGTGCTCCTGACAGTGTCGATGAAAATGCGGTTATAGTCGTTGATATTCTCGTAATACTCAGCAACGGGAGTATGATATATGCCGTCAAAGACCTCGTTCATGCTCTCGAAGATGAGATGCTCGTCGTAGTCCGCAAAGCGCAGAGCTATCTGCCGCCACACAGCGGCGTATTTTTCCTTTATATAGGTCTGGTCGCTACCGTCACAGAGAAGCCATCCACCCTTGATGGTATGGTAGCCGTCACCATGGATATTGATAATGACGAAAAGCTCCCTGTTATAGCAGTAATCCACTACCTCGGCTATCCTGTCAAGCCATTCCTGTTCTATTTTATAACCACAGCTGTCGTCGATCTTGCTGAGGAACGAAACGGGGATCCTTACAGTGCCGAAGCCTGCATCTGCAACAGCGTCCACCATTGCCTGAGAAGCCTTCGGGTTGCCCCATACAGTCTCGTCGGGAGTCCCTCCCCTGTTCGCTTCAAGGGTGTTTCCATAGTTCCACCCTGCCCCCATTTTATCAGCGATCTCGTCAGCAGCTACCCTGAAATCATTGTCATTCTTCATAAGACCGGTTTCCCCCTTGCTGCCTTTGAAAGTTACACATATTATAACACAGGGAACTGCCCATTTCAACCGAATAAAGGGCATTGAAGATTATATGCAACAAAAAAGCGTTTTTTTTACCCATGTATTGACCGAGGGGGGAAATTATGATAATATTAAAATGCAGGGAGTGTTAATGACCGCCTTCCTGCACGGATAAGTTTTTATTTTTCATGTCAGGGGGATACTATGAATTATTATATGCCTGTAAAGGTTTTTTCGGAAAATAACTGTGTGCCGGTACACAGCGCCGACCTTGCCGCTCTCGGAAGCTGCGCTCTCATCGTAACGGGCAGGAGCTCGTCAAAGAAAAACGGCTCTCTCGACGACGTAAAGGCTGCTCTTGAGGCTGAGGGCATCGGATATACGGTCTTTGACGAGGTGGAGGAAAACCCCTCGGTAGAGACCATAATGAAAGCCCGTGATATTGGCGTTTCCTGCGGTGCGGACTTCGTTGTGGGAGTGGGCGGAGGCTCACCTCTTGACGCTGCCAAAGCCATCGCTGTCATGATAAAAAATGCCAGCTCGACGTGGGAGCTGCTTTTTGACAGCAGCGCTTCCCCCGAGAATATACCCGTTGCTGCCGTTCCCACCACCTGCGGAACAGGCTCTGAGGTAACGGGGATATCGGTCATCACACGTCACGACCTCCGCACAAAGATGTCAATGGCACACAAGGTATTCCCCGATATCGCCCTGTGCGACGGCAAGTACCTCCTTGGCGCTCCCATGAGGGTCATTGCAAATACTGCCGTTGACGCTCTGGGTCACATGATAGAGAGCTATATAAACTCCGCCGCCACACCATTCAGCCGTATGTTCGCTGATACGGGTCTGAAGCTGTGGAGCAGCTGCCGCGGATACCTCAGCGGAGAGGAAAAGCTCACGGAAAAGGCTGCTGCCGACCTGCTCTGCGCCTCTACATTCGGCGGAATGGCTATTGCTCACACGGGTACATCGGTACCTCACGGTCTCAGCTACACCCTGACCTACGAGGGCGGCATCCCTCACGGCGCTGCTGTGGGACTTTTCCAGAGCGGCTATCTGCGGCTTGCCGATGTCGCAGACCGCAGCCATATACTCTTCCTCGCAGGCTTTGACAGTACGGACAGTCTTGCTGGGTTTATCGCGAAAATAAGCCCTGTGCAGGCTGACAGGAAACTTCTTGAAAAGGCTGCGGAAAATCTTCTCCGCAACACCAAAAAGCTGGCAAGCTGCCCCTATAAGGCTGACAGAGAGGCTCTTTATAATATAATAGGAGGAGTTATATGTTCTGGCTGATACTCTTTGTACTTCTGCTTATAATGTCTGTGGGGGGAACTGTCTATCTGTTCACACGCTTTCACAGGTTCAGCTTCATACAAAAATTCGGAGAGAAGCACAAGCTCCTCTCATGGCTCGCCTGCCTGATACCACTCGGCGGACTTGCCTGCTTCGGCTTCATCAACTTCTACACGGTCATAGTTGTGGTGCTCCATCTGATAATATTCTGGCTCATTGCCGACATAATCGCCGCCATAGTCAGAAAGGCTGCCAAAAAGCAGCGCCGCCGCAATATTGAGGGAGCTGCCGCCATTCTCTTTACGGCGGTATACCTTGCCTTAGGCTGGCACAACGCCCACGACGTAAGGCGCACAGCCTATGAGCTCCACACGGACAAGCCTCTTGCAGGAGGAAGTCTCCGCATTGCCGCCATCGCCGACCCTCACCTCGGTATCACCCTCAATGGCGATGACTTCGCAAGAGAAATGGAGCGCATACAGGCTGAAAAGCCGGATATACTGGTAATCGCAGGAGACTATGTTGACGACGACTCATGCAGGGAGGACATGGTCCGCTCCTGTGAAGCTCTCGGAAAACTGGATACAAAATACGGAGTCTACTTCATCTTCGGCAACCACGACAAGGGCTATTTTGAAGGCTACCGTGACTTCACTGCCGATGACCTCCGCGAGGAGCTGAAAAAGAACAACGTCACCATCCTCGAGGACGAGTCCGTGGAGATAGCCGAGGGACTTACTCTCATCGGCCGTCAGGACAAGAGCGATGAAAGCCGCATGGAAATGTCCGACCTTGCAAAGGATATGGACGCACAGAGCTTCAATTTTATCCTCGACCACCAGCCTAACGACTATGCAAATGAGGCGGAATCGGGAGCAGACTTGGTATTCTCGGGACATACCCACGGCGGACATATCTGGCCTGCGGGACAGATAGGACTTCTCCTCGGCGCCAACGACAGAGTCTACGGCACGGAAAAGCGCGGCAATACCGAATTTATCGTAACATCGGGAATTTCCGGCTGGGCTATTCCCTTTAAGACAGGCACATTCTCGGAATATGTCATCATCGACGTAAAGAACTGAGGTGTTTTTATGAACAACATCGCAATCGCAAATGAGACCATAAAAATAACCGCTGACGGCTTCTATGAACTGGGCGGCAAAAAAATAGAGCTGCCCTGCGAGGACACCTCTGCCGTTGAGGTATGGTCTCCCGAAAAGGGCGCTGCTCTTGTGGAGTCCTTGGTGATACCCGAGGGAGATATGTGCAGTATCACCGTCACTAAGGAGGACTCTTTCACTGCCGCAAGCCGCTTTGAAAACGCCTTTGTTATGAACTTCGCCAACGCCCACAAAGCAGGCGGCGGCTTCCGTCTGGGAGCCAATACACAGGAGGAGGCGCTGTGCAGGTGCAGCACCCTTTATGCCTCCATAACTTCCGAGGCTGCGGGAGAGATGTACCGCTATAACAACACTCACCTCAGCTCCACGGAGTCGGACTATATGCTGTATTCGCCTGATGTATGCGTTTTCCGAAACTGTGGATGTGAGCTGCTGGAGAAGCCTTTCACGGCGTCCGTAATAACCGTACCTGCTCCCAACAAGCGCGGAGCTGCTGTATTTGCTTCAAGCAAAAAAATTGCCGGGGCAATGACAAGGCGCATTCGGATAATGCTTGCCATTGCAGCAAAACACGGTCACAGGAACATTGTTCTCGGTGCGTGGGGCTGCGGAGCCTTCGGCAACTCCTCAGAAGATGTGGCAGGCTATTTCCGCAGTGTCCTCATTAACAAGAAGTACGGTCAGCTCTTTGATAACGTCTGCTTCGCCATCTACTCCTCGGGAAATGACAAGAAATACAATATTTTCTCGGAAGCATTCAGCCGATAAAAAAGCAAAGCCATAAAGAAGCTCCTGCCTCTTTATGGCTTTTTCCGTTTATTCTATTGTCAGCATTACGGGACAGTGGTCGCTGCCCATTATATCTGTGAGTATCTCGGAGTCCTTTACGCGCTCCATAAATCTGTCCGACACCACAAAATAGTCAATACGCCAGCCTGCGTTCTTCTCGCGGGCTTTGAAGCGGTATGACCACCATGAATATGTAACAGTATCGGGATAGAGCTTTCGGAAGCTGTCCGTAAAGCCTGCATCTAAAAGCTCCGTGAACTTGCCGCGCTCCTCGTCGGAGAAGCCTGCGTTTCCGCGGTTGGTCTTGGGATTTTTCAGGTCTATCTCGTTATGCGCAACATTGAGGTCGCCGCAGTACACCACGGGCTTTTTCTTGTCAAGCTCCGACAGATAGCCTCTCATGGCGTCCTCAAACTCCATGCGGTAGTCTATGCGCTTGAGTCCGTCCTGTGCATTTGGCACATAGCAGCACACAAAGTAAAAGTCCTCATACTCACAGGTGATGACCCTGCCCTCGTCAAGGTGCTCACCGTTTATGCCGTAGGTCACGGAAATGGGCTCTGTCTTGCTGAAAACAGCCGTTCCCGAGTAGCCTTTCTTTACAGCACTGTGAAAATATATGTAATAGCCCTCGGGCTTGAAGTCCGCCTGATCGGGCTGCATTTTTGTTTCCTGTAAGCAGAATATATCAGCGTCCGCAGCCTTGAAAAAGTCCTCAAAGCCCTTTTGCAGACAAGCACGAAAGCCGTTTACGTTCCATGATATGAGCTTCATAGTTATACCTCCGAAAAAATTTCTCCGCAGCCATACCAACTGCGGAGACTTTCATTTATTATAACATAAAAGCACTATAATAGCAAGATGCGCGGAGAAAAACTGCTGTTTTATGATTCTTCGCCGCGAAACAGCCTGCGGGGGCTCCCCGCTTATAACATATAAGTACGAAAATAGCAAGATGCGCGGCTTAAAAGATGAGTTGCCGTTATTCTGCAAACATATCCAGAATATCCTGATATACCTTGCCGTCATCAGCAAAACTATGCATTGTAAGTTTCTCTTTGCCGTTGTTGTTTTCAGTCCATGTAAATGCACCTGAATCGTATATCACTAATTTATAAGCATATTTTTCATTTGCTCCGACGTAAGAATATTCCTTATCTGCTTCACCGATCTTTCTGAAAAATACAGTTATTTTCTTATCACTCGGACTAAACTCGCCCGGTCCTATTTCTGACGACATATCATAATTATCAAGATATTCAAACAATCTATCCTTATCAATATCTTTCTTTTTGATGTCATCGCTGAGGTCAACAGTATAGCTCTCTTTATCAGCTATAAGCTTGCTGTATATTGAAGTTTCTTCGCTGTCCTCTGTGAAGTGAGAGTCAAGTATCTCCCTGAGAGTCTCAATATCACTGTCATTTTTCAGCTTATATGCAAAATAGTGTGTACCGCCGCTCTGGGAATAGATATAGCCGTTTCTGCCGATAAGAGCTCCTGCAATGTAGAAGTCCTTATAGATATTCTCATCGCTGACCTCGCAGGTCACCCACTCAAGGGAAGCAAGCTCATCTTTCATTCCCTCAAAGTCGCTGACGGTTACATCCGTGTCCCCTGTGAACTGTCCGCTGTCCTTGCGAAATTTTGCACTTTCACCATTATAATTTTCATTGAATGCGCTGAGTATCTCCGTCTTTGAAGCATCTCTGCCCATCTTGTTCAAACGCTCAACAATATCATCTTCTGCATAAAGGGAAAGTATATCAATGAACGCGGAGGTTTCAAAGCGATAATATGCAGCTCTTCCCTTTCCGCCTGTGTTCGATGTGAGGATAAAGCAGCTGTTATCATAAAGCTTGAATTTATAATTATAGGTCGGATTTGCCCCTGTGTAGGAATAGTTCGTTTTTTCCTTATCTTCATCATAGAAGTATATTGTAAGACTGCATCCGCCCGGCTGATATTCGCCCGGCATAAGCTCCTTGAATCCGTCTTCATTGTTTCCTGTATATTCATCAAGATATCTGAAGAAACTGCTCGTATCCAGCTCCAGCGCTTGAAAGATCAGGGTATTATTCTCGTCTTCAGCAAAAATATATGCGCTGTACATATCTCTTGATTCCATAAGATCATCAATGAGAGAGTTATTTTCTGTTTTCGTTAAAACGTAGGTAATAGCTCCCGATAACTGTATGGACAAAAAGTAATTATATGCATCTTCTCCGTTTTCAAAGCGGTGATAGCTCACTCGCTCACTGTCTTCTGTTTTTTCATTCCATTTATAGCAGCCGTTATCGTATATCTCAAACCTGAAATCGTATGACTCCGGATCTTCATCCGACAGTGAAAAGCTGTTCTGTCCATCGTCAACGGCCATGGGAGCAAAATAAAATACCACGCTTTCCTTGCTGTCCTTAAATTCGTCTTCGGAGACCTCTGAGCTCTCATTGTTGTCCATATAATCGTAAAATTCTTCCCCTAAGGACATTGTTACTACTTCTCCGTCATTGACATACAGACTCTTCGTAAAGTAGCTGTCCTTGTTCTTTCTGAGTGCAGCATATATTGAGCCGTCGTCAACGAACTTATTTCCGTCCTTATCGGTAATGACATTGTCGCTGTTTACCTTTGAAAAATGGTAGGCTGTTCCGCCTGCGGCTCCTCCTATTATCACGAATGCCGCAACTGCTGCCGCTATCCTGCCCCACCTGCGCTTGGGTGTTATGACCTCGACCCTGTCGGAGATGATCTCCTCAAACTCGGGTTCCCCGGAAGGCTCGGCGCTCAGCTTTTCCTGCATACGGCTGCGGAAATCATCGCTGCAGCGTATCTTTTTCAGCAGATTGTCGTATTCATTGGGTCTCATAGACATAGCCCTCCTTTTCCAGTTCTGTTTTCAGCTTTTTCCTGCCGCGCTGCAGCAGTGAGCTGACGGTGTTTTCGCTCTTTCCCAGTATCGAGGCTATCTCTCTGATGTTGTACTCCTCATAGTAATAAAGGAATATCACAGATGAATACCTCTCTGGGAGCTTTGCTATCCTCTCTCTTATCTCGTTGTCTCTGGGAGTGAACTCACAGCTCAGCGTATTTGCCAGAGCTTCATCGAGAGGAGTGTCCCGTCTCATACGGGCACTTTTTCTCAGGTTCCTGCAGCGGTTTATGGCTGTACGCAGCAGCCATGCTTTCATATGCTCATCGGACTCAAAATCCTGCGGCTTTGCATGGAGTGTCAGAAAGACCTCCTGTGTTATGTCCTCTGCCTCGGGATAACTGCCCGTCATGGCAAAGGCTGCACGCAGGACCGTATCGCCGAATTTATTGAATGCATACAGCGCTGAATTATCATTCATGGTATTCCTCCTTTCCGTCAGAAGCGTCGCTTCACTAATATATACAATGCTGAGGAGCATTTTCGTGCAAAGTCTGAAAAAAATTTAAGGGCTCACCGATCTCTCGGTGAGCCCTCAGGCTTACTTCACGTCGGGATAAACTCCGAGCATATCATAAATGTCCTCCTTGGGACGAAGTCCCACAGCCTGCTTTACGATAGCGCCGTCCTTGACAACTACCAGAAGGGGTATGCTTTCAACTCTGAAAGCAGCTGCAAGCTCGGGCTGCTCGTCAACATTTACCTTGCCGACCTTTATCCTGCCGTCAAGCTCGTCGGCTATCTCCTCAACTATGGGTGAGAGCATCATGCAGGGACCGCACCATGTTGCCCAGAAGTCGAGAAGAATGGGCATACCCTTATAGTTGCGCACTTCCTCGTCGAAGTTTTCCTTTGTGATGATTATTTCGTTCATAATAGACCTCCTTCTGATCTGTTATCAAATTTCCTTTGCATACAGGCGGTCGGTATCGCCGCCGTAGTTCACTATATCACGGATATAGGTGTATCCGTATTTCTCATAAAGTCCCGTATACTCCGTGGGTATATAGGTCTTTGTGAAGCCCAGCTCCTTTGCGAAAGCATTGGCTGAGTTTATAAGCTCGCCGCTTATGCGGCGTCCCCTTGAGCTCTCCGTTACGAAGATGCAGGAGATCCACGGAAATATTTCCGGAAGCGGATAGTAGTCCGTCTTCATGATTGAAGCCATTCCAACTATCTCGCCGTCCTCAACTGCGGCAAACATACACTCCCAGTCGGTGAACTCCCACTTCCTGAGCATTTCCGCAATGTGCTCCTTTACCTCATACCATGAGCAGTTCTCAACGAAGCTCATGAGCTGCTGTGCCATAGGTGAGTCCTTTACGACTCTGCTTACAGTCACCATGAGAAATGCTGAGCTGCCAGCTGAACTTTCTCTTCCACTGTTTTGCCATCCATTATATTTCTCCTTAATCCTCCAGAGATTTATAATAGAGCATACAGTGGCAGAAGCCTTCAAATGCGGGGTCTGCTATCTGGTCGCGGAACTCCTTGCACATACACTTGTTCTCGGGAGTCTTTGCCAGACGGCAGGGGCAATAGCCGTCCTTCATTTTCAGACCTTCCTTTATTCTTGCCACTACTTCTTTGTCGGGATTGAGTGTAACTTTCACGCTTAGTCCCTCCTTTTATTTTTATTTCATGAGCTCCTCTGCGAGAGCGTCTATCTGCTCAAGGTTTGCAGCCTTAACAGCAGACTTGATAGATACTGTTGTGTCTGTCCATGTGATGTTCTTTGACTTCTCGAACATTCCCTTTACTACCTTTGCAGCCATGGGAGCCCAGCTTCCGTTCTCGATGATACCGATAGTCTTGTTCTGGTAGTTTCTCTCGGTGAGGTCGAGGATGAAGTGCTTCATGAAGGGGAAGATGTCTGCGTTGTAGGTAGTTGTTGCGATGACCAGCTTGCCGTAGCGGAATGCGTCCTCAACTGACTCAGCCATGTCCTCTCTTGCAAGATCTGCGATAGCTACCTTGGGGCAGCCCTTTGCTTCCAGCTTCTCCTTCAGGAGCTCTGCTGCCTTCTTGGTGTTGCCGTATACGGAAGTGTAAGCGATGAACACGCCCTCGGACTCAACACCATAGCTTGACCATGTGTTGTAGAGTCCAAGATAGTAGTCAAGGTTCTCCTTGAGAATGGGTCCGTGGAGGGCACAGATGATCTTTATGTCAAGAGCAGCTGCCTTCTTGAGAACAGCCTGCACCTGCATACCGTACTTGCCTACGATGCCGAAGTAGTAACGGCGAGCCTCGCAAGCCCAGTCCTCCTCAACGTCAAGAGCGCCGAACTTACCGAAGGCGTCTGCGGAGAAGAGCACCTTGTCTGTGCTGTCGTATGAGAACATTACCTCGGGCCAGTGTACCATGGGAGCGAAAACGAATGTGAGCTCATGCTTGCCGAGGCTGAGCTTGTCCCCCTCCTTGACCTCCAGCTTGTTTGCAATGTTCATATCCTCGAAGAAGTTGTCTATCATTGTGAATGTCTTGGCGTTGCCCACAACGACAGTCTCCGGATATTTGTCAAGGAAGTTCTTCAGGTTAGCTGAGTGGTCGGGCTCCATGTGGTGAACGATGATGTAATCAGGCTTGCGGTCACCGAGCACCTCTGAGATATTGCTGAGCCACTGGTCTGTGAAGTTTCCGTCAACTGTATCGCAGACTGCTATCTTCTCATCAAGAATTATATATGAATTATAAGCCATGCCGTTGGGCACGTCATACTGTCCCTCAAAGAGGTCGAGCTCGTGGTCATTGACTCCGATGTAGTAAATGTCGTTGGTTATGTTATTCATTGGAAATTACCTCTTTTCTTTCAAGTAGGTGCAGATTTTTCCTGCACGCTGTAAAAATATTATAACATAAATATATTATAATGAAAAGTGGCATTTGCAACAAATTTAAAGTATTTTCTTGTACCTGCCGTACTTCTCTGCGGTCTCTTATTTTGTTAAGATATGATATTTTAGTCCGCAGCTCTGCAAACAACCCTTACGGAAAATAGCCTTATTTTCAGGCAGGGGAGTACCTCTCTCGGGCATTCTGCGGTAGGGGAGGGGGTTGTTTTCCACCGCCTTTGTATAATATTACTATTGCCGCTTTTCAAAAAAATATGCAGACTCTCTCCCCTTTCCTTCTGTTAAATGACATGGATGCTAACATAAATCAAAATTTCGAGCTGAGCCAGCTCGACCGCTTGCCACGTTGTCGCTCATAAACTCGCTTAATAATATCAAAAATGATATTTGTACATCGCTTACAGCGCAATAAGTACGCCGAGCCTATGTAAGGGATTCCAAAGGGACTGTGTTCCTTTGGCAGAGTCCAGAGGCGGCGCCTCTGGTCGCCGCTTTCA
>JAFWTA010000046.1 GCA_017519145.1 Ruminococcus sp.
AATATTCGTTATTGGTGCAGTGCTTGCTTTCAAGAAACTGCACCCGATAGCGATCATAGGCATTTCTGCTGTTATCGGCATAGTGGCAGGATATGGATTCGGATTGTAAAAAAGGAGAATGAATATGACAGAAATACAGCTCGTTCCGCTGGAAGCGTCAGACAGAGAGCAGTTTATAAGGGACAATCAGGAAGCATTCAATTATGGTGCTATGGAGGAATTCGGCTGCCGTGATGAACATTTTGAGGATGACGGGCAGATCATTTCACGTGAGACGATTGAGCAGTCCATCGACAGCGGTGAGGCATATAGGATCCTGTCTGACGGAAGAATTGTGGGAGGCGCAGTTATAAAAGTAGACGGCACTCATGGTGACCTTGAACTCCTATTTACAAAACCGGGTGTCCACAGTAAAGGAATAGGCTATGCCGCATGGTGTTCGATAGAGAAACTGCATCCGGAAGTTACTGTTTGGGAGACTATTACACCTTATTTTGAAACAAGAAATATTCACTTTTATGTCAACCGCTGCGGATTCCATATCGTAGAATATCTGAATAAACATCATCCCGGAGATATGCCTTTGGAGGAATTTGAGTGTGATGATCCTCAGTTTCCTTCGGGAATGTTCAGGTTTGAAAAACAGATGAAATGAAAACATTCCCGCACCACTGACTTGAAATTCACCTGTGATGCGGGGATTGCTCGATCTGTTCACTTTTCAATGCTGATTGTCACGCCTGACTTGAACCGAAATTCCAGAAAGAACTCGCAGACCTTGACGCTTTCCAGCAGCTTCTTCACCAGTGCTTCATCAAACTCCATGATGGTGCGCGGCTGAGAATCAATGAAATGAGCCAGTTCCAGGATTCGCTTCTTTCGCTCGTTCTTGGCAGCCTCATCCATGTTTGTCTGCTCCTGCAATTCCCGCAGGCACAGGATTTCTTCTGCCAGATCATCGTAGTTCGTGCCGCTTTGCGTTCGGTCGATCAGTTCCTGCTGCAATTGCCGCATCCTTTCTGCGAGGGCTTCCGCCGACTAATGTATTCGGCTTGCTCTGCCGGATCGTCGAAATGCGTCTCCGCAGCAGTTAACTCAAACGCCTTGTGTATCGGCGGTGCGGTATACCACTCTTCAGAGCCGTGCAGATTCGCACGATGCAGTCTTCTGCCGTTTGCCTTTGCGAAGGTCTCCCGGCTGATGATCGTAGGATAGTAGTCGGTGCCGATGTAGGCATCCTTCATCAGGATTCGCTTGACAGCACTGTGCTGCATGAGAACGCCCGCATTCGCCGCAGCCGCCTTCATGCTCAACCCGGAAATATAACCGTTGAATATGCTGATTATGATTCCGGCTTCCTGTTCGTCGATGACGGCTTTGCCGTTTATGATCTTGTATCCGTACATAGTGCCTCCTTCAATGTCAGTCCGCATTTCAGCTTGAAGCCGACGCTGTCCCTGCTGTACACGATGATGCTGTCCACAAAGGAAACAAATAGTTCCTCGTTATAGGCGTCCTGCGTTTCCGCTGTATCAATAAAATGCAGCAGCTTTTCGGTTTCACGCAGCATCATACCGGATTCGATATTGCCGAGGTTCTGTATTTCTCTGCGGGATTCCTCGTTCTGCTTTTCGATGCGTTTCTGGTTACCCCACTTCACATTCTTGGAAATGGACTCGGATTCCTCCTGTGCCAGACTGCTGAGAATTGCCAGAACAAGCTCTGTTTCCATGCTGCCGGTATCCAGCTTCTCTTTCTCAAAGTAAATGGGGACGTTGTAAGAAAGCAGTTCACGCACCAGTTCAAGGCAGTCCGTTGTATTGCGTGAGAATCGGCTGACGGACTTTGTCAGTACATAGTCGATGCGTCCGATACGGCATTCGTACAGGAGTGCCTGCAAGCCGCCGCGGACATCAGTCTTTGTGCCGGTGATGCCGAAATCATAGAATATACCTGCGCACTCCCATTCGGAATGCAGCCTGATCCACGCTTCATAATGTGCCTTCTGCGTTTCCAGACTCTCGCGCTGGTCATCATTATCGGTACTGACACGGCAGTATGCAGCCACGCGGAGCTTCTTTTTCTCAGCAGGCTGCGCTTCAATTGTTTTGACTGTCATTGCTTTACCTCCTTGTCAGTATCGTATATTAACTCTGATTCGGTGATTTTTCAAGTGATTTCGGTAATAAGTCCGCGTACATCGGAGAGAATGTCTGCCGGTTCAGATCGGTTAATTTGTCGTATTCGTCAAATGTGATCATACCCCTGGCGTAGAGCAGTTCCGTGATTGCCTGAGCCTTGTAGTAGTTGATCTCATCAATGATTTTCTGTTTTTCCATAAAAAAAGCTCCTTTCGCTATACGGACATTTAGGAGATGTTTTGATGGGGTGTTTATATAAAAAACTGCCGGTTTTGGTAACCGACAGTTTTCATTAATGTAATATAATTAAGAAACAGCTAAATGAGACAAAGCTCCGAATCTGTCATGATATCAAGGAAGATATTTTCCGGATGCAAGATAAAGCTCATACCAGTCATGATGCGAAAGATTCACTTTCACCGCATCACAGGTGTCCTTGATATGCTCAGGATTCATCGTACCTATGATCGCCTGCATCTTCGCAGGGTGACGCAATATCCATGCAATAGCTACAGCAGCCTTTGAAACGCCTTCGCGCTCTGCAATCGTTGCCAGAGCCTTGTTCAGTTCAGGGAAATCTGCATTATCAATGAATGTGCCGCCGAACATTCCGTGTTGCAGTGGTGACCACGCCTGAATTGTGATATCATGCAGACGGCAGTAATCCAGTGCAGAACCGTCACGGTTGATGGAAAACTCGGTCGTCTTGTTATTCATATACAGTGCCTGATCGATCAACTGCGACTGTTCAAGTGAAAGCTGAACCTGATTGAACACAAGAGGCTGCTTCACATATTTTTTAAGCAGTTCGATCTGCATAGGCATCAGGTTGCTGACGCCGAAACAACGTACTTTTCCTGTTTTTTCAAGTGTATCGAAAGCCTCGGCAACTTCTTCCGGATCAAACAGAAGATCAGGTCTGTGCAGCAGCAAAGCATCAAGATATTCAACTTTCAGACGTCGCAGGCTATCGTCAACGCTGGAGAGGATATTCTCCTTTGTCCAGTCAAATTCGTTTCTGTCAAAACACAGTCCGCACTTGCTCTGTATAATAATGTCCTCACGCTTGATACCTGTCAGCGGAAATGCCTCGGCAAATCTCTCCTCCGCTTCTCCGTTTCCATAGCAAGTAGCGTGATCGAAAAAGTTGATACCGCAGTCATAAGCTGTGCGAATAGCCTTTGCTGCATCCTCCTTAGAAAGAGCCGGCATTCTCATGCAGCCTTGAATAATCACAGATGCGTTCTGCGGACCGTTAACAATATTGATCGTTTTCATTTGTATAACCTCCTAAGTCTGGTATTCTGAATGAAGCAGTCATTCACTAAAGTGTTTCTCCGTCAAATCCGTCAAGTATATTATCCCTGCTGATGAGATTGGTTTTGTCACCGGAATAAAGGACTGCATGAGGGCTTGTCTTACGGAAAAAGCCGTCACTGATCAGGAGCTTTCCGCCTCGATGATCGATCACAGTCACATTATCCATCTTGTAGGTGTAATTATTAAAGTAACTGCACCCGAGCAGTCTTGCGTTTTCTGTCCCGGAAGCCGTGGGTAATCTGTAATGATAATATCATACATACTCTCGCACCTCCTCAGAAAGGATAGTCTTCATCCAGATTCGTGATAAATCTATGGCCGTCAAAATCACTGCGCTTCTTTTCAAACAGTTCCCGCAGTATTCCAGCAGCTTCATAAGAAGACAACGGCGCAGGATTATCCGGTTTTCCGTCTGTTCTGATCCATCCCGGATGAACACAGAAGATATTTACCTCCCGTTCATCCTTGAATGTATTGTAAAGATTCATTGTTGCCATGTTAAGTGCTGCCTTTGCCATACCGTAGTCAAGCAGATTAGTCCGGTAACACTTGGAGATACTTCCGGCTTCTGAGGAGATATTCATGATGAGTGCCGTCAAATCACTCTTTTTCAGTAGCGTATAAAACGCCTTGATAACACGCATTGCGCCGACTGCGGTGATATCTACAGTTCTTGCTATATAATCAAGGTTTGCATCAAAGAAGCCTTTATCACAGTCCGGGGACACAGATACAGCGTTATTGATCAGAAGATCAAGATGATCAAGTTTCTGTGAAAGCGTATCGGCAGCTTCCTGAACGGAGGTTGTACTGCTGATATCCATAGTCAGAACAATCAGCTTTTCACCGTACTGAGATTTTAATTTCTCAAGCTCCGGACATGGCTTTCTGATCGTGGCAACAACCGTATCTCCGGCTTCAAGATATCGGAGTACCATATTGAAGCCAAGGCCTACGGCTTTTCCGGCACCTGTTATCATAACATTCTGAGGCATATTCTTTCCTCCGTAACAGTTACCAGTTTATGGTGTCCGGATCTTTAGAGAGTCCGACACAGCCGGTCAGACCAGCGATCAGCCTGACATCATCCTCATCAAGCTCGAAACAGAAAACATCCATGTTTTCACGGATTCTCTCTGCTGTAACAGACTTCGGAAGCGGCAGGAATCCCATCTGAAGACTCCATCGGATACAGATCTGAGCGATGCTCTTCTGATATTTCTCTTCAAGTGCCTGCATTTCCGGAACCTTGAAAATCTGTCCAGTTCCAAGCGGACTGTATGCTTCAAGCAGGATATTACGCTCTTTGCAGTATGCTACAAGCTCGTCCTGTGTTTCTCCGGGGCAAAGACGTATCTGGTTGACCATCGGAGCGATCTCAGCTGTTTTCATGATCTCGTCGATATGATGCTGTCTGAAATTGCTCACACCGATAGCTCTTATCTTTCCGGCATGGTATAGCTCTTCAAAAGCCTTCCATGTTTCAGCGTTTGTCTGCTGCCATGTTTCACGGTACTGCAGCGGATTCGGCCAGTGGATAAGGAAAAGGTCAACATAGTCAGTACCTAACTGTTCCAGTGTTCCTTCAAAAGATCTCATGGTATTGTCATAGCCGTGATTCGGATTGTCAAGCTTGGAGGTGATGAATATCTCATCACGGGGAATACCGCTGTCCTTGACTGCTCTGCCGACAATATCTTCATTTCTATAACCCTGAGCTGTATCTATATGTCTATATCCGAGCTGTAATGCGGAAAGTACAGCCTGATAGCCGGTTTCATCATCTGGTGTCTGCCATGTACCAAGTCCGATAACAGGGATCTGTACGCCGTTTGCAAGTGTATACTGTTCCATAGATATACCTCCTGCTTACAGATATGTGACCGTATCGGTCAGCGGCTTTCTGCTTTCGTGATTAGGAAGCGGACCTGTGCCTTCTGCGGCATAACCCAGATCAAGGAGCATTAATATTTCTTCATTTTCTGGAAGTCCGAGAGCATCAGCAACCTTATCCGGATCAAAGTAATTCAGCCAGCAGCTGTCTACGCCTTCATCAGCTGCGGCAAGAGCCAGATGTGTTGCAACGATGGCTGCATCCTCAACTCCGGAATTGCGCTTTTCACCGGGATATGTGAATACGTTGTTTTTGTCAAACGCTACTACGAGAACTGTCGGTGCCCCATAGCGGCATGGCGTAAACTGGTCAATGACAGCGAGTTTCTCAGCAGACTGCACTACATAGATATGCTGTTCCTGCAGGTTCTTGGCTGTCGGTGCAAGACGGCCTGCTTCCAGAATAGCGTTCAGCTTTTCAGCCTCTACCTGACGGTCGCTGTATTTCTTGCATGAATAACGATTCTTAACAACTGCTTTGAATTCCATAGTGCTTTCCTCCATTATATTATTTTGGATTTCTTCAATTCTTCAATGTCCCGAAATACTGTCATTCTGCCACCATTCCAATGCATCAGTCTTCTGCTATGTCATATCGTTTTATAACTGTATCTGTCACATATTCCTGTTTCAGTTCGCCAAGTTCCTTAAAGTGTGCTGTCTGTCCATGCTCCTGAACTGCTTCCGCTGACGCCCACAGTTCAATGAGAAGCAATTCATTCTCATTATCCGGGCTGAGATAGTAGTCATACTTTTTATTGCCCTCTTCTGCTCGTGAAGCATCCGCAATCCCGCGTTCAAGAATTGTGCGATAGAATTCGTCCCTCTTTCCGTCTTTTACATAGTAATGGACCTCTACAAACTGTTTCACGCTGCTCCTCCTTTCTTTCAGTTTATTTATCCTTATATTCAAGTCTATGTTTGAGTAATTATTATATCCATTATAGCATAACTGACTACGATTTACAATACTATAATGAAAATAGTCCACATAATGAAAAACGCGCCCGCCGAGAATAATTCCCGACGGGCGCTGATGTTATGCCTTATTCAGTTTTCCGCTGTACTTCTGACCGTCCACGCTGCCTTTCTCGGAATGCTGCCAGATACCGTATGCTACGGTGTAGTTGGTCTGGTCACACCAGTGTGCCAGCCAGATCGTATATCGGGATTTGATGTCATCGGCGGTATGTGTGGTGAGAGAGGACGCAGAGCCGTACATACCGACAAAGTAGCCCGCAGCCTCAACTCTTTCAAGAAACGCCCGCATAATGTCAGACACCTTCTCCTTGCCGAGGTCAAACTGCTTCTTTTCCTCCAGATCAAAGTATACAGGCATCTCGAACTGCTTTCCTTTGATGACCGACAGGAACACATCCGTCTCCAGTTCTGCTTCCTACAGTGTCATCGCATAGGAATACCAATACGCACCGACCGGAATACCGGCAGCCTTTGCGCCTGCATATTTTTCCTCGAAACGGTCATCCTTCTGCGATGCCAGTCTGCCGCAGCCTGCGCGAATAATCACAAAGCCGATGCCGTCAGCCCTGACCTTCTGCCAGTCGATCTTGCCGTTATGGACGCTGACGTCAATGCCCTTCATATCCTCGCCTCCGAAGTATTTGTAGAAATCATCCGTGACAGAGCTGTTGCCGTGAACCTCATCACCGTACCACTTGCCGCCGGAACGCACATCAACGTGCGTGTAGATGTAAGCGGCAGAGATATTCGCAATGCCGGTAAAGTCGGTGTCCTGCCCGTAGCAGCAGATGTCCGCTGCCTTGCCAAGTGTATGCTGTCCTGTACCGCTGCCCTTTACTGCCTTATCATGCGCCACGCAGCGGAAGCCGCTGGTGACGATGATCTTAGAGCAGTTCAGCTTAAAAAAGAGTGCCTCCAGTTTGGTGATGAGGTCATCGTCGATCTGAAAATCATGCTCCTTGCCGCACTTGCAGCGGAACTCCCGTGCATTGAAGTGCGGGGAAAGCTGCGTGTTATCGGTATCGTCGTAGGTCTTAATCATCCTTATCATCCTTTCTGCCGGTCTGCTTCTGCAGCACCTCAATGGCATTTTTCAGTGCAGGCGGATACGGAATGCCCATGAGCGATGTGTTTTCCACGATGGAAAGCAGCTCGTTGACGCAGAAGCCGATGCACACCGCATCACGGACATAGTTGGTGCTGAGCAGAATATCCAGACGCACCGCCACAATAATGAGCATGAGGATGCTGCCCTTCTTCGCAAGCCCGTACCAGCCTGCCTTGCTGTTCAGCTTTCCGGTCTTGCTGTGTTTGGACTTGCCCATTGCACCGGTAATCATTCCAGTTGCAAAGTCAATGCCCATGAAGATAATAAGCGTCACCAGCGCGGAATCCCAGCCGCCGAACAGCGCTGCAATGCCGCCGCCGATTGCGCCGATCACCGTACAGATACTTCCTTTCATGTTGTCATCTCCAGTACCTTAACCGTCCTGATCATAGGGCTTGTATTGTCAGTAACTGCTTTCCACGCGAGATAATATTCGTCAGCAGATACACCGCTGCAGTCGTGCAGGACGGAGATATAGTTGCCGACGGAGCCGAGCCAGCCGAACGGAACGGAGATTGCTTCACCGCCGCTGAGCTTTTCATGGATATATCTTGCCGTTTCCGCAGGCGACATCTGCTGACTGCTCTTACGCACCAGCCACATTTCACCCGCATCGGTCGAGCCGGACTTGTAGGTAAGCAGAATCCTGCTTGCGGGCGTGATGCGTACCGGAGTGATACACATGGTGTAAATGACAGCACCCCAGTTGAAATCCGGCTGATTATAATAGAATGCATAGTCATTCTCCGCACAGCAGAAATGCGGATACACGTCAGCAAAGCCCGCAATGCTCATGTCGTCACCTCCACAATTGCAGCAAGTGCCGTCTCTACTCCGGACAGTTCAGTCTCTACGGCAGACAGGCGGGTAAGGATATCCGAAATGGATGTGCGGCAGCCCTGCATATCATAGAGGATCTCAGTCTTGAAGCGCTCGAATACACCCTCGTTCACACCAACACGCTCATTGAGGTTCATGGCGCTGGTGTACGCCAATTCCCATCGTTCAACATGAGAATCCGTGATGCCGTTGAGGATTGTCATATTATGATGTGAATGTGCCTGTCTCGCCGCGCTTGCAATACCGTCAAGCATTTCCTGTGTGATACTGTCCAGCACATCCTTGTTGTTATGTGTATGTCGCTGTGCATTCAGAGTCAGCAATTCCTCATTGATGGTCTGAATCTCGTACTGTGTCCTGTCCTCAAACTGCTGCAAGCCCTGAAGCTCCGTCAGAAGTTCTAGTGTCAGTGCGTCCAGCGTTGTCTTGTTCGAATGAGAATGAAAATCTCCGGTTGCCGCTTCGATCTCACGCTCGACAATAGTCGTGACCTCTGAGGTTTTCGGGTATTCTGACATATCCGGTTTTTCACCCGGCTCTCCCTTGAGCGATGCCAGCCACTCGGTTTCCATACCGACATATCCATGCTCCACAGCAATTTCATAGGCGGACTTACCGTCAGCGCCGTGTCCTGCTTCCTAGATCTTCTTCAGAAGCTGCGCATAAAGATCAGGCGTCGGCGGAATGGGCGGTTCATCATCACCGACGAAACCGGAAGGACAGATATTCAGCGTAACCGGCACAGTCGTTGCACGAACTGTCGTATCGCTTTCGGTGTCGTATCCGAATACAGACATTTTTGCCGCACCGACATGAAGCTCCGCAGGCAGATACAGCGATGTGCCATCAGTACCGAGGACGATATTATAGGTCTCATCGCACTGCGTGAACTGTACGACCTTGTGAAACCGCCGCCAGTCACCGTCAAAGGTAAAGCGGAACTGCACATACTGGATCTGATGATCGGCAAGCACCTCTCGCTCCAACACCTCGATGCTCTGGTTCTTTACAAGAAATTTCCACATTATTCTTCACCAACCTTCCATTCTCTGTTCTCACGGTCATATTCCATATATCCGTCAAGACACTGCACTTTGTCAAGTCCGTGCGGATCGTCCTGACCGCTGTTGTTATCCCAGTTGCCGCCCTTAGTTACAGCCGCCCAGTCGTCGAGACTGCCCTCATAAAACAGTTCATGCAGCGGAGTGTAGTTTATCATGTGAGAGCCGATTATCTTAACATTGTCGCTCAGTGTTAGGTTCTGTAAAGATGTCCCTACAAAGCAGAAACTTGGAATTTACTCACATTCTACACGAGCTGAAGTAAGTGTATGAGAATTCATGAACAGATAAGTTCCGAGTGTTGTCAGTGTTACCGGGAGCGTCACAGATGTAAGTGCTTCACAGCAAATGCCTTTTCTCCGATAGCTGTAATTGATGCAGGAATATTAAGCTCAGTGAGTCCACCCTGCGAATACATAAAGAATGAACGCTCACCAATAGTGGTAAGCGTTGTCGGAAAGCTGACAGACTCCATATTTACGCAGCGTTCAAATACACTATTTCCAATTGCGGTAATACCTTCGGAAATAACAAGTGAACGGATATTTTCGTTCTCCCAGAACGGAGAATTTCCAATTTCATAATCATATGTCGCCCCTGTTCCATGCAGCAGGAGCTTTCCGTTTTCATAGAGAACATAGTGGATATTCTCACCACAAGTACCGATCTCAACAATGCCGCCGATGATATCATCGACTTCTGTCTGAAGAGTATCGACCTTATTGGTCAGCTCCGCAATGGTCTCATTATTTTCCTGTACCTCTACGACAAGCTGCGCCATTTGTGCCAGCATATCCGTCACCTTGCACTTGCCGAGGATACATTTGCAGTAACCACAGACGTTCTTATCCTCGCGGTAGTCGAACCAATCGCTTTCTGTAATTCGTGAAGCTCCCGGATTCATGCGCACTGCATACATAAGCAGACGAGTTTTATTTTCGTCCGATGGCAGCGAAGGAAGCGAAGGATTCTCCGCTGGCGTACCCGGTGTGATTTCGAGAGATATACTGCGGACGGATTCTCCCACATCAAGGAGAATAGCAATCGCCACATAGCGCGGCAGGGATTCATCCTGATAGCTTGTCAGGTCAATGCTGTAGCGGGCATCGTTGATGAAATAGTGTCCGTCAATCCATGCCTTGCCGGTGCCGAGGTTTACTTTCAGACCGCTGCTTGCCGCAGTAAGCCTGAACATCTGACCGTAAGTATCGAGGATGCCGTTGCAGATGATAGACGAAAGATATGAAGTGAAGTCCTCCGCCGTATAGGTTCGGTCAAGCCCCTTTGAATTGAAAAATCCGATGTAAAAAGCCATATATCATACCTACCTTTCTTATATCCTGTAAAGGTACGCCTTCGTGTTCGGACAGCATCCTGTCTCACACTCAGGTGTCCTTGAAAGTTGGTGTCAGGCTGCGTCCGTTCTGGTCGAAGCCCTCAATCATACCGATGAGCTGTATCTGCGGCTGCATCATACCGAATCGCCGGTGCTGCACCGTCACATAATCACCGACGAAATAATCGCGGTTGTATACATACTGTGTGTTGTGTGCTGCGATATCCGACTCCGATGCCATTTTCGGCAGCACCAGCCGTTCCGAGCCGCGAGTGCGCAGCAATTCCAGATATTTCTCCTCCGGAATCGGTATCGTTTCTCCCTCGACTTGCTCTGTCTCGGAAATATCATCCGCATCCACATACACTTCAT
This sequence comes from Ruminococcus sp., assembly GCA_017519145.1. Lineage (GTDB taxonomy): Bacteria > Bacillota > Clostridia > Oscillospirales > Ruminococcaceae > Ruminococcus. The sequence goes on from JAFWTA010000046.1 coordinate 11,053, forward strand.
ATCGGTCAAGGTAGGTCGGTTCATCACCATCACAATATGTGGTGCGCTTGCGTTCATCGCCCTTGCCCTGACCGAAGATATATGCGAAATTCTTCTGGACACTGCTGTCTTCGGCATAGCTGAATGAGAGCAGATTGCTGTATGCGTCGGTGAAGATAATATGCGGATTATCCTCCTGCATGATGCTGCGGTCAGCGCCACCGGCTCGTCCTCTGCGGTGTAGCCTGCCTTCTGCAATTCGCTCCGGATGTCGTCCGGAAGCTCATCGCCGTGCAGCATCGCTTCCTTGTCGAGGGTGTATGCCCCGATCTGGTATCCGCAGCTCGGAACGCCGAGGTACTTCACCTCGCTGCCGGTCAGCTCACCGATCTTCTGCGCCAGTGCCTTGCGCTGGCTCTTTTCGATATTGAACTTGATATTCATGATGTGACCTCCTGTTTTTCACCGCTTGCTGCGGTTTGAGTGTAGTAAACAGTCCAGTGGACTGTTTAGATATTAACTCTGAATCGCACAGATAGCAAGACTGTAAAACGGAGAATATGTGCGGGACGGTTTTTCCGATATTTGTGCATATTACAGCGTCTCCAGATATTGACATACACGCAGATGCGCTGTATAATCATAGTAACGAAAAACAAAATTAGATTAGGGGGAGATACTATTATTACGTTTGAAGAATTTGTAAACACACCAAGCGGAAGCATTCAGCTGGACTGGAGTTTAGTAGAATCAACTGTCGGATTCAATATACATCAGGGATTGAAAGATTTTTATTCAAAAGTTATTCGCAATGATCAAAAATATATTGAGGGAAAATATTTTCTTGAAGAATCTCAGTTTGCAAAGCCTCCTAACAAGGAGTTTGCTTCATGGATATCGCTCATTTCAGGTGAGTTATATTTTGACTTGTATCCACTTGGTTCATTAGAGTACTATGAAAACTTAGTTCATTTAGCGTTTACAAGGTGGACAGGCGGATATAACATGGGAAAAAGAGCATTGATTGGTACCATTGGTGCCAGTGTTGGGGATATATTACTATTGTTTAATAACGATTCAGGTGTTATTGAATGGAATGATCCGGGATATGGTCATTTTGAAGTATATGAAGAAAATCCATATGGCATTTTCGCTGAAGATATAAACGAATTCTATCTCAAACTTTCAAACACCAAAATATAGATTCTGTATTTTTACGCCGTCATCCTTCCTTCGTCTCGACCACTTTGACCAGATCGGAATAAGGAATCTGCTGTCCGTTACGAATTACATACACGCCTTCGGCATCACCGGTGTCCTCAACGTAGCGCCTGAGGATGACGGAGGCGTATTTTTCGTCCAGTTCCATCATGTAGCAGATGCGGTTCATCTGCTCACACGCCATGAGCGTCGAGCCGCTGCCGCCGAAGGTGTCGATGACCACAGCGTTCTCCTGCGTGGAGTTGCCGATGGGATAACCGAGCAGGTCGAGAGGCTTGCTGGTCGGGTGGTTGGCGTTTCGCTTCGGCTTGTCGAAGTGCCAGATGGTCGTCTGCATAGCCGGAGGTGCTGATTGTGCCGGGTGGAGGCGATAATCCCTCTATCTGAGAGGTCATATATTGGTTTGCTGTAGCCGTCATGTCGATTTGGTCACCGGCTGCATTTTCTAAGATAAGGCTGAAAAACATAGCTGCACCCCCTTGACTATTTTACATTTGTATGTTATACTAATCTCATTGAATGATATTAGTGGAGGAATTATGGAGAACTTGATAAAGATTCTGACTGATCCGATATCAAACAGAATCATTCAGCAGATTCGTAAAAATCAGAAAATGACCGTTTCAGAGATACTTGCAGTAACTCCGGATATTCCAAGAGCTACTGTGTATCGACGGATCGAACGAATGACATCTGCGGGTGTAATAGAAATCGTGGAAACACACAAGGTCAGAGGACAAGCCGAGCATACCTATTCCGTGAAAAATATCTATATTACTGCTAAAGATAGCGGTGAGAATGGAATGGAGATCATGACTGCCTCTTTTGTGCAGATGTTCCATCTTTGCAGTGAATACTTCAAAAGCGAAAATGCCGATGTTGAACGTGATAAACTCTTTATTCTGAACTATGCGATACGTTTGTCGGATCATGATTTTTCGGAAATGCTAAAAGAAATTTTAGCAGTTGTTGACAGGTATCAAGGCAAAAATATACCGAAAGACGCTAATACACGCAATCTATATCTGATGTCATTACCTGCGGGAGGAGATACAAATGAGCCGTAAACAAAAAATTCTGCAATGCTATACCGAAAAGGGCATATGTCTGTATGAGACACCGGAGATCAATGGTATCCGGCAATACATTCAGATCAGAGGTGCTGATAAAAAAGCTCCGCTGATGCTGTTTCTTCATGGTGGTCCCGGTGGTTCTATGGCTGGACTGTGCCATGTCATGCAGCCAGAATGGGAACATCATTTTACAGTGGTCAATTGGGATCAACGAAATGCTTGCAAGACCTATCTTGCAAACAAAAGCAATGCTGCTGCAATTTCTCAGTCCGGCACACTTGAGGACTATATGGCTGATATTGATGCTGTAATCGCATATCTGCACACTGTATATGATTTTGAGGAAATCATCCTCATGGGATTTTCATGGGGAAGTCTGATCGGTGCGGAATATGCCAAGAGACATGGTGAAACGATCTCACACTATATTGGTGTCGGTCAGTTTATCCATTATATTGATGGTCTGCATTATTCCTGCGAGTGGCTCAGAAATGTGGTAAAAGACGCTCCTGCGGATGTCGAAAAGATAAACGCCTTTGAAAATTCGATCCCTGATCCGCCGCAAATGACTCCTGCGTTTATGAACTCCTTGCAGGGATTTTCCATGCTTGGTGCAAAGTATATCGCAAAAGACGGCAGAGCTTTCCCAATCAAATCACTGCTGACCTCGCCGTTTTTGAGATTCGGTGAAAAAATGGCAATGGTGCATGGAAATCCGAAGCTGTTCTCAGGTACATATCAAACAATGTTGTCACATGATTTCCGAAACAATTTGCATTTTGATATGCCGGTACTGTTTGTCAGCGGCAATGAGGACTTTGTGTGTCCGAATGAACTTCTGGCACAGCATTTCGGACAGATCACTGCACCGCAGAAGAAAAATGTTGTAATTTCCAAAGCAACCCATACCTGTTTTTACGATCAGCCCACTGCGTTTCTGGATACGATCATTGATTTTACGAAATAACAGGGCAGGCAAAAGCCTACCCCGTCACACATTCAGCGCATATCTTACGTCTTGTCGCACGTTGAGTGCGTAGTTCTGCTGTCAAGGAGGAACAAATAAATGGAAAACACTAATAAATTGCATTTTCTCAGGGATCCTGATTACATTAAATACAATGAATCATTTGAATCAACTGCGGTTTTTATAGTAAGGGATGTATGCACCTCCGTTGATACTTCTGGATACTGGATAGATATTATAACCGCTCCGAATACTCCAAAACAGGATAAATTCGGTAATATACTATGGGATTTTCAATTCATTATATTTGATCTTTTTCCGCGAACTATGAAGCCGGATTACACACATTCAAGGTCAGATGAGGAAGACAAGTATATAACATGGTATACTGCCAGAAACGACATTGACAAACAAAAAAATAAAGGAGTTGTAGGTATTCGTTATTGTATAGAACCAATCCTATATGATAAAAACAAAGGAAAAACAAGAAAAAAGACAGTATTTTGGAACAAGACATTTAACCGTGCTGTACCTGAAAAATGGAAAAATTCAAGCTGCGAGTACCGTACTATAGACGTTCCGCTAACTCCAAATTGGAAATACTCGATCAAGTCAGTGAAAAAACAAAGTATAGCTGATGAAAAGCAATTCCTTGTAAAGAAATACCACCTTGTCCATGAAAATAACGCATGGTATTCTGACCGTGAAAACTCCCATAAACATCTGATTTTCAAGGACTCTTTTTTCGAGCGTTCAGATGTTATCGGACTTTTGTTCCGTATAAACAAGCTCTGCATGGCGAAGGTCAAATATTTCCGTGCCAATATCAATAAGTTTGAGCCGCTGAAATACAACTACAAAAATGGTTTTATTAGAGCTCAGTTGTGGGATTCCGATTTTCTGCGTCATCGTGCATCAGGATTTATTCTTGATTACCGATATTTACAGACAATAACTGTATATGAAGATTTTGTTTCACTATGCAATGAATTGGAAGCTTTTGAAGCACAATAATGCTAAAACACTGATGATACCTGCGCGTTAAGAAAGATGGAAGAATAAACAAAAGCCCCCACCACTTCAATCACCGGTGATCCCAGCTAAAAAAGCTGAGAAGATACTGAAACAATCCGGACCGCTTATTAATGAACTTCCGCAGTAGTTTTATACTTGCTTTATCGCTTAATATATGATATAATGAATGCAAAGCATTCATTATAATTGATCAAAAAGCCCTTGCAGATACGCTGATCACAGATCAGCTCCCTGCATATCGGGCAATTATATCATAACGCTTCGCTTTTATGTTATAATAATAAAAATCACCTGTGCAGATATTGGCACCAGAGAAAAGAGGTTATTACTATGTCAAAAACTCATGTTGAAATGATAAAATGCCCTAAGTGCAAAAAGCTCTCGGAGATGACTGTCTGGGATATTATAGACGTTACAGACGCTCCCGAAATGAAACAGAAGATCAGGAACGGCGAGGCTTTCAGATGGCACTGCTCAGAATGTGACGACAACTCTCTCATCTTCTTCCCCACTATCTATCACCAGCCCGGTGAGAAGTACATCGTCAGCTACGTTCCCGGAGACCCTGACACTGCCGAAAAGTGCATGAAGGACCTCAGCAATGACAACGAAAGCGGCTACAACTTCGATAACGGCTACACAAGGCGTGTTGTGACCGATATGAACCAGCTCCGCGAAAAGCTCGTCATCCTCGACGAGGGACTTGATGACCGTATCATCGAGCTCATGAAGCTGTTCATCGTTGCCGATATACAGACATCCTCACAGGACCTCAGGATAACCGAGATATACTTCACAAAGGAAAAGGACGATACATACAGCTTCGCTATCAGGTTCGACAATGACAAGTGGGGCGGCACTGCCTTCTCCAAGGAAAACTACGATCAGGTTGCAAAGACCTTCAAGACCTCCCTTCTTGCCGATAACGAGGTGATAATCGACACAGAGTGGGCTGTGGATATGCTCAACAAGAATATGTAAAAAACAGCGGACAGTATGACTGTCCGCTTTTCTTATTTCAGATATTCGCCCCACTTTTTCTGTGCGGCTTCCATTAGTTCTTCTATCTCCTCACGATTATCGTTCAGCACCTGTTTTGCGTGTTCGTCATTGTCGTGGAACTTATATCCGCTCGGATCAAATTCAATTGAGTCCGTCACAGGTATCTCCATGTATTCCGAGTTGGTTTTTATGGCGACAGCATACTTGGTATCTCCTGTTACCCTCGGAATAACTGTGAGTACAGAGACGTTTTCCTCCTTGCCTGCCATTTCCTTCCAGATATACAGTTTCCCGTCAAAAAACGAAAGATAATGTGGCTCTACCACATTATAATAATATCCTCCTTCACATACCTGATAACAGTCTCCATTATATTCGCCCATATCAGCTGAGAATTCCTTATACGGAAAGAACTTCAGCTTCAGCCATGCAACATTTAAAGCTGCAAAAACCGCAAATATGAGTATCAGCGCTCTCCTGTAGAACTTTCCTCTTTTTACCTTCTTCCCCACCTTTTTAAAGGTCTCGGCTTCGTCGGGAACTGCCTTTTTCTCGGGCTCGGGCAGGGTCATGTTCTCGCAGAGCTGTCGGCAGTCCTCGCAGCTGCGGAGGTGCTCCTCCACAAGCTCCCTTGTCGCCTCGCTGCATATCTCCTCCTTGTAAAGGGGCAGCAGGTCGATGATAACATTGCAGTCTATATCCTTTCTGTTCATAAAAGTCCCTCCTTTTTCAGAAGCTGCAAAAGCTTCTGTTTAGCGCGATAATAGGTCACGCCTGCCCAGTTCTCACTCTTGCCGAAAACCTTTGCTATGTCGGCGAATTTCAGTTCTGCGAAAACTCTCAGGGTAAATACCTCTCTGTACGGCTCCTCAAGGTCGTGGAGAAGATGATGTATCCGCAGGGCAGTCTCCCTGTCGGCAAAGCATTCCTCAAGGCTCCTCTGTGCAGCTGTCTCGCCGAGGCTCTCCGCAGAGCTGTTTCTGCTCTCAGCCTTTTTCAGGTGGTCGTACCAGAGATTTTTCGCGATAGTACACAGCCATGTCCTCACGGAGCAGCTTCCCCGAAAGCTTTCGGCGCTTGTCATAGCCTTCAGCATGGTATCCTGAAGAATGTCCTTGGCAAGCTGCTCATCGCCGCACAGTCTCAGGATAAAGGTATAGAGGGCGGAGCTGTATTTCTCGTATATCTCATGGAATTCCTGCTTCATCTTCTCACCTCCTCACTTAGTTAGACGAGTGACTTCTGGTTTTATTACAGAATTTTCAAAAAAAGCGGACAAATTGTCCGCCTTAATATTATTTGCAGGGACGGCCAATGGTCGTCCCTACACTCTCAATTCACGGAATTTCAGCCGCTGATAAGCGCCTGAAACTCCTCCTCGGTTATTATCGGAATGCCGAGCTCCTTGGCAGTCTTGTTCTTGGCAGAGTTAGAAGTGTTGTCGTTGTTGATAAGGTAGTCCGTCTTCGAGGACACCGAGCCCGACGCCTTGCCGCCGTTCTGCTCGATATATGCCTGGAGCTCCTTGCGGTTCTTCCAGATGTGTACCGAGCCTGTGATGACAAAGGTCTTGCCTGCAATGGCGGACTCGCTGTTCACTGCCTCAGCCTCTTCAATTTCAAGCTCTGCCAGCAGGTCACGGAACTCCCTGAGATTTTTCTCGTCTGCAAAGAACTTCACATAGTCATTTGCCAGCACCTCTCCGATGCCGTCAATGGAGGTAAGCTCCGCAGCGGAAAGCTTTTCAAGCTCCTCGGCAGTGGTGTACTTTGCACAGATAAGGCGGGAAGCCTGTCTGCCGATATTGGGTATTCCCATGGCGTAGAGCACACGGCTCAGCTCTGTCTTTCGTGAAGCCTCAATGGCGTCCGCAAGCTTCTGATATGACTTCTCGCCGAAGCCCTCCAGCACAACTATTTTGAACTTGTAGTCGTCAAGGTGATAGAAGTCGCGGAACTCGCGGACAAAGCCCTCCGAAACCAGTGTCTCTATGGTAGCTGTTGACATTCCCACGATATTCATGGCGTCGCGCTGGACAAAGTGCTCGAACTTGCCGATGTGCTTGGCAGCGCAGTCCTTGTTGGGACATACAAGAGTTTCCACATCCTCATCGGAAGTGCGTATCTCTGTTGCGCCGCCGCAGACGGGACATACCGCAGGTATCTCCAGACTTGCTGAGGCGGTCTTGTTTTCAAGCACCTGCGGAATTATCATGTTCGCCTTGAAAATGGTAAGAGTGTCCCCTATTCCCAGACGGAGCTGCTTAACTATGCTGAGGTTGTGAACGGAAGCCCTTGTGACCGTAGTTCCCTCCAGCTCCACAGGGTCGAATATAGCCACAGGATTGAGGAGACCCGTTCTGCTGGCGGACCACTCCACCTTGCGGAGAGTGGTGTCCGCAGTTTCGTCACGCCATTTGAAGGCTATGCCGTTTCTGGGAGCGTGAGAGGTCTCGCCCAGACTGAGGCCGTACGCCACATCGTCATACATGAGCACCAGACCGTCCGAGGGGAACTCGTTCTCCGCCACAGCTTTTTCAAAGTCAGCAACGGCGCCCTCGACGGTGTCGGACTTTACCTTAACACCGTAAACGCGCTGAAAGCCCTGCTCTTCAAGCCAGTCCAGACGGCGCGAGAAGGAGTTCTCCTCATAGCCGTCGGCAGACACCAGATTGAATGCGAAGAAGTTGATATTTCGCTCCGCAGTCACACGGGAGTCCAGATTGCGGACAGTTCCCACGCAGAGATTACGGGGATTTTTGTACTTTGCCCCCTCCTCTATCTCCTCGTTGACTCTCTCGAAATCCTTGTACTTCATGAGGGACTCGCCGCGGACCACAAGATGTCCCGTAAAAGGAATGCGTGCAGGGATACCGATTATGTGCCTTGCGTTGGCAGTGATGTCCTCGCCTATCTCGCCGTTTCCGCGGGTGACCGCCTGCGTAAGGATACCGCCGTCATAGGTGAGCACCAGTGTAAGACCGTCCAGCTTCCAGCTAAGAAAGCCTTCATGCTCGCCCAGCCAGCTTTTCAGCTCCTCAACACTCTTGGTCTTGTCCAGAGACAGCATTTTGGTGGTATGTCTTATTTTCTGGAGTCCCGATGACACCTCATAGCCCACCTGCTGGGTACGGCTTCCGCTGAGGATAACGCCTGTCTTTTTCTCCAGTGCCTCCAGCTCGTCATAAAGCTGGTCGTACTGCTTGTCGGACATTATCTCAACGCCTGTATTATAGTAAGCGTCAGCAGCCTTTGCCAGCAGATCATTCAGCTCTTTCATTCTGTTAATATCATTATTAGCCATAGCAAGCTCTCCTTAAAAAAGTATAATCATATTATACCATGATTTTGATAAAAAAGCCATAGGAAAAGATAAAAAGAGTTATGGCAGAAGATATTGACGAAATTGAGGGGAACTGGTATAATAGTTTTAATAAGATAAATCGGAATTTAACACCGCAGGTGTTAAATTCCGAGTGAGTAGAGAGTAGTAAGTAGTGAGTAGTATTATTCAGTGCGTCAACTTCTACTCACTACTCTCTACTTACTACTTACTCAAATCAGAATTTAGCAAAGCTA
>JAFWTA010000047.1 GCA_017519145.1 Ruminococcus sp.
ATGGCGCTCGTTTTACTCGCTCACTTTTTATGAGCCTGTCAGTCTGCTTTCGCTTATGGCACTGTCATGTTTTACAGATAGTTTTCACAAATTCCGTTTCGTCTAACAGGCAGGACATCGGTCTTTGACTCCGATAATGGAAGTTCGAGCCTTCCAACGGGAACCACAAAAAACTATGAAAGGAATGATTATTATGAGCAGAAAATTAGCAAGTATACAAAGAATATGGAAGATAGAACCTATCGAAGGCGCTGACAAGATAGAGCTGGCTTATGTTCTTGGCTGGCAGTGCGTAGTAAACAAAGATCAGTTCAATCCAATGGATTTAGCCGTATATTTTGAGATATAAAAACATCGGGAACGGCTTAATTAGCTGTTCCCGATCATCTTTTATAAAAACATAAAAAGCGAAACAATGATAGATACGGATAAAATAAGCATCATCATAAATGTACTTAAACATCCGGCAGATTGGTTAGCATTCGGTCTTTGCTGCATAGTCTGCGGCGGAGGATATACCACTCTTGGTGATTGTTGAGGTCTGTTTGCAGCCGAAGGCTTTTGCCTATTCCTATTATAGGATACTATATTTTCAAATGTTCTTAATCCTCCGAGAGGATCGGTTGAAGAAAACAATCTTTTATAGAAATCATCGAGCCACTCGTAATCACTTTCTGAGCATATATCGCTGTCATAGCTGACTTCGTGAGCAAGTTGATTTCTTATCCAGCGTATATGTTTAAGGTTATCGTAATCGCTTTTCCAACCTCGGATATTGGCGCTGCCCCTATTGAAGCTGGCTTCCATTAAGCGTATGTATTCCGAAACGCCCTCGGAAGAAGAATAAGCATCTTTGATAAAACGATCTGCGCGTTTATACAGTTCCATGAAATCAATATTAAGATCACGCATTTTTCTTCCTCCTTATTTCAGATACATTCAGTCACTGCGGCTGGTTTCCTGACAAATTAACCATCTTCATTATATCACATTCAAAATTAAAATACAATGTATTTGTCTTTCAACTATCGCATATTTTGCGACAGTTCATTTCGATAAAACAACAGCAGCTCCGTTCGGGATTTGCCCGTATAATCAGAGCTGCCGTTTCTTTTATATGCGGTCACTGAGTTGCAAGAAAACAAACTACTGTGAGCAGCATAACTGCTGATTGACTTTTCAGTGATGGTATAGTATAATGATTGATACAGGACTGGCACCGGGCTTGTATCCCGGTGATCAACGATAATTACCCCGACAAAGAGTGCAGAAAAAGTCGGGACAAAAAATCCTCTGATGTGATAAAATATTTTTAGCGGAACGAGGTGACTGTTTTGAAAGACTGGATCGAAGGGTTTCAGGCTTCCATTCAATATATTGAACAGAATTTGCCGGAGAAGCTGGATATCGGGGAGATCGCAAAGAAAGCTGCATTATCTCCATTCTACTATCAGCGGATATTCAGTGCGCTTTGCGGTATGACTGTCGGGGAATACATTCGTGCCCGCCGTATGACACTGGCGGCACAGGAGCTCAGCTGCTCGGACTGCAAGATTATCGGCATTGCCATGAAGTACGGCTATGATTCCCCTGACAGCTTTGCAAAAGCCTTTCAGCACTTTCACGGCATCACCCCGTCACAGGCGAGAGAGGCAGGTGCAAATCTGCGGTCATTCGCTCCGCTGCATATCAAGATCACATTGGAGGGCGGAAATATGTTGGATTACAAAATTGTGGAAAAGGCGCCGTTTACTGTTGTCGGCATCAAAAAGAGATTCAATGCCGAGACAAGCTACAAAGAAGTTCCGAAGTTTTGGAGTGAGTGGGCGTCAGACATGAAGGGGCTGAAAGGAATGTTCGGTGTATGCTCGGACATGGACGGCAAGACCTTTGACTATCGGATCGCTGACCTGTATCTGCCGTGGCTGGATATCCCGTCAGGCTGTGAAACCTATCAGATACCCGGCGGACTGTGGGCAATATTCAGATGCGTGGGAGCTTTGCCTGACAGTATGCAGAAAGTCAATACGCAGATATGGTCGGAATGGCTGCCGGCATTGCAGGGCTATACTCTTGCAGGCAATTATTCGCTGGAGTTTTATCTGCCGCCTGACGAGAATCCTGCCGAAACTGTCAGCTATATCTGTATCCCATTGAAGAAGCTTTAAGAGGTGATCGTATGCATCAGAATACCGAATTCAGTCTGCTGCATCCCATAGGTTCGGATGCTGAATACCGCACGCTGCCAGATCATGTGATGCACGATCTCGGACTTGACGCTTTCTTTCAGGAAATATCGAACGATGCAAGAGAACGTCGTTTTATCACAAATGTGATCTCGCAAATAACTGACGATCCGGAAGTTGCCGTATACCGGCAGCAGATATTCGGGGATATTCTTCGGACGCCTGAACTGAGAAAGACTATGATGCAGCTTTTTGACAAGATACAGTTTATGCGGGATTTTTCCACTATGCACAAGACCTCCGATGAGGAGCTTGGGCTATGGCATCTTTTTCATCGCCTTGACGAACTGAACGACTACATAAAAACCGTAGAGGCTATGCGGGACTGTCTTTCTGATGAGAGAATAAGCTCTGAGGGACTGGTCTCGCTTCGGGACTACATTACCGATCTTTACGAGGATGCCCTCTTTGCCGAAATGAAGAAGGACATTGCTGTATTAAAAATGAAAGCGTCTGATGTACAGAGCGTCACCCTCGGCATCAATGTCAACGAGCGTTTTGAAGCTGTCAGCATGGGGCTTGTCTCCGTCAATAAAAAGCCATTCAAGAAATCGGGTATCGTCAGCAATTTTGCCGATGCTGTTGCTTCTAATGACAGGCTGCATGACACAGCAGACTGGGACGGTGATATGCACTATCATCCCATAAACAGTGAGAAGAAGCGTGGCATTATGGATTATATGAAGAATGAGGCAGGCTTGCTTGCGGTGCAGTCTTCATTCGCTGCTGATGCCAGAGCCAAGTCAACAATTGTAAATGCTATGGCAGACGGTGCAGCTGCAAGTTCCACATTCTATCTTGACAATGTTGTAAACAAAATGCTCGGTTCTCTTGTAAAGAAGCTGAGAGATACGCTGAGCAAATATGCAAATACTGCGATCGTAAATGTCTCCGGACTGGTGCCGGAGTTTGTATACTACATCAGATGTGCGGAGCTGATCAGCGGTCTGATGGAAAAGGGATGCGTGTTCAGCGAGGCAAAGCCGCTCACTGAGGGCGGAACTTCGATGGAAGCCGAGGGCTTCTACAATCTGAAGCTCGCTATGAACATGGAGAATGTCAGCGAGATCGTGCCCAATGACCTGTATTTTCATCGGAAACATACCGTCTATATCCTCACAGGTGCAAACCGCGGCGGAAAGACTACGATCACACAGGCTGTCGGACAGCTTTTCATTCTGGCGCAGGGAGGACTTTTTGTTCCGGCTGAGAATTTTCGCTATGTTCCCTGCGACTGCATCTACACCCACTTCCCTGCGGATGAGGACAAAACAATGGACTTGGGAAGGCTGGGAGAAGAGTGCATTCGTTTCAAGGAGATCTTCTCACAGTCCACAGGCAAAAGCCTTCTGCTGCTGAATGAGACTTTCTCCACCACTTCATTTGAAGAGGGCTACTATATCGCAAGAGATTCCGTAAAAGCACTGCTGACGAAAGCCGTGCGAACTATCTATAATACCCATATGCACAAGCTGGGAGAGGATGCCGAGGAGCTTACAAGCGAAAGCAGCGGTGCAGGTGCAGCTTCGCTTATCATGCAGACTGAGGACGGCAAGCGTTCCTTCAAGGTGGCTCTTGCACAGCCGGAGGGCTCGTCCTATGCAAAGGATATTGCGGAAAAGTACGGCGTGACCTATGATATGCTTGTCGGCGGTGAGGGTGGATTTTGAGAGAAATGAGGTGTAAAATGAGCATTGGAATGAAGCGCGGAACAGTTTTCCTTGAAGAGCACCAGCCTGCATGGGAGGAAAGTGCAAGGACTGTTATCACCGATATCCAGAGTGCTCTGGACGGTCTGAACGCCGATGTTCAGCACATCGGCAGCACATCTGTAAAGTCCGTAAAAGCTAAGCCGATAATAGATATTGCCGTTGCTGTCAATGATCTTGATGAGGTCATTGCCCGCAATGAAAAGCTTGCGGAGCGCAGTATCATTTTTCGTTTCGATGAGCGTCCCGAACACCTGCTTTATGTCAAGGGCGATTTTGAAAAAGATACAAGAACTCACCATATCCACGTTATTCCAAAAGACTCGGAGGAGTGGAAGAATTACCTCTGCTTCCGCGATTATCTGAACGAAAACCTCAGTATCGCAAAGGAATATGAAGCGCTGAAACTGGAGCTGTGTGAGAAATACGGCAATGACCGAAACGCCTACACCGACGCAAAAGAAGACTTTATCCGCAGAGTCACTGCCGAGGCTCGGAAAATATATGCAGACAGGTATTGAGCAATAAAGCCTGACACAAAAAGCCGCAAAAAATCAGGACAGCTTGTCAGCGAATAAAAAAAACACCACCGCCGTTCAGGTTAGTCCCGAGCGGCGGTGTTTTTATAGTTGTATTATCCTTTGCCGCCAATTATGGCGAGTTCTCATTTCAGCGCACTGATCATCTCAGCAGTCAGCTTATCCACAGAAATACCGTGAGCAGCAAGCAGTTCCTCTGCCTTGAATTCCGTGTGGAATGCCTTGGAAATTCCGTGGCAGTGTACACGCATATCACAATCACCGTAAAATGCTGCGATATTCTGTCCGTAGCCGCCCATGACCTCGCCGTCCTCAATGGTGATGACAAGGCTGTGGTCTTTTTTCAGCGAGTCAAGAAGTTCCTCGTCCACACCGCTGACAAATGCGGCGTTGATGACAGTGATCTCCGTTCCTGTCTGCTCCTTTACCTTGTCGGCAGCTTCAAGTGCCATGGGAACAAGTCCGCCCACTGCAATGAGCGCCGCCTTGCTGCCCTTGCGTACTATCTTATTTTTCAGAACGGAGTAATCTGTATCGTCAGCGACACCTGTTGATCTCAGATTGTCCACCACTCTGATAGCAACAGGGTGCTGCTTCTGAGTTGTGGCATAGCGGAACATCTGCACGAATTCCTCATTGCTTGCAGGTGCAAGATAAATGAGATTTGGGATATGAGCAAACATCTGTATATCGCACAGCGCAATGTGAGTATTGGAATTCATACCGTATGCGCCGGGGCTGAGTATCAGGAATGTGGCAGGACTGTCATTGAGACACACATCGTGGGACATCTGGTCATATGTACGCTGATAGAACGGCGCAAATGTGCCGAATACTGCCGTGCCGCCGTTTCGCGCGATACCGCCTGCCATAGCGACTGCATTTTCCTCTGCAATGCCGACGTCGATGAACTGTCCGCGCTGTACATATTCCTCACGGACTCCCTGCACAAAGCCCAGTCCCATGGGAGTTGCGGCATTCAGAACAATGGCATTCTCGTGCGTGTCCAGCAGCTCTTTCAGGCAGTTGAATACAACATTTTCTCCGCCCTCATAAGGATACAGCGGAGAGCCGTCCTCAACGTGGAAGGGACCGCCTGCGTGCCAGCTTTCACGGTCTTTTTCGGCGTAGGGCAGACCTTTTCCCTTGATAGTGTGGATATGGAGCACAACAGGGTGGTCGATGCCCTTCACGCTCTCAAACAGCTCCACAAGCTTTGCGGTATCGTGACCGTCATCAAGATAGCGGTAGTCCAGTCCCAGTGCGCGGAAGAGATTGTCCTCAGCAGTTCCGTTCGATTCTCGGAGTTTTTTCAGCGTTTTGTAGAGTCCGCCGTGATTTTCAGCGATACTCTGGTCGTTGTCGTTGACGATGATTATGAGGTTCTTGTCATACTCACCTGCGTAATCGAGAGCTTCGAGAGCCTCGCCGCCCGAAAGTGAACCGTCGCCGATAAGGGCGATTATATTCTCACTGCGCTTATTCAGGTCGCGCCCCTTTGCAAGTCCGAGGGCAAGAGAAACGGATGTCGATGTATGACCGACAATGAACATATCATGCTCGCTCTCGCTGGGATTGGTATAACCTGTCACATCGTGAAAATGCTCCTCGTCAAGGAAGGCTTCCTTTCTGCCTGTCAGTATCTTGTGAGGGTAACACTGGTGGGAAACGTCAAATACTATCTTGTCCTTGGGGGAGTCGAATACATAGTGGAATGCCACAGTCAGCTCCACAACACCGAGGTTAGGTCCCTGATGTCCGCCTGCTTTGCTTATCTTGTTGATGAGTGCGGCTCTTGTCTCGTCCGCAAGTGTCTGAAGCTGAGATACCTCCAGCTTTTTTATGTCGTCGGGGCAGTTGATATTTTCCAAGTACATTGTTATATCCTCCTTGTCAGAGCCTTTCTTCGTATGATATATTTGCAGTTTTCCGGCATACATAACTTCTATTTCAATGACAGTCTGATGCCGGTTTGTATTACAGCTATATTATAACATATTATTCGGGAATTGTACAGCATTGATGACCATCTCTGTGTGACTTTCATAAAAGCTGTCTTTATGCATCTGCTGTATGCTCTGTGTTGCAATCGGGCTGATAATATGCTATACTGTTCTTAAAAAGTACAGATCTGAAATACAGCGAGACCTTCGGCAAGGCGGCTGTCCTTTCGGGAGCACTGCATTTCTATGAATACCCTGTCAGCTGGGTTGAAACAGAGGGCAACACACTTGGAGAGGTCAGAAACTTCGGCGACATCGAAAAGACAAGAAACTCCGACCGGAATCCCCGTTATCTTATGGAGATAATAAAAAACGATCCCGACAGACGGTTCCCCGATTTCTATATAGCCTGCGGACTTCAGGACGTACTTCTGGAGGCAAATCGCTCAATTGCAAGGGCTCTTTCGGAAGCAGGTGCAAAGGTCACCTATGAAGAAGGAGAGGGGATACATGACTGGTATTTCTGGGACACATATATTCAGCACGTTCTGAAATGGCTGAACTATACTGCTGAAAGACAATAACCGGACGTCGGCTGTTGACCTATAACGCATATACACTCAGAGCTTAACTATCAGGTTAAGCTTCACTAATATGATTAAATTTTGAAAACTACCAATAGGAGGAGAAATGTATGATGGAAAACATTATCCAAAGAGTATTTGACGATTTTGAGGACATAAAAAAGATATCTTCAATTTTAAATTGCAGCTATAAATTTGATCCGCCTGCTTCATTTGAGGAGATATCAGATTGGGAAAAAGATAATAACATCAGTATCCCCGATATGTATAAAAGCTGGCTTATGCTGACAAAATATGCCCGTATCATGGGCGGTGAATTTGAGCTCTTTTTCCCGGAAATAAGTAAAATTCATAAAGATGCAGTAGTAATAGGTAGTATAGGCGGTTCAGGAAAGGATCTTCTTTTTTCATCTAAAACAGGCGAAATATACAGCGTTGATGATGAAATAGAAAAATATGAAAATTTTGTTGACTTCCTTGCTCATGTTTATATAAGATTAGAGGCTGAAGCCGAAGATGAATACGGTGACAGCTGGACCGATATTTATGATGAGAAATTCGGAGATGAGTAATATCAAAAAGCTCCTGCAATGGATATTTGCAGGAGCTTTTTTGTATTCCGCCCCTTAATGGGCAGTGTCCGTATCAAGTCCTTCTGTGGCTTCCTCGAACCACCGGTTTTACGGGTGGCTTTGATTACATAATTCACAATAATCCACAAGTCAATATGTGCACCATGACAAAATAATCGCTTTGTGAAAATTTTTTGCAAAAAAAACGGGCTGTCAGTTGTGAAGAGTATAGAGGGATACATCCTCCGAAAAGAATAACAGAGTAATTCATAATGTACATTTCAAGCGCTTGATGTAAGAATTATTTTCAGAAAGGATCGATGAAAAAATGAAGAACTTCACACGCCATTTTCTCAGTATGACTACTGCGGCGCTGATCGGAGGCTCTGCGGTTCTTAACTGCGGGCTTCCTGCTGCGCTGGCAGCAGAGGCGAAGGACGGAAAGCTGATCCCCGTTATAATCAGTCTCAGCGGAGATGCGGTGCTCGCAGGAGAAGCAGCAGCGGAAATGGGAACGGATTACCTTGATACCGCCGAAGCAGATGCAAAGGCAGCCTCTCTCCGTCAGATCAGCAGTCAGGCGGAGGAGTATCTCCGCAGCCTTTACCCCGAGCTTGAGATCAGCTACCGCTACGATGTACTCATGAACGGTTTTTCATGCAGCCTGCCCGCAGGTCTGCTGGACGAAGCAGGGTCATGCCGCTGGGTGAAGGATATTACGAAGGTGGAGACCGTGAATGTCGTAAAGCCCGAGCTATACACAGCTTCCGAACTCAGTGATATGAACTATTTCGGAGAAACTACGGGGTATTTCGGAGAGGGCGAGGTCATCGCCGTTCTTGACTCGGAATTTGACATCACCCATGATATGTTCGCTCCCATTGACGATAAGGAGAACAAGCTCACAAAGGACGACATTGCTGCCGCAGCTGCCGAGCTTAACGTGTCTATCGATCCCGAAAGGGCATATATCAGCAGCAAGCTGCCCTATGTTATAGACTACACCGATGATACTCCCTATGAATACACAGATCCCGGGAATTATCACGGCACTCATGTCGCAGGCATAGCCGCAGGCAATATGATAAGTGACGATGAGAGCGCGGAGCTCTCGGGCATCGCAAGGGACGCTCAGCTGGTGATGATGAAGGTATTCAAGCAGATCACCATCGACGAACTGGGCATCACTATGAGCACTGCTGAGTCGGACGCCATACTTGCAGCCCTCGAGGACGCTGCAAAACTCAAGGCTGATGTCATCAACCTCAGTCTCGGAAGTCCCGATCCCGATTTTGAAAAGATACCGTACAAGGACACCATAACCGCACTGAATAATGCAGGTATCATGGTCGTTGCATCAGCAGGCAATGACAGCAACAGCTTTATGGGAAATGGTAATTATCTGGATATAGATACCTCTGCCCCCGACACTCATACTGTGGGAGAGCCCTCCGCTTTCAGGGACGCTTTCTGCGTCGCAGCCGCAAACAATTCTGTCCGCCGCTCCCCCTGTTTCCGGATCGAGGGACTTGATGACGAGATCCCCTTCAGTGACACCGACCAAGGCACTCTCAGCGATTTCCTCAGCGATGACGTATATGAATATGTTTACTGCGGTCTGGGCTTATTTGAGGACTTTGACGGCAAGGACCTACAGGGAAAGATCGCCCTCATTGACAGGGGAGAACTGCACTTCTGGGAAAAGGCAATGAATGCGCAGATGGCGGGAGCTATTGCCATGATAATCTGCGACAACGCCGAGGACGGCGATCTCATTACTATTAACATGGAGGGCAATCCTTTCCCTGCTGCATTCGTCTCAATGAATGACGGAAACAAGCTTAAAGAGGCAGAATCCGGAAAGATCCGCCTTGACAGCACACTGAGCATAGTTACTCCCCTTGACGGCGGAATAAGCGAATACAGCTCATTCGGCCCCGCAGCCGACCTTACCCTCAAGCCCGATATTGCAGGTATCGGAACTGCAGTCTCATCTGCCGCCTATGACAACGGTCTCAAGCAGATGAACGGCACCTCCATGGCTTCGCCCTATGTGGCAGGCTGTGTGGCTGTATTTGACCAGTACCTCAGAAAGAACGGCATTGAGCTCACAGGTAACGAAAAGACAGACCTTATCAAGAATATCATGATGAACTCCGCTGTTCTTTTCATGAACGGCGATGTTTACGAAAGTCCCAGACGTCAGGGCGCAGGACTTGTGAACATGAAAAATGCCCTGAATGACAGAGTTATCCTCACAGGGGAGTCCGGTCTTGCCAAAGTGGAGCTGAAGGACAATATCACTTCTCAGCTCAGTTTTGATGTCGATATCAGGAACCTTACCGATGAGGACGTTGAATTTACCGAGGCAAAGCTGGTGCTGACTGCCGAGGACGGCACTCCCATGGAGGACTCGGAGCAGCTGATTATCAGCGGCGCAAGCAATATCGGCGTTACAGCCGACCTCTCGGAGCTGCTTACGGCGACTGCACAGGAGAGCCGCACAGTAAATATAAACGCAGAGCTTTCTGCCGAGGATCTGGCGGCACACAGCACTGCATTCCCCAACGGCTTCTTTGTTGAGGGCTACATCATTCTCAGCGGTGCGGAAAACTGCTGTGACATCTCTATTCCCGTCATGGGCTTCTACGGAGACTGGGCGCAGGTGCCTATCTTCCATAACGGCACAAAGGACCTTGCTCCCTATGCATACCGCACATATTCAGGTGACGGAATAATGAGCTCTTCCCATTCCTTTGCAGGCATCGCGGAGGCTGTATCTCAGCTTCTTGAAAGGCTCCCTGCTGATGTAAAGGAAACCGCAATTATGGAGCCGTTCTTCTTCCCCGACTACTATGATGAGGAATATAACGAGATACAGGAGAAGTGCTCCTCCGAGGGGATATACCTCTCTCCCGACGGTGACGGAATGGCTGAACAGGTATCATTAGATTATTCTCTGCTCAGATCCGCCCGCGTTTCAGACATAAAGCTCTATAACGCTGACAATGAGCTGGTACTGGACTCCTCCAATAACGATGCGCTCCCTGCATATACACCCATGGGATACATCTCAGAGAATGACATGAGCGGTCTTCCCGAGGGCAAATACAAGGGCGTTATCGAAGCATATGTCTTCTATGAGGGCGCGGAGAAGTCTCCTCAGACCTTTGATTTCCCCGTTATCATAGACAAGACCGCACCTGCACTTGAGGTGAAGTCAAAGGAGGAGAACGGCAGGAAGCTTCTGGAGATAACCTGTACCGACGATGAACTTGACGGCATTTACATCATGGGCAAGGGAAACGGCGGCATCGCAGGCGAGTATACTGCGGAGAGCCCGAAGCTTGCAGAGATGAAGGATATCGCCTTTGCGTTCCAAACTGTCTATATTCCATTATTCGGCGGTCCGGGCAATCCTCTCAAAGCCGACTCACTTTTCATCAATACCATCATGGGCAACACGGACGCTTACGAACAGAACATATATAATTCCTACGACTTCTCGGATATCCTTCCTGCATACAGATATGCGGACGAAAACAGAAATATTTCCGTAACATACGATGTGACAGATATAAGTGATTATTATATCGCAGCCGTTGACAAGGCATACAACACCACAGAGATAATGTCAGAGGGCATTGATATATCTCATCTGAAAGCAGGCATCTGGTGGGCGAATAACGGCGGAGAAAACGACGCCTATTACAATTTCCGCAATAACAACAGGGGTATTATCCGCTATCAGAGCGGCGCTCCCGAAAAGAGCTTCACTTTTGCGCAGGACGGCGATAACATCACCATGGACATCTCCGACGGCATCTCCTCAGAGAGCCGCACAGGAAAGATCTCATTTGCCGATAAGAAGAATGCAGTCATCACATGGGAGGACGGCACTTCCGAGAACCTTTTCTATGCAAACAGTATAGGCTTCGGCAGCTTCGATTACATCACTACTCCCGAGATAAAGGAGCTTGTGACAGATTACCACAATTCACACAGCGATAAAAAGGCTTCATCAGCCGAGGTAACTTACGGCGAAAACGGCATGGCTTTGGTGCAGCTCATGGACGAAAAGGGCAGCGTTATTGCCGAGTACAAGGACTTCGACAGATTTGAGAACACAGCAGTTGCTCCCGACGGCAAGTCCGTTAAGTTTGAATATCTCAGAGCAGGCGTATACCGTGTGGGACTTATCGGTAATATGAGCTCAAAGCACTATTTCGTTTTCTTCAATGAGGACGGAAGCGCCGCTGTATATTCGGGAGAGAACGGTCTTGAATGGGAAGGCACAGCAGAATACAGCGACGGTGCCATCATCTGCGGCAAGGGCACAGACGACGAGACCAAATTAAATGTCACATTCAGCAGCATCTCTGAACTGACAGTAACAACTGAGGACGGAAGCGGGTATAAGCTTACATATGACCCAAATCACCGCACTGACGAAGAGTTTTATACCTCATCACAGCTCAAAGAAATGGCATCTGCCTACCTTGAGCGCATATCAGGCATCAGCCCCGACTTTGAATACGCAGGTTTTGAAGGCAGCGGCAGGTACAATATGTTCTTCATGGACGGACAGAGCCTGTCTATCGATCCCATCGGCGGTGCAGCTGTCGATCAGGAGGGCAAAGAGGTAGACCTTACAGCTCTCCCCGAGATAAAGGACCTCTTTACCGCCGGTCTCTGGAGCAGCAGAAACGGCGGCAGCATGAAGTACTACAGCGCAGACGGCAAGGGCAATATGACAGTTACCAACGCCGAGGACGGCTCTCAGGAAAATATAAAGTATAACTGGATCGGAACAAAGGCAGTGGAATTTACGTCGGGTGATAATACGGAAACTGCCGCTGTATCTGCTGTCTCCGACACAGAGATCATGCTTATAAGAGCTGACGGTCAGATCGAGACTCTGGTATACTCAGGTGAAAAGACCATTGATAAGAAGAACTTCTACAGCGATAAGCAGCTTTCGGCTATGGCAGTTGCCGACCGCAGTAAAAAGGCAGGCAGAAAGATAAAGGTTTCCGAGACTGTAAGCTCCGAGGACGGCACGGTTGCCGTAAAGTTCGAGGACGGTTCTGAGTACAGGATAGACCGCTTTACAGGCAAAGGCACCGATGATAAGGGGGAGGCAGTCGATCTTCCGCAGACAGGAAACAATGACATCAGCACAGCCGCAGCAGCTGCTCTGGGCGGTATCCTCATACTTCTCGGCTCGGCAGCAGTACTCGCTTCCAAGGTATTACGCAGGAAAGAAGAACACTAATGAAAAAAGTCAGTCATTCAAAGCCTCATAGGGTATTGTTCCTTATAGGCGCAGCAGCTGTCCTTGCGGGAGCGGTCATACTTTCGTTCCTTGCAGGCAGAAAGCTGCTCCGCGACTATCGGCGCTGGCAGCTGATGAAAAACAATGTTGTCATAGAGATACCCGCCCTTGATATCAAGGCGCCTGTGCTGGAGGGCACAGACAATGAGGTGCTCTCAAAAGCCGCAGGGCACTTTCCCGACACAGGGGCTTTGGGGCAGGGGAACTACTGCATCGCCGCTCACAGCAGCACTATTTACAAGGAATATTTCAATGATCTCAGGGACGTTGAGAGCGGCATGAAGATAAAGCTTTACGACACCGACAAAAATCTCTATACCTATTATGTAACAGGAACCTTTATCGTTGATCCCGATGAAACATGGGTGCTTGATGACGCAAATGATGTACGGGTCACTCTTGTGACCTGTACAGACGACGGGTCGCAGCGCAGGATAGTGGTCGCAAAGCCGAAAAAGGAAGACGGCTGAGAATTCTGACATGAAATAGAATAAACCGCAGTATCAAAGGCGAGTGCCTTGGTACTGCGGTTTTTGTTTTTATTCTGAGCTGGGCTTTCTGCTGAGAGCTGCATAGACCGCAAAGCACATGGTTATCTGCAATATGGTGGAGCAGGGGGTGGCAAGTCCGATGAGGAACAGTGAGCCGTTACCGAAGTGCTGCATGATGAACGCCACGGGTATCCTTACGCAGAAGGCTCCGCAGATGCCCTGTATCATGACGAATGTGGTCTTTTGTATGCCGTTGTAGTAGCCTATGAAGCAGAACAGGAAGCAGGTGAGCAGACAGTCTATGGCGTAGGCTTTCAGGTAGTCCCACGCATTGAGCACCGCTTCGCGGTCGCCCGAGAAAATGCCTGCAAGGAGGTCTCCGCGGAAAAATGTCAGCAGGAACATGATAAATCCGAATACAAAGGAGACTGCGATGCCTGTTTTAAGTGCCTGCTTTGCGCGGTCTGCCTTGCCTGCACCGTAATTCTGCGCCACAAATGCGGACATGGACTGCATGAACGCCGCAGGTACCAGCATGATGAAGGCGCATACCTTTTCCGCAACGCCTACGCCTGCCGAGGCGGTGAGTCCTATCTTGTTGACAATGGCGAGCATTACAAGGAAGGAGACTCCCACAAGGAGGTCCTGAAGGGCTATGGGAGTTCCTATGCGGAATATAGCCTTTGCACAGGTGCTGTTCATGCATATGTCCGACCTGTGGAACTCAAATGGCAGCTTTGTGCGGCGTATGATGACAAGGGATATGAGAACGCTTATGAGCTGAGCGAGAACTGTTGCAAGAGCCGCTCCGTTTGCACCGAGCCCCAGCACTGCCACGAAGAAAAGGTCGCCGATTATATTGAACACGCAGGCTATGCCCACGGCGATGAGGGGCGTCTTGGAGTCGCCGAGACCGCGGAAAATGCTTCCCAGCAGGTTGTACGCGGTGATGATGAGAAATCCGCCGCCGCATATGCGTATGTAGCCTGCGGTGACGTCAAAAGCCTCCTTGGGAGCGTTCATTATCTTCGCCAGAAGCTCTGCGCCGAGGACGCTGATGACCGTGAGCAGCAGTCCCGTAAAGGCGAAGATGATAAGTCCCGTGCCGATGGTCTTAGCCGCGTCCTTTGGACGCCTCTGACCTATTTTCTGCCCCACGGCTACGGTTATGCCCATGGAAAAGCTTACAAGGATATTGGTAAGGGTCATTATTATCTGTGAGCCTGTCGATACTGCGGAGACCGCGGCGTTGTCGCTGAATCTTCCCACCACCAGCAGGTCCACCGCACCGTACAGGGACTGCAGGAACATGGCGAACAGCACAGGCAGCATGAACTTCAGCAGCTTTGGCAGTATCGCTCCGCTTGTAAAATCGTTCTTTTCCATAATACCTCCACAAAAAAAGCCGGACAAAACAGCAGACATTTCAGCCTGCGGTCTTATCCGGCATTGCATTTCTATCGAATGTTTTGCCCTCCGAACCAGCTTTTACATTATAGCACGGTTTGCAGGGTGTGTCAAGGGTCAGAGCACCTCGGAAGCCGATGTGACTCTTTTAGCGTCGGCTATTTCGCCGCCCTTTATGTATGGGGCGAGCTTTTCGGCAGTTTTTCCGATGCCGCTGCTGCCCGAAGTGGCGAAGATGTATATTTTCTTGCCTGTCCAGTCGTATTCCCTGCAAAAGGTACTGACCACGTTGGGAGCTCCGTAGTACCAGATGGGGAAACCGAGATATACCGTGTCATATTCGTCCCAGCCGCCGACCTTTCCCGACACGGGAACGTCCTTCTTGCCCAGCTTTTCGCGGTTGCACCTTGCAAGGGGATTTACCCATTTCAGGTCGGCGGCGCTGTATGGCTCCGCAGGCTTTATCTCGTAAAGGTCGGCACCTGCCGACTTTGCCAGTTCCTCTGCTATTTTTCTTGTTTTTCCTGTTTCTGCGCTGAAATATGCTACCAAGGTCTTCATACTGCATTCCTGCCTTTCAGAATAATGGGTAAACTACACCGCGGCGCGGTAGGTTTCCGCTTAAAGTATAGCATATAATCGAAAATAAAGCAAGATGTGCGGAGATAAAGTGCCTTTTTGCAAAGCATTGCCGCGAAACAGGGGGCGGCGGCTCGCCGCTTTTTATTTGTTCCTGCGCCTGTTGTCGGCTTCCACAGCGTTCTTCCAGCGTTTGCCGATGCCGCTTGCTGTTCTGACTCCGCTGACTGCGCAGGATACGGACTCAAAGAGAACTTTTGTGCCGCGGAAGTCGGCATGGTAATCAACGGCGTTCTCAGCCCTGATACCGATGGAGCCTGCGGTCTCGGCAGCGTCGATGTTTGCGCCGAGGAACACAAATTCCCAGCCCTTTTCCTCCTGCATTCTCTCGATGAGCTTTTTCACTTCCTTGTGGCTGTACCTGCGGCTGGCATTCTCCATGCCGTCGGTGGTGATGACGAACAGTGTGTGCTCGGGGACATCCTCCTCGCGGGAGTACTTGTGGATATTGGAGATGTGGCGCACAGCGTCGCCCACCGCGTCCAGCAGGGCAGTGCAGCCCGAGGGCACATAGTCCCTGCCGGTGAGCTGAGGAACGTCCTCAAGCCTTACCCTGTCGTGGATGACCTTGGACTCGTTGCTGAAGAACACCGTGGACACCAGTGCCTCGCCCTCCTCGGTCTTCTGCTTTGCGATAAGGGAATTGAAGCCGCCTATGGTATCGTCTGTAAGTCCGCTCATGGAGCCGCTCTCGTCAAGGATAAAAACCAGTTCAGTCAGATTCTTTTTCATAATAATACCTCCGTTCTGATGTGGCGGGAAGCCCTGTGCTTCCCTTACTGTAATTACAGTATACACCATAGCGGAGGTCATATGGTCGCTTGAAATGCGACAAATCACGAGCCTATGAGACTCTGGTCGAATGCGAAAAGCGCCTCGTTTATCTCGTATATATTATAGTTGCCATGCTCGATGAAGTAGCGGATTATAAGGTCAAATCTGAGGCTTCCCGAAAGAGCGAAGCCTGCCTTTTCCAGAAGGGCTTCCGTTTCATTGAGGTCCAGCTCAAGAGCTATGGCAAAAGCCACAGCGGTCTGCTTTTTTGGCTTGTAGTTCTTGTCGCTGCGTATTTTTGAAAAGAGCTTGCGGTCGATGTTGGCTTTCTTGTAGGTCTCCACATCGGTCATGCCCTTCTCGTCTATGAGCCGCAGCAGCGCCTCCGAGAAGGACTCGTCCTGAGCCTTCAGCAGCCCTTCAAGTTCGGGGACAGAGGCTTCAAAGCAGGCTTCCTCCGAAACCTCGGACAGCACCGCAGGAGCGCTGTTCAATGAGGTGTGCTTTTTCCTGCCGAACAGACTTACGGGCTTTGCAGCCTCGGACATGGCGGCTCCCATAAGCGGCTCACGCCTGTTCCTTTTGTCCCGCTTTGCAGCATTACGGGCATAGGCGTCACTGATGTACTGCCTTATACCGCCCATGATGGCAGAGCTGACCTCAAATGAGTCCTTGTCGAAGATGACGAGGATTATATCCATATCGCTGTCCGCAAGGAAGCTCCTGAACTCCGACACTGCGGCGTCCAGAGCCTTGTCCTTTGGATAGCCATATATACCCGAGGATATAAGCGGGAATGCCGCGCTCTCGCATCCTTTTTCCTTTGCCAGTGCAAGGGCGTTCCTGTAGCATGACCGCAGCAGCTCCTCCTCATTCCTGTTTCCTCCCTGCCATGCAGGACCAACAGTGTGTATGATGTACTTGCAGTTCAGCTTATAGCCCTTGGTGAGCTTTGCCTCTCCCACCTTGCAGCCGCCGAGAGCTTTGCACTCCTCCAGCAGCCCGGGACCTGCCGCATTGTGGATGGCGCCGTCAACGCCTCCGCCGCCAAGCAGCGAAGAGTTCGCTGCATTTACAATGGCGTCGGCTTTTACTTTGGTTATATCGTTCCTGATAATAGTGAAAGGCATATCCGCCCTCCTTTCTTATCCCAATATGGCATCAAGGTCTTTGGTGATGAATTCGTATCGCTGCTTATAGAAGCTCCTGAGGGAGTCCACTGCGGTGTCGTAGTTCATTTCCGCAGCGGAGCCCCCTGTCCAGCCGCTCCAGAAGCGGTCGTAGGTGGCGACGGTCATTCCACGGTACTCCTCAGCCAGCCTGTCTATTTCAGCGGTGACTTTTTCCGTGTTGAAGTTGTTGTCGGCAATGTCCGTGAAGGTCTCTCCGAACTGTCTGCGGAAGCCCTCATTCTCCAGTGCTCCGTTAAAGAGGTCGGCAAGGAAGCAGTCACTTTTCATGAGCCTTTCAAAGCTGTCCTCATATGGAGAAGCCTCGCCGTACAGTCCGGAGCTGTATTCCGTATCGAAGAGTATGAACCGCCATTTCCCGTCGGCATAGGGAGAGCTTCCGCCGTTAGTCTCAGCCTTCCAGAATGCGGCATTGGGCTTGCCCCAGTCGTGATTATTTATGTATATCTCGGTGCTTATGTAGTCCATGAAGCCCTGCATATCCACACAGCCGCAGAGCTCGTCGTAATTTGCCTGCACGGAGAAGTCTGTATCCTGTATCCACTTGCGGAGCTTTTCCCACTCTGCAAAGGTCTCCTCGGAGCCGTCGTCGAGAGCTTCCTTTTTGATGATACAGATGTCCTTGGCAGGTATGCCGCAATGAGCGCTTATGAAGTCGGCGTCCATTTTCTCGGTTATCTCATAGTGTCCCCAGAACTCGCCGTCAATAAAGACGATGCAGGGCTCCATGCCCTGTGTCAGGAACTGCCTGTCGGACACGAGGGACTGTATGAGCTTGTCGCTGAAACGGGTGTAGTATGCGTCGTTTCCGCCGTTCCGCAGTGTGAAGCTGTCGAACACCGTGACGGGAGAGTCGTCGATGGCGTTCTTCACATTTCCCGGGAACAGGTCGTATTCCAGCTTGGGAGCGCCGTAATCGCTCCTTGCGTACACGTTGAAGCTCTTCTGCGAGTAGGAACGTGTGGCGCCGCCGTGTATGCGAATGCCCACATTCTGCGATATTACAGGCTGTCCGCCCTCAAAGAACTGTATCTCAGCCTCGCGCTCCCATTCTCTGCCCCTCTGTGAGTAGTTTCCGGGGATAGTCCATTCGTAGGCGGACGGGTCGTATTCGCTGCTGTTTTTCCAGTCATCGTAGGTCTTGCCGGTTACATATATGCCCTTTTCGTAGTCGAAGAGGTTCTCCTCGTCGGTCATGAGTGAGACTACCTTGTATTTTTTGTAGTAGTCAGCCTTGTCATCAAATCCAACGAAATAGGTATTTGACACCACGGGGCTCTGTCTGCCGTTTCTGCCTATGGCAACAGCTCTTACCACCGTTGCTTTGTCCACAGCGGACTTGGGCACAAAGTCATCTGCGGCAGCAATGGGCTGAGCGATGTCCTTATGGGCGCTGAGCCTGTTTTCCTCCGCGGAAGCATCCTTTATCTCTATGGGAGCAGTGTATTTCGTACTGTCGGCAGTTGGTATGCTGCCGTCGAGGGTGTAGTAGATGTCTGCACCGTCATCTGCGGAGATGGTCAGAGAGAAGCCCTGCTTATAGAAGCCGCTCTTTGCGGAGAAATGCATCCCCTCTGCGTCGAAGGGCACCGCCTCACCGATGTCCGCACTGACAAATCCGCCTGTTGCCGAAGCGGTTCTGCTGCCTGTTTTGCCGTCCGAACAGGAGACTGCCGAAAACGGGATACAGCTTACCGACAGAGCAAGCAGGACGTTCATTGCAATGTGTTTACATTTCATAGTGTATTCCTGTTACTGTTCATCGGCAATGAAGCCGCCGTTTCCGTCCCTGACGAAGGCTGAGCCCTCGGGGGAGCGGAGAAGGGGGATTATCTCGGGGCAGCGGTTTGCGAGACCGTGTGTGCTGTAAAGGCAGAAATTATTCGCATCTGCCCAGTAATCCTCGTCCTCGTCATAGCCGTAGAACACCCAGCCGTTATAGGTGCTGTTGGGTGACTCCTCGCGGCACATATAGGCGATATCGCCGCCCTCTGCGATGTGGTTTGTGACTATGCAGGCTTCGATTCCGTCCCAGACCTCGATGTATTCGCGGTTGGCACGGTCGAGGAGGTCTGTATCTATCAGGGGAACAGTCACCTCACAGATATCTCCGTTCTTGTCGATGCCCCAGAATATCTGGTAAAAGCCGTCGCCGAAGCCTGTGGCGTTCATGGTGAGCCTGTGGCCTGTTGCGGGAACTGTCCACTCAATAAAGTCTCCGCCGGCTCTCTGGTACTGCGGAAGCTTCTCATAGCTTTCGTTAAAAAGTGCCTCAAAATAATCGTTGTAGTGGTTCTTGCCGGGATTTTCCCTGTGCCAGCTGTGGAGAAAATCCGAATACTCATCCATGACAGAGGCGTCCATAAATCCCATCATTCCTGCGTCTACGGGGAAGCCTGTCATGTCGCCGTCGCTGCAGTGGAAAGCAGTTGTCTCGTGGGTAGGCTCTGCCAGCTCGTACCGCACAGCCTTTTCATCGCTGAGCTTTATCCTTGCGGCTGATATCCTTACTGTGTCCATTTTTGTGGTGATGAATGCCAGCTCCACGGGATAGGAGCCCTTGGGCACTGTCCTGTTTAGCTCGGGACTTGCCTCCTTTGTGCCCATATACGCCAGAGCGTCGCCCACCCTTATCCTGCCTGTGGGCAGGTCCACTGTGCCTATGACAAGATGGTCACGGGTATCGGTCTTGGCAAAGGTGCGGTCCATGAGGTCTGCATCAAGCTCCATCTGACCGATAAACTTCAGATTTGCATCAAAAACTTCCTTTAATTTCATAGTATGTTCCTTTCAATTTCAGTATTGTGTTTGTATGTATCAGAATCCCTCTTTCCAGCGGCGGATATCTCCCTTTTCAAATCTGAAAGAGCCCACCGTGAAAGAGTCCTGTGAGAGCTGCTCCTGAGTGAACCACGGCGAGGTGACCTTGCCCTCTGTGTGGGTCAGTATGTGGAAGCATACCGCAGGAATGAAGCTCTGTCCGATAAGGTAGCACTTCTCACCGTTTTCGCTGACCGCTTCATCGGCTATGAGGACCACATGGGTGTCGTTGCAGATGATATCGCCCACGCGGAGCTCATCGGCAGGGATCACCTCCGACTCCTTCTGCAATGAGAGAGTGCCTGCATAGCGCATTACCTCCTTGAGGTAGTTCCTGTACTGCTGCTCGCTGTCGTCGGGAAGCCCCGCAGGTATCTCCGCGGAAAAGCTGCCGAAGGCGAGAAAGCGCCTGCCCTTGCGCCAGCGGTCGTAGCTGCACTCGTCGCCGTTGGAGAACATGAAGTTTATCTTGTCGTACTGCTTGTTCTCATAGTAATAGTCGCTGTAAAGCCTTATGACGCTGTCAGCGCACTGCTGGTAGCCCTCGTCGCCGAGACTTATATCAAAGATAGCAGCCACATCCGTGCTGTCAATGGTGGAGCCGTCAAAAACGGGCAGCTTGATATCGTCGGGGAGCAGGGGATAGCTGCGAAGATAGGCTCCGAAGCTGCCCTCCGGGGCAGGTACACGGGTGAAGCCCTCTGGGGGAGCTATCCTTGCTTCGAGGGTCTTGCCCTCGGGCACCAATGACTCTATATCGTAAAATCTTCCCGCAGGCTCAATGGTCAGCTCTGCGGCTTCCCACTTGGGATTGCAGCGTATATAAACGGCAGTCGGCAGTGCCGCAAGAAGTATTATCAGCACAAGTATGCGTAAGCCGCGCTTTTTGCCCTTTGGCTTTTCAATGTTGTTGCTTTTCACAGTGATGTCTCCTTTATAGGCGTATGTATTTCTTTAATTTTAGCACGTCAGCGGTCTTATGTCAACAGAAACGCCGCAGTATTTCCGTGACTATCGGAATTGCTGCGGCGTTTATTAATTATCGTTTCGGACGAAGCTCCCGATAGAAGAGCCCGCATTCATTGCAGTACCACACCAGTTTTCCCGAGCGGTACATGGGGATGGTGATGTTCACTGCCCATTCGGGATACTGCCTGAACATCATGACACAGCTGTCGGACACAAATGCCGCGAAGGAGATATAGTGCTCCTTGGTCATGGGGTGGTCGGAGGTTATATACCACTCGCCGCCGATGTCCTCTACCTTCAGCTGATGGCTCTCATCTGCCTTTTGGGCTTCAAGGGGGGAGAGCCTGCTTCCGCAGCAGGTGACCGATGCGTCTGAGGCAGCCGTGATGATGTTTCCGCAGTCCCTGCACACATAAAATCTGAGTTTTTTCATATCGCCTTTCTCACTTTCGTTTTTTTCGATGCTGCCCGAGAGCAGCGCCTGTGTATCCGTACCCAGTACATCTGCCAGTGCAGTCAGCAGCGAAACATCGGGACAGCCGTTTCCGCGTTCCCACTTTGATACTGCCTTGTCGCTGACATTTATACGCTCTGCAAGCTGCTTCTGGGTAAGTCCTCGTTCTGTCCGCAGCCTTCTGATAAGGCTGCCTGTTCTGATCTGATCCATATTATCACCTTGTTAATGATCGAAGTTCTCTTTATCTATATTATAAAGGACAGCTTCTCCAAAGTCAATCCACGCTCCGTAGAGTGAACGGAAATGCCTGTATACAGAGGAAATAGGCTGCTGTGCCGTGGAGTGCAAAAAAAGTTTTTTCCGTTCACTCCCGAAAAAATGCTGTTCACTCCGATTTTATATTCAATTCCCGAAAAGGGAGATATACTATAATCACAGCAAGGGAAACAACACAAAAACAAAGGAGGTAAACAAAAATGACTTGGTCAACAATTCTCGATTTTCTGTTTGGCAACAACTGAAATAAAAACACACAAAACCGCATGAGCTTGCGAAAAAGCTCACATAACAAAATCAAGTAAATCTTAATGTTGTACGACATTGCTCCCGATCAGAGCATTTAAATAAAAAAAACGACCCCAAAAGAATACCCTAACCTTTATAAACAAAAACAAAAACAACCCAAAAATCAAAAATCCAAAATCAAAAAATCAATGAAAATTCAGGAGGAAATTATTATGTTTAAGAAGATCATCGCAGCCGCTATGGCATTAACACTCTGCACATCAGGTATGGCAGCAGCAAACACAGGTTTCGCAAAGAACTTTGCACCCACAGCTATCACAGCTAACGCAGCATTCCAGTCATATGTAAAGGCTTTCCCCGCAAACACAAAGCTCTATACATCACCCACATCGGGCGTAGTTGCACAGACTCTTGCTCAGGGCGGCAGCTTC
>JAFWTA010000048.1 GCA_017519145.1 Ruminococcus sp.
CACAACACGCACCGCTTAATGCTGCTCGGTCTCCCGCCTGACATGGTTCACGGGGTCTTGTTGCACAGGGCCCACACATCTATATTTCGGAATTTCATACCCGTTTATACGAGCAGACGATGCTCTTTTAATATGATACCATAAACGGAGAGTTTTGTCAAGATTTTTTTTATCCCCGAAAACAGGGCGCTATCGGGACTTTTTACAGCTGTGTAATTTTTTTGTTTCTGTGATTGACATTGAATACTGTAAGTGATATAATAAATTATATATGTATATTTGCGGCTGTATGCCGTATATGATATAGAGTTGAGAGTTGAGAGTTGAGAGTTGAGAGTTGAGAGTTATTCTGCTTTTATGTGAGTAAAGCCAATACATTCATTCTCAGTTCTACATTCTCCATTCCCAATATAATAACAGTTTGGAGATAAAGAATTGATAAAAACAGTTAACGGTTTAAAGATAAACTACGAGGAAAAGGGAGAGGGCGACCTCATCGTCCTGCTTCACGGCTGGGGAAGCAATATCACCCTCTTTGCCAATATGATCGAGCTCCTGTCGAAGAAGTACAAGGTCGTAGCGATGGATATGCCGGGCTTCGGAAAGAGCGATGAGCCGAAAGAGGTCTGGGACGTAAGCTCCTATGTGCAGTTCGTCATCGACTTCCTCAAGGACTATGACACCAAGGAGGTAATGCTTCTTGGACACAGCTTCGGCGGCAGAGTCATCATAAAAATGCACAGCCGCGGCGACCTGCCTTTCAAGGTCACAAAGGTCATCCTTGTGGACAGCGCAGGCATAATGCCGCCAAAGTCCAATAAAAAGAGCTGGCGCACACGTTATTACAAGCTGGGCAGGACTGTCCTTTCGTGGGGCATAGTTAAGAAGTTCTTCCCCGACGCGCTGGAGAACTTCCGCAAGAAGATGGGCAGCGCGGACTACGCCGCCGCTTCACCCATGATGAGACAGGTCATGGTAAAGGTGGTAAACGAGGACTTAGAGCCCTATCTGCCCAATATCAAGGCTCCCACTCTGCTTGTGTGGGGCGTCAACGATACAGCGACTCCCCTTTCCGACGGCGAGAAAATGGAGAAGCTCATTCCCGATGCAGGTCTTGTAAAGCTGGAAAACGCAGGACATTATTCCTTCTTGGAGCAGCAGTTCACCTTCAACCGCGTGATGTGCAGCTTTATGAAGATAGAAGAATGATTTTAATTCGTAATGCGTAATGCGTAATGCGTAATTGAGGTGTCCGCTTGCGCGGACGGATCGAAAAATTTCTGATCCATCGCCGTAAGGCGATACCATTAATTACGAATTACGAATTACGAATTACGCATTTTAAGGAGATGTTTATGAATATAGTTTTATTTGTGATATATGCGGTCATTGCGCTGGGAGCCACGGTATTTCTGGGACTGAGAGAGTTCCATATGCTCCAGCTCAACGGCTACAAGACTCCCGAGCATTCACGCTGGATGAAGAAGAACGCAAAGAGGTATATCCTTCCTGCGGTGCTGTTTGTGGTGCAGTTCGCTCTGCTTTTCTTGCACAGCGGCGCGGCTGTGGCACTTATAATAGTGCTGAGCCTTTTCAATATCATCATCGGACTGCTCAACAAGCCGGGCAAGAAGTTCAAGAAGCCTCTGGTTTACACAGCCCGTATGAAGCGCATGATGGTGACATTCTGTATCCTCGTTGCCGTTTATTACGTCATAGCTGTCCTTAAAGGCGAAACTACGGTATATATATGCCGTATATGGAATGAAGCTCATACGGAATTCACCTACGATTCCATGGAAAAGCGCTGGTTTATAAACGGACTTCCATATATACTTGCAGGCTCGGCGCTGTATGTGACTCCCCTGCTGGTTCCCCTTTCCAATCTTATCAACAAGCCTGTGGAAAAGGCAGTACAGAACTGGTATATCAACGACGCAAAGCGCATACTCTCCGAGTGTCCCACACTTCATAAGGTGGGTATTACGGGAAGCTACGGCAAGACCAGCATGAAGTTCTACCTTGACGAGCTTCTCAATTCTCAGTACAACACGCTGAAAACTCCCGAGAGCTTCAATACTCCAATGGGTGTTACCATAACCATCCGCCGCGATCTAAAGCCCACGCATGAATACTTCATCTGCGAAATGGGCGCAAGACGAGTTCACGAAATTAAGGAGCTCTGCGGCATTGCAGACCCCCACGACGGTATCATCACATCCGTTGGCCCTCAGCACCTTGAGACCTTCGGCTCCATCGACAACGTGCTCAATACCAAGTTCGAGCTTGCCGACCACGTTAAGGCTAAGGGCGGAAAGATATACCTCAACGGCGACAACGAGCTTATCCGCAAAAAGGCTCCCGAGTATCCCAATGCGGTGCTCTACGGTCTGAACGAGGGCAACCACTACCGCGCCACTGATATTTCTGTTTCCGACAGGGGTACGGAGTTCACGGTGACCGCTCCCGACGGCGAGACACAGCGCTTCTCAATGAAGCTCCTCGGCGAGCACAACGTCCAGAACGTCCTCGGCGCTATCGCCTACGCTCACGGCACGGGCATCTCCCTTGACAAGCTGACCCTCCCCGTCAAGCGTATCGCCGCAGTTCCCCACAGATTACAGCTTCTCGACAAGGGCGGCAACATGACTTTTATCGACGACGCATATAACTCAAACCCCAGCGGCTGCCGCGCAGCCCTCAATGTCCTCGGACTCTTTGACGCCTGCCGCATACTGGTAACTCCCGGTATGGTAGAGCTGGGCGCAAAGCAGGAGGAGCTGAACTTTGAGTTCGGTCAGGAGGCTGCTAAAGCCTGCGACCACATAGTTCTTGTGGGCAAGGCTCAGACAGTTCCCATATACAACGGTATCAAGGATGCAGGCTATGATATGGACAACGTCTTTGTGGCAGACAGCCTCGGCGAGGCTCTGGACCATGTAAGGGCATATCAGGCCGACAAGAAGAAGATAGTCCTTCTTGAAAACGACCTGCCCGACAACTATTAAGCGGGGAGCCCCCGCGGGCGTCCACGTTGTCGCTTGCAAGCTCGCTCACATTTAATAGTGCTGTAAATTGTACATCGCTTACGGCACATTAATTATTGACTTTGTAGGGGCGGCGTTCCGCCGCCCTGATGCATACAAAAACTGTCGGGCGGCGGAACGCCGCCCCTACACCAGATTATAAGGAGAATAAACAATGAAGATCAATCTTGCAGTTCTTTTCGGCGGAAGAAGCGTTGAACATGAGGTATCAGTCATCTCGGCAGTTCAGGCTATGGCAAGCATAAACAAGGAGAAATACAACATTATCCCCGTTTATATGACAAAAAAGAGCGAATTCTGGACAGGCGAAAAGCTCATGGATATCAACAGCTTCAAGGATATCCCCGCGCTTTTGAAGGAATGTACAGAGTGCGTTTTCGTAAGGAGCGAGGGCAAGGTACAGCTCATCCGCCAGAAGATGAAGAAGTTCGGCTCAAATGTCATTTCCGATATAGACGTAGCTTTCCCCATCGTTCACGGAACCAATGTTGAGGACGGCGCTTTACAGGGCTACCTCCAGACACTTGACCTGCCCTATGTGGGCTGTGATGTTCTGGCTTCGGCTGTGGGCATGGATAAGTTCGTTATGAAGATACTCCTCAAGGACGCAGGCTTCCCTGTTCTGGACTGCTGCCGTTTCTCCTCCTACGAGATAAACGAAATGGACAGAATGGTTGAGGAGGTCGAGAAGAAGTTCGGCTATCCCGTTATCGTAAAGCCTATCAATCTCGGCTCCAGCGTTGGTATCTCAAAGGGCAAGGACAGAGAAAGCCTTATCAAGTCCATCGAGGAGGCTTTCGAGTTCGCTGACCGTATCCTCGTTGAGCCCTGCGTTGTTCAGCTCAAGGAGATAAACTGCGCCGTAGCAGGCGACAGCGAGTCCGCAGAGGCTTCCGTATGTGAGGAGCCTGTTCAGGCAAGCGGCGACGATATCCTCAGCTACGACCAGAAGTACGTCGGCGGCGGCAAGGGCGGCAGCAAGGGCATGGCTACCCTCAAGAGAAAGATCCCTGCCGAGATAACTCCCGAGCAGGACGAATTCATCAGAAAGACAGCAGTTGACGCATTCCGCTATCTGGGTCTCAACGGCGTTACCCGTATCGACTTCATGATAGATATGGCAACTGACAAGGTATACATAAACGAGATAAACACTATCCCCGGCTCTCTGGCATTCTACCTCTGGGAGCCCAAGGGCGTGAAGTACACAGAGCTTCTCGAGAGACTTATCCAGCTCTCGCTCAAGCGCTACAGACAGGGTGAGAAGATAAGCTATACCTTCGATACAAATATCCTCTCAATGGGCGGAAGCTTCGGTTCAAAGGGCAGCAAAAGATAAAACAGAGCGGCTCAGCCGCAGGAGATATTTATGAAAATACCGTCGATCCTTCCCAAAGCAGAAAAAATATCCTATGACGAAAGAAATGATCAGAATACAGAAAACCGTATTATCAGCTTCGGAAGCGCAATGAAATATGCTCTGATATTATTTGGAATCGTGATAGTTTTCGGGCTTGTTGTGAGTTGTTTCGATGATGCTACCGAAGAAAATCCATCCTTGCATTATGCTGTGGTAATGATATTTGTAACTCTCCTTTCAGCATCTATAATAATGTTTTTCATTTCAACCATAAATGTGGTCATTTCAAACGGAAGGATAGTTTGTATATGCTCAGACCAAGGCGGCAAGGTGAGCTCTGCGCCGCTCATCACTGCATTACTGATCTTCCTGTTTTTCTATGGCTGTGTCGAAAGCAGCAAGGGCAACCCAAAGGGTGCTTATCCCGCATATGCACTTATCGTCTTTCTGATCATACGGGGTGTTTTCAGACTGACTCTGAAGCCGGTAGTCATATCACTGGCTGTACTGTTAAGGAAAAGGCGCTGTACTGAGCCAATAAGAGCTGAATTGTTCCGAAAAATAGAAACTCACAGTCAGCCGGACGAAGAAACCAAAAAGCTTTATGCGGATAGCGGCAGAGAAATAAAACAGTATCATGATAATATATTCGTATATGAGTATTGCTGTGAGGATCAGTATTACCATATATTTTTGAACGAGATGTACTGCAGCTCTTCCGAAAATTATGAGTATTACGATATAGATATCGATCCGGAACACCCCGAATACTTCATGATAAACAAGCATTTCTATTTCACGGTAAATAAACAAGAAATGAGATTTTCTTTCTGGTTCTTAGTCTTTGTTTTACTTTTTTTATCACCAATATGGTTCACGAAAGTACTGAATTTTATCGCTGATCTTTTTTAAAAGCATATCTCCCCGAATAAGGAGACTGTAAAATGAACGCAAACTGTTATATCGGCAGCGGTCTGAAAAACGATCACAGGGTCATGTTTCATAACATAAAAGCAAGCCTGATAAACAGCGGTTTGTGTGCAGACTGATACAACAGGCGTTTTTAAAGACTTTATGCAATACATATAATAACAAGGAGGGTTAAAAATGACCGAAAAAGAAAAACAGCAGGCAGGCGAGCTCTATGATCCGTCAGACAGAGAACTTCTGAATGAAAGGATAAAGGCAAAAAAGCTCTGTGCAGAGTACAATGCCGTTGAGAGCAACGACTTCCAGAAGAGAGAAAGACTCCTTGACAGGCTTCTGGCGCTGAAAGGCGTCAAGACCGTTATTGAGC
Organism: Ruminococcus sp.; assembly: GCA_017519145.1. GTDB lineage: Bacteria > Bacillota > Clostridia > Oscillospirales > Ruminococcaceae > Ruminococcus. The sequence continues at coordinate 5,705 of JAFWTA010000048.1, forward strand.
CCAATTTCTTCTGCGATTACGGTTATAACATCATTCTCGGCGATAATTTCTATGCAAATCACAATCTCGTTATACTGGACTGTGCCGATGTGACCTTCGGCGATAATGTCTTTATCGGTCCGAACTGCGGCTTCTATGCCGCGGAGCACCCCGTTGACGCAAGACTGAGAAATCAGGGACTTGAGTCCGCAAAGCCCATAACCGTCGGAAGCAGCGTATGGATAGGCGGCGGTGTCAATGTCCTCGGCGGTGTCACTATCGGTGACAATGTCGTTATCGGAGCAGGAAGCGTAGTTACGGGTGATATACCCTCAAACTGCGTTGCAGCAGGCAATCCGTGTCATGTTGTGAAGATGCTGGATCCCCTCCCTGCGGAAGAAGCAAAGGCTCCCGAGGCTCCTAAGATGACAGCTCCCGTGAACAGCAATATCAGACCTGCCGAGCCTCCTCGCAGAAGACACGTTGAGCTTACAAGAGTAGATACTCCTCAGAATAACGGAGGATTTCCCGACAGAAGAAAATAACTGACGAAAGAAGGCTGATCCATGAACACCCTGCACTTCAAATATGCAGTAGAGATCGAAAAAACACGCTCTATAACTCAGGCTGCCGAAAATCTTTATATGGCTCAGCCTAATCTGAGCAAGGCGATAAAGGAGCTTGAGAGCAATCTGGGCATAACCATATTCAGACGTACCTCAAAGGGCGTCATACCCACCGATCAGGGACTCAAATTCCTTGAATACGCCAAGCAGATACTCATACAGATAGATAATATGGAGGCGATACACTCCCCCGACAAGCCGAAAAACAGCCGCCTCCGCATATCTGTGCCGAGAACGGGCTACATCTCAAAGGCTTTTTCGGATTACATCGCTTCCCTGAATACTCCCGAGGATATGGAGATATTCTTCTGCGAGACCAATTCTCTGAGAACCATCGAGAATGTCCGCGAAAACGGCTATGATTTCGGAGTTATCCGCTATAATACAGCTCATGAGAAGTACTTTTCCGACTTCCTCGCCGAGAAAAACCTTGACGGCAAGCTCCTCTGGGAGTTCAGTATGCTGGCGGTAATGTCTGCCGAGCACCCTGCCGCAGATGCCGAGTCCATAACCTATGCCGACCTGTCCTGCAACTACACCGAGCTGGGACAGGGAGATGACGCAGTCCCCTATGTTTCGGGAGCTGTGGAGAAGCTCTACGCTGCCAACAGACCTGCGGACGTTCCCGTGAGAAAGGTGTGTATGTACGACCGCGGAAGCGCTCTTGACTTCCTGCTGACTGTGCCTCAGGCGTATATGCTTGATTCTCCCATGCCTGCGGAGCTCTGCGGAAAGTACGGACTGGTGCAGAGAAAGTGCTCCTTCCCCGACAACAGCTTCAAGGACATGATAATCTATGCCTCGGGACATAAGCTCTCGGACAACGAGCTGAAGCTGGTGAACAGGCTTTACGAGGTAAGAAACGAAAGTGCCTTTGCGGAGTACAAATAAGATATATAGCATCGGGAATGCTCACATTCCCGAAAAGAATAGCAGATGTACCTGCATTACAGAGAAATCAAGGGCGGCATTAAGCCGCCCTTTTTCGTTTTTTCCATTAATTTCCGCCCCTGACAGGGCTTTTGCCGACAATCGTCAGCAATGAAATCATTACAAGAATATCGATATCGGAATATCGATATTCCGCTGTTATATTTGTGCAACAGGGTTTTGTGTGATATAATATTGAATATATCAATGCTGAGCCTGTATCTGCGGCGGTCAATGGGGACGGCTGCGGAAGTGACCCGCACAGCAAATCTATTGCAAGGAAGGTATGGACTATGTTTGAAATTCTTGAAAAAAGAAGCCTCAACCCTACTGTTACCCTCATGCGCATAAATGCTCCCAAGGTAGCAAGGAAGGCTGAACCCGGACAGTTCATAATTTTAAGGACAGACGCCGACGGAGAGCGTATCCCCCTCACTATCGCTGATTTTGACCGCGAGAAGGGCTCCGTTACTATTATTTTCCAGATAGTCGGCGCTACAACAGAAAAGCTCAATCACCTCAATGAGGGCGACTGCCTTCAGGACTTCGTTGGTCCCCTCGGCAGAGCCACAGAGACAGAGGGTCTGAAGAAGGTGGCTGTCGTAGGCGGAGGCGTAGGCTGCGCTATCGCTTACCCCGTTGCCAAGAAGCTCCACGAGCTGGGCGTTGAGGTGCATTCAATAGTTGGTTTCAGAAATAAGGATCTCGTTATCCTTGAGGATGAGTTCAGAGCTTCCAGCTCTAAGTTCGTGCTCATGAGCGATGACGGTACAGCAGGCGAAAAGGGTCTGGTCACAGACGCCCTCAAGAAGCTCATCGAAAGCGGCGAGAAGTATGACAGAGTCATCACTATCGGTCCCCTTATCATGATGAAGTTCGTCTGTCGCCTGACAAAGGAGTATGAGATACCCACAGTTGCTTCCATGAACCCCATTATGATAGACGGTACGGGAATGTGCGGCGGCTGCCGCCTTACTGTCGGCGGTCAGACAAAGTTTGCCTGCGTTGACGGTCCCGAATTTGACGGCCATCTCATAGACTTCGATGAGGCTATGGCAAGAGGTGCTATGTATAAGCCCTTTGAGCGCCATGCCTATGAGGAAGCCTGCAATCTGTTCAAGGAGGTAAAGTGATATGCCTAATATGTCGCCTACAAGAAACGAGATGCCTGTACAGGCTCCCGATGTGAGAAACAAGAACTTCAGTGAGGTAGCTCTCGGATATACCGAGGAGCAGGCTATCGACGAGGCCAAGAGATGCCTCGGCTGCAAGAACAAGCCCTGCTCAACAGGCTGCCCCGTACAGATAGATATCCCTGCCTTCATCGCTCAGGTGGCTGAGGGCAATTTCGCAGAGGCTTACAAGATAATCACAAAGTCAAGCTCACTTCCTGCTGTCTGCGGCAGAGTATGCCCTCAGGAGACACAGTGCGAGAGCAAGTGCGTAAGAGGCAAAAAGGGCGAGCCCGTCGCTATCGGCAGACTGGAGCGCTTTGTAGCTGACTGGCATAACGCTCAGCCTGAGGCTCCCGCAGAGAAGCCCGCTCCCAACGGTCACAAGGCTGCTGTTATCGGCTCGGGTCCTTCGGGTCTTGCCTGCGCAGGCGACCTTGCAAAGAAGGGCTATGACGTAACTATATTCGAGGCTCTCCACGTTGCAGGAGGAGTTCTCTCCTACGGTATCCCCGAGTTCAGACTTCCCAAGTCCATCGTTCAGAAGGAAATAGGCGGCCTCAAGGCTTTGGGCGTAAAGGTCGAGACAAATACCGTTGTCGGCAAGACCATTTCCGTTGACGAGCTTATGAAGGAGGAGGGCTTCGAGAGCATTTTCATCGGCTCCGGCGCAGGCCTTCCCAGATTTATGAACATCAAGGGCGAGAACCTCAACGGCGTTTACTCAGCAAACGAGTTCCTCACCCGTATCAATCTTATGAAGGCTTATAAAGAGGGCAGCGCTACTCCCATCAAGGCAGGCACAAAGGCTGTTATCGTAGGCGGCGGAAATGTTGCCATGGACGCAGCACGCTGTGCAAAGAGACTGGGCGCTGAGGTCTATATAGTATACAGACGTACTGAGGCTGAGCTCCCTGCAAGAGCAGAGGAGGTCGAGCACGCCAAGGAAGAGGGCATCATCTTCAAGTTCCTCACTAATCCCGTTGAGATAGAGGCTACTGAGGACGGCTGGGTAAAGAGCGTTCACTGCCAGCAGATGGAGCTCTCGGAGCCCGACGCTTCCGGCAGAGCAAAGCCCGTTCCCATAGAGGGTGCATTCATCGACATCGAGGCTGACTGCGTTATCATGTCCATCGGTACCTCGCCCAATCCCCTTATCAAGTCCACAACAGAGGGACTTGACACCCAGAAGTGGGGCGGTATCATCGCTGACGAGGACGGTCTTACTTCCAAGGAGGGCGTTTATGCAGGCGGCGACGCCGTAACAGGCGCAGCTACCGTTATTCTTGCAATGGGAGCAGGCAAGAAGGCTGCCGCAGCTATGGACAAGTATATGCAGAGCAAGTGAGCCTTCCCCACGGAGGTATGATATGACCAAGAATATTACCTCACAGACCCTTTCGCGGCTCCCCATGTACTTCAACTACCTCGATTCGCTCTCAGAGGAGCGCAAAAAGGGCAATATATCTGCCACAGCCATTGCGGAAGCCCTCGGGCTGAACGACGTTCAGGTCAGAAAGGACCTCGCTTCCGTCAGCAGCGGCGGCAGACCCAAGGTGGGATATTCCACAGCCGAGCTCATCGGCGATATAGGAAAGTTCCTCGGCTTTGCCAACCATGACAGGGTCGTGGTGGCAGGCATGGGCAACTTCGGCAGAGCTATGCTGGAATATAACGGCTTTGAGGCTTACGGCTTCGATATCGTCTGCGGATTTGACTGCAACGAAAAACGTGTGGGCAGCTCCATCAACGGCAAGCCCGTCCGCCATATCGACCAGCTTGAAAGCTTCTGCAAGGAAAACAATATCACTATCGGCATAATCACCGTGCCCGAGACCGCGGCACAGGAGGTCTGTGACCGTATGGCTGAGGCAGGGATACGCTATATCCTCAACTTCGCCGCAGTACACCTCAACGCTCCCAAGGGTGTTGCGGTACATAACGAGAATATTTCCCTGACCCTTGCAATGCTTGCAAGGTGCAGCGCGAGCTGAGCCGGCTCTTGACGTTCGCAAGCTCACTTACATTATCGTAGCCAATAATTGTACATCGCTTACGGCGCTGTGAAGATATTGATAAAAAAGGGACTGCTCTAATAGTAATACCCATATAGGATTTTTGCCCCTGTGCGGTTTTATAACGCTCAGGGGCATTTTGTGATAAACAGTGAATAGTTGCGGTGTCGCCTTCGGCGACAGGATTTAAATATTGTGAGTGAAGCGAACACATTGATTTTTCACTATTCACTCTCAGCACTTGCGGGGCGGATAATATTCGCACTTTCCTGTTGACTTTGCCTGATATATAGGTTATAATGATGTTTGCCCCACTTATACTCACCACACTCTCAACGCAGAAAGGAACATAATATGAAAACAAGATCAAAAGCTAAAAAAATCATAATAATCGCTGTAATTTTAATTTTAGTCATCATTGCCGGACTTTTTGCCGCATTCGCGTTCAGGCTCATGAGCGGAGATTATACGGATGCATCTGATATAGCCGGCGTTTATAAGGTCAATCATGGCAGCCAGTATGTAGTTCTCAGTACGGAGGAGACACAGCTTCAGCCTGTGCCTTGGAAAACCAATGACGGATATAATTATTACAGGGATGTCAGACAGGCTGTAATGTCAAAGTCTGACTATGAGTTCCGGGAATTTCTCCGGAATAACGGCTGTTATGAATACGATCGTTCAGGCGCACTGGGATTTTATAAAACAGCTGACGGAAAGCCGTTTACTTTAATACTCAACGACAGCGAAAGCGGCAGTTTATATTTTATGCCCTTTGCCGTTATTGTTATCGAAGGTATAACTATTGACGATATAACTTGATAAAACGGACTGCTTCGGCAGTCCGTTTTTGCTGCGGGCTTGCGCGGCGGATAGTATCCGCCTTTTTTTATGCCGTTTTATATTTTATAAGAGGGAACAAACTTCAACAGCCTGATTTTTGCAATTTCCCCAAAATTGTACTGATCGTAAAAGCGAATTTTTATATTGCAATTTGTTGCGATTTATGTTATTATATAAGGTAAGAAGTTGCGCCATGACGTTTCATGGCAAATATATCAACGTACATTTTTCCGTGTACGGGTCAGGAGAATAATATGCCAAAAAGACAGGATATCAACAAGATCATGATTATCGGCTCGGGTCCTATCATAATAGGACAGGCTTGTGAGTTCGACTATTCGGGTACTCAGGCCTGTAAGGCTCTGCGAAAGCTGGGCTATGAGATAGTTCTCGTAAACTCTAACCCCGCTACTATAATGACAGACCCTGATGTTGCGGATATCACCTACATCGAACCCCTTAATCTGGAAAGACTTACCCAGATCATCGAAAAAGAGCGCCCCGATGCTCTCCTCCCCAATCTGGGCGGACAGTCCGGTCTTAACCTCTGCTCCGAGCTGGACAAGGAAGGCGTGCTCAAGAAGTACAATGTTCAGGTAATAGGCGTTCAGGTAGACGCTATCGAGCGCGGTGAGGACCGTATCGAGTTCAAGAACGCTATGAGCGCTCTCGGCATCGGTATGCCCAAGAGCGAGGTAGCTTACTCCGTTGACGAGGCTGTCAAGATAGCCGAAAAGCTGAAATATCCTGTAGTTCTCCGTCCTGCCTACACCATGGGCGGCGCAGGCGGCGGAATGGTATACAATGTAGATGAACTGAAGGTCGTATGTGCAAGAGGTCTTCAGGCTTCACTGGTAGGACAGGTCCTCGTTGAGGAATGTATCTTCGGCTGGGAGGAGCTTGAGCTTGAGGTCGTACGCGACGCTGAGAACAACAAGATCACAGTATGCTTCATCGAGAACATCGATCCTATCGGCGTTCACACAGGTGATTCATTCTGCTCCGCACCTATGCTCACCATCCCCGAGGACGTTCAGAAGGAGCTCCAGGAGATGTCATACAGGATCATCGAGTCTATCGAGGTTATCGGCGGCTGTAACTGCCAGTTCGCAAGAGACCCCGAGACAGGACGCATCGTCGTTATCGAGATCAACCCCAGAACTTCACGTTCTTCCGCACTTGCTTCCAAGGCAACAGGCTTCCCCATCGCTCTCGTTTCAGCTATGCTCGCCTGCGGTCTCACACTGAAGGATATCCCCTGCGGCAAGTACGGCACTCTTGACAAGTACGTTCCCGACGGAGATTATATAGTTATCAAGTTCGCTCGCTGGGCTTTCGAGAAGTTCAAGGGCGCAGAGGACAAGCTGGGCACTCAGATGAGAGCTGTCGGCGAGGTAATGAGCATCGGCAAGACCTACAAGGAGGCTTTCCAGAAGGCTATCCGTTCACTGGAAACAGGCAGATACGGTCTCGGCTTTGCAAAGAACTTCAACAGTATGTCCAAGGAGGAGCTCCTTTCAGAGCTTCGCTTCCCTACCAGCGAGAGACAGTTCGTTATGTATGAGGCTCTCCGCAAGGGTGCAACTATTGACGAGCTCCACGAGCTCACTAAGATAAAGAAGTACTTCATCGAGCAGATGAAGGAGCTTGTTGACGAGGAGGAGGCTCTCCTTGCAAACAAGGGCTCGGTTCCTGCTGCTGACGCGCTGAAGCAGGCTAAGCTGGACGGTTTCTCAGACCGCTACCTCAGCTCTCTCCTTGATGTTACCGAGGAGGAGATCAGAAATGCCCGCATGGCTATCGGCGTAAAGGAAGCATGGGAGGGCGTTCATGTAAGCGGTACAGAGAATGCAGCTTACTACTACTCAACATACCACCTTGACGAGGACAAGAGCCCTGTAAGCACAGACAAGCCCAAGATCATGATCCTCGGCGGCGGTCCCAACAGGATCGGTCAGGGTATCGAATTCGACTACTGCTGCGTTCACGCTGCACTTGCTCTGAAGAAGCTGGGCTTTGAGTCCATCATCGTGAACTGCAACCCCGAGACAGTTTCTACTGACTATGATACATCAGACAAGCTCTATTTCGAGCCCCTTACTCTTGAGGACGTTCTCGCTATCCATGAGAAGGAAAAGCCCGTTGGCGTTATCGCTCAGTTCGGCGGACAGACTCCTCTCAACCTTGCAAATGACCTGAAGAAGTACGGCGTAAATATCCTCGGTACAACTCCCGAGACCATCGACCTTGCTGAGGACAGAGACCACTTCCGCGCTATGATGGACAAGCTGGGCATTCCTATGCCTGAGGCAGGCATGGCTGTAAACGCTGACGAGGCTATCGCTATCGCAAACAAGATAGGCTATCCTGTTATGGTTCGTCCTTCCTACGTTCTCGGCGGACGCGGAATGGAGATCGTTCACGATGACGAGATGATGAGAGTTTACATGAATGCTGCTGTCGGCGTAACTCCCGACAGACCCATCCTCATCGACCGCTTCCTCAACCACGCTACAGAGTGCGAGGCTGACGCTATCTCGGACGGAACACACTGCTTCGTTCCCTGTGTTATGGAGCATATCGAGCTGGCAGGCGTACATTCGGGCGACTCCGCTTGTATCCTGCCCTCAAAGAACCTGACAGAGAAGCAGGTAGCTACCATCAAGGAGTACACAAAGAAGATCGCTGTTGAGATGAATGTATGCGGTCTTATGAATATGCAGTACGCTATCGAGGGCGATACGGTTTACGTTCTTGAGGCTAATCCCCGTGCATCAAGAACAGTTCCGCTGGTATCAAAGGTATGCGACATCAACATGGTCCGTATCGCAACAGATATCATCACTTCGCAGCTCACAGGCAGACCCTCACCCGTTCCCGGGCTCAAGGATAAGCAGATCGGTCACTACGGCGTAAAGGAAGCTGTATTCCCCTTCAATATGTTCCCGGAGGTAGATCCTCTTCTCGGACCCGAGATGCGTTCAACAGGCGAAGTTCTCGGTATATCACCTTCATTCGGCGAGGCTTACTACAAGGCTCAGGAGGCTACAAAGAACAAGCTTCCTCTTGAGGGAACAGTTCTCCTCAGCGTATGCGACAGAGACAAGCCCGAGCTGGTCGACATTGCTAAGTCCTTCCACGAGCTTGGCTTCAAGGTCATCGCAACAGGCAAGAGCTATGAGATGATAAAGGAAGCAGGTATCCCCTGTGAGAAGATATTCAAGATCTACGAGGGACGTCCCAATATTGCAGACCAGATCGCAAACGGCGAGATACAGATGATAATCAATACTCCCGCAGGCAAGACAAGTGCTCACGACGACAGCTACATCAGAAAGGCTGCTATCAAGCACAGAATTCCCTATATGACAACTATGGCTGCTGCAAAGGCAAGTGCAGAGGGAATCAAGGCTATCAAGAACAATACTCACCTTGGTGTAAAGTCGCTTCAGGCTCATCACGCTGACATAAAGTAAGACGGCAGATAATCACAGAAAAGACACACTGAACGATATCCCAGCAAAAGTGCAGGAAATCAAGGAGCTATAAAGAAATGGATAACAATTACAGCAGCGATCACAATTATTCGGGCGGTACAGAGCCCGAGCCGCAGTACGGAAACCGTCACAGCTTTACAGGCAGCACAACAGAGCAGTATGACGCTCAGGCGGCAGGCGGTTACCCGAATGCACAGCAGAGCGCTCCCGACTATGGCGGACAGCCCATGAACGGCGGCTACTTGAACCCGCAGCAGGGTGCTCCCAACTATGGCGGACAGCCTATGAACGGCGGTTACAACAACCCGCAGCAGGGTGCTCCCAACTATGGTGGAGCTCCCATGAACGGCGGCTACAACAACCCGCAGCAGGGTGCTCCCAACTATGGTGGAGCTCCCATGAACGGCGGCTACAACAACCCGCAGCAGGGCGCCGCTCCTGCTTACTATGGTCCCATTAATGATCCCTATGCTGCCAAGAGTTATGACGGAAACGGTGCGAAGAGCGTTGCATCATTGGTCATCGGCATTTTAAGCTGCTTTTCGTTCTGTATTCCTATCGGAGGCATATGCATGAGCCTTATAGGCTTGCTGCTCGGTGTTGAAGGACGAAAGTCCTCCAAAAAAGGCATGGCTACCGCGGGCATAATTATTTCAAGCATTTCTATGGCAGTGGCTGTATTTTTCACCATTGTCTTTATTATAGGGCTGATAGGGGAAGCATAAAAGCTCCATATATACGATCATTAAAGCGAAGTTCACTATAAAAGTTATAATGTAAAGGAGTTTAGTGTTATGGATAATAATTACAATAATGACCCCAACAACTTAGGCGGACAGAATAACGACCCCTACGGACAGAACAGCGGCTATTCAAATGCACAGCAGAATAACCAGTACGGACAGAATGGCTACAATGACCCATACGGTCAGAACAGCGGTTATTCCAACGCTCAGCAGAACAACCAGTACGGACAGAATGGTTACAATGATCCCTATGGACAGAATCCCTACAATAACGCTCCTGATTTCTACAGCAATGTGAACATGGGATACGGAAGCGAGAACGACGGCAAGGCTGTAGGTGCGCTCGTATGCGGAATACTGGCTTGTATTTTCTGGTGTCTGCCCATCGCAGGAATCCCCCTTTCCATCGTAGCTATCACTCTCGGCAACAAGGGCAAGGAGTCGAACAAGGCAGGTATGGGCAAGGCAGGCTTTATAATGGGCTGTATCGGTCTTGGAGTATCTCTCCTCAATTCCGCTGCAGGAGTATTTTTGAGACTGTAATTGAAAGTTTATAAAAAAACCGTCACTTCAAGTGACGGCTTTTTTTATGCCATGACAAACCAAAAACCTCCGCAGCAGCGGAGGTTTTTATGTAATACAGGATAATTATTTCTTTTCCTTGAGCAGGTCTCTGATCTCGGTGAGAAGAACTTCTTCCTTCGGAGGCTCTGCGGGCTTCTCTTCTTCCTTCTTCTTGCCAAGGCTCATAAGCTTGTTTACAGCCTTTACCATGAGGAAGATGCAGAATGCCATGATGAGGAAGTTGATGATAGCTGTTACGAAGTGACCCCAGTTGAGGTACTGACCTGTGTCGCCGAGCTTGATCTTTCCGGCTACTTCAGCACCGCCGATGCAAGCGATAAGGGGGTTGATGAAGTCCTCGGTGAGAGCAGTAACGATGTTACCGAAAGCTGCACCGATGATAACGCCGACTGCCATGTCCATAACGTTGCCCTTGAGTGCGAATTCCTTGAATTCCTGTAAAAACTTCTTCATTTTTTACAACATCTCCTTAATATGAAAATTGTGATTTATTAAATTTCCGGCAAGCCGGGAATTTCTACCTGTTTTTTTGTTTTCTTCGCCTTCATAGACTCGGGGAGCTCTATGGCGTCTATCTCGTCGTTGTAGGTCTTTGGCTTTTTGGGCATAGCCTGAACAGCGTGGTCTGCCTGTGCCATGAGTGCTTCCGTATGCTCGGTCACATTGGCTTCCAGATCATCCGCATTGGCTCTGTCCGCCTTGTTCATAATATTCCATGCCTTTGACTGCTCATGTGCGCGGAGCTCGCTTGCGTCAACGTTCTTTGTGGCGCTCATATAGTCGATGTGCTTTTCCTGCTTTTTGGCTTCAAGCTGGTCGGGATCGGCTGTACCTGCAGCCTTCATATAGAACTTGTTGAACTTTGCAGGCTCATTCTTTCTGAGCTTGCTTGCGTCCACAAGGGGCGTATCGTTCATATATGCGTCTTTTTTCTTCTCAAAGCGCTTCATGCCCTCGATCTCGTCGCCGCGCTTTCCGAAGAAATCGTCGGCAGAGTCCACCTCGGCGTGTTCCGTAGCCTTTCCGCCGTCGAAGAATTCCCAGAAATCATCGGGCACCTCGACCTTTTCCTTATCCTCTGCGGGAGGCGGAGGGGGGATCGGCTTCAGTGGAGCGAGCTGTCCTGCGGGCATACCTGCCATCTGTCCCATGGGAGCGCCCTCGTGGGTGTCGGCACCCTGAGGCTGGCTGTACATCATGGGCTGTCCGTAAATGGGCATACCGTTGGGGTCATAGCCGACTATCTGAGGCTGACCGTACATCATGGGCTGGCCGTAAATGGGCATACCGTTGGGGTCGTAGCCGACTATCTGAGGCTGACCGTACATCATGGGCTGGCCGTAGATGGGCATACCGTTGGGGTCATAGCCGACTATCTGGGGCTGTCCATACATCATGGGCTGACCGTACATAGGCATACCGTTCATCTGAGCAGTGCCGTTCTGAGGGGAAAGTCCCTGCATACCGCCCTGAGGAGGTACAGCATTCATCATACCCTGCTGAGGGGGGAGTCCCTGCATACCGTTCTGAGGAGGCACGGCGTTCATCATGCCCTGCTGAGGGGGAAGTCCCTGCATACCGTTCTGAGGGGGAATGGCGTTCATCATGCCCTGCTGAGGGGGAAGTCCCTGCATACCGTTCTGAGGGGGCATGGCATTCATCATGCCCTGCTGAGGGGGAAGTCCCTGCATACCGCCCTGAGGAGGCACGGCGTTCATCATGCCCTGCTGAGGGGAGAGCCCCTGCATACCGCCCTGAGGAGGCATACCGTTCATCATTCCCTGACGGGCTGAAGTGTGCATATTCTGTGGGCGCATCATGCCCTGATTGTTTATCTGAGCCTGTCTTACAGCCCTTGACTGCTCGGGGAGTGTGACCCTTCCTGTATCGAGCTTGGGGATAAAGGGCTCGTCGAAGCTGCTGAAATCGAACTCCTCGTCGGAATCATTCAGCTCATCGGCGGTATAAAGATCGGAAGAAGACTCGCGGGAAGGTGTGTCACTAATTGTAAATGTTCCGCTTCCGAAGGTATAGCCTCCCGAAGCAGGATCTTCTTCAGAATGATATCCGCCCATATCGACCTGTTCAATATTGATATCCTGCGGATCTTCAAGATTGACTCCGCATTTTACGCAGAATCTGAAACCCGCTTCGTTGTCAGTTCCGCATCGGGGACATTTCATAGAAATCACTCCTTAAAGTGAAAATACAGTGATCTTAACAAAAAAACGAAACAGGCGGTGATCCAAAGCCGCCCGCAGCAAGCAGTGCCTATACTTTCACAATATACATTATAGCATTAATTTAATTCTTTTTCAAGGGCTTGCATAAAAGATTGTGCAATACAGCTTTAAAATACGCCTGCTTTTTGTATAGATTACCACTATATGACGGAGGTATGGGGCTTTTAGCTAAATATATGGGATTTTTAGCAGTTGTATGAGGGGAAGCTTTTTGTGAAAACAGTACAATCAAACGTGGCGGATATCAGTTTGGATACAGCAGAATTACAAAGATGTTCCCCAACCTCTATATTTTCACAGAGAAATATGGTATAATGCTTATTAGACGCGTGTTTTTATACGGTCTGATATATTTTATGGTTCCGATATTCGTAGAAAAAGAGAGATAAAAAGAACAAAAGTAAACGGAGTTTTCAGACTCCCTATTTCAGCTGCACGGCAGCGGATTGGAGCAGGACATATGTCAAAGCAGAAGATAAGCAAGGAAAAAAGCATCAGGCGCGCCAAGACTATGACAGAAGCAGTTATCAGCCTTGTACTTGTAGGCACCTGCGCTTTTTTTGTGAAGAATACTTTTTCCAATATGAAGGATGTGGGATCATCTCCCTACTTCGATCAGAACGATATAGAGATCCCCGATACTACGGACGTTACTGTACCCGACCCGAACCAGACTATCTATGAGTCATTTCAGGTAGATACAACGGACAAGTTCAAGGGTGACCTCATCCTTGTAAATGAGGAGCATCAGTATTTCGGCGGCGATGAGGACCTTGTCAGCATAACCGATATGAACTATGAAAACGAGATCAGCTGCTTTACCGCTGTTGACTCTACCTATACCATTCTCAGACAGGTATACGGTCCCATGGCAGAAATGGTACAGGATTTCTACGATAAGTACAACAACGATACCCTTATAATATACGGCTCGTACAGAACTACCGAGTTCCAGCAGCAGCTCTATGAGGACGACCTTGCCCAGTCGGGCGACGGAGAGTCCACAAGAGTCGCAAAGCCCGGATTCAGCGAGCACGAAACAGGTCTTGCATTTGACTTTACCGAGTCGGAGAACCACGACTATGACGGTACAGGCGATTTCGCATGGATAAACGCAAACTGCTTCAAATACGGCTTTATTGTCAGATATACCGAGGCAAAGCAGAGACTGACCAAGATACAGGACGAGCCTTGGCACTTCCGTTATGTGGGCATTCCCCATGCTTATTACATGGACAGCAAGGACCTCTGCCTTGAGGAGTACATCGACCTTGTCCGCGAGCACCCCTATGACGGAGAGCACCTTGAGTTCTCGGACAACGAAGGAAACGACTATGAGGTCTACTTCGTAGCTTCGGACGATGGATCCGAAAAGACCACCGTACCCGTTCCAACAGGTACAAGGTACGAGATCTCGGGCAACAACGTGGACGGCTTCATCGTTACGGTTTATAAGGGTCAGAAGCCCGTTGTGGAGGAAGCTCCCACAAAGTCATTCGAGGACAGTGAGAACTCCGAGGATGAGACTGACAGCGAGGATATCGGAGAAAGCACCGACGAGAGCAGCGGCAGCGAGGAATATTGATAATATTTCCAATGAATAATTATTGCCCGAGGGCGGTCTTTGAACTGCCTTCGGGCTTATGTTTTGTGTGAAGAAAAAAGCGCTTTGTAAAATCCAATTTTGTTAGTAACTGCTAACTAAATCTGAGATTTCAACGTATTGTGGAAGAAAAGTGCCGGTCAAAAAACTTTGACAGAAACTTGACATTTAAATTTTTTGTGGTATAATGCATATGTCAAAGGTTCAAGAGAACTCATACAGAGTTATCGAGAACCTATCTGACTAATGGTTAGGAGGATTTTTTACCATGAAAAAGTTATTATGTTTATCAACCGCTCTTCTTTGTCTCTCTGCAAGCCTTTTCAGCTGCGGAGATAAGAAGGATTCATCATCCAAGGATGCTGAGACTACTACTGCTGCAACAACTGCCGCAGATACCACAGCTGAGGATACTACAGCCGAGAAGAAGGCTGAGGGAGATGCTGATGTTTCCGATTATCTCGGCAAGTGGGAGTGCAAGGAGATCGTTATCGACGGCGAGAAGTCAGATAACTTCTACGGAATGGATGCATTTGCACTGTTCCAGATCGAGCTCCTCGAAGACGGCAAGGGAAATTTCTTCTCGTTCCTTGAGTTCAAGGAGAAATATGAGTTGACCGAGATCGAGTGGGAGCTTACAGATGATGGCAACATCAAGCTCATCGACGAGGAGTTCTCTGACGAGGAGGATGACTTCGATATGTCACTGAAGGACGGAAAGCTCGTTATGGATATGAGTGATGATGAAAGTGAGTTCGTTGCTTACCTTGAAAAGGTTAACGAGTTCAGCGAGATACCTGAGGACGAGGAATTCTCCTTCGATTTCTCAACTGAAGGCGATTTTGAGTTCGACGACTCAGACCTTGAGGCTGATACCACAGACGCAGAGTAATTTCCTTTAATAGAAAAGTGTGTTCAGAAAAAACGGCGGACGCTCCGCCGTTTTTTTCTGCCCTGCGAAAATACAGTCTGCCCCTTGACTTTTTTCTGCTGATATTGTATAATTATACTGTTAAGGGTAGAGCTTCTGCAGACAGTTCGTGAAATTGGCTTGCCGTGGAAGAAATACAGAGCAATGTGAGCGAAAGCGAAACGGCGCAGTATCCTTACACATTTAATATTCTTGTGTAGCACAGCTCCCCGTGCAGCGAATTTGCTGAGCAAACGACCGCTGCCTGTGGCAGAAGAAGGGAGTTTGCGAAGGGAAGAAATATGGAGCAATGAGAGCGAAAGCGAAGCAGTGCGACTTATTTCTGACCGACAATACGCAGGTCTCGGACTGAATATAAAGCGACAACCGTGCAGCACCTTACAAAATTCAAAAATTTAATATGCTAGTGTAGCACAGCTCCCCGTGCAGCGAATTTGCTGAGCAAACGACCGCTGCCGGCGGCAGATGAAGGGAGTCTGCGAAGGAAAGAAATATGGGGCAATGGGAGCGAAAGCGAAACAGTGCGACTTATTTCTGACCGACAATGAGCAGGTCTCGGACTGATTATAAAGCGACAACCGTGCAGCACCCTTACAAATTTAAAAATTTAATATGCTTGTGTAGCACAGTTGGTAGTGCAGCGCATTCGTAATGCGCAGGTCGCAGGTTCGAGTCCCGTCACAAGCTCCAGCGGGGAGCCCCCGCAGCCAAGTTCGCGTCTCGGTAAAACTGGGGCGCGAATTTATTTTCCGCGCATGAAGCCGTATTTAAATTGTAACATGTACACATATCTATGTTATAAAATAGATCCCAAGCCAAAAACTCCAGATTTTTCGGGAGTTTTTGCGTATCAAAAAGGAAAAATTTTTTATGTGTTACCGTAGATCCCAAACCGTAAAAATACGATTCGAACGCGCCAAAAAGCGTTATGAGAGCTGATACAAAGGCGGCCAGGAATAAAAGTACGGAAAAGCTCAGAAAATAGCCCAAAACCGAATATAGAATTTTTAACCGATTTCAAAGCCGATTTTGTTGGTTTCTCACAGAAGCCATACAAGGTCGGCTTTTTTGCATATATATACTTTTATAATACAAAGATGTCGATAATAACAAAACAGACGCTCCGCCTTTTGTAAGTAATGATAACAGTGCTTTTGCCTGTGCGGCATTGGGGCTGATGGTTAATATCAGTCGCATTATATATGATGATTATGACCGAGAGCAGCGACAGCTCCGTTCAAAGGTTGATAAGAAGATTAGAAAAATAATTAATCGAAAGAAGCAGGGGTTCGGAATTAAGTCGGATTATGGTCAATCATATTAAGTAAAAGACAGCCGTTGATCTATCACTTACATCACATTGAAAGGAAGCATGGAAAAAGGGATTATTTTTTTGTGCCACAAAAATAAGGTTCGTGCCACAAGACTTGACATGTAATTACAGTATGATAGAATGTAAATGAGTATATTGAGCTCAGCTTTAGTTAAATATAAAAAATATGAGTTTGTGGTGAAACCTTTAGCATACTAAAAAGACTAAGTTATAGAAGACAAAATACTGCAAAAGGAGAAGTGAAAATGGATAACGGTGCAAGTAGCTACCGCCGTTTCCTTTATGGAGATAATGAAGGTTTAGCAGAGATCGTTCGTGAATACAGTGACGGACTGATCTTCTACATAAACAGCTATGTGCAGAATATAAGTCTTGCAGAAGAGATAATGGAAGACGTATTTGTTGAGATCGCTCTGAGAAAGCCTGTGTTCAAGGGGAAAAGCTCTTTTAAAACATGGCTGTACGCAATAGCACGCTACACCTCCATTGATTGTCTGAAGAAGAATTCAAGATACTATGACACTCCTGTTGATGAAATGCATAATATCAGTGATGAGCAGGATCTCGAAAAGAGCTATATCCGCGAAGAACGAAAAATACAGCTTCACAAGGTGCTTTCACGACTTGTTCCGGATTATCAGCAGGTGTTATATCTGATTTATTTTGAAAACTTCAGCAATTCAGAAGCGGCGAAAATAATGAAGAAAAGCGATAGTCAGATGAAAAACTTAGTTTTCAGGGCAAAACAGGCTTTGAAAAAGGAACTGGAAAAGGAAGGCTTTGAATATGAAGAATTATGACGAAAGGATAGAAAGCATTTTTCGTAAGTATGACGAAAAGCTTGAAGCTAAACGGCGAAAAATGACAGTTATTCGTCGTGTTGCCTTTAGCATATCATGCCTTTGTGCAGCAGTGATCGTTGCAGTTTTTGCAATAAAAATGCCTGATAATGATCATTTTGAACATTCTGATATTATAGTAGCTACATCATCTTTTGTTGAAGAAACATCTTCAGCATTCAGCGAAAGTTCATCTTATATGAATGCCACGACCACTATGTCAAATGGCAAACGTACAGAGAAAGCAACATCTGTCTCTACGATCACTTCTGAGACTATTTCTCAGACAGTGAGAACATCTTCCGATAAAAATTCAGAGAAGAGCACTTATGTTAAGACAAATACCACAGCAGGAACTCATGAGCAGCATACAACAGAAACGAGACGACCTGTTGTCCAGACTACAACTACCAAAGTGACATATAATATCAGTTCAGAATGGAACGAGGTTGAGATCGACAGCAGAATAGGTCGAGTATCGAATATGTATAAACCATTTGATCTTGATAGTGTTATTGAAGAAACTGATCTTGTTTTCAGCGGTACTGTCATTGACAGAAAGGAATATGAGGTCAAGTGGACAGATGAAAATGGTGAGAACTGGGGACCGTATCGTAATGCTGTTATAGAAGTCAAAATCAATGATGTATACTATGGTAATACAGATAAAGAAACAATAAAAATATATTATCCGCAATCACTGTCAACTCTATATACAGGTGCGTTTCTTTTAAAACAAGATCAGGAGTATATTTTTTTAGCAAATAACTTTGACGAAGATTACTATGAAATGAAAGCAAGCAATCCTCATGATCGATTTGAACAGGAGAAATACGCTGATATATACATAACAAATTCTCGTGATGCCATAATGCCTGTTATTAATAATATTGTCTCAGTTTATAATGGATACTTCAATAGTAATGAAGTTGCATTAGAAAAAGCTCTTTCAAAGGAAAATGTTTTGGATAATATTCCTGATGAAATCCAAAAAGCAAATGGGTTCTTGTTTTATAATAGTTATGATGTTATAGAGTTGCTTATAAATTTATTTAATGAGTGAAATTTGCGATGATAAGGAGTAGATATTTATGAAAAAAGGTTTAGCGATAATAATTTCATTGTTCGTGATTAATTCAATTTGCCCTCAAAGAGTGTATTCTATTGAACCGGATGATCAATTATGGAATAAATTCTTGAAATATGATCTGTGCATTACGGACTATAATGCCCTCACTGAGGAGGAACAGAAACTGTGTCACTTTATATTCGATACAGAACAGTCTGCAGAGGGAACAGTAATATGTGAGAGAGCAAGGCGAACTCTCGCTCATGATCCTCTTATCGGAGAAAGACTGAAGCTTGAAGACCTTGTTGACTGCTATGGTGTATGGGATCAGTATTCTGATACTATATTCAGTTATCCGGATCATACCCACTGTGTTCCCGATATCAAATTCCTTGACGGCTGGGATGACTATAACGAATACTGGCTGGACGATGAAGGAACAGTCAAAGTGCGTTCGAGCGGTGAGAACACAGGGGATGATGGTGGCTCTGATTATAGAAATTTATTCAGCATTACTGTTAAAAGTGCAGATGATATTACCGAATACATAGATTTTGCCCGTGAACATGAGGCATCGAATCTTGATCGTGGAACCACCGATAACGGAATGCTTTACTGCGTCTTCACTCTCCCACGGAAGAAATATGATTTCCATGAACCAAAATACTATAGAAAAGACGATAATGATTATCTGGACTTTTCAGACTATGACGGCCATGACGGTTATTTTATACACGACGGAGACCTGTACAAAATATTAGATGATAACAGAGTGCAGTTTTCTTACAGTAAATATGCGATATATAACATTCGTAATTACGAAGCCCCTGCCATAACCGAACAGGTAGTTATTCCC
>JAFWTA010000049.1 GCA_017519145.1 Ruminococcus sp.
CACAGTCCCTTTGGAATCCCTTACATAGGCTCGGCGTACTTATTGCGCTGTAAGCGATGTACAAATACCATTTTTGATATTATTAAGCGAGTTTACGAGCGACAACGTGGCAAGCGGTCGAGCTGGCTCAGCTCGAAATTCTGATTTATCTTATTAACCGAATAAACATAATGCCCCTGAGCGTTACAAAAGCGCTCAGGGGCAAAATTTATGTATGAGTATAAGTTATTCTACCGTGCCCTCGCTTCTGCCGATAGTGAGGACAAATCCCTTATTGATGGGCATAATGCCGTTGGGGTCAACGGTCTTTACCGTATTGTCGGGAAGCTTTACGCTCCATGTGTCCTGAGTCAGATTGCGGAGAGCGTGCTTGCTGGGGTCCTTCTTGTTACGGACCACCTCGCCGATGACCTTGTGGAAATCTCCCTCGGTATCACCTGCCATGCCCTCATAGAGCTTAGCACCGCCGAATGCAGGAAGCTCAAAGCGCTTGAACTTTATGCTCTCCGTGCAGGTCAGCTGACCGCCGCAGTACATACAGTTCACGGAATACTTGGGAGCGATAAAGGTCTCCTTGCCGCAGTGAGGGCAGGGAACAGTCTCGCTTCTCAGCTTCACGAATGCGTCCAGCCATGTGAGCTCGATAACGCGGTCATAGGGCGGCTTTACAGAGCTCTTGCCGAAGGACTGTATGAACAGGTCGCGGATGTAGTCGGGATATATCTTCCAGAAGCGGAGAGTGTTGGTGTTCAGCTGGTTATTTGCGGCATTTCTGTCGTCCTCGGGATCGAGAACGAAAACAGGGTCGCTGCCGTAGAATTTCTTCTCCAGCTCGGGAGTCATGCATGGGGGAGTCGAATATTTTCCCTCGAGGGGGTGCTCGATAAAGAGCATACGGAACAGTATTACCGCCAGTGAGAAGCGGTCGGAGCGCTTGTCGGGAGCGCCGCCGAGAACTACCTCGGGCGCCATGTAGCGCTGCTTGCCTGCGATGCCGAAGTTGACACCGCGCTCGGAAACATTGTCGTTGTCGCAGATGAGCACATCACCGTTCTGAGGATTTATGAAGAAGTTTCCGTTATTCAGGTCCTGATAGCTGTAGCCGTCGTTATGGAGTGCGCGGAATCCTTCTATTATATTTATGGCAGCATTGCATCGTGCGGTAATATTTGCGAAGCTTGCCTTCATGCGGCGAGTCTTGGGGTCCCAGAGGAGGAAGCGCGTCAGCTCCTCAAATCCCTTGGGACGCAGGGGCATGATATAGCCGAAGCTGCCGTCTATCCAGTCGGAGAGCTCCTCAGGCCAGAGGAAGTTCTTGGTGGGAGCGCCCTTCTTGATGTTAGCCTTGAGATTTTCGTAGAATTCCTGTGGGTTCTTCATTTTGTCTATGGTGGACTTATGGTACCATTTCAGTGCCATTTCCTTTCCGCCGCATTCAACTCTGTAGACATTTCCCTGTCCGCCTCCGCCGAGGAATTCGAGTATAGTGAATGTGGAATTATAGATAGTCCTGCCCTTGTAGCCGGGTTTCAATTCTGCCATAAATGTACTCCTTTCATAGTCCCTATATGAGCACAGGCGGAAATTTCCGCCTGATACTGTCACTGATTTGAGAATTCTTCATTCTGCGGACGTCCCTGAGTTGCAGCCTCGGTCTCCGCAGGCTCTGATGTGAATGTTGCAGGTTCTGCTGCCTGAGCATTTTCAGCAGGTGCAGCTTCGGCAGGCTGTCCCTGAGAAACCGTGTTAGCGCAGAGCCATTCGCACCATGTTGTGTAATATTTACCCAGAACGTGTATGCCGTCGTTGGTGTAGTCCGGGGTAAGAGCGCCTGTTTCGTCATCGAAAACGCTGTTGATGTCGATATAGAAGATATGTACTCCGTCTGCCATGTCGCGCATATGGGCGTTGAGCATATCTATCCTCTCGTTTGAGATGAGAGAGGTCTGTGCAGCGGTGGTTACATGGAGGTTAGCCTCGATGTAGACGAGTGCATTTGGCTGTACCTCACGGATGCCGTCGATGATCTTTCTGTAAGCAGAAGCGGTATACTCGATATCGTTGCCGACCTCGTTGATGCCCAGCATAACGTATATCTTTCCGTACTGCTTGGCGTTGAGGGCACCCCAGACGGTGCTGCCGTTGACGGTGGTCTCGTTTATCTTGTAAGCCGAGAGACCGATATCGCAGTAGTAATCGGCATTCTTGAGGGTACCGTAGTCCCTGAGACCTACTGTACGGGAGTCGCCGATGAACAGGGCATCGTCAAAGTATTCGGGACCGCTCTGTGCGAAGCTGCCCTTTACAGGCTCGGGAGCGGAGGTGGCTGCCTCTGCTGCGTCGGCAGGAGCAGTCTCACCCTCGGAAGCGGGCTGAGTCTCACCGGCTGCTTCGGTAGAATCGGGCTTGTCCGTATCAGCTGTCTGAGTGTTGACAACAGGAGCCTTTGCAGCTGCCTTCTGCTGCTTTATATCACTGTTTGCCCAGATCTTTTTGTATATCATAGGTGATGCGACGCAGCAGGTGAACAGCAGTATCAATGTATATAAGCCTTTTTGAAAATTATTCACGCTTTTCTCTCCTTAGAATCTGAAATACATGAAGGGGTCGTCCATTCCTCTGTACATACAGTAAACGGAAGCCCAGAATACCAGCAGAAGCACAACTGCGGTCAGGATGGAGTTTTTCATCTTTTTGTAGATCACTTCGGGTATCCTTGTGGAGAAGATCAGTCCTGCCACAAAGTACTTCCAGTACTTGTGCCAGTAATGAACGTAGTCATTGTCCATTACATATGCTGCCTTTTTGTGCAGGAACGGGATAAGATTTCGGAAGTATACTCCCAGCTCGTGGAAGTCGGTGACCGCAAAGAGGAGCCATGTCACGGGGATAATGAGTATCATATAAGCGTGACCGGCTATCTTGTGCTCGTTGAAGAACTTGCCTGTCCAGTATTTTTCCGACATGATTATGGCGAACAGCACCAGTCCCCAGAGGACGAAGTTCCAGCTTGCGCCGTGCCAGAGACCTGTGAACAGCCATACCACCAAGGTATTGAAGAACAGTCTCTGCGGACCCTTTCTGTTGCCGCCCAGAGGGATATATACATAGTCCTTGAACCATGTGCCCAGAGTCATATGCCAGCGTCTCCAGAACTCGGTCATGGTGACTGACATATAGGGGTGATCGAAGTTCCTCGGGAGGTCAAATCCCATTATCTTTCCAAGGCCGATCGCCATGAGGGAGTAGCCGCAGAAGTCAAAGTAGAGCTGGAAGGAATAGGCGATTATGCCCAGCCATGCCAGCGGAGATGATATGCTGTCGAAGCCTACCATGGAGATATCGCTCCACAGTCCGCCCACCTGATTGGCGATGAGCACTTTATATCCAAGACCGATAGTAAAGGTCTTGAGACCGTCCTCAACTTTTGCGAGGGTGTGCTTACGGTTTTTGAGTTCCTTTGCAACGTGATCGTAGGTGACGATAGGACCTGCGATGAGCTGAGGAAACATACTGATGTATGCTCCGTAGTTTATGAAGTTCTTCTCAGCCTGCGCCTTGCCCTTGTAAACGTCGGCTATGTAGGATACATTCTGGAAGGTGTAGAAGCTGATGCCGATGGGGAGTATTATGTTCTTTACGGTAAGGCTCTGGTGGAAGATGGTGTTGATATTCTCAGCACCGAAGGTCCAGTACTTGAAGAATATGAGCCACCAGAAGTTGAATACAACGCCGAAAAAGAGCCAGAGCTTCTTGGCGTGCCTGCTGTTCTCGATGAACTGACCCACAATGAAGTTGAGCAGATTTGTCAGCAGGAACAGAACGACGTAAACGGGCTTTCCCACGCCGAAGCTGTAGAATATGGTGCTTCCCGTAAAGATAACGAGGTTCTGATATTGCAGACGGGAAGAGGAATACGAGATCATCAGCAGTATACCTGCGGTGACAATGAATATCAGAACGGGTACAGGCTTTACATAGTGGAGTATGTGGAACAGGTAATAACCTGCGGCTGCGGCAGCGATGACGATCACCACGCAGCGGAACCGCTTTTCATTGGCTGTGTTGGATTCGTACAGCACCCATATCACAGTGGCTAAATATATAAGTATGGGGAGCGGTCTTAGGAGCCCCATAACGTAAAACATGACCATACCGACAATAAGGCTGGATACTAATAATACAGCGTTTCGGTATTTTTTTTCAGATGCCGAATAGGCTAACAAAAAAACAGGCAGGAAAATGAAAATAAATTTCAAGCTGCTGAAAACCAATTATACCACCCTTTAGTTATATCTTTTGTTCTTTTATATGTGATTTGATAAATAAGTATAATCTGCGGAAAATAGCATTATTTAAACTCATACATTATTATTTTACACGTTTGTTTTTTAATTGTCAATAGGTTTGGAATAATGTAGCAATTTGCAGTAAAACATCATATAATGGATTGATTTTTCTGCATTTTCCGACAAAAGGGAAGTGCCGCTCAACAATAAAAGATCCCCCGAACAGATCGCTCGGGGGACAGGTATCATATCTTGGTAACAAAGGGGGTTATGAGTATCATTATCATGCATACGGGGCAGATGAACTTTATCATAACATTGTAGAGGAGCTTTGAACGGAACTTCTTCTCGCCCAGCATTACCTCCTCCTCTACGTACTTGGTCTTTACGGCATAGCCGATGAGTATGCAGGTGAGGAAAGCCAGTACAGGCATCATTATGTTGTTGGTGGTGAAGTCAAAGAGGTCCAGTATCTGCATACCGAACAGCTTGAACTCGGACCATACGCTGAATCCCAGAACAGAAAGCATACCGAGGATGAGAGTCATGATGATGACCGTGATACAGCTCTTTGCTCTGCTGAGCCCGAACTTTTCCATAACTACTGCCACAACTGTCTCCATAAGGGAGATAGATGAGGTAAGGGCTGCAAGGGATACCAGAATGAAGAACGCAGTACCGATGATCTGACCCGCAGGCATAGCTGCGAAGACCTTGGGGAGAGTGATGAACATGAGTCCGGGACCTGCGTTCAGCGCGTCCTTATCTCCGCCCGAGAAAGCGAATACCGCAGGTACGATTATCATTCCTGCAAGGAAGGCAACAAGTGTGTCGAATACCTCTATCTGACGGACAGAGCTCTCAAGTGAGTCCTCCTTGCGCATATATGAGCCGTAGGTTATCATGATCCCCATTGCCAGCGACATTGAGTAGAACAGCTGTCCGCAGGCAGCGGCTATGGTGCGCAGGAATTTGGATACAGTAAAGCCGGTAAGGTCGGGGAGCAGGTAATACTTCAGACCTTCACCTGCGCCGTCAAGGGTGAGGGTATAGACTGCAATGCCGATTATGAGCACCAGCAGTACGGGCATGAGGAACTTGCTTACCTTTTCGATGCCCTTTTCAACTCCGAAGAATACGACCAGAGCTGTCAGGAGCACATAGATAACGAAGAATGCAGTGGGCTCGCCGAGGAGTCCGATGAAGTGCTCGAAGAATGATAGGTTTGTGTCGGGGTCTGATGTGGCGTATGAAGCTACGGAAGCCTCCTTGCCGCCGCCTGTGATAAATACGGTCATGTATTTCAGTACCCAGCCGCCGATAACGCAGTAATAGGGGAGTATCAGTGCAGGTATGGCAGCAGCCAGAACACCCAGCGGCGAGAAGCGCTTGTCCACGGCTTTATAGGCGCCGATAACGCTCTTGCCTGTTCTTCTGCCGATGGCAATTTCAGTGAGCATAAGTGCAAATCCGAAGGTTATGGCGAATATAAGGTAGACCAGCAGGAATACTCCTCCGCCGTATTTAGCGGCAAGGTAGGGGAAGCGCCAGATGTTGCCCAGTCCTACTGCCGAACCTGCCGCAGCAAGTACAAATCCGATCTTTGAACCGAAGCCTCCTCTTGATGAGGCGGTCTTTTCTTTTTCCATTGTTAATACAGTCCTTTCAAGTGTCTTTTCATGATGCAATACATAATCATTATATCACTGCGCGAAAGAATAATCAATATGTATTTTTGTACTGAAAAAGCATTTAAATACATACTTTTCATGATCAGCGGTCAGCGTTCCCTGTAAAAAAAGGAACGACGCTCCGCCGTTCCTTTTTGATCAATATTCACTATGCACTGATCACTCAATGCCAGCCTGCTGCTTTGCAGCGGTGAGGGTGTTCTTCATGAGCATTGCGATAGTCATGGGACCTACGCCGCCGGGAACAGGAGTGATGAATGAAGCCTTCTTCTCAGCTGACTCAAACTCAACGTCGCCGCAGAGCTTGCCGTTTTCAAGGCGGTTCATACCAACGTCGATAACAACAGCGCCTTCCTTTATCATGTCGCCTGTCACGAAGTTAGCGCGTCCGATGGCAACTACGAGGATATCAGCGCCGAGACAGATCTCCTTGAGGTTCTTTGTCTTGGAGTGGCAGATAGTAACTGTTCCGTTCTTCTGGAGCAGGAGCATTGCCTGAGGCTTGCCAACGATGTTGCTTCTTCCGATAACAACGCACTGC
This sequence comes from Ruminococcus sp., assembly GCA_017519145.1. GTDB lineage: Bacteria > Bacillota > Clostridia > Oscillospirales > Ruminococcaceae > Ruminococcus. Next base: position 6,522 of record JAFWTA010000049.1, read on the forward strand.
TTGCCCGTTATGTCTGTGCCTGTGCTCTCGATAAGGCGCATAACGCCTGCGGGAGTACAGGGGAGGAAGGAGTACTCGCCGATCATGATCTTGCCTACGTTGATGGGGTGGAATGCGTCTACGTCCTTATCGGGGGAGATAGCGTTGATAACTGCCTTCTCGTCGATATGCTTGGGCAGGGGGAGCTGTACAAGTATGCCGTTTACCCTGTCGTCGCGGTTGAGAACGTTTACCAGATCGAGAAGCTGCTCCTGAGTTGTGGACTCGTCAAGAGCGTACTCATATGACTGGAAGCCTACTGCTTCGCAAGCCTTTTTCTTATTGTTAACATAAACTCTTGAAGCAGGATCGCTGCCTACGATAACTACTGCAAGTCCTACCTTGAGACCCTTTTCGTCCCTGAGTTTAGCTGTTTCCTCTGCGACCTCAGCCTTTACTGCTGCTGAGACTGCCTTTCCGTCGATTAACTGTGCCATTTATTTATCCTCCTTATCATCATCGGACTCATCGTCCTCTGTATCATCATCTTCTTCGTCGCCCTCATCGTCATCCTCATCATCATCTTCGTCTTTGATGAGTACGGGCTCGTCATCATCATTGAAGATGTCGAGATCGTCGTCGTCCTCGCTGTCTCCGCCTGCCTTGGCGTCCTCCTTGGAGAGACCCATGCGCTTTCTGCGGCTCTCCTCGATAAGTCTGTGGGACTCCTCTGTATTTGCATAGAGCACAAAGCTCTCGGGATCGCGCTTTCTTCTGATGAAGAATACTATCTGGAGTATCACGGAAGCTACGAAGATCACGGCTGCAAGTGCCTGTGATATGCGGATATTTCCGAGCATGAGGCTGTCTGTGCGGATGCCCTCAACGAGGAAGCGCTCAGCGCCGTACCATGTGAGGTACATGAGGAAGATCTGTCCGTCGTACTTTCTGCGCTTTGACCAGAATGCCAGTATAACAAAGCCCAGCAGGCACCAGATCGATTCATAGAGGAAGCAGGGGTGAACGGGCTTCTCCCACAGCATTTCCAGACCGTTCTTGTACATATCGCCGTCCATGTTCATGCCGTCGGCGATAGTGCGCTGGATGGTGCCGCCTGTCATGCCGAGGAATGAGTCAGTGTTAGTGCCGAAGGCTTCCTGATTTACGAAGTTGCCCCAGCGTCCTATTCCCTGACCTATCAGGAAACCCAGCGAGACGACATCAAGCATCGGCAGAGCTTTGACCTTGCGTATGCGGGCTATGATGTAGCCGATGAGTATTCCGCCTATTATTCCGCCGAAAATGGCAAGACCGCCGTTTCGGGTGTTGATGATTGCTTTCCAGTCCCATTTGTATTCGTCCCAGCGCATGAGTACATAGTATATCCTCGCGCCGACAATACCGCCGATAACTCCGCCGATGATAACATCTATGGCTCTGTCGGCGTCAAGTCCGAAGCGCTTCATTCTGGGGAGTACATAGATAAGGGCGAGTATCAGTCCGATGGTGATGATGATACCGTACCACTGTATCTCAAAGCCGAATATGGTGAAGGCGGTGGGGTTGATGCTGAATTTCCAGCCAAGTTCGGGAAATTGTATTTCGTGTGGTTCTAAGAGTGTAGTTTCGTTCATAGGGTTATGCCTCCTTTTCTATTACCGACAGTACGGACCTGTCGGGGCGCAGTTCTCTGCGCATATAATCTATCACATCGGCGCAGGTAAGGTCTGAGAGCACCTCTATTGCGTCGTAGGGACCTGTTCCGTCCATATGGGCGCTGAGCATGAGGTTGGCAACAGCTTCTACGTTGTTGAGCCCCCGTATCATGACGCCGTAGGCGGTCTTCTTTATCCTCTGGAAGTCCTTTTCCCTGATGCCCTCGGTGATCAGTCTGTCTATCTCGGCGATAAGAGCTTTTTTCACCTCATGGGGACGGTCGGACTCGCCTGCGAAGAACACCGTAAAGTAGTCGCTTCCGTAGAATACCTCGCCGTCAAAGGTGGAGTTGATGGTCTCCTCCTTCAGCAGTCTCTCGCACATGGGGAGTGCAGGGTCGGTGAGCAGAGCCGCGGCGGTGGAGGCGGCGGCTACGTCCTTCAGCCTCTGTGCTCCCTCGCTTGGAGTGCATTTATAGCCGAAGTGGAAAATGGAAGAGCCGACGGGGAGCTTCTCCGCGACCTCGGAGGTGACTATTCCGGCAGGCTCCTCGGGAAAAACGGTCTCGAGCCCCTTGTCAGCACTGGGTTTAAGGTACTTGTCGCATATCTCCAGCACTTTATCGGCACTGATGTTGCCTGCGATGGAAAGCACCATGTTGTTGAGATTGTAGAAAGAGTCGTAGCATTTATAGAGCAGGTCGGCGTCTATCTGTGCGATGCTTTCAACTGTGCCTGCAATGTCGATCTTTATGGGGTGAGCGTGGTACATACCCCTGAGCATATTGAAGAATACGCGCCATTCGGGGTTATCGTTGGTCATTTTTATCTCCTGACCGATTATGCCCATTTCCTTGTCCACGTTTTCCTTGGTGAAGTAGGGCTTCTGCACGAATTCAAGGAGTATTTTCAGGTTCTCCTCGTAGTTCTTGGAGCAGCTGAAAAGGTAGCAGGTCTTGTCGAAAGAGGTAAAGGCGTTGCATGAAGCGCCTGTTTTTGCGTAGAGCTCAAAGACTCCGCAGTCCTCGTTCTCGAAGAGCTTGTGCTCGAGGAAGTGCGCTATGCCCTCGGGGACAGTGGTGTAGTCACTGTCGGCGGCATTCTTGAATATATTGTTGACAGAGCCGTACTTGGTGCCTATAAGGGCTTCTATGCTGCTGAAGCCGTTCATCTCGCAGATGTAGATGTCGAGACCGCTGCTGTGCTTAACGTGTATGCAGCTGTCGCCTGTACGGGAGCTGGTAAGGATCTCTTTTTTCATTAGCCCTTCACCTCCTTGTTCAGCATAAGGTAAATGCTGTCGGGCTTCAGAGATTTTGCAGCCTCAACGATGCGCTCGCGGGTGACCTCGGTAAATCTCCGGAAGTGCTCCTCGGGAGTTATGGTCTCGCCGTCGCAGAAGCAGTCGAAGTACCAGCCGATATAAGAGGAGGGCGTATCGCCTACCTGAAGCACCGCGTTGTCCAGCGCCATGAGGGAGCCTTCCATTTCCATATCCGTGATATTGCCCTGTTTTATTTCCTCCAGCTGAGCCATTATCTCAGCCTTTGCCTTTTCGATATTGCTGCGCTCAACGCCGCAGTCCACAAAGAAAGAGCCCTTGGCAGATACGGAGTGGCTTGTACAGTAGTAGCACAGGCTCATCTTCTCGCGGACATTGAGGAAAAGCTTTGAGAATGGCAGCTCTCCGTATATAAGGCTGAGCATTTTCAGCGCATAGATGTCGTCGGAGTCTGTCTTGAAAGCCATTACCGCCTTGCACTGGCTGACGTCGAATTCTTCGGAGAATGTTTCGACTTCGGGCTTCAGAGGACTGTGGTCACGGACCTTTACTGCCTTTGGACAGCGCTCCGTGCTGCCGAAGCTTGAGCGGAACATCTCCGCAAAGGAGTCGTCCTCACGGGGAGTGACGTAATATATCTCTATCTGAGCAGTTTTCATAAGCTCGCAGTATGCGCGGAAAGCATCCTCCGGAGTTGCTGAAAGAGCAGCTTCCTTGCTGCCGTAGCCCGTACACTCCGCAGGCTCGCCTCTGTAAGCGATCTTTGCTGCCTGAGACAGGGCGTAACCGCGCTTCTGGTTCAGCTCGCTGTCTATACGGTCGAGGAGGTCTTTCTTGGCGATGGCGAATGAATCTTCGTCAAAGGCACCGTTTTCGGCGTTGGGACTGAAAAGGCAGTCTTTGAAGAGCTCGCGCATCTCGCCGCCTATATCCTCGCCGTCAATGGCATATCTGCTGTCCAGCCATGACGCTTTCAGACTCAGTATCTGTGCGTTTCCCTTTTTCCTTGCCGCAGAGCCAAGTCCCGCACCGTAGAGCTCGGAGAGCTTCTCTGTGAGAGCAGCATAGCTCCTGTATCTGCTGCTGGAAGTGCTGAGGATGCTGGTGGCAAGGGTGTTGACTGCAGCGGTATCGTCGCTGAGTTCCGTCAGAAAGAATACCGCAAGGGAACAGGTCTTGAATTTTTCGTCGATGATAGTGGTAAAACCTATATTATCGCCCAGTTCAGACCTTTTATATATCATCAGGATAACACTCCAATCATTAAAAGCTATACACCATATTAATGTCTGCTCAACAACTAAAAATCGGCTTTATAAAGCTTTTTAAAGCCGATTTTTAGTTGTCAAGGTGCAAGAAAAAATAATGATATTGATAATTTTTCTTGCACCTTGTTTTGCCCTTTAGGGCAAAATGAGCTTGACATAAAGAAATGTGACGCGCAAATTCCCAATATTATAAAGAATTTGCGCTCCCCGAACAAAGTTCGGGGCAATAACCGCCTGAAGCGGTTATTGAGGATACATTATATTATAACACACTTGAAAATAAATTACCATAGTATTTTGAATATTTTTCAAATTTTTACTTCCATGAAAGGGTTATTGTGCCAAAATACTTGATTTTTGTCCCGTGAAAGTGGTATAATGTATATTAGGTAATTGTAAACAGTTGATAAGGAGGCAGGAGAATGGATTATCAGGGAGAGAAATGCCCCGTTTGTAATAAGATATTCACAGCCGATGATGATATAGTTGTTTGTCCCGAATGCGGTACGCCCCACCACAGAGAGTGCTATGCCGCAAACGGAAAATGCGCCCATGAGGAGTACCACTTCATAGGCAGGACATGGGAGAAGAAAACGGCTGAAAAGCCGAGATACAAGATATGCCCCGTTTGCCGCTTTCCCAACGGCATAAATGATGCCAGCTGTCAGAGGTGCGGTACCGACCTCAGAGGTGTGGGAGCTGCGCCGGAGCAGGAGCATATGAGAAATGACAGCAGCGGCGAGCAGTGGAAGGATCCCTTTGCCTCTTCCGATAATGAGGAGCTCATCGATCCCATCAAGTATCTGGGCTATGATCCCGATGATATGATAGGCGAGGTGACTGTACGCGAGGCAAGCGATTTTGTGGGTCCCAATACCATCTACTATCTGCCCAAATTCAAAAGGCTCAGTGAGGACGGTGTCCGTCCCAGCTTCAACCTGCTGGGATTTATCTTCCCGTCGCTGTATTTCGCCAACAGAAGGATGTGGCTGTGGGCTGTCATAACCGTGGTCATAGGAGTTCTGCTCGAATTTCCGTCAGACCTGCTGCTTTATGTCAAGGAGTCATCCTCGCAGCTGCCTGCGGAGCTGATATCGTTCCTTTCGGCTCATTCAAGGAAGCTTACTATGCTCTCGGATATCGCGCTGGCACTGAATATCAGCGCAAGAGCGCTGTGCTGCTTCTTCTCGAACTGGCTGTATTACAGGTTCGCAATGCGTTCAATCAAAAAGATAAAGACCCACCGCCGACCTGCGTCACAGATAAAAACAGCAGGCGGTATAAGACCTCTCAACGCGCTTCTCATCATGCTGATAAAGTACGGTGCCGCCCTCATGCTGGTAGCCGCACTGTTCTTCTGTGTTGAGTTCGTGTTTACTTTCAAAGAGGTATATAATGTCTGACTGCCAATGGCAGAACCATCAGCTTTAAATGATCATGGGATCATAGGGATATTAAAATTTAATCTGCTGCGCGTATAGGTGCGCGGAGGCAGACAGCAGACAGAGAATGCCTGCTGAAAAAAGGAGTTTTTATTATGAAAAGGCTGATCAAAAACACTGTGTCGGCTCTTGCTTCATGCGCTCTCGCCGTTTCGGCTGTCGGGAGCCTTGCTGCGTTTGCCGACGTAACGCCAAATCCCGTAATAAGCAGGGGATGTCCTGCCTATTCGGGAGCAAATCCTGCTACGGCTTCTGCCGCCAATGATGAGCATTACTTCTCCTTCTGGACGGGTACTGCTCCCGACTATCTTGCCTATGACCTTTCGGGAGTTCCCGAAAAACAGAGAGAAAAGGTCATCGCCGTTTGGTACAATACCAGCGCCTATGACAAGATAGGTCCCTACGCAAACCAGAACATGGAGCCTACCGACTACACCATCGAGGTCAATGCTGCCGAGGGCGGAAAGTATCCCGAGGACGGCTGGAAGGTAGTCGAGACCGTAACGGATAACCTCCACGGCTCGCGCCAGCACGTTGTTGACATGAAGGGCTATAACTGGATAAGGCTCAATGTCTCAAAAGCGGACGGCAAGACAGGAAGCAATGCACAGGTAAACTTCGATATACATAATGTCTCGGAGGGGATATCCGACAGCTGGATATTCTTCGGCGACTCCATCACCGCAGGCGGCATGAACAACTGCTACGGTACGGGCTTTGCCACCTTCGTGAACCGTCTGGACAACAGGTTCTTCCCTGTTCAGGAGAACGGCGGCATAGGCGGTATCAAAAGTGAGGACGGCAGAAAGAATATCGACAGATGGCTGGAGATATGCCCCGCAAAATATGTCAGCATAGCCTACGGTACCAATGACGCATGGGGCAGCAATACGCCCTTTGAGACCTATTACGAAAACACAAAGTATATGGTGGACGCCATCCTTGCCAAGGGAAAGGTGCCTGTTCTGCCGACTATACCTTTTTCTACAAATGCAGACGTTGCCAAGGACCTGACCAAGTATAATGCCCAGATAGAGCGGCTTTACGAGGAGTACGGCGACAAGATCGTCAAGGGTCCCGACTTCTACGAATACTTCAGCAAGCATACCGACCATCTTGCTGACGGAGTCCATCCCGATTCCGATGGCTATGAGTCCATGAGAGAGCTCTGGGCAAAGACTATGTATGACAGGGTGTATTCGGTTTCCGAGCCCGAGACCACTACTGCTCCCGTCCCCGACGTAATTACTATGGCGGGAGATGCAAATCTGGACGGCACAGTGGAGCTTGCTGACGCTATATTCATCATGCAGTCGCTGGCTCAGCCGAACAAGTACCATATGGAGATACAGGGAAGGATAAATGCGGATGTTGACGGACAGAAGGACGGTGTGACTTCAAATGATGCGCTGACTATACAGCTTTATCTGCTGCACCGCATAACCGAGCTTACGTACAGACCGCAATAATGATCGGGCTGCCTTTCAGGGGGACTTTGTGGCAGCTTCGGTAAAAACAGGGGGATAATATGAAGATCAGAGGCTATTGTTTATTGCTAATCCCGGCTCTTTGCCTGCTGCTGGCAGGCTGTGGGCTGAAGGACTATCCGACGTATACATATCAGCTCAGCAATAAGCTGGGCGAGAGGTATCTTGTCAATTACTGCGAGCAGACCGGATATCCCGACAACAGTACCAGAGTCAAGATATTCAGGGACAAGGAGAAGATAGGGGACTACGACGGCGGCGCCTATACGGGCTGTGACTCCTATATCCCCTCACAGGTCATGCTGATAGCCACCAAGGACAAGGTGGACTACTATTACATGAAGTCGCAGTTCGGCGAGTACATCATCGCTGACGGTGTGCTTGATGTGAAGATGAACTTCAATATGCTTCAGATAGGCGTCAAGCCATATGAGCTGAACGATATGGATAAGCGTTCGTATTCAAAGCTGGCATCAGCCGTAAGGAGTGCCGTCACTGCCGATGAGGCACAGAAGCGATTCTCAGCCTGCGGCTACAGCAGTGACAGCTTCATGGCATTCTATAACTACAAAGACTGAAAGGAGCTCCGCACAGCGGAGCTCCTTTGTTTCTGCCGCAGGGCAGAAACAAGCCCCGAGGCAGTGCCTCGGGGCTTTATTGCTTTTATTATGAATACCTGCATTTTGCTTGATTATCCCTATATATGCTATCCCCGTATACACTGTATACGGGGATGATGGTAATTAGTTGAAATCAGGATCCGTGTACGGCCAGAGCCTGTACATCGGTGTGTTTGTTGTACCGTCGCCTACCCAGATCTCTACGTCGATAGGATCGGGATCGCGATAGCATATGTACCAGCGGTTGAGCTTCTTGCCTGTTGATGACTTCTGGAACTTGACGGGTGCTTTTCCTGTACCCATGAAGTTGTTCAGAGCATCTTGAAATTCCTTAGCTTCATTGCTGCCGCCGCTCCATGTGGAATGGTTGCCGCCGTTGTTTGAAGCGCCATCCTTGGAGCATACCACAACCAGAGTGTAGGTATCGTTCTTTCCGTCTGATTTTACTGTTACATTGTGTTTTACGGTGTTGTTAGCACCAAAGGAATCAGCTGGACCTCCGCCGTCTGCCAGTATCTGCATTACAGAGTCATGAATATTCTTGGCACTTGATATGTCAGCAGTCCTCTTTGAACGCTTTACATAGCCAAGCATAGACGGAACGAGTATTGCAGCCAGAACGCCGATGATGGCGATGACAACGATAAGCTCGATGAGCGTGAAACCTTTCTTAGTTGATTTTGCCATATAAATCCCCCCATAGTTTTATAGTGCAAAATGCGGTTATTCTTTTCTTAATTATACGTCTGTTTACAGTTTTTGTCAATAGCAAATTCAAAAAAATTTCATACGCCTGTATAGTTATTTGCCTATATTACGTCCAGTTATTATTTGACCACTACTTTCTTGAAGGCTTTCTTACCCTTGCGGACTATTACATCGCCCTCGAGCTTTATCATCTCCTTGGGGTCGGTCTTCTTTTCATCATTGACAGTGATACCGCCCTGCTGAACAAGTCTTCTTGCCTCAGAGATAGAGGGAGCAAGCTCTGCCTTTACCAGAAGTGTGAGGAGTCCCACAGCACCGTCGGTAAGGTCTGCGGAGTCTATCTCGGCAACGGGCATATTCTCATTTGAGCCGCTGCCGCCAAAGAGAGCCTTTGCAGCTGCCTTAGCCTTTTCAGCTTCTTCCTCGCCGTGTACCAGCTTTGTGAGCTCGTATGCGAGAAGCTCCTTTGCAGCGTTGAACTGAGCACCCTCCATGGTCTTCTCCATTTCCTCGATCTGCTCAACGGGAACAAATGTGAGCATCTTCAGACACTTGATAACGTCAGCGTCGTCCACGTTTCTCCAGTACTGGAAGAACTCGTAGGGAGTTGTCTTCTCGGGATCAAGCCATACTGCGCCCTTTTCGGTCTTGCCCATCTTCTTGCCCTCGGAGTTGAGGAGGAGAGTGATGGTCATAGCGTATGCGTCCTTGCCCAGCTTACGGCGGATAAGCTCTGTGCCGCCCAGCATATTTGCCCACTGGTCATCGCCGCCGAATTGCATATTGCAGCCGTACTTCTGGAAGAGCTCGAGGAAGTCGTAGCTCTGCATTATCATGTAGTTGAATTCAAGGAAGGTGAGTCCGCGCTCCATACGCTGCTTGTAGCACTCGTGAGAGAGCATACGGTTTACGCTGAAGTGAGCTCCGACGTCGCGGAGAAGCTCGATGTAGTTCAGCTTCATGAGCCAGTCAGCGTTGTTGACGATGATAGCCTTGTCCTCGGAGAAGTCGATGAAGCGGCTCATCTGCTTCTTGAAGCAGTCAACGTTGTGCTGAATAGTCTCGGGAGTCATCATCTTTCTCATGTCGGTCTTGCCCGAGGGGTCACCGATCATGGCTGTACCGCCGCCGATGAGCACGATGGGCTTGTTGCCTGCCATCTGGAGGCGCTTCATAAGGCAGAGTGCCATGAAGTGTCCGACGTGGAGCGAGTCGGCAGTGGGGTCAAAGCCGATGTAGAAAGTAGCCTTGCCTGCGTTGACAAGCTCCTCTATCTCCTTTTCGTCTGTGAGCTGCGCGAGGAGACCTCTGCGCTTGAGTTCTTCAAAAGTAGTCATGGTTTATTTCTCCTTTATATTAATTGTTAAGATCAAACTTATATTAAAGCATTGAGAATGCTATAAGAAATGAAAACGTCGGGCGTTTTCATGTTTATCACGACCTTTCGGTGGTATGCTTCAGTCCGCGTGCTTCATTATAGCTTTCAGCAGACCGAGAAAAGCGGAATGTAGGAAGGTACGCAGTGCGATGAGCAGCTGCGATATCATGAAAACATATCTGACATAGATATAGAAGTATTCTCCGATGCCGCCTGAGTTTTTCTGCGAAAGTCCCTCTATATAGGGCTCAAGGGTACTGCCGCCGAAGGAGACGAATTCCACAAGCACGGCAAGGAGCAGGGCGACGGTGAAGCCGAGATTGAGCTTTGCACTGTCAAGTCCAGCAAGTCCCGAGTATGGGTGTATGAACCTTGTGAACAGCGAGGTCAGCAGAAAGCCGAGGACGGTGCACACCGTCATTCGTATGAAAGGGGACTCAGCTCCCGTATTTGCAGGGCTTATGAAGCCGATATACAGGAACAGCATCGGCAGCAGAAACGCCACAGCCGACAGACTGAGATAACCGATAGTCCTTTTCACAGTATCCCTCCTTCAAATACAAAAGCCCCCGTGCAGCACTAACTGCACGGGGGCGAAGCTACTCGCGGTACCACCCCGATTTTTCCGCGTTTGCGGAACTCGAGAAGCTGTAACGGGCATACCCGACCGCACCTACTGTAAGGTTCAGCGCGGCAACTCCCGAATGTAGATCTCTGTACGCCGTCATTCCCTCACACCACACGGGAACTCTCTGTATCGGGCTATGCACAGGTTTTATTCGTTCACTGTTTTTGCCCTTATATCATATCATAACTTTAACGGCTTGTCAAGAGGAGACAGCGACTTTTTATGCTGTGGAGCGGCAGTGCTTGCTCTTTTTCTCCTTGTACATATTGTCGTCCATCTCGTTGAGGAAGCTGTCGATGGTTTTCTTGCCGCTGAAAACAGCTGTGCCGATGGAAAATGACAGCTTATATGGAGTTCTGTCGGAGCTGTTGAACTTGTCCAGCTGATTTCTCAGACTGTTCTCCATGTTAATGAGGTCGAATTTGCTTTCGACTCTGGCGATTATGATGAATTCGTCACCTGCGAACCTTACGGAAAGGCTCTTTGAGGGCTTTGCCGCGTTGATTATCTCTGCGGCGGAGATAAGAGCCTCGTCGCCCACGGAGTGGCCGTACATATCGTTGATGCTCTTGAAAAAGTCGATATCTATCATGACACCGCCCATGGTCGTGCCCTTACGGCTGACCTCAGCCAGCACATGGTCGAGGTAGTTGCGGTTGCAGAGCTTGGTAAGCGGGTCTATATATGACAGCTCATTCTGAAGGCTCATATGAGTTCCCACAAGTCCGAGGGCTACGGAGCACCATGCAAGGGATATGCCGTAGAATACCATCTGTGCGGAGGTGCCGATGATTATGGGCAGCAGGAACATCCATATGGGGAAAAATCTGGTCTTTGCCGAGCCCTTGTAGTATCTGTACCTTACGCAGACGCTGAAGCCCAGATACAGGAACACAGAGATATAATATATGTATCCTATGGGCTGGCGGTGGTATACGTTGGCGGAATCAACAGTGAATAAGTATCCCCATTTAATATTCGGTATCAGTGCGAGAATGAGGATCATAGTCGGGAGGCTAAGCCATGAGTAGTACTTTTTCAGGCGGCTCTCCTGCTTGTAAAGTCTCAGGTCAACATAAATGCACCAGAGATAGGAGACAGTGACGTTTATGGCGTATGCGAGCGAATTGGTGAAGAAAGCGGCGGCACGGGCTCCGAAAAAGGTCTTGCCGTCCACCATGAAAGATAATGTTTCGGTTGCACAGGCAGTTGCGGTAAGAAAGATCATGGCAGTGAATATCCTGTCACTGGGAAGCTTTCTCTGTCTGACAAGATAGCTGCTGATCTGCAATACCACCAGCATGGCTATTCCGATGCAGTTGGTTACTATGATGGATTGTAGATTCATGTTGTCCTCCTTCCCCCTATCAGGAGATCATATACTATTATAACATATTATATATATTCATTCAAGAGATTAACTAAAAATTTACAAATTATGCCCAACTTTCATGCTGCTGTCACATTAGTGCCTCTTTGGAGCGGAAATAAAGTTTTTTTCATCGGGTACTTGAAATTTGACGAGGTTTGATATATAATAGTTAATGATATTATTACGGGAGGAACGTGTAAAAATGAGTACTAAAATCGGATTTGACAACGAAAAATACCTGAAAATGCAGTCTGAGCACATCAGACAGCGTATCGCACAGTTCGGCGATAAGCTTTACCTTGAGTTCGGAGGAAAGCTCTTTGATGATTATCACGCTTCGAGAGTACTGCCCGGCTTCAAGCCTGACAGTAAGCTCCAGATGCTCCTTCAGCTGAAGGACGATGCAGAGATAGTCATTGTCATCAACTCCGACGACATTGAGAAGAACAAGGTCAGAGGCGACCTTGGCATAACATACGACATCGACGTTATCCGCCTGTTCAACGTGTTCACCAAGATAGGGCTCTATGTAAGCAGCGTTGTTCTCACAAGATACGACGGTCAGCCTACTGCGGACGCCTTCCAGAAGCGTCTTGAGGCTCTCGGCATCAAGGTATATCATCATTACAGCATCAAGGGTTATCCGTCAAATCTCCAGTACATAATCAGCGACGAAGGCTACGGCAGGAACGATTATATCGAGACCACCCGCAAGCTCGTTGTCATTACAGCTCCGGGTCCCGGAAGCGGCAAAATGGCTACCTGTCTCTCTCAGCTCTACCACGAGCACAAGAGGGGAGTAGACGCAGGCTATGCCAAGTTTGAGACCTTCCCCATCTGGAACCTTCCTCTCCGTCACCCCGTAAATATCGCCTATGAGGCGGCTACTGCCGACCTCAACGACGTTAATATGATAGACCCATTCCACCTTGAGGCTTACGGAAAGACTACCGTAAACTACAACCGCGATGTGGAGATCTTCCCCGTGCTCAATGCGATGTTCGAGAACATTCTCGGCGAGTCTCCCTATAAGTCGCCTACGGATATGGGCGTAAATATGGCAGGCAACTGCATCGTTGATGACGAGGCGGTTTGCGAGGCTGCAAAGCAGGAGATAATCCGCAGATATTACACAGGTATGTGCGATAACAGAAAGGGAGCTATCTCCCTCGAAGAAGTAATGAAGCTGGAGCTTCTCATGAAGCAGGCAAGCGTTACCCCCGAGGACAGAAAGGTAGTTGCTCCCGCTCTTGAAAAGGAAAAGGAGACAGGAGGTCCCGCAGCGGCTATGGAGCTTCCCGACGGTACTATCCTCACAGGACGCACCTCTAACCTCCTCGGAGCAGTTTCCGCGCTCCTCCTCAATGCTCTCAAGCATTTCGCTAAGATAGATGACGATATACTTCTTATGTCCCCCCACGTTATTGAGCCCATCATGGAGCTGAAGGTCAACCACCTCGGCAACAACAACCCCAGAATGCACACCGATGAGACACTTCTTGCACTGTCCATATGTGCAAATACAGATGAGAACGCCAAGAAGGCTATGGAGCAGATATCCAAGCTCCGCGGCTGCGAGGTACACTCAACAGTTATCCTCTCGGCAGTTGACGAGCGTATATTCAAGCGCCTCGGCATCAATCTCACCTGCGAGCCCAAATATGAGGCATGATCATCAAGCCGTAATGCTTTGTAAGCTTTACGGCTTTTACTCTTATCATTGACAAACCGTAAGATATGGTCTATAATAATCAATAAATATTATACGGAGGCAGCAAATGACAGATAGAAATAAAAAAAATACAGCACTTATCATCTACATAATTCTTTTCTATGCGGTATGGACTTTGTATACGTTCTATGCAGACGGACCTGTTGGCGATAGCATCAAAAATGCAGCGGTGGAACAGATAGTAAAAGAGGGTATCATAAAAAATCTCGTCTGGACTCTGCCTGCAATGCTGCTGGTACATCATTTTTCTTCCGATGTGTACATAAAACTGAAAGAGATGTTCTGTACCAAAGTCAGATGGCTGAGATACCTGCCCGTATTCATTCTGTTTACAGCCTATGTGCTGGGAAGTGAATACCTTTCCACGGGCAAGCTTGAAGTAAACAAGGATTTCGGCGCGGCAAGCATTGTTATCGTATTATTTGTCGGCATTACGGAAGAGATGGTTTTCCGCGGCTGGCTCCTCAATGCAACAGTGAAGAAAGAGAAGCAATGGCTGCCCATAGCTGTTAACGCAGTGCTGTTTACGCTGATACATTTCCCGATATGGATAGTCGAGGGCACTTTAACCGCAAATATAACATCATTTGGTTTTTTGTTTATTGCTATGCTCAGTGTTTTTTTCAGTATAACATTTTTAAAGAGCAGGAGCATAGTAGTTCCCGTTCTGCTCCATATGTACTGGGATCTGCTGGCATTTATGTTCTTCTGATAAAAAAGCCCCGGGATAATTCTCGGGGCTTTACTTATAACCAAGGAAAAATGTATTGAGGATTTATTCGTAGTCCACTACGTTTACCCAGCGGAGAAGTATCTCCTTCTCCTTGCAGTTCTTTTTCACCGACTGTGAAGCGGCTACAATTGGCATCCATGACTGGACGTACTTCTTGGCAGTGCCGCTCTTCTGGCAGAACAGGTCAAGGTACTTGTCTGCGCCTGCGATGTTTCCGCTGAGGCAGAACAGGAGATAGGTCCTTGCGGCGTCTGCGGAGGCATTGCCCTGTGTGGCGTGTGCCCAGTCAAGAACATAGGGAGTGCCGTCGGGAGTGATTATGATGTTGGAGGTGTTGTAGTCCCCGTGGCAGAGCTTGCTGTGGTCGGGAGCGCTGGTCAGACGGGTGTGGAGGTCGTATTTTGTGGTTTCGTCAAGGTCGGTAAGGTCTATCTTGCGGTTCATCTTGTCCTTGAGCTGACTGAGCAGGGGAGAGCGCTTTGAATGTATCTCCAGCTGCAGGTCCACGAACATATTCAGGTACTCGTCGTACTTGGCAGGGTCGGCAGCGATAAGGTCGGCGAGGTTCTCGCCCTCGATGAACTGTGAGACTATCGCCCACTTGCCGTTTATTCTTGTGACCTCCGAGAGCTCGGGGATATTCAGTCCCGTTTCCTCAACTCTTGCGTGGTTGAGTGCTTCGTTGAGGACGTCCGCCTTGGAGTAGCTCTCGTCAAATACCTTTATGCACTTGTTTCCGTCGCGGTAAATGGTCTTGTTTATCCTCTCGGCGATAATATTGTCCAGCTTCATGTTTTAAGCCTCCTTCGGGTATTCTTTTTCGGTAAAGGTCTTACCATAGTAAGCGTTGAGATATATCTGCTTCAGCTCGCTCATCAGCGGATAACGGGGATTTGCACCCGTACACTGGTCATCGAAGGCGTTCTCGGTCATCTCGTCCAGAGTTGCGAGGAAGTCCTTCTCGGAAATGCCGTAGTCTGCGATAGTGTCCTTTATGCCTATCTTGTGGCGGAGCTCACGGATAGCCTTGATGAGGTTCTCAAGCTTCTGCTTGTCGGTCTTTCCGCCAAGTCCCAGATAGTCAGCCACCTCTGCGTAACGGGCGAGAGTGTGGGGGTGAGCATACTGTGGGAATGTGCCCATCTTCGCAGGCACCTCTGCGGCGTTGAAGCGCAGTACGTCCTCGATAACGAGAGCGTTGGCGATACCGTGGGGAATGTGGTGATATGCACCCAGCTTGTGGGCGAGGGAGTGTGAGACTCCGAGGAATGCATTTGCGAATGCCATACCTGCCATTGTAGCTGCGTTAGCCATTTTTTCACGGGCTTCGGGGTCCTTCTCGCCGTTGTCGTATGCGCGTGGCAGATACTCGAATATTATCTTCAGTGCGCGAAGAGCCAGACCGTCGGTGTAGTCCGTAGCCATCATGGATGCGTAGGCTTCAAGAGCGTGGGTAACTGCGTCGATACCCGAAGCGGAGGTAAGACCCTTGGGAGCTGTCATCTGGAAGTCGGGGTCAACTATTGCCATATTCGGCAGCAGCTCGTAGTCCGCAAGGGGATACTTTACGCCGCTCTTTTCGTCTGTGATAACTGCAAAGGGAGTGACCTCGGAGCCTGTACCTGCCGATGTGGGGATAGCGATGAAGTATGCCTTTTCGCCCATTTTCGGGAATGTGTAAACTCTCTTTCTGATGTCCATGAAACGCATAGCCATGTCCATGAAGTCGGCATCGGGATGTTCATAGAGCACCCACATTATCTTGGCTGCGTCCATTGCGGAGCCGCCTCCCAGTGCAATGATAGTATCGGGCTTGAAAGCTCTCATCTGCTCGGCACCTGCCTTGGCGCAGGCAAGTGTGGGGTCGGGAGCTACATCGAAGAAGGCAGCGGATGCAATGCCCATTTCGTCCAGCTTGTCAATGATAGGCTTTGCAAAGCCGTTTTCGTAAAGGAACTGGTCTGTGACAACGAATGCGCGCTTCTTGTCCATAACGGTTTTCAGCTCGTCAAGGGCAACGGGCAGGCAGCCGCGCTTCAGGTAAACTTTCTGAGGTGCTCTGAACCAAAGCATATTTTCTCTCCTCTCGGCAACAGTCTTGATATTGAGCAGGTGCTTTACTCCCACGTTCTCGCTGACGGAGTTTCCGCCCCACGAGCCGCAGCCCAGTGTCAGCGACGGAGTAAGCCTGAAGTTATAGATATCACCGATACCGCCCTGAGATGAGGGAGTATTGACCAGTATACGGCAGGTCTTCATTCTGCTCTGGAACTCCTCCAGCTTGTCCTGCTGAGTCTTTACATCGAGGTAGATAGAGGATGTGTGACCGTAGCCGCCGTCAGCGATGAGCTGCTCAGCCTTGGAGAATGCGTCCTGAATGTCCTTAGCCTTGTACATGGCAAGAACAGGTGAGAGCTTTTCGTGAGCAAATTCCTCTGAGAGGTCGGTACTGTCTGTCTCGCCGATGAGTATTTTCGTACCCTCGGGCACCTTTACTCCTGCCAGCTCAGCTATTTTGCAGGCTGACTGACCGACTATCTTGGCATTGAGAGCGCCGTTGATGAGGATGGTCTTTCCAACCTTTTCCTTTTCCTCAGCAGTGAGGAAGTGGCAGCCTCTTGCGGCAAATTCATGCTTCACCTTGTCGTAGATGTTCTTGTGTACTATGGTCGACTGCTCGGAAGCGCATATCATGCCGTTGTCGAAGGTCTTGGAGTGGATGATGGAGTTTACGGCAAGGATAACATCGGCAGTCTCATCAATGATGGCAGGAGTATTTCCTGCACCTACACCAAGCGCGGGCTTTCCGCTGGAGTAGGCAGCCTTGACCATTCCGGGACCGCCTGTGGCAAGGATGATGTCAGCCTCTGCCATGACAAGGTTGGTCATTTCAAGGCTGGGAACATCTATCCACGCGATTATGTCTTCGGGAGCACCTGCGGCGACGGCAGCTTCAAGCACTACCTTTGCTGCGGCAATGGTGGACTGCTTTGCCCTCGGGTGGGGGCTGATGATGATGCCGTTGCGTGTCTTCAGTGCAATAAGAGTCTTGAATATAGCGGTAGATGTGGGATTTGTGGTAGGTATGACAGCGGCGATGACACCGATGGGCTCGGCTATCTTCTTAATGCCGTAAGCCTTGTCCTCGGCGATGACACCGCAGGTCTTTGTGTCGCGGTAGGTGTTGTATATATACTCGGAAGCGTAGTGGTTCTTGATGACCTTGTCCTCCACTATGCCCATGCCTGTTTCCTCAACGGCAAGCTTGGCAAGGGGGATACGCGCCTTATTGGCGGCTGTAGCGGCGGCAAGGAATATCCTGTCCACCTGTTCCTGCGAGAACTGCGAGAAGCGGCGCTGAGCCTCTTTTACACGGCTTATAGCCTTTTCAAGCTGCTTTACGCTGTCAACGGTCTCGTAAGCTTTCTTTTTCATATTATTCCTCCTCAGATGATCGAGCTTCTGAACTGTGCATAAATGACAAATAATTCACAAAGGCTGTTAAACTTTTGTCAATCAGAAGCTTTTATTTTGCGGCTGTCTGTATAGACTGCCGCATTGCTCTGCAATATATATTATACCTCATATTCAGCAGAATATTCAGTTTGTTAGCCTTGCCTATCAATATATTTTTTTAATAATAAAAAAACGCCACAGCATCTCCGTCTGCGTGCACGAAGATACTGTGGCTGTATGCTGCTGTTTTACTGTTCGGAGAAGGAATCCTTGCCAACTCCGCAGAGAGGACATTCAAAGTCATCGGGAAGGTCCTCGAACTTAGTGCCGGGTGCAATGCCGTGCTCGGGATCGCCCAGCTCCTCGTCGTACTCCCATCCGCAAACGTCGCAAACGTATTTCATATATTCACCTCCTTGTGGTTTTTCATTATTATAAATGATAAGCAGGACTCTGTCAAGAGAAAAGTGAAAATTTTAATGTTAAAAGAAGAAAATATGTTCTGCCTATTTATTTTTGAAAAAATATATGGTATAATATACTTTGTTCGTTACTCGTTATATGTTTTGTACTTTCAGGAGATAATCATGACCGATAAAATAATAATCAAAGGCGCAAGAGCCAATAATCTCAAGAATATAGATCTGGAGCTTCCGCGCGACCGCCTCATCGTAATGACGGGACTTTCGGGCTCGGGAAAATCCTCCCTTGCCTTCGATACCATCTACGCTGACGGTCAGCGCCGCTATGTGGAAAGTCTTTCCTCCTACGCGAGAATGTTCCTCGGACAGATGGAAAAGCCCGACGTTGACAGCATTGAGGGACTTTCTCCCGCTATTTCCATAGACCAGAAGACCACCTCCAAGAACCCGCGTTCAACTGTGGGTACGGTTACGGAGATATATGACTACCTTCGACTTCTCTATGCCCGTATCGGTGTTCCGCACTGTCCTGTCTGCGGCAGAGTCATCTCACAGCAGACCATCGACCAGATGGTGGATACCCTTATGGAGCTGCCGCAGGGAACCAAGCTCCAGCTTCTGGCTCCCATCGTAAGGAACCGCAAGGGACAGTACAACAAGGAGCTGGAAAGCGCAAGAAAATCGGGATTTGTCCGCGCCCGTGTGGACGGCATAATGTATGAGCTGTCCGAGGAGATAAAGCTGGACAAGAACAAAAAGCATAATATAGAGATAATCGTTGACCGTATCGTCATAAAGGAGGGCGTGGAGTCCCGTATCACCGACAGCCTTGAAACTGTTTTCAACCTGACGGGAGGACTTGCCATAGCCGATGTCATTGACGGTGAGGAGATACTTTTCTCCCAGAATTACGCCTGTCCCGAGCACAATATCAGCATAGGCGAGCTGGAGCCCGTTATGTTCTCATTCAACAATCCCGTGGGAGCCTGCCCTAAGTGTACGGGTCTGGGAGTTTTCAGACATATCGACCCCGACCTCATCATCCCCAACAAGGAGCTCTCCATCGAGGAGGGTGCTATAAACGCCTCGGGTTGGAACAGTCTTGACGAGACCTCTATCGCCACTATGTATTACCGCGCTATTTCCAAGAAGTACGGCGTTCCGCTGGATGTTCCCGTTAAGAAGCTGAAAAAGGAACAGCTTGACCTTTTCCTCTACGGAACAGGTGAGGAGACTCTGGAACTGAAGCGACCTGCTTCTCTGGGCGGCGGCACATACCGCTCTCCATTCGAGGGCGTTGTGAACAATCTTGAGCGCCGTTACAGAGAGACCTCCAGTGAGAACTCCAAAAACGAGATCGACGAGTACATGAGCGAGGTCAAATGCCCTGTGTGCAAGGGCAAAAGGCTTCGTGACGAATACCTTGCCGTCAAGATAGGGGACAAGAATATCAGTGAGCTCACGGATTTTTCCGTCAAGGACGGTCTGCGCTTCTTCAATGAACTGAAGCTTTCCGAGCATGACAATTTCGTGGGCGAGCGCATCATAAAGGAAATAAAGGAGCGTCTGGGCTTCCTCGGAAGCGTGGGTCTGGAGTACCTTACACTTTCCCGTTCATCGGGTACCCTTTCCGGCGGCGAGAGCCAGCGTATCCGCCTTGCCACACAGATAGGCTCCTCACTGGTTGGAGTCCTCTATATTCTGGACGAGCCCAGTATCGGTCTCCATCAGCGCGACAACGACAAGCTCATAGCCACACTGAAAAGGCTCCGCGATCTTGGAAATACCCTTATCGTCGTTGAGCATGACGACGATACCATGCTGGCGGCGGATTATATCGTGGATATCGGTCCCGGAGCAGGCATACACGGCGGAGAAGTGGTCTTTGCGGGTACAGTGGACAAGCTGCTGAAGTGCAAGACCTCCATTACGGGACAGTATCTCAGCGGCAAAAAGAAGATAGAGATACCCAAAAAGCGCAGGAGCGGCAGCGGAAAGTTCCTGACCGTAAAGGGAGCGACAGAGCATAATCTGCGGAATATCGATGTAAAGATACCTCTGGGCGAGCTCATATGCGTTACAGGAGTTTCGGGCTCGGGCAAGTCCTCTCTCGTAAACGAGATAATCTACAAGCACCTTGCCGCAAAGCTGAACCGCGCCAAGATAAAAAGCGGTGCCTTTGCAGAGATGGAGGGCATTGAAAATCTTGACAAGGTCATCTGTATAGACCAGTCTCCCATAGGCAGGACGCCCCGTTCAAACCCTGCAACATATACGGGCGTTTTCAGCGATATACGCGACCTCTTTGCAAAGACTCCCGACGCCAAGGCTCACGGCTACGGCAGCGGAAGGTTCTCCTTCAATGTAAAGGGCGGACGCTGTGAAGCCTGCGAGGGCGACGGTATCATCAAGATAGAGATGCACTTCCTGCCCGATATATACGTTCCCTGCGAGGTCTGCAAGGGAAAGAGATACAACCGCGAGACCCTCGATGTACATTACAAGGGCAAGTCGATCTACGACGTTCTGGAAATGACCGTTGACGAGGGCGTGGAGTTCTTCGAGCACCTGCCAAAGATAGCAAGGAAGCTGAAGACTCTGCAGGAGGTAGGACTGGGCTACATCAAGATAGGTCAGCCTGCAACTACGCTCTCGGGCGGCGAGGCTCAGCGTGTAAAGCTGTCTACTGAGCTGTCAAAGCGTTCAACCGGCAGTACTATATATATCCTTGACGAGCCCACTACGGGACTTCACACAGCTGACGTCCACAAGCTCATAGACGTGCTCCAGAGGCTGACGGATCAGGGAAATACGGTACTGGTCATCGAGCACAACCTCAACGTCATCAAGGTTGCCGATCATATCATAGATCTGGGACCCGAGGGCGGCGACGGCGGCGGTACCATCGTCGCACAGGGCACTCCCGAGGAGGTGGCAGCCTGCGAGAAGTCCTATACGGGACAGTATCTCAGGAGCTATCTTGAATAACAGCAAAAAAGAGTATTCTCTCATACAGAGGGAATACTCTTTCTTTTATCCTTCTATCTGCCGCGCAAGGAACTGTGCAGAGGCATTGATAAGGCTCTTTTGCAGGTCGGTGACTTCACGGCATTTTTCGCTTGTCATGAACGCCACTGCTCCCGAGACATCACCTGCGGTAATGATGGGAAGTGCGGCAATAGCTGTTCGCTCCACGCCCTCAGCAGGGTAGAAGCTGTTGGTGTTCCCGTCGGGGCAGAAGAACTGTCCCCGGCTCTCCATCAGCTCCTCCAGCTGACCTGTGACGCGGCGCTCTGCAAATTCCTTTCGCGGAACACCCGCAGATGCCACCACATGGTCCTTGTCGAAAATGATAACGGGACAGCCTGCTATCTTGTGCATGATATCCGCCACATAGCCTGCGTTCTCGCTCATTTCGCTGACGGCGGAGTACTTCTTGAAGATGACCTCGCCTTCGCTGTTTGTATATATCTCAAGGGGATCGCCCTCGCGGATACGCATGGTCCTGCGTATCTCCTTAGGTATGACTACCCGTCCGAGGTCGTCTATACGTCTTACGATTCCTGTTGCTTTCATGATATTCCCTCCGTTTTGTAATGACTTTGTGGGAATAGTTTACGCAGAAAAATGTCGGATTATTCATGATTTTACAAAAGGTCACAAAGTGTTGCATCCGTTCACTCCGTTTTTGTGCCCGTTCACTCCGCGTGAATTGTTTTCCTGCGGAAGGGGAGTATAATATGGATATGACAAGCTAAAGCGGAAGGAGGAATCACTTTGCAGATACTGAAAAATCAGATGCTGTCACGGAACAATCTCGTGATATGCAGAAAAGACGTTGAAAATGCAGACATATTCAAATTCATCAAGTACGCCTCTGACAATATCCACGCTCTGGATCTGGAGGTAAACGACAACATTATCTTCACCAGGCATTCGTCGGATAAAGGACAGATCACGGAGATGATGATACCTGTGAGGGGGGAGGTAAGCCATTTCGGAGAATTTGAATACAAACCCTGCTTCAAGCTGATCAATGCTGTTACCATAAGGCATGAGGGCGGACTTGGCAGGATCGGCTCCACAGAGCAGAAACTGAGGAACTACATCGACGAATGTCACCTCGAACCCGTTACCTCACCTTATTATGTAATAGTGCGCGGCGACGAACAATGTGCAGAGGACTGCATCATCGACATATACATTGGTATAAATTACAACATACTGTAATAAAAAAAGACTTCGCAAGAAGTCTTTTTTTATTATGCTGAGGTTTCCGAGCTGCTGTCGAGGAGCAGCTGTACGTCAAGAGTAAACGTTCCGTTATCGGCGTTTATCTCTGCTGAACCGTTATATTTCTTTGCGACTCTGACAATGTTGGAGACACCGAAGCCGTGGCGGCTCTTGTCCTCCTTGGAGGTAATGACCTTGTTCTTGTCGCTGATCTTTATTTTATCGAACATGGGATTGCTGATCCTGAAGAAGAAATAGCCTTTCTTGAAGTCGGCATTA
This sequence comes from Ruminococcus sp., assembly GCA_017519145.1. Classification (GTDB taxonomy): domain Bacteria; phylum Bacillota; class Clostridia; order Oscillospirales; family Ruminococcaceae; genus Ruminococcus. The sequence goes on from JAFWTA010000049.1 coordinate 29,196, forward strand.
GCGGTGATGACCTTTTCCTTTCCGCTCTGATCCTTGGCGCAGGCTTCTATGGCGTTATCAACGGCATTTGCGATGATTATGCACAGGTCTGCGTTGCTTATGCCCGATGTGGGCACAAAGCCCTTGAAGTCGAGTCGTGTGTTGGAGGCGAGAGCCTTGTCGCTCTTATCGCTGAGCAGGGCGTCAACGATAATATTGCCCGTGTCGAACTTCTTCTTTTCAACAGAGGATAGGACCTCTATCTCGTTCATATAATCTATGGCTCTCTCGGTCTCACCTGCGGAGATGAGGCTCCTCAGACAGAGGATATGATTTTTGAAGTCGTGGCGGAAGCATCTGAACTCGTCGTAGATACTGTTGATCTTGTTATAGTACTCGATCTGGTTCTCTATCTGCTTGGAGAGGATGTTAACGCTGAGAGATTTCTCGGTCTCGGAGATACTGGTCTTGACTATCGAGAAAAGAACGAATATCAGTCCGATCATGGACGGGAGAAGGAGCACTCTTACATAGAGGTCGTGGTTCGGTCTTGTGGAGCCCATTACAAAGATGGAAGCTATGTAGCTCAGTCCCAGAACAAGTATGTACAGCTTCTTGGGGAGAGCGACCACAAGCTGCTGAACAAAGACCTCGTACTTCTTTCTCTTTATGTAGATGAGGATACTGCCGAGCACCAGCGCTTCCAACAGGAAAGCCAGCAGGTCTGAGTATCTGTTCTCCGAGAATATCTGCTTGGTTATGTTGGCGTATATCTGCGGAGTGTTTATGGTTATAAGGTATATGTATAGTATCTTCAGGTTGATCTTCCTGTAAATGGCAGTATACAGGAAGAAACAGCCGATATAGTATGCGAATATTATTGCCAGCTTTGCAGCTACCGAGGAGATGTTCTGCGCGTACAGCATGAGTACATTCGGAAGAACTATCAGTGCTATGAGCCCTATGTCGACGACACGGGGGTTCTTTTCCTTATATCCGAGGAAAATGCAGGTGAGCTGGACTATCAGTGAGCGGAGCAGGAAGCATACCGCAAAAGTAAGGACCGATATCACCATGGCTATCACCACTTTTCAAAGTTATAGCGCTTGATGTAATCGGTAAAAGCCTTTTTGAAGGGCGTCAGCTTCAGCTTGCTTATGAGAGCGCGCTCCTTGTTGTCAAAAAGGATATCCGTTGAGGTGTGTGAGACTATGTGTCTGAATCCCACGAGATAGGTCCTGTGGCTCCTGAAGAACTTGTCCTCGGGGACCATTTTTTCTATCTCCGAAAGCGTCTTTTTGTAATTGATATTATCGTCTGTAGTGCGGATATAGCAGTATTTGTTATCCGCTTCTATATATATTATATCGTCGATATTTATTCGCTTGTTTAGCTCATCGCTCTTGATGAGGATGAAGTTGCTGTCGTCCTGAGAGGCGAGAAAGTCGTCCAACGCCGAAGACAGCTTTTCGTAGTTTATGGGCTTCACAAGGAAGCGGTAGGTGTTTACCTCGAATGTATCAAAGACTATATTCGGATAGCTTGTCAGGAAAATGATAGCGGTATCTATCTTGTTTTTCCTTATCTGCCGCGAGGTCTCGAGACCGTCGATGCCGTCCATCTGATAGTCCATGAAAATAATGTCGTATTCGATGTTGCTCTGAAGCAGGTCAAAGCCGTTGGAGTAGTCATCACAGTTGATGATCACGTTTCTGTTGATGGAATACTTATCGAGATTTTTTTTGAGTTCTTCGTGCAGTATCATCTTGTCGTCACAAATGGCAATTCTCATAAATAAAAAAATGTCGATATACAGCGAAAAACGCAGTATATCGTTCCCCTTTCTGCGTATAATGCCGCTAAAATTACAAAGTCTGTCATATCCGTTCACTCCCGAAAAAATGCTGTTCACTCCGATTTTATATCCAATTCCCGAAAAGGGAGATATACTATAATCACAGCAAGGGAAACAACACAAAAACAAAGGAGGTAAACAAAAATGACTTGGTCAACAATTATAGATTTTCTGCTTGGACGATAATTATTATAACAGATTATTACAAAAAAGTCAATGAATCAGCAGTAATCGCTTTATATTATAAACATATACCGCGATATCAGCCTTATATCTGAGATGCTGACAAGAAAAGTTAAAACTGTTCCTTTGGCACTAAGCTGACAAAGAACATTATGATATGTTGTACGACATTGCTCCCGATCAGAGCATTTAAATAAAAACAAACCCAGACAACCCCTTAAAACCAAAATCAAAAATCAAAAATCCAAAATCAAAAAATCAATGAAAATTCAGGAGGAAAAAATTATGTTTAAGAAGATCATCGCAGCCGCTATGGCATTAACACTCTGCACATCAGGTATGGCAGCAGCAAACACAGGTTTTGCAAAGAACTTTGCACCCACAGCTATCACAGCTAACGCAGCATTCCAGTCATATGTAAAGGCTTTCCCCGCAAACACAAAGCTCTATACATCACCCACATCGGGCGTAGTTGCACAGACTCTTGCTCAGGGCGGCAGCTTC
>JAFWTA010000050.1 GCA_017519145.1 Ruminococcus sp.
GAGGCGCTGCCTCTGGACTCCGCCAAAGGAACACAGTCCCTTTGGAATCCCTTACATAGGCTCGGCATACTTATTGCGCTGTAAGCGATGTACAAATATCATTTTTGATATTATTAAGCGAGTTTACGAGCGACAACGTGGCAAGCGGTCGAGCTGGCTCAGCTCGAAATTCTGATTTATCACAGCAGCATAAATAAACACGATCCCCCTGAGTGCATAAAACACTCAGGGGGATAACTTCTGTATGGGTATCCGTATTGCAGTAAGGGCTTTATTATTACTTCTGATACTTTGCCTTATCCATCTCGCGGATAGCTGCACGGCGGATCTTGCCGCTTCCTACGGTCTTGGGAAGCTCATCCACGAACTCTACCACACGGGGATACTTGTAAGGAGCTGTACCATTCTTGACGTACTCCTTGATCTCCTTGACCAGCTCCTCCGAGGGAGCCTTATCCTTGGTGAGAACGATGGTTGCCTTTACCACCTGACCTCTTATCTCGTCAGGAACGCCTGTGACAGCACATTCCAGTACATAGGGAAGCTCCATGAGAACGCTCTCGATCTCGAAGGGTCCGATACGGTAACCCGAGGACTTGATAACGTCGTCAACTCTGCCGACGTACCAGAAATAGCCGTCCTCATCCACCCAAGCGGTATCGCCTGTGTGATAGTAGCCGTCACGCCATGTCTCGGCAGTGTTCTCCTCGTCGCCGTAGTAGCACAGAGCCAGTCCGGGAACGCCGTAGCCGGGAGCAGTGGTATCCTTGAGCTTTATGCAGATCTCGCCTGTCTCGCCCACGCCTGCGGGAGTGCCGTCGGGCATGAGGACCTGAACTTCATACTGGGGATTGGGCTTGCCCATGCTTCCGGGCTTGGGCTCCATACCAACGACGTTGGCGATAGAGAGTGTGGTCTCGGTCTGACCGAAGCCCTCCATGAGCTTGATGCCCGTAGCCTTGTAGAACTGGTGGAACACCTCGGGATTGAGGGCTTCACCTGCGATGCAGGCGTACTTCAGTGAGGAGAGGTCATACTTTGACAGGTCCTCCTTGATGAAGAAGCGGTACATAGTAGGGGGAGCGCAGAATGAAGTGATATTGTACTTCCTGAACATGGGGAGTATATCATCTGCGTGGAAGCGGTCGAAGTCATAGACGAATACGGCTGCTTCACACATCCACTGACCGTAGAGCTTGCCCCAGAGAGCCTTGCCCCAGCCTGTATCCGAGATGGTGAAGTGGAGACCGTTGGGGTCGGCGTTCTGCCAGTAACGTGCAGTAACATAGTGTCCGAGGGGGTACTGATAGCTGTGGAGAACAAGCTTGGGATTGCCCGAAGTACCCGAGCTGAAGAAGATGAGCATGGGGTCTGTGCCGCAGGGAGTGTCCTCTGTGCGCTCGAAGTGGGTGCTGTATGCAGAGAGCTCTGCGTTGAAGTCGTGCCAGCCCTCACGCTGACCGTTTACAAGTATCTTTGTCTTCAGTGTGGGAGAGTCCGCACAGGCGAGGTCCACCTCATTTGCCACGTCGCCGTCAGCGGTGCAGACGATAGCCGATACCTCAGCAGAGTTGAAGCGGTACTCGAAGTCGTGCTTCTTGAGCATATTTGAAGCAGGGATAACAAGAGCGCCTATGCGGTGGAGAGCGATGATGGAGAACCAGAACTGGTAATGGCGCTTCAGCACCAGCATAACTCTGTCGCCCTTCTTGATACCCAGTGACTTGAAGTAATTGGCGGTCTGGCAGGAGTACTTCTTGATGTCCTTGAAGGTGAACGTGCGCTCGTTCTTGTTGACGTCAACATAGATCATAGCGGTCTTGTCGGGACATTTCTCTGCCATAGCGTCCACGATATCGTAAGCGAAGTTGAACTTATCCTGATTTTCAAAGTTAACGGCGCTGAGGATTCCCTGCTCATTGGTCTCGCACTTGACGAACTTCTCTGAAACGGGGTGGAGCAGACCTGCCTTGTCAACATTGGTGATGTGGTGCTCAGCCACCTGCTCACGGTACTCGGTCATGCCTGTGGTGCCCTTGGGAGGCATAACGAAAGCGTATATCTCGCAGTCCTCGCCGCCGAGAGCTACTTCATCGTGGGGCATTGAGCTGTCGTAGTAGATACAGTCGCCCTCGTGGAGTATCTCTGTATGTGAGCCGACAGTCATGCGGAGAGTTCCCTTGAGAACGATATCCATTTCCTGACCCTCGTGGCTTGCCATGTGGAGGGGCTGGGAGAGAGCTTCCTCGGAATAGGGTATAACAACGTGGAAGGGCTCCACGGACTTGTTCTTGAACTTAGCAGCAAGGCGGTTATAGGTAAAGCCTTTTCTGCGGATGATGGGCACTCCCTCGCCCTTTCTGGTAACTGTATAGCCGCTGAGCTCGGGGCTGCTGCCCTCCATGAGCTCGGTTATCTCAACGCGGAAGGCGTTGGCGCATTTATATATAAAAGTGAAGCTGAAGTCCTGCTCGCCCGATTCCAGCCTCTTGTACTCATCCACGGAATAATCGGTGATAACAGCCATTTCTTCAACGGATATGCCTAAGTCCTCACGCAGGCTTGCGATACGCTCTGCGACCTCTTTGATCCTTGTCTCTGCATTCTGTAAATTCATCATGTCGCTCATAATTATCTCTCCTTTAAAAAATATTTTTTGTACTGGAAAATGAAACGGGCGCTGTGAAATACTGCCGACATCTGCCGCGTAAAAACAAAAAACTCGTCTCAAAGATGAAACTTTGAGACGAGTATCAATTCTGATTACCCGCGGTACCACTCAAATTGTGCCGCTATTGCGTAACACCACTTCAGACTCCAGCAAGTCCTATTCATTGACGCAGAATCACGGAAGCGCTTACTGAAGCTTTCAGCACTTCGGCTCAGAAGGGATACATAGCATTGCTTATCACCGGCTCACACCTGCCGCCGGCTCTCTGCAGACATTGGCAATCCTCTGCGTGTCTTCCTCATAGCTTATGCTTTGGATTATAGCACAAGAAATCCGATTTGTCAAGGGGTTTTTGAAAATTTTTCTCCAAGGAATTGTTTATTGAACAATCTCCGCAGCTGTGATATAATACAGATAACAAAGCAATAAAACGCCCCGAAAAAGGAAAGGATCAAATGAAAGCAGTATCAACATCGGCAAGAACGGCAAAAACGCCCATAGGCGGCATAGAGTACACCCTTGAGCGCAAGAAGGTTAAGAACATAAATCTCCGCGTCCGCAGGGACGGAACGGTATATGTGTCCGCGCCAAGCCGTGTTCCCGTAAGGGAGATAGAGAGCTTTATCGCTGACAAATGCAGCTATATTAAACAGGCACAGGAGCACTTCCGCAGCCGCACCGAGACCGCCGCGAATGAGCGCAGATTTGAAAACGGCGCAGCAGTCATGTATCTGGGCAGGGCTATGGAGCTCTGCATAGTGCAGTCCGCGGCAGAGAGCGTCACCGCTGAGGGGCAGCGTATCGTCATCGCTCTCAGGGACAGCTCCGATCTGACCCGTGCAGAGCGGCTTTATGCTAAATGGCTGGACGGCAGATGCAGGGAGGTTTTCACAGACCTTATGAGGGAGATATACCCTGCATTCTCCGCTATGGGAGTACCCTTCCCGCAGCTGAAGATAAGGGCAATGAAAGCCCGCTGGGGAAGCTGCCACTACACCAAGGGCATGATAGTGCTGAACCGCTATCTCATCGAAGCACCGCGGCACTGTATAGCCCATGTTGTGGCGCATGAGTTCTGTCATTTCATCTGCCCGAACCACTCGAGAGACTTTTATTCCCTGCTGGACAGAGTGTGTCCCCACTGGCGCAGCGACAAGGCAGAGCTTGAAAGGCTTGTAGTTCTGTGAAGCCTTTACGGAGCGGAAACAGTTAGTATCAGCAGATGAAAGAGCATTGACGGTGACAGCTATATATGTTAAAATAAAAAACTTCAAGGAGGACTGCCGTATGCTCCACATGGGCAGGCTTGAAAAAATACTCCGTCTCTTTTACCATGGCATTTTTATTATCGTTCTGGCAAATATCCTTATGCGCTTCTCTCATCACATAACGGGTCTGTCCACGATACTTTACTGCTTTTTCATCATTGTGTGGGCATCTGCCGTGGAATGGAGTACCTTTCAAGAATTATTCGCTATGATTTTGTGCAAAAAGGTTAATTAATGACTATAAAAATGTGCAATAGCACTTGACTTTTGGCTATGTTTATTGTATCATAGAGAGGACAGGAGGTGCAGTGCATATGTATATACCGCGTAAAATAGATAAATTCCTCACCGATTGGAAATCCGAACAGGACAGGAAGCCACTTATAGTAAAAGGCTCACGTTAGGTAGGCAAGACTGAGTCCATAAGGCACTTTGCTACTGATAATTATGACAGCTTTATTGAGATTAATTTTGTTGAAGAGCCGAAATACACGATGATGCTCGATGCATACGATACACCTGTTGATTTCAGGAATAAGGAGAATATCAGACCTTTGTTAGATTATGTTCTGAAGTGACATGACCAATGAAATAATAAAAAGTCCTCACAGCCGAAACTGTGAGGACTTTCTGTATCATTCCTTATTCAGAAATCCTTTGATGTTTTCAAATATACTTGTTTTTATTTTCAGAGGCGGTATCTTCGGAAGCCGGTCTATCGGGAAAAATCTCTGTTCATAGACTTCTTCCTCCTGA
>JAFWTA010000051.1 GCA_017519145.1 Ruminococcus sp.
AAGCCAATTGCAAACGCAACTATGAACACCGCCGAAACCACGCAGAACAGGGATAAATCAAAGTGCGGCAAGCTCAGAAACGACTATGTTTCGAGTCATGTCCGTTATGACCACTTCGATACCACTGCATAAAATCACTATAATATTATATCACACAGAAGCGGTAAAATCAATAGCTCCGCAAAAAATAAATATTATAACAAAAGCAGATGATCCTCCGAGCCGAAGCATCGGAAAGATCATCTGCTTTATCATCATAACTGGTCTGCCAGTTCAAGAACCAGTCTTTCTGTCTTTTCCCAGCCGAGGCAGGGATCGGTGATGGACTTACCATAGACGTTCTCCCCTATTTTCTGTGAACCGTCAACGATATAGCTCTCTATCATGAGGCCCTTAACCAGCTTCTTTATATCCGCGCTGTGGCGCATACTGTGGAGTATCTCCTTGGATATCCTTATCTGCTCCTCGAACTGCTTGCCCGAGTTGGAGTGGTTGGTGTCTACGATGAGTGCAGGATTTTTCAGGTCCTTTTCCGCATATATCCTTGCAAGGCTGATAAGATCCTCAAAGTGATAATTCGGGAAGGACTGTCCCCTGTCGTTGACATATCCGCGGAGGATGGCGTGAGCGTAGGGGTTGCCGTCGCTTCTCACTTCACAGCCTCTGTAGATGAAAGCGTGGTGGTGCTGGGCAGCGGTAATTGAGTTCATCATTACCGAGATATCGCCGCCTGTGGGATTCTTCATACCCACGGGGATATCCACGCCGCTGGAGACCAGACGGTGCTGCTGGTTCTCAACGGAACGTGCTCCGATGGCAATATATGAAAGCAGGTCATCGAGGTAGCTGTAATTCTCGGGGTAGAGCATCTCGTCCGCACAGCTGAAGCCTGTTTCCGCAAGAGCTCTCATATGGAGGTGTCTTACTGCGATGATACCGCTTTTGAGGTCGGGCATAGCAGTGGGATCAGGCTGATGGAGCATTCCCTTATAGCCGTCACCTGTGGTTCTGGGCTTTCCCGTATAGATACGGGGTATCATCATGATCTTGTCGCTGACCTTTTCCTGAAGTCCGCGAAGACGGGTTATATAGTCGAGAACGCTGTCCTCGTTGTCAGCTGAACAGGGACCGATGACCAGCAGGAATTTATCAGACTCTCCGCTGAATATCTTCTTTATTTCCCTGTCACGTTCAGCCTTGATGTCGATGAGCTCCTGAGAGAGCGGATGAGCAGCCTTCAGCTCCGAGGGGTGAGGCAGCTCGCGGATGATATTAAGTGCCATAAGTATTTTCCTTTCCAGATCATTTGAGCCAGTCTGTGCCGAACCTCATTGCCAGCTGGTCACAGACCACGAGTGCAGTAATGCTGTCAACTACAACTCTTGCACGATGCACGATAGCAGGGTCGTGGCGGCCCTTTATCTGAAGCGTGGTATTTTCCATGGTGTTTATATCAATTGTCTGCTGTTCCTTGTAAATTGAAGGCGTGGGCTTCACGGCAACTCTGAACACAACGGGAAGCCCCGTGGTAATGCCGCCCAGTATACCGCCGTTGTTGTTGGTCTCAGATACGGGAACGCCGTTCTCAGAGCCGAAGCAGTCGTTGCACTGACTTCCCAGCATATCGGCTGCGGCAAAGCCTGCGCCGAACTCCACTCCCTTGACTGCAGGGATGCCGAAAAGCGCATGGGCGAGAAGGCTTTCCACGGTATCGAACCACGGCTCACCGACGCCTGCGGGGAGACCGATAACTGCGGTCTCAAGTCTGCCGCCTACGCTGTCTCCGTCGTTCTTTGCAGCGGTTATGGCAGCCTGCATTTCCTCAGCCTTTTGGCTGTCGAGGACTGCGAACTCCATATCATTGAGCTTTGCGATATCGCTTTTCATATCGCCGAAGGGACGGTCAAAGACTCCGCCGCATGACAGTATATGTGTGCCGATGGCAATGCCTTTATTGCGGAGAGCACTGATGGCGACTGCTCCTGCTGCGACCACTCCTGCGGTTATCCTGCCCGAGAAATGTCCGCCGCCGCGGAAGTCCTGAAAGCCGTGATACTTCATCTGAGCTGAGAAGTCCGCGTGACCGGGGCGAGCCTTATAGGCGAGCTCACCGTAGTCCTTGCTTCTTGTGTCCTGATTTTCTATGATGAAAGTTATGGGTGTACCTGTTGTCTTACCGTTGAATACTCCGCTGACTATCCTCACCTTGTCTGCCTCGCGGCGGGCGGTGGACAGTGCGCTGACTGACTGGCGGAGCTTCATCTGATGTGCGATAAATCCATCATCTACAGCAATTCCCGGAGCTATGCCGTCGAGAACGGCACCGATAGCCTCACCGTGGCTCTCGCCGAAGACGGTGACGGAAACGCTGGAACCGAAGGTGTTTTTCATATATACATCTCCTCTGGTCTGTATAAGTTCCCGAACAGCGTGAAAACGCCCGCGGAACACCTTTAAATTATACCACTTAGATAAAAATATGTCAACACATCAATTTAACGATTTGCAGGTTCAAAGCGATAAAGTATATAGTGATTTTGTATAGTCCCGTGCTGCTCTTTTTGTACAGTTCCACATCATTGACTTTAACGGTATATCGTGGTATAATCAAGAAAAACGACGAGGTGAGCTTATGGACATGATGAGATTTTACAAAGGCGAGGAGTTCGCGGCATACGAGTATATGGGAGCTCACCTCACAGACAGCGGAACTGTTTTCAGGGTATACGCTCCCAACGCCTCAAAGGTCTCTGTTATCGGGGATTTCAGCAAGTGGGAGGAGCTCCCCATGAAGGCTGTGAACGACGTAAGGTTCTATGAGCTCATGGTCCCCGGGGCTGAGGAGGGACAGCGCTACAAATACCGCATCTACGACGCAAAGGGCAGCTTCATCGACCACTGTGACCCCTACGGCTTCGGCATGGAGCTCCGCCCCGGCACCTGCTCTGTCATACGGAGCATAGAGGGCTATCGTTTCGGCGACAAGGACTGGCTCGCACGGCGCTCAGACTGCCATGACAGGGCTCTCAACATCTATGAGGTACATCTCGGTTCGTGGAAACGCCCCTCCGACGAGAAGGAGGAGGGCTGGCTCAGCTATGCCGAGATAGCTGACCCGCTCATAGATTACGTCTGCGAGCTGGGATACAATTACATCGAACTCATGCCCCTCAGCGAGCACCCCTGCGACGAGTCATGGGGCTATCAGAGCACGGGCTTCTTCGCTCCCACCTCCCGATACGGTACTCCCCTTCAGCTCATGGAGCTTGTGGACAAGTGCCACCGCCGCGGCATAGGCGTCATCATAGACTTTGTCCCCGTACACTTTGCCGTTGACCACTATGCCCTTACAGAGTTTGACGGCACCAAGCTTTACGAATACCCTGCGGACGACATCGGCTATAACGAATGGGGAAGCCGCAACTTCGACCACTCAAAGGGCGAGGTCCGCTCATTCATACAGTCTGCGGCGGACTACTGGCTCAGTGTCTACCACTTTGACGGGCTCCGCATGGACGCTGTCCGCAATATGATATACTGGAACGGCGACGAGCGCCGCGGCGAGAACAGAACTGCCATCGAGTTCCTGAAAGCCATGAACAGCGGTCTCAAAGCCCGTCACCCCTCCGCGATTATTTCCGCAGAGGATTCCTCTGCCTATCCCAAGGTAACAGCTCCCGTATTTGACGGCGGACTGGGCTTCGACTACAAATGGGACTTGGGCTGGATGCACGATACTCTTGAGTATTTCCAGAGCGCTCCCATGTACCGCTCCCGGGACTATCACAAGCTGACCTTCTCCATGCTGTATTTCTACAACGAGAAGTACATACTGCCCCTGTCCCACGATGAGGTGGTCCACGGAAAGGCGACTGTGGCGCAGAAGATGAACGGACAGTATCCCGAGAAGTTCCCGCAGGCAAGAGCGCTGTATATGTACATGACGGTGCACCCGGGAAAGAAGCTGAACTTCATGGGAAGCGAATTTGCACAGCTTCGTGAATGGGACGAAAAGCGCCAGCAGGACTGGGATATGCTGAAATATCCCCTCCACGACTCATTCAGAGAGTACATAAGGGCACTCAACAAGATATACCTTGAGCAGAAAGCGCTGCACTACGACTATGCCCCCACCAACTTCATGTGGGAGGACTGCGGCTCAGTGGAAAGGTGCGTTTACGCAATACGCAGAAAGGCGGCAGAGGGCGATATACTGGCAGTTCTCAACTTCTCCGACTGGTATCAGTCCGGCTATTCCGTCCTCATCGGCAAGGACTATGAAGCGGAGCTGCTCCTTGACTCCGACAATCAGCTGTACAGCGGAACCACACCCGACGGCAAGGCGGAGTTCACCCTCGCGAACGGCAGGCTCAACATGGATATACCGCCCTTCAGCGGCAGACTTTTTCTGCTGACAAGGAAATAAAAAAGAAGGCAGTGCCTCCTCATACTGTATAGGAAAAAAGCTGTACCCCGCGGTACAGCTTTTTCTGATTTGTCCCTTACAACAAATTTCTTTATTATGTGGGAGTGCAGTTCCCTCATAAAACAGGTCAATACGGAAAACGCTGCCTTATACGTTTTCCCCCAATTCCCTCCTACCTAAAATTATATTATCGGCAAATATGTATTGCAAGCTGAATATTGCTGAATGTCATATATCACTGTTCAAAAAGTGCGGTTTTTTGTCCAAAAATTGTCATCAATATACCATAACCCAGCAGTGTTACTTCAAGAACCTGCTATTTTCACGGCGCAGAAGACCTGCTCTGCGGTTTTCAACAGGTTTTCCGCAGCTGTCTCGCTGTCCATAGCCTCCGCAAGAGTACAGGGGCGGGTCTGTATACAGAAGCAGGCATCTATGCCCTTTTCGCGGAGAAGCTCCGCTTCCCTGCCCACGGCTCCGCCAAAGGCAAGCACGGGCTTGCCGTACTTTTTTGCCAGCGCAGCCATTACCGCAGGAGCCTTTCCCATGGCGGTCTGCCCGTCGAGGCAGCCCTCTCCCGTGACCACTATGTCTGCCTGCTGCACAGCCTGCTCCATGGCGACAGCTTCCATGACCAGCTCCGCACCCGAGCGCAGTTCGGCACCAAGGGCAAACATCAGGGCAAAGCCCATGCCCCCTGCCGCACCTGCTCCCTCGCAGTTCGGGTCAGCCTGTGGAAAAGTGCCCTTCAATGTCTCTGCATAGCGGCTGAGCCAGCCGTCCATGAGGGGAATTTCCTCCTCGGCGGCTCCCTTTTGCGGAGCAAACACCCTGCTGCATCCATTATCGCCGCAGAGGGGATTTTTCACATCACAGGCAACTCTGAAACGGCAGTCCCGAAGCTGAGGGAGGGCACCGTCCGCAGTTATCTCCGCAAGGTCGGCAAGTCCCATTGCACCGCGTCTTACGGGGACGCCATTGCCGTCATAAAGTCCGAAGCCCAGCGCCTGAAGGCAGCCTGCTCCTCCGTCGTTGGTGGCACTGCCGCCTATGCCTATGATGAAGTCGCGGCAGCCCTTGCTGACAGCGTCCGCTATCATTTCTCCAACACCATAGGTTGAGGCTGACATGATATCACGCTCCTCCTCGCCGAGGAGAGTAAGTCCTGCTGCCGCAGCCATCTCCATGACCGCAGTACCGTCGGGCAGGATACCGTATTCCGCAGTTATCTCCCTGCCCAGAGGGTCATGCACCGTGACGGACTGAACCCGTCCGCCCATGCCCGTGATAAGTGCCTCCGCAGTGCCCTCGCCGCCGTCGGCAAGGGGCTTCACTGTTACATCGGCATCAGGCATTGCGCGGAGTATGCCGCGCTCCGCAGCCCGTCCCGCCTCAAGTGAGGAAAGGCTGCCCTTGAATGAATCTATCGCAATAAGAACCCTCATATGTCCTCCGTCAGTTTCTTTATCATTATGAACTCCTCTGTGTTCTCGCTGACTGTTTCAAAGCCGAGAGAGCGGTACAGCTTCACGGCGTAGTTTGCCTTCTGCACCGCCAGTGATACCTGCCTGTATCCGCGGCTGCGAAGCTCACTCAGTATTGCCCTCATCAGCCTGTTCCCAAGGCCCTGTCCGCGGAAATCACTGTACAGCGAAATGGCAAGTGACGGAGTAAGGTCGTCCACATGACCGTAGTCCGTCATTATCCTGCACCAGACCGCTCCCACTATACGTCCGCCGCAGACGGCTCCGAAAGCTATATCGTGAGGCGAGGAGCCGAAGTCCTCGGTGTAGAGCTTTAGCTCGGGCTTTTCGATAATGTCGCGGGGAGGAGGCTCCACGCCCTCGGGGATAAAGATGGCTTCATAGAGGAAGTCCCCGAGAACGCCAAACTCCTCCTCTTTCAGTTGTCTGATAACAGTTTCCATGCTCCCACCTCCTGATACATATATTATATCTGTCCGAACGGCAACTGTCAACCGAAGCAGCTGAATAAAAAAACACCTCCGCCCGAGACAGGCAGAGGTGTCTGATTATACTTTTACTGCTTTTCCGAATTGATGAACATATCGTAGATCCTGCGGATAGCCTCGGGGAGGTCGTTCTCGCTGACACCGATGATTACGTTCAGCTCGCTGGAGCCCTGATCGATAAGCTTTACATTTATGCGCGCATGAGCCATGGAAGCGAAGATACGGGCAACTGTACCCCTTGTGTTCTTCATTCTGCGTCCAACGACTGCAAGGATAGCAATGCCGTCCTCAATGTCGATGTGGTCGGGAGAAACTGCCTTGCGGAGCTCTGCAACTACCTTGTCACGAACGGGAGCAAGCTTTTCCGTGCTGAGAGTGATGCTCATGGTATCGATACCGGAGGGCATATGCTCAAAGGAAAGACCGTTGTCATAGAGCACCTTCAGTACCTTCATGCCGAAGCCTGTCTCATTGTTCATCATAGCCTTTTCGATGTTGATGGTGCTGAATCCCTTCTTGCCTGCGATACCTGTGATGGTGTGGCTGAGGCTCTCTCTGCTGAAGTCGTAGTCATTGCCCACGATCATGGTACCTGCGTCCTCGGGAGCATTGGTGTTCCTGATATTGATGGGGATACCTGCTGAGCGTACAGGGAAGATAGCGTCCTCATGAAGAACGGAAGCGCCCATGTAAGCCAGCTCGCGGAGCTCACGATAAGTAATTACCTCGATAACATCGGGGTTGTCAACTATTCTGGGATCGGCAACAAGAAATCCCGAAACATCTGTCCAGTTCTCGTAAATCTCAGCCTTTACAGCATTGGCGATAATTGAGCCTGTAACGTCGGAGCCGCCTCTTGAGAAGGTCTTGATGTAGCCCTCTGTGGTCCTTCCGTAGAAGCCGGGGATAACTGCGTTGTCCAGCCCCTTGAGTCTCTCGCGTACAGCCTTTACGGTCTCGTCAAGGAGAAGAACTCCGTTTGTATCGAAAACGATAACGTCAGCGGCATCAACGAAATTGAAGCCAAGGTAGTTTGCCAGCACCTTGCCGTTGAGGAACTCACCGCGGCTTGCGGCAAAGTCCTTTGCGGGACGGTTCTTGAGTTCCTTTACGATGGAGTCGAACTCCTCGTCGAGGGACATATCTATGCCAAGCTCGGAAATGATACCGTTATAGCGGTCCTTTATGATCTGGAAGTCCTTGGAGAAGTCCACACCGCTGCCTGCCAGCTCGCAGCACTTGTAGAGCATATCAGTTACCTTGATATCGTCGGAAAAGCGCTTTCCGGGAGCTGAGGGCACAACATATCTGCGCTTGTCATCGCTCTTGATTATAGCGGCTACCTTTCTGAACTGATTGGCGTCTGCAAGGGAGCTTCCGCCGAATTTAACGACTTTATTACTCATATATATCATCCTTTTAACATTGATAATTTTATAGCAATATCTATTATATGCCTTTTTGCCGTTAAAATCAATTGACAGAAAGCCAAAATTCGGGACTCGTCAAACTGTATTTTTGGTGAATACGCTTGTACGCCGGTGGCGGACAGTTTCGAGCTGTCATTCTGCTGCCCTTACCGCCTGTGCAAAGGCTTTCATTTTCGCAATATCCTTGAAGCCGTCGGTCTCAAGGCAGGAGCTCGCGTCCACTCCGTACGGGCGGAGCTTTCCTATGGCAGCTGCGGCATTTTCCGCGGTTATCCCGCCCGCAAGCAGGTATGGACGCTTTATGCCGCCGATGAGAGACCAGTCAAAGGTCTGCCCCGAGCCCTTTCCCGAATCCAGCAGCACCAGATCCGCGCAGGAGCACTCTGCGGCGGCGATATCCTCCGCGGAGCCCACCTGAAATGCCTTTATTACAGGTATACCGCGATTTTTCAGCTTAGATACGAAGTCCTCGCTCTCGCTGCCGTGGAGCTGAACCATCTTCACAGCTCCCATCTTTACGGCGGCGATGACGTTTTCCATGGTCTCGTCAACGAAAACCCCCACGGGAACTATATCCCCGTCCAGCAGCTTCGTAAGCTCCGCCGCCTTTTCGGGAGTTATGTACCGTTTGCTCTTTTCCGCAAAAACATAGCCGATATAATCGGGCTTTACCATATTCGCGAACTCTATATCCTCAGCACGGCGAAGTCCGCACATCTTTATCTTAGTCATGATACCCTTTCAGCTCTCTGAGCTTTGCCTTTTTATCCTCAGCTCTCATCAGTGTCTCACCGATAAGCACAGCGTCCACACCTGCCTCGCGGAGAAGCTGTATATCCTCAGCCGTGCGGACGCCGCTCTCGGAGACGAAGCTCACATCTGAGGGAGCAAGCTCCCTCAGACGACGGCTGTTGCCTGTGTCTACCGAGAAATCTTTGAGATTACGGTTATTTACGCCTATGACACGAGCTCCACAGGCAACAGCCGTGCGAAGCTCCGCTTCGTCGTGAGCTTCGACGAGAGCGGACAGCCCCAGCTCATCGCACACAGCGATATATTCCTCTATCTGCTGCGCCGAAAGAATGGAGCAGATGAGCAATACCGCCTTTGCACCGAGGAGCTTTGCCTCGTAGATCATGTATTCGTCCACGGTAAAGTCCTTGCGAATGCATGGTATCTTCACATTTTCGGCTATCTCGCGGAGATAATCGTCGCTGCCGAGGAACCACTTCGGCTCCGTCAGCACAGATATGCAGTCCGCACCTGCAGCTTCATACTCTCTTGCGATAGTGAGGTACGGGAAGTCCTCGGCGATAACGCCCTTTGAGGGGGAAGCCTTTTTGCACTCGCATATAAATGCGATATCATCCTTTTTCAGCGCCCTTTCAAACTCAAACTCCCCCTTGGGAAGCTCCAGTGCAAGGCACCTTGCATCTTCGGGAGACAGCCTTTTCTTGGCTGCCTCCACACGTTCTGCCGCATGAGCAGCAAGCTTATCGAGAATAGTCATAGCTCACCTCAGTTGTTTGACTCTGCGATAAATCTGTCCATAGCAGCCAGAGCAGCACCGCTGTCGATGAGCTCCGCAGCCCTCTTGATACCTGCCTCCATGGACTCAGCCTTGCCGCCGATATAGATCGCAGCACCTGAATTGAGCAGAACAGCATTTCTCTTGTGTCCCTTGATGTCGCCTGCAAGGATACCGCGTGTTATAGCCGCATTGTCCTCGGGAGTACCGCCCCTCAGGTCGTCCTTTGTGCATCGCTCGAAGCCGAACTGCTCGGGAGTTATCTCGTAATTCTTCAGCCAGCCGTCCCTGTACTCACATACAGCCGTGGGAGCGCTCAGGGATATCTCGTCAAGCTTATCCTTGCCATATACTACCATGCCGTTCTTTGAGCCCAGCTTCATCAGTACCTCTGCAACAGGTCCGAGGAGGACGCTGTCATATACACCGAGGAGGTGGTGACTGGGGCAGGCAGGATTGGTCAGGGGGCCGAGGATATTGAACACCGTGCGGAAGCCCAGCTCCTTGCGGATGGGACCGACGTACTTCATGGAGGTGTGGTACTTCTGCGCGAAGAAGAAGCAGAAGCCCGAGTCCTCAAGAAGCTGTCTGCACTTGTCGGGGTCAAGGCTTATATTTGCGCCGAGAGCCTCAAGGCAGTCCGCCGTGCCGGACAGCGACGAAGCGGCGCGGTTGCCGTGCTTTGACACCTTTATGCCCGAAGCCGCAGTTACGAATGCGGATGTGGTGGAGATATTGAAGCTCTGGGCATTGTCGCCGCCTGTGCCGACTATTTCGAGAAGATCCATGTCATTCTCGAACTTTATAGCTGCATCACGCATAGCGGCAGCACAGCCTGTTATCTCGTCGATAGTCTCCGCCTTGGTGCTTTTGGTGGAAAGAGCGGATAGGAAGGCAGCATTCTGTGTGGGAGTTGTCTCCCCTGCCATGATTTCTGATATTACCTTGTATGCCTCATCGAATGTCAGATCCTGCTTGTCAACGATCTTAGCTATTGCCTCTTTAATCATTTTCAAAACCTCCTATTGTAAATCAAATTTTGCTTTGCAAAATTTTGATTTGAGCCGTTAGTCATTAGCCGTCAGCCCATTGTAGGGGCGGCGTTCCGCCGCCCGATAATAAAGCGGCAGCGCCGCTTTATTATGGCTGAAAGCTAAAGGCTAAGGGCTTCATATTTTAACGACTGCTTCTTTCATTTCCTTTACATATTCGCCCACATAGGGAGCGGCGTCCTTACCGTACTTTTCAAGTATGCGGATTATAGCGGAACCCACGATGGCTCCGTCCGAGAGAGCTGCCATTTTCTGAGCCTGCTCGGGCTTGGAGATACCAAAACCAACTGCACAGGGCACATTGGTGTTCTCCCTGATGACCTTTACGATATCACCGATATTGGTGGTTATCTCGCTTCTCACGCCTGTAACTCCAAGGCTTGAAACGATGTAGATAAAGCCCTCAGCCTCCTTTGCTATCATGGCTATGCGGTTCTCCGATGTGGGAGCTATCAGCGATATAAGATCAACTCCGTACTGCCTTGCCACTGCCGAGAATTCCTCCTTTTCCTCAAAGGGAAGATCGGGAAGAATTATTCCGTCAACTCCGCATTCACAGCATCTTGCCATAAATCTTTCAGCATCGTATGAGAATACCACATTGGCATAGGTCATGAACACAAAGGGTATCTTCACATCTCTGCGGAGCTCCTTCACCAGCTCGAAAACCTTGTCAGTAGTGACTCCCCCTGCCAGTGCGCGGATATTCGCTCCCTGAATAACAGGACCCTCCGCCGTGGGGTCTGAGAAAGGTATTCCCAGCTCGATGAGATCGGCACCGTTTTCCGCAGCCGCTCTTACCACCTTTGCGGTAGTCTCAAGGTCGGGATCACCGCAGGTAATAAACGGTATGAATGCCTTTCCGTTTTCAAATGCAGCTCTGATATTACTCATATATATCCTCCCCTCTGTAACGTGCGATGGCAGCGCAGTCCTTGTCGCCGCGTCCCGAAACTGTTACGATGATAATTTTGTCCTTGTCCATAGTGGGAGCCAGCTTCATAGCGTAGGCAATAGCGTGAGCCGACTCGATAGCGGGAATGATGCCCTCGGTGCGTGAAAGGTACTCAAATGCATTTACTGCCTCGTCGTCGGTGACGGGAACGTACTCAGCCCTGCCAATATCGTGGAGATGAGCGTGCTCGGGACCTACGCCGGGGTAGTCCAGACCTGCGGAAATGGAGTAAACAGGAGCTATCTGACCGTACTCGTCCTGACAGAAGTAGGACTTCATGCCGTGGAAAATGCCTATCCTGCCCGTATTTACGGTAGCCGCAGTCTCGAATGTGTCGATACCCCTGCCTGCCGCCTCGCAGCCGATAAGACGGACTCCCTCATCGGGAATGAAGTGATAGAAGCTGCCGATGGCATTGGAGCCGCCGCCAACACAGGCGATAACGGCGTCGGGAAGTCTGCCCTCAGCCTCCAGTATCTGAGCTCTTGCCTCGCGTGAGATAACAGCCTGAAAATCGCGAACTATTGTGGGGAATGGGTGGGGACCCATTACCGAACCGAGACAGTAGTGTGTATCGGTGATACGGGAGGTCCACTCGCGCATCGCCTCGGAAACAGCGTCCTTGAGGGTAGCTGTACCGCTCTTTACGGGGATAACGTCAGCGCCCAGAAGCTTCATACGGTAAACGTTGAGAGCCTGACGCTTGGTGTCCTCCTCGCCCATGAACACCACGCACTCCATGTCGAGGAGAGCGGCGGCGGTGGCAGTAGCAACGCCGTGCTGACCTGCACCTGTCTCGGCAATTAGTCTGGTCTTGCCCATTTTCTTTGCAAGGAGAGCCTGACCGAGAACGTTGTTTATCTTGTGGGAACCCGTGTGGTTCAGATCCTCGCGCTTGAGGTATATCTTGGCACCTCCCAGCTCCCTTGTGAGCTTATCTGCGCGGTAAAGCAGAGAAGGTCTGCCTGCGTAGTTGTTGAGGAGCTCAGTGAGCTCGCGGTTGAAATCCGGGTCATTCTTATAGTGGTCGTAAGCCTGTTCAAGCTCTATGACCGCATTCATCAGCGTTTCGGGTATGTACTGACCGCCGTGAACGCCGAATCGTCCTTTTGACTGTGACATAATATCTTTCCTTTCTATCATTTATATTTTTCTCAGTATATCAAGTGTATGGTTTGAAGCGCCCATAAGGTCGGCTCTTTCGCAAGTAGCGAAGTGGTATTCCATGAACTTGTCAAAGGTGAAGCTGTCCATGCTGTCGATACATTCGCTCATGTAGTTAGCCGCTCCGTCCGTTGCTATGAGCTTTATTCTCTCAACGGGGAGTTCCGCGTTCAGCGCCGCTATCTCCTCCGTCCTCACCAGTGAGAAGAGCTCCTTTGGTTCGCTCTTGCAGTGCCACTCCTCTGCCAGCATATCATTTTCCAGTACCCTTCTCAGGTTCCCGTGAAGAAAGGCGTGCTGGAGCACAGCCGCTTCGTTCATGCAGTATGCCGCCAGTATGTATCCGCCCTTTCGGGTGACCCTTACCGCCTCTGAGAGCGCCCTGAGCATATCCTCACGGGTGAACAGGTGGTACATAGGTCCCAGCAGCAGAGTGACATCGAAGCTGTTATCCGAAAGCTCCGAAAGGTCAAGGGCGTTTCCCTGCAAAGTCCTTATGGGCTCTGTACCGTCCAGCTTTGCGCGGAGCTTTTCCAGATTATGCTCCACCAGCTCCACCGCCGTTACATCAAAGCCCTCTTTTGCAAGGGTTACGCTGTAACGTCCCGTGCCTGCGCCCACTTCAAGGAGCCTTGCGTCCCTGCGGTCACCGATACAGCCGCGGATATACTTCATGGTGGTCAGGTACTCCACCTGACCCGACTGTGAGAGGAGCCTGCCCTCCTCGTCGTAATTTTTGTAGAATTCATCAAGATAGTCCATAGCTGTCACCTCGTTTTTTATTGCGGCAATGAATAATTCAAAGCTCAATAAAGTTTTTCAGCATTATCCTTCCGTCGGGAGTCATGATGGACTCGGGGTGGAACTGAACGCCGTATATGGGGTATTCTCTGTGCTGCACCGCCATGACCTCGCCGTCATCGGCAAGAGCTGTGACCTCCAGACAATCGGGCAGTGTGGCCGCGTCTGCCGCAAGGGAATGGTATCTCGCCACGGGCGCACCCTCGTCTATTCCCCTGAACAGAGGGCAGTCGTTCATGAAGCTGATAACGGACTGCTTGCCGTGCATGAGCTCCTTGGCGTAGGTAACTGTTGCACCGTAGGCGGCGCATATAGCCTGATGACCGAGACAAACGCCAAGGGTGGGTATCTTTTTGCACACCGTCTTAGCGGCTTCGATTATAATGCCTGCGTCCTCGGGACGTCCGGGTCCCGGGGAGAGTATTATCTTGTCGGGAGCAAGCTCCTCTATCTCCGCAACAGTCATCTCATCGTTGCGTATCACCTTTATATCGGGACATATCTCACCGATGAGCTGATAGAGGTTATATGAAAAGCTGTCGTAATTATCAATGAGAAGAATCATTCGTCCGCCTCCTCTGCCATTTTAAGGGCGTTGACCACAGCCGCCGCCTTGTTTATGCACTCCTGATACTCCTTTTCGGGAACAGAGTCCGCAACTATGCCTGCGCCGCTTCTCACGAAGACCTTGCCGTTCTTCTTGTAGGCAATACGGATAGCGATGCAGGTATCAAGATTGCCTGTGAAGTCGATGTAGCCGATTGCGCCGCCGTAGATGCCGCGCTTGTTGTTCTCCAGCTCCGCGATGAGCTGACAGGCGCGTATCTTGGGAGCTCCCGAGAGAGTTCCTGCGGGAAGCACAGCGCTTACGGCATCAAAGCCGTCGAACTCCTCCCTTATCTCGCCGCGCACCGTAGAGCCGATGTGCATAACGTGAGAATAGCGCTCTATGCTGTGGAGCTTTTCCACCTGAACGGAGCCGAATTTGCTTATCTTGCCAAGGTCATTTCTGCCGAGATCCACCAGCATATTATGCTCCGCAAGCTCCTTCTCGTCCGCCAGCAGGTCAGCCTCAAGAGCCTTGTCCTCCTTGTCGGTCTTGCCTCTGGGACGGGTGCCTGCAAGGGGGAATGTGTGGAGAACACCGTCCTCCAGCTTTACAAGAGTCTCGGGAGAAGCGCCTGCTATCTCCACGTCCGTTCCCGAAAAATAGAACATATAGGGCGAAGGATTGATAGTTCTCAGCACTCTGTAGGTATTGAGAAGACTTCCCTCGAAGCCTGCGCTGAGGCGATTGGAAAGGACTATCTGGAAGATATCGCCCTCGCGGATATGTCCCTTTGCCTTTTCCACCATATCGCAGTACTGCTCCTTGCTGAACAGGGCTGTGACCTCGCTTGTGAGCCTGCCTGCGGGCTCCTTTACGCGCTCGCCGTGTCTGAGCAGGTCAGCCATGTGACGAAGCTCCAGCTTTGCCTTGTTGTAGCCTGCCTCTCCCTCGTCAAGTTTCATATTCACGATGAGAATGAGCTTCTGACGGAAGTTATCGAATGCGATGACCTTGTCGAAAAGCATGAGGTCAACGTCCTTGAAGTTCTCCGTGTCGCTGACATCGGTACGGAGGGTCTTCTCCGAGTAGGCGAGGAAGTCGTAGGAGAAATATCCTGCCAGACCGCCTGTGAACGGAGGAAGATAGTCGAATTTAGGGCTTCTGTATTTTGAAAGTATCTGTCTTATCTGAACTGACGGATCATCTGAAGTCATTTTTACGTCGCCAATTGTGAGGTCATTGCCTGCGGCTGTTATCTGGAGCTTGGGGTCGAAGCCAAGGAAGGTGTATCTTCCCCACTTCTCCTTTTCCGCAACTGATTCCAGCATATAGCAGTGGGTCGAGACGTTTTTCAGTATCATTATCGCCTCGATGGGAGTACAGATGTCGGACAGGATCTCGCAGCTTACGGGAAGAATGTCATATTTTCCGCTGTCTGCTATTTCTCTGACCTTGCTGAGCTCGGGTAAAAACTTCATAAAAAGCACCTCCGTGACCTGTCAGGGCAACAAAAAAGTCCTTGACAGACCAATATGATCTGTCAAGGACGAATAATTCTATCCGCGGTACCACCTTGATTCACGGCATAGCCGTGCGCTTTGCAGGATACTATCATATCCCTGATGATTAACGCACATCCTTACGTTGCAGAATACTCTGAGCAGGCACATTGCTGTGCAAAGCCCATTTGACTGCACCCTCGGCGGTCCATTTGCTAATCTGTTTTTCGCCTGACTCTCAGCACCGCAGGCTCTCTGTGGAAGCATAATTAACTTTATCTCCGCGTCATCGGTTTGATTTTTTATCATTATAGCACTCCAATGCACACTTGTCAAGCAGGTTAAGATATTTTTTTCATTTAACATTAACCTCCCGTCAGAAATATCACTGCTCCCTCTTTTGTCATATAATATACTGTACCGCAGATACTGCCACTGCGCAATACGCAGCAGACAGGGGTGATACTTCTGAAAATTTGCATTCTTGATATGCCCTCCTACACCTATGCGGTCAAGGCGCAGCGCCTTCTGAGGGCAAGGGGCTACCCGTGCAGGATAAGACGCCGCGAAAAGACCTCCTCAAAGGGCTGCGGCTTCACGGTGCTGATAAACGGCAGCTGCGATGGAGCAGAAAGGCTCCTCACGGGATACGCTGTCCCCTATTCTGTCAGGGGCGGAGGTGCTGACGATGATAAACTTTGACAACGCAGCCACCACCTTTCCCAAGCCCCTCTCCGTCCGCCGTGCAGCTGCCGAAGCAATAAAGTCCTTCGGCGGAAACGCAGGCAGAGGCGGTCATGAGCTTGCCATGCGGACTTCCGAGGCACTGTATTCCGCCCGCGAGACCGCAGCAGGCTTCTTCGGAGCCGCTCCCGAGAACACTGTGTTCACGCTGAACTGCACCCACGCGCTGAATATGGCGATACAGGGAGTAATGTCCGAGGGCGGTCACATCATTATCAGCAGCATGGAGCACAACTCCGCTGCCCGTCCTGCAGTCGCACTCGCCATGAAAAAGCAGGTCACGCTGTCCGTTGCGGAGGTCTTCCCCGACAGAGAGCGTACCCTTGAAAGCTTCCGCAGGCTCATACGCAGCGACACCCGAGCGGTGGTATGCACCATTGCCTCCAACGTCACGGGTCAGCTGCTCCCATACAAGGAAATAGGGCAGCTCTGCCGCGAAAACGGCATCTGCTTCATTGCCGACGGCGCACAGGCCTGCGGCATATATGATATAAAGCTTTCCGACGGCATAAATATCCTCTGCACCGCAGGTCACAAGGGACTCTACGGAATTACGGGCACGGGGCTGCTCCTCACCGACGGACAGTATCCCATAAAGCCCATAATGCAGGGCGGCACGGGAAGCAATTCGCTCAGCCTTTTCCAGCCGTCTATCCTCCCCGACAGCCTTGAAAGCGGCACGCCCAATGTGATCGGCGCAGTCACCGTAGGAGCAGGCATAAACTTTATCGGCTCATACGGCATGAACAGGCTCCGCACTCACGAGGAGCAGCTATGCAGGCTGTTCATTGAGGGGCTTGAGGGCACCGATGGCATCACGGTCTATCGTGACGCCGCTGCGGAGTACGCTCCCATAGTCTCATTCAATATAGACGCCTTAGGCTCCGAGGAGACTGCTGAGCTGCTGTCGGAACGGGGCTTCTGCCTACGGGCAGGCTACCACTGTGCAGCTCTCGCACACGCCACGCTGGGCACCAAAGGCGGCACAGTACGCTTCGCACCCTCGGTTTTCAACACAGAGGAGGAGGTCCGTAAGCTTGTATACAATGTTAAAATATTGAAAAATTTACCAAATTCGTAAAAAACTATTGAAATTATCTGAATTTGTGGTACAATAATAGTGTGCAGTATTGCGCAGTCTGCTATGAGGACAGCCGTCCTCATACATATCATAGATAAATGTTTAAAGTAAATGTGTGTAATTCTTCCCCGAGGGGGTGCAGTATATGTTCCATTCTTCACCGCAGCAGGTGCTTGACGCTTTTCTCAGCGTCATATCGACGTTCAAGCCCATCGACGTCCTCGATGTTCTTATCCTGACCTACGTTATCTATCTGCTGCTGAAGCTGATACGGGAGACCCGCGCAGGTCAGCTCGTAAAAGGTATTATCTTCCTCGTTGCAGGATATTTTGTCAGCAAAGCCATCGGTCTGAAGGTAGTCAGCTACCTGCTCCAGAACGCGCTGAGCATGGGTGTCCTTGCAATGATCATCCTCTTCCAGCCCGAGCTGAGAAGAGCTCTCGAAAAAGCGGGCAGAAGCAAATTCGGTATCCGTCTGTTCGGTCTCGGTCAGAACAGCGACGAGCTGAAACAGAAATGGGTCCCCGCAATAGATGCTATCTGCGACTCCTGTGTGGAGCTTTCCGCCAGCTGCACAGGTGCTCTCATAGTCGTTGAAAGACAGGTGCGTCTGGGCGAACAGATAGAAACAGGCACCATTCTCAATGCAACTCCCAGCAAGGAGGTCTTCGGAAACATCTTCTATCCCAAGACTCCCCTCCACGACGGAGCCGTAATAATGCGCGACGGTATCATCCTCGCCGCAGCCTGCTTCCTTCCCAAGCCCGCCAAGGACGCTCTCATAAACAAGAAGCTGGGTTCACGCCACAGAGCCGCCATCGGCATGAGCGAGAACTCCGATGCCATTGTCATCGTAGTCTCCGAGGAGACAGGACAGATCTCCGTCGCCATCAACGGCGAGCTCACCAGAGACTACACCCACGACAAGCTGAAGGTCCTCCTTGAGGAGCAGATCTTCAACGACAAGACCGAGATCTCCATCGGCAGAAAGAAGCTGTTTTCTTCACGCTCCGAAAGGAGGAAGAAAAAATGAACATCCTTAAAAGCATTACCAAGCGCAACATAAAGGAGGCACGGAGCAATGCGATGCTCCTGCTCATAGCTTTTATTTGTGCCATCGCAAGCTGGTTCATCATCGCTATGACAAAGTACCCCTCCGACTCAAAGCACATCTCCAACATCCCCCTTTCAAGGGATATAAGCAGTACTGCCGCTGCTGACAGCGGTCTGTCAGTCATCGAGTGCAACGTGGATCACATAAGCGTCAGTCTGGACTGCAGCCGTACCGACTATAACCGTATCAGCTCCGACTCGCTGAAGGCTTCCATCGACTTCAAGAATATTACGACTCCGGGAGTCTACACCCTTAATATCAAGGTGGAAAGCACCAATGACGCGGAGATCTCCAATCTGAACATCTCCCCCTCGACAGTAAGGGTCGAGCTTGATAACTACGAGACCAAGGCATTTGTACTGAAGGCAAAGGTGCCCAATATCTCCGGCGGCGAGAATAAGGCTATCAACAGTGCCGATATCACCTGCGAGCCGGGTGAGGTAAACATCAAGGGACCTGCCTCAAAGCTGGCAAGCATCGCAGAATGCTATGCGGTATCAAATCTGGAAAAGACCCTCGACAGCTCATACAGCCTCAACAGTGACGAGTATCAGCTCTTCTCCGAGGACGGCACCGAGATAAGCTCCGATAAGCTGACATTCGATCCGCCTATCGTAAATATGAATATCCCCGTGCTCACTCAGAAGACCGTCAAATTCGTCCCCCAGATAGTTGACGCTCCGTCGGGCTTTGATACAGACTGTCTCAACTTCACGATCACTCCCGAGACTGCCATCATAGCTACGAACAATACCGAAACGAAGCTCCCCGACAAGCTTGATCTCAAGCTCAGGATAAGCGAACTGGACATCGGCTTCTCAAAGGATGTACTCATATCCAATCTGCTCATGGGAACCAATATCACCAATATGTCAGATACAGATACCGTCAATATCTCGCTGAACAGCGATGGTCTTGCATCACGGGATCTGACCGTCACAAACAATAATATCCATACCACCAACGCTCCCCATGAGAATTACGATTACACCGTTCTCACTCAGCAGCTTCTTGTGAAGATCGTCGGTCCTGCGGACATAGTTAACGAAGTGACCGCCGCCGACCTCGACGTAGAGGTCAACCTGCTGGGAGCAGACGACTCAATGGATCAGTTCCCCTACGCAGTAACGGTATCATGCAGCAAGTACAACAATATATGGTCCGTGACCAGTTCAACGGTGAACATCAAAAAGACCCTGAAGGAGGGCATGACAACTCAGGCTGCGGGAAGCAGCTCCACCACAACTACAAAAACAGGTTGAACCAAGGCTCCGCTGTATATAAATACGGCGGAGCATTTTTGTATATGCAGATTATATGTTGTTAATATTCACAAATAATTAACAACATATTTATTGTTTATACCGATTTTGACCATATTTTAACAGTTTATTAACATTTAGCCTTTATAAACGTGTTATAATGACCCTGTACAAATACTTTTGCACACCCTTATTTTTTATTTTTTTCTGAAAGGATGATAAGCAATGAAAAACAACCTCTCACGAAGGATCAGAGCTTCTGTTGTTAGCCTCGCTATGGCAGCAGCTATGCTCCCTGCATATGCGGCTCCCGCAAATGCAGTCACCCTCCCAAACCTCTCAGTAGTCTCAGAAAACAAAGGAGTTTCGCAGACAATGAAGGTCGACTCCGTCTATGAGGGAACTATCCCCGATGACGGTGCAAAGTCGGTCACCTTCACTCTCGATACCAGCTACGCAGGTCAGAGCTTCTCCTATGGCTTCGGCTGTTCCACAAAGGAGTCTCCCTACTGGCTGGAGCTTGACAAGAGCGGCAAGTGGGTAGACGGATCAGAGGCTGAAGGCTCAGCCTGCAAGCTGGATAAGGCGTCCAGCACCATCACCATCGACCTCTCCAAGGCAGACGCAAAGCCCGGCGGAAAGTTTGAGTTCAGATGCTACTACTCCGCACACTGGGATAACTCCAAGGGCGATATGGTGGACAACTCTGTCAAGCTCACAGGCGTTGAGTTCAGCGGCGGAAGCTCCTCATCTTCATCAAGCAGCTCATCATCAGGCGTTGAGTCCAAGAACAAGAAGAGCGGTTCATGGAGCTTCAAGGACAACAAGGACGGCACGGCTACCATAAGCGCAACAGTTACAAAGCAGCTGGATGACCTTGATTACGAGCTTACAGTAGGCTATGACGAGGACTACTATGCAGCAAAGGGTGTAACTCCCGATGAGAGCGATCCTATAAACAGCCACAAGTTCAAGTACGAGGACTTCGGCCTTTCCACAAGCGACAATATTACCATCGAATCACTCTACGTTGTTGTAGAAGCTGATTACGATGTTGACAAGTTCATGTACGGCTGCGGAACGAACGTAACCATGGGCTCTCCCTCCGACACAGAGTATGCCAAGAGAGGTATAATCGAAGGCAAGGATGATGCAGGCTACTGGTACAACGAAATGGGCGCTGACTCAAAGGAAGAGTTCGAGGACGCAGGCGTCGAGTTCGGTCTCAAGGAGATCGGCGAGGGTACTACCATCGAAGGCGCAGGCAAGTACATCGAGTGTATCTGGGACGTTCCCGCTGAGGTCCAGAAGGATCAGACCCACAATTCCTACGACTCTATCGGCTTCCAGTTCTGGTACGGAACCAAGGACGCTTCAAAGTATACCGAGATCACATCCTCCGATCCCGTTACTATCACAAGCGCTGCCCTCACATATACACTTACAAAGACTATCCCCTATACAGCTTCTTCAAAGACAACACAGTCAAAGACTCTCGACTGCACAGCTTCCTCAGACAGCAAGAAGAACTTTGAGATAGGCTATGACGACCTCGGCATCGAGTCCGATATGGACGTCTATGCTATCCGCTTCGATGTTTCTGCAAGCAAGGAGATAAAGAAGCTCGTTTACGGCACAGGTACGGGAACCACAGATGAGTCCAAGGATTACTGGTATCAGGAGCCCGTCAACTCTGTTGTCCTCGGCGCAGGAAAGTCCGCAGAGATCATGTGGATCCTCCCCGACAAGGTAGCAGGCAAGACCGCTGATGACACTAATATCGTAAATCCCGACGGAAATGTTGTATTCGGCTATTACTACGGCGAAGCTGACACCATTACTGTTGACAATGTTGAGGTATACTACTACATTCCCGAGACCACTACCACAACTACAACAACTACAACTACCACGACCACTACTACCACAACTACTGCTCCTCCCAGTGTGACCGACTGGGGCGATACAAACTGCGACGGAACTGTTGAGCTGGCTGACGCCATCCTCATCATGCAGACCCTCGCAAGCCCCAACAAGTATACCGTTACAGATCAGGGCAGACTCAACGGAGACGTTGACAAGTCCACAGTAGGACTTACCTCCAACGACGCTCTCTTCATTCAGGAGTACCTTCTCCACCTGAGAAAGACTCTCGTTCCTGCCACATGATCTGAAAAGATCATAGACTTGCAGAAGATCGGAAGCAGACCGGTCTATGCGCGGAACTGATAATACCCGATATATTCAAAAAGCCCGACAGCAGGTGGATAATCTGCTGTCGGGCTTAAATTTCAATATAGCGGCCGTCTTTCAGACGGTCCTTTTTTATGGAAAACACCGAAAAAAAGGCGATCATTGGTATTTTTTTGCGAAACTTCTTTCATTTATTGCGTTTATGTGTTATAATGATTGAGCGTATTTGCACTATCATGCTCGGAAAATGCGCATTGCATAATGTATTATTGCGAGGGGTAAAAGGTTCGCAATACAAATAAAATAGAAGGAGAATATAATGAGAGCAAAGAGACTGATCGCGTCTGTGCTGTCATTCACCCTCTGCGCAGGAGTTACGCCTGCGGTCTCCGCTAACGCGGTCGGGAGTGAAGCAGCTGCTGTCACTATGGGGGTGAACAACAGCAATATCACAGATGCAAAGACCAACGCAGGATCAACAGCCTTGATCCCTGCGGCTTCATTAACGTCTGATACTGCTGATAATCCGACGATCGTCACCATAAGACTTGGCGACGTCAACGGCGACAGCATGATAGACGCTAATGACGCTTCCGCAATACTTGCCGCCTATGCAAATATTTCGGGAAGCAGCAAGACCTCAGATCTGACGGCTGTACAGACTATCGCCGCAGATGTGAACATGGACGGAAAGACCGATGCCGTAGACGCTTCCAACGTGCTTTCCTACTACGCCTATCTTTCCACAAAGGGAAACCTCTCCATTGAGGACTTCCTGAAGGTAAACTCGTCGGAAACAACTGTCACAACAACTGCGCCGCCTGTTACCACTGCCGCTAAGGTGACATTCACCACCACAACGGTAAAGCCGCCTGTTACCACAACATCGGCTGCACCTGCGGCAACAACCACATCAGCTGCACCTGTAACTGCCACATCTGCCGCCGCAACATCGGCTGTCAATACTACTACCACCGCAGCTGTACCCACTGCCACAACATCAGCAGCCCCAACAACAACTGCCACAGCTTCCGAAACTACTACCACATCAACTACGACAACGACAACAACTTCTGCCACTACCACAACTACTTTCACGACCACCACGACCACATATACGACCACAACTGCAACAACTACCGTTACTACCACCACAACAGTTTATGTTGATCCCTATAAGGTATCGGAGATAAAGCTCAGCAAGACCGAGATCGAGCTGAATGTAGGCACAGGCGGTATCTCCTATGTTACCATGCTCCCTGCAACAGCAGACAAGAGAGAGATATGGAGCTGCTCAGACGAGAGCGTCGCTGTCGTTGACAACGAGGGCTGGATAGTCGGCAAGTCCGAGGGCGTGTGCACAGTCACAGTCACCAGCTTCAATAATCCTGCGGTCAAGGCTGACATCAAGGTAACAGTCAAGGACCCCAACAAGGTCAGCAGCATAAGGCTCACCAAGACCGATATGAGGCTCCCCATAGGCGGCGGAGATATCTCATATGTAACTATGCTCCCTGCAAATGCCTACAACAAGGCTGAGATATGGGTAAGCTCAGACCCGAGAGTAGCCACGGTCTCCGATGAGGGCTGGGTATATGCCGTAAGCGAAGGCTCATGCGTGGTCACTGTTTACAGCAAGTCAAATCCTGCTGTAAGCGCTTCCATAAATGTAACAGTAACAGACCCCTCAAAGGTCTCTGAGATAAAGCTCAGCAAGTACGAGATGAACCTCCTCATAGGCACACATGACATCTCATACGTTACAATGCTCCCAAGGACTGCCACAAATATCGACGAGGTGTGGACAAGCTCAAATCCCGCCATCGCCAGCGTTGACAACTGGGGCAATGTATACGCTCTGTCGGAGGGCACCTGCACGGTCTCCGTTATCAGCAAGGCAAACCCTGCCGTTAAGGCTGACATAAAGGTAACTGTCCGCAGCAAGCCATTTATCGCACCGCCTGCTACAACAACTTCCACTACCACATCGACCACCACAACAACTACCACAACTACTGTAACAGCTCCCGTCCCCACGGTCACGACACGCCTTATACAGAACATCAACGGAGCTACATTCGTGGACGGCATACTCATCGTCAACAAGACCTATGGGCTCCCTGCTGATTACCCCACAGGCGCTCTCAATCCCAATGCTCTTGCTCAGTTCAACAAGCTGTCTCAGGACGCCGCAAAGCTGGGCCTCAGTATAAAGTGCTCATCGGGCTACCGCTCATTCTATGATCAGGAGAGGATATACAACAACTACGTTGCCATCGACGGCATCGTAAAGGCTGATACATATTCTGCCCGTCCCGGTCATTCCGAGCACCAGTCAGGTCTTGCCATAGACGTTAATTCCATCGACTATACCTTCCTCAACACTCCCGAGTGCGACTGGCTGGCAAAGAACGCCCATAAATACGGCTTCATTATCCGCTATCCCCTCGGCAAGGAAGCGTACACAGGCTACAGCTACGAGCCGTGGCATATAAGATACCTCGGCGTTGACACTGCAACTGCTGTATACAACAGCGGTCTCAGCCTTGAGGAGTACCTCGGTATCACTTCCGCATATAAATAAACATCAAAAGCTGCCCGAGACCTGCTCGGGCAGCTTTTTTCTATATGAAAGCAGCCGTCAGGAGCACACCCTGCGTCGGGAAGCTATCCGCGGGAGCTGTGCTCCACCTCCTGACAGCGCGCCCATATTGCCGCTTACATTATATTATGCAGAAAAGCCGAAAAGGTACAATGAAAATTCTTACAGCCGCGGTATTTCTCCCCGTCAATATTGCTGTCACCTTTGTCAGAATTATGTAACCGCTCTGATACCTTCCGTAAGCAATTCATTTCCGAACTGTATTCAAACCGAAATCGCTCTGTTATTGCATATTTGTTCCCCATAATGTATAATATAGACAGTAAAGGAAAAGAAAAAAACACAACCTTCATTGTTCCTCGTTTCTGCGCCGATCATACCTCCCGGCGCAAAACAAATATGACGGTGCCGCACACCACCGTCCTCTGAACACACCTTTCGGAAAGAGAAATCAGCCGTCGGCGCAACAGCGTCGGCGGCTCTCTTTTTATTGCCTTTCGCTGAGATAAATACCGACACGGCTGTCCAGTAGTTCTGCACACTCACTTCCTGACTTTTCTCCGTTGAGTACAGCTGCACACTCCTCATTGATCATATTATTTATATCAAAGTTGAAATAGGGATCTATTTCCGTTCTGAAAATATAATCGCGAATCTCCTCTGCCTGCGCCCTTGATATAGGTTCGTCAGCCTGCCATTCAGGAACAAAGAATATAGAATCATCATCTTCTGCGGGAATATCGAGATAATCGTCATAAAAGCTCTTTATAAGCGGAAGCCCCCTTCCCTCATCATTCATTCTGTTCTGAAATTTTTTGTCCTTCAGCATATAGACTATGAATTTCCACGCCGCTTCTTTATTTGGAGTATCACTGCTTATGCCGTACAGCCACCTGCAATCCGCAACAGAGCCTCTTCCATCCTCAGACGGATAACCGACAAATGTTACAGCCTCGCCGCCAAAGTCGTAACAAACGCTCCACGCAACGCTTTGATTGAATGATGTTATGATTATCTGTGAAATAAGCGCACGGTCATTTATCATTTCGTTCTGAAATTCCTCTCCGACATATGATGTCAGATCAGTGCTGTATTTCAGCTCGGCATTTTCGCTCCCGAACCTGCCTGCAAAATCAAGAGCCTCGGCAAACACAGGAGTTCTGAAATCACAGGTATTATTCTCGAAATCCACACATTTGCCCGAAAGCTTGTATGTCACATAGCTGCAAACTTCCTGTGGATCGCATAGTTGACTATGGAGCAGCTTCATGTCATCAGGAAGCTGCTCATAAGCCATTACCACATCATCTATCGTCCAGTTCTCTTTATCCTCTCCCACAAATTTTGTTTTTGCTACGGCGGTATACAGATCAAAGTTCGGAGTTATTGCAGGTATTTGCCCATTGACCTCAAAGCTCCCGAGTGCAGTGGGAATAAACTCCTCGCGAGAAACGCCGCCGTAATCGTCCATAAGCCCGTACATATCGGCAAACACGCCCTTACGCACCAGAGCCTGCATATCTGAGGGGTTCATAACTATAATATCAGGAGCTTCTCCTTTAATAAGATCAAGCTGTAACTGCTTCTTAGCCTTTGAACAGTTGACATCATCGTCCTCTACAAATTTTGAATAATCTATTATCTTGATGTAATAGTCTTTCTGGCTGTTGTTGAACGAGATAATAGCAGGCTCTACAAGTTTATTCACAGCAGGCATACCTACAGTGATCTCTGTTTTCCCTGAACTGTTTACAGTTCCTCCCGAGAGAATATCTGATCTTACAGACGAAGCTGTCTTTTTCTGTGAACACGCCGCTGACAAGAACAACAGTACTGCCGCAGTCATAAGTATCAGCTGTCTTTTCATTTTTATTCCTCCTTGTCTGAGATTATCGGCACTGTCACCGCCGCTCAAAAATTTTTCCGATATTTTTTTCTTTTCATGTCACAAAATCTGATTTTCTAACGTTTCTTTATATGGGGGACAAAATAATATTCCTTTCATTAAGAAGTGATTTCGGATGGTACAAAAAGGCGAAACCGCGAAGATTTTCAGCGGTCTGCACAACATCTCGGGCGTATTCTTATACAAAAAAACTATACGGAGATGAACTCGTCTTTTTGTGCCCTGTTAATCACACCCCTCAACAAAAGAATCGATACATATATAGGGAAAGGACGATACAAAAATGAAAAACAGTATTCTTCGCGCAATGGCTTTTTCGGCAGCAGTCTGCGTTTCCATGACATCCTGTGCCGAGAAGAAAAAGACAAGCTCCGACAACAGCACATCTATCGCCTCCGCTATCAGCGATATCCCCGATATGGCTTCCGAGCTCCTTGAGGGCTCCTATAAGCTTATAAACTACAAGACTATAGACGAGTTCGATAATATCGACAGAATATTTTCGCTGAATGAAGGCGGATATATCATCTCAAGATATGTCGCTTCCACCGATAAAAATGATCTGTTTAAAGCAAACAGCGATTTCTCTGAGATAACCGCGCTCACTCTCAATGCTCCCGAGAAAGTCAGCGCTGCGGACGAGAGCTACTGTGATCTTTCAGTGAGTCCTGACGGCGAGATCTCTGCTCTTTACACCCTGATGGACTACCACGGACATGAACTCCCCAAGGAATACGATGAAAACTTCGACTATGAGAGCTTCTACGAAAACGCCACAGAGTCAAAGCTGCTGTGCTTCTATAACTCGGACGGCAGTCTCATCAGCAGCCATGATTTCGATGACAGCGAATTTATAAACGAAGATGATTACTGCTATCTTAACAGCTATATCAGCGCAGGCAGCGGCAAAGCACTGCTCGCCTACTCCGACGGCACTATCATTCTCACCGACGGCAGCACTGTCGAGAAGCTTCCCGTCATTGAGGAGAACAGCGAAAAGGAATACATAAGCCTTGTACGCACAACCGACGGTTCTGTCGCGGTCTCTTATGTATATTACATTGACGGCGATTACAACAAGCGCGCTCAGTGCATAAAGTACATTGACATTGATAACAAGTCATACGGCGATACCATTTACAGCTGTGACACCGCAGGAAGCTATAATCTGGATATGGTAAGTCAGGGTTATGATGACTATGTACTCATCGGCTCGGACTACAAGAACCTCCTCGGCATAAAGGCTGACGGCACCACTGAGGAGATACTCAACTGGAGCGATGCGGATACCCAGCCCTTATATGTGCTGTACGCAGGCAATGACGAATTCTACTGCTGGGATTACAGAAATAACAGCAGCCTTCAGATGATGAAGCTGGTACC
Source organism: Ruminococcus sp. (assembly GCA_017519145.1). GTDB lineage: Bacteria > Bacillota > Clostridia > Oscillospirales > Ruminococcaceae > Ruminococcus. The sequence goes on from JAFWTA010000051.1 coordinate 27,663, forward strand.
GCGCGATCCCAGTGAGGCTGCCAATACTCAGGTCATAACCCTCGGCACCATGTATGATTCACACTCCTTTGAAGTGAACGAGTTCAACCGCAGTCAGGATAAGTACAGGATAAAGGTAGTCAACTACTCCGAGAGATACACCGCCGAGCACGGCGAGCTCGATCCTGAGGCTGACAAGGATGACTGGCAGAAGCGCGACGCCGAGATGCTCAAGTATATGCAGATGGATATTATCTCGGGAAATGCTCCCGATATGATAGTCGCATACGATATAAACTCAGTAAGACTTCTGGGCGAAAAGGGCGTTCTTGCCGACCTTTACCCCTTTATGGAGAATGATCCCGACATCAACCGCGATACAGTTCTCCCCAATCTGCTCTCAGCACTTGAAAGCAGCGACGGCAAGCTGTACTGCCTCACCCCCAGCTTTGAACTCCGTACCCTCGCTGTAAAGAGGAAGTTCTTCGACCACGAGAACTGGACCGTGGACGATATGATCGAATTGTTCGACCACTCCAACGCAGAGCATCTCTATGACGGTGTCTCAAAGGCAAATATGCTCGGTACCTTACTTGATGGGCAGTCCGAGCTCATAGATATTGAAACCGGCACCTGCAATTTCGATTCTCCCGACTTTATCAATATCCTCAAGTTCTGTGACCGCTTCGTCTTAGAGGAAAACATGCCTGACAAGATGACCGAAAGTGAGGCGTTCATGGATTACCACACCGACAAGGCGAACTGGATCGCCGATGAAAAGGCTCTCCTCAACTCTGTTTATCCCAATGGTGACAGCGGTCTTTGCTACATTAAATCCGAGGACTTCGGCGGCGATGACTACACTTTTGTGGGCTACCCCTCCTCAAACGGCAAGGGCGGCAAGCTCAGCGTGTGGACACAGTTCTGCATCTGTGAGAAAAGCAAGGTCAAGGAGGGCGCATGGGAATTCATCAAGTCTCTCATGGATCCCGAGGAAAACTACAGCTTCCCCGCTCTGAAAAAGAACCTTCCCACCGCGATAGACAGATGCTCTAAGGTATATAAATATAATGAAAACGGCGAAATAACTGAGGTACCCAGCAGCGACAGCAAGCTGGATGGCAGGGTCATCTATCCCCTTTCCAAGGCTGAGCGCGATGACTTCGAGCGCTATCTGCTCAGCTGCGATACACTTTTAGATGAAATGGACTACGAGGTGCAGTCCATAGTCATGGAGGAGGCTGACGCCTTCTTCCATGGTGAAAAGACCGCTGAGGACACTGCAAAAATGATACAGAACAGAGTCTCCATACTCGTCGGCGAAAGAAGCTGACTTTACATATAGCTTTCCATAATAATCTCTATATATTTCAGCAGAAACGGCAGCCCTTCTCCATAGGCTGCCGTTTTTGTATATAAACAAAAAGATACCGAGCCTTTTTCAAGACCCGGTATCTTTTTTATTCAACTTTAAGCTTATATTACCTGCCTTCGGGGTTGAGAGTCATTCTCTTATTCAGCAGGAATTCCTGAATGAACATAGCGTCATTCGAGGTAAGACCTACTGTAGACTTGTCAACGTCGCCGTTGAGTCTGCCCTGCTCGGTAACAGAATACTTGTTGGGGTTAGCAAGGGTCTGCATGATGAGAATAGCGTCTGCCAGCTCAACAGTGCCGTCGCAGTTGGTATCTCCCCATGTGATTATTTCCTTACCGGAACCACTGTCTGTTGTGGTAACAACAGGCTGTGTAACTGTTGTGGATGTAGTAGTAAGTGTATCAAGGAAAACAACAGTTGTGGTCGTGGTAGTTGTTGTGGGCTTTGCTGTTGTAGTTGCGGTGGTTGTTGATGTGGTGGTTGTTGATGTGGTGGTCTTGGGGATACCTGTTGTAGGATTTACAGAATGACCTTGAGTTGAGCCTGCGCCTGCATCAAGGTTGCTCTTTGCGCCCGATGCATAGAACTCGGTCAGTGAGAGACCGTTCTTGCCGAGAGCTGTCTGGTGGTCAAGACCGATGTACTTGCCCGCATCTGTCTGCCAGAGCGACTTCTCAAAGAGGCCGTACTTATTGCTGTCCCAGTTCATAAATGTAGAATCAAGAAGTCCGCCTGTATCTCCCGAGTTAGGATTGATACACCAGAATGTGTGATTGATGTGGTTTGCTATCATATAATCACGGAGGAGCTCCATCCATTTCTGGTTCTTGCCCTTATCCATGTGGCCGCCCCACTCGCCGATGAGCAGAGGAGCTATTTCTTCCTTGTTGATGTATGCCCATGTATCGTACCAGTAATCTTTAAGGAGAGTCTCTGTTGTGAAGTCCTTGTCGAACCATGTCTGTGCATAAACTGACGGACCGTAGTCATGGGGTGAGTAAACGATCTGGCTTGTTCCGCTTTCGGGAACAACGGGATCCTTTCTTACACCGCGGAGGTTTCCGCCCCACCATGCACCGTGCCATCTCTTTTCATCCTCTGTCTTGGGCTCCCATACATCGGGTGTATCGAAGGTATAGCCCTTTTCAGTCATAGGATACTGCTCGATACCTTCAATGAAGATAAGAGCATGAGGATTTACCTTGAGTATTGAATCTGCACACTGCTTGGCTGCATAAGCCCAGTTGTTCTCATCCTTTGAGTCGTCCCACTTTGCAATATCGGAAGGACACTCATCGCCCTTGTAGCCGCGCTTGCCGTGAGGCTCGTTCTTGAGGTCATATCCGATGAGAGTATCATCGTTTGAATACTTCTCGGCGATCCATGTGAGTGAATCTATCCACACCTTTGTAGTAACGCCTGCCTTGCCGTACCAGAGCTCATAGTTATGACCTGAGTTATTGGCATCGGGGCTGTGAATGTCGATGAAGACCTTGATACCGTATTTCTTACACTTCTGCATGATAATATCGAATATCTCCATTGAGTTCTTGAGGGTCTTTCCGTCAGCCTCAACGAAATCTTTGTTTATATTACCATATTTGCCTGCGGGAGTGATAGTGCCGTCCTCGCCCACAACGTCCTGAGGAGGATTGTAGCTTGCCTGAACAGAGCTTACAGGATTAGGTTTGCCGTTCATCCATGAGACCAGAAGCTCTGAGGATATAGGCAGACGAAGTGTATTGATACCGTGATCTGCGATGCTCTGGAGCATATCGTCAACATCTCTTGCATAGAGACCGTGAGCACAGTTCTCTGAGCAGTTGAAGCCGAACCAGTTAGCACCTGTGATCCATACCTCATTGCCGTTCATGTCGTAGAGACGGCTTCCCTCTGCGTGGAGCCAGTCGTCGTTGTTGTCGTCGGCAGCGGCAACATTTGCGATAGTGTCAGGTGCAGCTGTAGGTGCATAGTAGGCAGCGCCCGACACCGTAACAGCTGCTGCAGCGGCTATAGCAGCCACTGAGCGTAAAAACTTCTTCATAATAATTTCCCTCTCATATTTTATTTTTCTCCGCACAGACCCCTGAAGCCGTGCGGTAAAAGGCTTTAAGCAATAGGTAATTTGTCATAGAAGCCGAGAAGCTTCATCTGGATGACCAGCGCGTCGTTTGAAGTAACGCCCTTCTGTCCGTCAACGTCGCCGTTGTCCAGACCCTGTGATGTGATATGCAGGGGATCGCTGCCGCTCTGACCGTACTTGTCGGGATTGGCAAGGTCCTGCATTATGAGAATAGCGTCTGAAAGCTCCACTTCGCCGTCGAGATTAGTGTCTCCGTAAACGCGATTACTGACGCCCTGTGAGGTAGTGGACGTAGTTGTCACGGAAGTGGTCGTAGTAGTTGTGACGGCAGATGTTGTGGTAGGCTTGGGATCCTCGGAACTGATGGGAGTACCGCTTGAGGTCTTTCCGCCGTCAAGATTGCTTCCCTCGGAAGCAGCATAGTTGGCATAGAAGTCGTTCAGTGAGATTCCGTCCTTGCCCAGAGCTACCTGATGGTCAAGACCGATGAACTTCTTGGTCTTTGAGGTCTTCCAGATAGAAGGATAGTAGTAGGTGTCGTACTTCACCTGATCCCAGTCAACAGTGGTCTTGCCCACTATCTTGCCGTCAGCGCCCTGTGTTGTGCCGAACTGGACGCTCTTCCAGAGTCCGCCGGTGTCGCCCGAGTCATCATTGAGACACCAGAATGTATGATTGATGTGATTTTTTATCATGTAGTCGCGGAGAAGCCCCAGCCATTTTTCGTTGTCGCCGCCGTCGAGGAGTCCGCCCCACTCGCCTATGAGGAGAGGATACATATCCTTCTCAACAAGGTAAGCCCATGTGTCTCTCCAGTAATCATCAAGGAGAGTCGCCTCTGTGAAGTCCTTGTGGAACCAGCTCTGGTCGCTTACCTTGGGACCGTAGTCATGAGGAGAGTAGACTATCTGTGAGGTACCCGACTTGGGCATAACGGGATACTTTGCAACGCCGCGGAGGTTTCCGCCCCACCATGCGCCGTGGCCCTCAAAGCCCTCAACGCCCTCGATGAGAATGAGTGCATTGGGGTTCTTTTCAAGGACAGCGTCTGCACAGTCCTGAGCAGCCTTCTTCCAGTTGTTGGGAGCGTTTGAGTCGTCCCAGATAGCGTCGATGGGAGCTCCGCCGTACTTGCTGTGAGGCTCGTTCTTCAGGTCGAAGCCGATAAGGGTATCGTCGCCCTTATAGTGGTCTGCGCACCATGCAAGAGTCTCTATCCACACATCTGTGGTGACCTCGACGGTCTTGCCGTCATTAGCCTCAAAGCTCTTGCCGTACCAGAGTCCGTAGTTATGTCCCGAGTTGTTCGATTCGGGGCTGTGTATGTCGATGAAGCACTTTACGCCGTACTTTTTGCACTTGGCAAGAAGTATGTCGAAAAGCTCCTGACTGTTGACCACGCTGCCGTCCTCCTTGATAAGATCAACGTTGAAAGGATAGCTGGGGTCATTGTTTGGATTGATGCTCTCTATGGGATCGGGGTCGCCGATCATCCAGTTATAGAGAAGCTCCGTGGAAACAGGAAGTCTCAGGACATTTACGCCGTGGTCGGCAATTTCTCTTACCATGTCATCGATATCGCCGCTCCAGAGATAGTGGGGCGAGTTCTCGGTACAGTTGAAGCCGAACCAGTTAGCGCCTGTTAGCCATACTTCGTTTCCGTTCATGTCGTAAAGACGGCTGCCCTTTGCGTGGAGCCAGTCGTCACCGTTTGTGTCAACGGCATTAGCTGCCATCATTGACTGACCGAAACAGGGTGCTGCTCCCGTAACTGCCAGCGCAGCTGCTGACACAAGTGCAGCCGCAGTGCGTGCTAATTTCTTCATTTTATATTTCCCCTCTCATAGTACACTTTTCCAATGTACCATTATTAACTACATTGTATCATTTCAAGGGCGGAATGTCAATAGTTTCTGCGGTTTTCACAAAATCAACACGGAGCGCCCGTATGCACAAAAAGCCGCACCTGCATGACGCAGGTGCGGCTCCGCATTATATGCATATTATGTAAACAGCAGTCTGCACGGCTGCTTATCACATTGTTTCCACAAGATACTTCTTTGCGGCAGTCAGATCGAACACATCAATAATGTCATCGCCGTTGAGATCGGCAGCCTTCCAGTTTTTGAAGTTTTCTGGCTTCTGACCGAGGAGCCATCTCTGGAGCAGAACAATATCCGCAACATTGAAGCTTCCGTCGCCGCTGACATCACCCTTTTTAAAGGTGCTGACCTTCAGTGAGGAGGGCATGAGCAAGCCAAAGGACTCGGTAACCTCATAGGAAGTTATCTCATCTTTCTCTGTCTTTGATATGCTTATTTCAGTCACGGGCTTGCTGTAATCTCTCTCATCGCCTATCATAAAGGAGCCGTTTACGGTAAACCTCTTTGTGCCTGCTTCCTTGTCCTCTGCCGCGGGCAGCAGCTCGGTGTTCACGGAAGTACCGTCAGTATCTTCCCTCGAAACGGATACTTTTCCGTCTGACGAAGACCTGATTTGCAGGATATTGGTAAAGCCGTTGTCAACTCCGCGAAGCCTGATGCACTGGAAGAAATGGTCGCTTCCCATAAGCTCGAATGCCTTTGCGAAGATAGTCTCCTTCTGAGCAAGGGATTCCTGTACCTCTTCTTCGGTCACGGGATACGGGAAGGCATACTCCTTATCGGGTCTGACTGTGATCTTGCCGCTGCTGCATTCAACTATATAGCTCTGCATGGTGCAGTCCACACCGGGCATATCGGGCTGCTCGGCAAGCTCCCTGACGTCTTCGCTGTAATCCAGCGTAAGCAGCAGATACTTTCCGCCATCAGAGGGATAGAACTTGTAAGCCTTGTCCATGCTGCCCTCATCGTAGCTGTCATTGGTAAGCACCCATGCAGCGTCCACTACGTCCTTGAACTGTACACAGTGTTCCTCTATGCTGAACCTGCTGTCATCAGGAGTCTCCGGCTGTTCGGGACTGTTGTTCCGCTCGGAACTGATAAATGCGAAATCAGGGTTCAGCTGAGCGTAGTTCATTGCCGCACTGAGGAGATTTGCCTCCTTTACTGTGTCCTTTTCCTTGCAGATCAGAGTACACTTACAGTAAACTCCATAGGAAAAATCGCCTGAGGGAGCATCGGGATCAAGCATTGAAAAAGTGCTGATATTCACATCGAATATATCCTCGGGAAGTCCCAGAGACTTCAGCACCTTTGCGTTTCTCCACACAAAGTCTGTATCCTTTGGTAGCTTATCGATATCCTTTTTGGAATCCACCCTTGTGACCAGCTCGCCGTCGGTGAGATTTATCATGTAGTTTTCGGGCTTAAAGAAAACAGAAAAGCGCATTTTGTCAACAAGTCCCTCGGGCATTGAGGTGTAGTCCTGACAGCACACATCATAATGTTTGCCGGTAAGTCCTCGTGCAGCGAATATCTCCTCAACCTGCGCGGTGGTCATTACCTTTATCTCATCATAGGTGTAACCGAAATCGGGCACATCACCTGCGGTGTTCTGCTGTATAAAGAGGTCGATATCACCTGTTCTGATGTCAATGCTGTTGCTGCGGTCCTTATAGAAAAGCTCGACAGTCTGGAGCTTCACGGGAGGCTGTCCGCAGACGGAGAAGCAATAGCCGTCACCGAAATAGAAATCGTGTGCGGCACTGTGTATACCGTCGCCGGTGGTCTTGCAGCCGTAAGGTGCCAGATCCTCCCATGTGAGATCCATGCCCTTTTTGGAAAGCTCTCTGACCTCGTCCATATTCATTCTCTTTTTGGCGGAAGTGCTCGTTGCTTCCGCGTTGGAAGTTGTCACAGCTGTGGTCGTAGTGGCTGTAGTTTTCGATGTGGTGGTAGTTGAGGTGGTGGTTTTTGAGGTCGTGGTCTTCAGATCAGACTGTGTACCTAAAGTCTGCGTTGTCATATGCTCAATAAAAGACTCCACATCATCTCTGCGAATATCTATCTTAGGGTAGCCGGGATCATACACATAACGGAACAGATGAGCTTTGACAAGCTCTTTGTCGGGCTCGCCCTGCACGCTGAGGCCATATCCGTCATCCATATGAAACGTGCAGTATTTCACCTTGCCGATAAAGAACTTATCGCCCTCGAACTCATCAAAGTCCGACCATCTCAGCCCCATGCCCTTTGCGGAAAGTGCTCTTACATCGTCAAGTGTCATAGGTCTTGTCTGGGCAGCTTCACTGTCCTCGGCTGCCACGGCGGAAGTCACCTTCACAACGCCTGTATAGCTGCCGCAGAGGGGAAGCATAACTGCTGCCAGAAGAACTGACAGTACTCTTTTTTTAAGCATATTCATCATCCTTTCGATCCGAATAAAAATAGTAAATATAAGCAGTAACACATATGCTCACTACTCAAATAATACACTATATAGGCAAAAAAGTCAATATCTGATAAAAAAACGGCAGGAGCATACCCGCTCCTGCCGCACACAGTGGCTTATTTACCCTGAAGCTCCTTTATCTTGTCGCGGAGATAAGCTGCGTGTTCAAATTCAAGCAGCTTTGCAGCGTTCTTCATCTCCACAGTCAGCTTGTCAATGAGCTGCTGCTTCTCGGAAGCAGAGAGCTTCTTCTTTTTCGTCTTTTCCTCCACCTTGTTCTTGGAGGTTATCTCCAGTACGTCCCTGACCTCCTTGATGATGGTCTTGGGGACTATGCCGTGCTCCTCGTTGAATGCCATCTGGAGGGAGCGTCTGCGCTCGGTCTCGGTGATAGCCCTCTCCATTGAGCCCGTAACGGCGTCGGCGTACATTATTACCTGTCCCTTGGCATTTCGGGCAGCTCTGCCTATGGTCTGGATAAGGGAGGTCTCGCTTCTCAGGAAGCCCTCCTTGTCGGCATCAAGAATGGCGATAAGGCTTACCTCGGGGATATCAAGTCCCTCACGGAGAAGGTTTATTCCCACCAGCACATCGAAAACGCCCTCGCGGAGGTCCTTGATTATCTCCATACGCTCGATTGTGTCGATATCGTGGTGTAAGTAGCGCACCTTTACGCCCAGCTTCTCATAATATGCGGTAAGGTCCTCAGCCATTTTCTTTGTGAGAGTCGTTACCAGTACACGCTCATTCCTTGCGGCTCTCTCGTTTATTTCGGAGAGGAGGTCGTCCACCTGTCCGTGAGTGGGCTTTACGATTATCTCGGGGTCAACAAGTCCCGTAGGACGGATGACCTGCTCCACTATGGTATCGGTCTTTTCGCGCTCTATCTGTCCGGGAGTTGCGCTGACGTAGATAGCCTGATGTATGTGAGCGTTGAACTCGTCAAAATTCAGCGGACGGTTGTCCATAGCGCTTGGCAGACGGAAGCCGTAGTCCACAAGAGTAGTCTTTCTGGCGCGGTCGCCTGCGTACATGGCTCTTACCTGCGGCAGAGTCACATGGCTCTCGTCCACGATGAGGAGGAAGTCCTCGGGGAAGTGGTCGAGGAGCGTCTGGGGAGTACTTCCGGCAGGTCTTCCTGCAAGGACGCGGGAGTAGTTCTCGACGCCGCTGCAATAGCCCACCTCACGGAGCATCTCCATGTCATAATGAGTTCTCTGCTCGATACGCTGAGCCTCGATGAGCTTGTTGTTCTGCCGGAAATAGTCTACACGCTCCGCAAGCTCGCGGTCAAGCTCCTGAAGGGCGGACTCAAGCTTGTCGTCGCCCACAACATAGTGAGAAGCAGGGAAAATAGCCGCGTGGGACACAACTGCCTTGACCTCGCCTGTGACCACGTTTATCTCGGAGATACGGTCTATCTCGTCGCCGAAATATTCAACGCGTACTGCCGTGTCCGATGACATTGCGGGGAATATTTCCACAACGTCGCCGCGTACTCTGAACCTGTTTCGCTCAAAGGCGATATCGTTGCGCTCATAGCGTATCTTTACCAACTCGTTGATGAGCTGGTCACGGGGCTTTTCGGCGCCCTGACGTATGGAAACACACATGGAGCGGTACTCCTCGGGGCTTCCGAGGGAGTAGATGCAGGAAACGCTGGCAACGATGATAACGTCGCGGCGTTCCGCAAGAGCAGTGGTGGCAGAGTGGCGGAGCTTGTCTATCTCATCGTTTATAGAGGAGTCCTTTTCGATGTAGCTGTCGGTGCTGGGAACATAAGCCTCCGGCTGGTAGTAGTCGTAGTAGGACACGAAGTACTCCACGGCATTATCGGGGAAGAATTCGCGGAACTCCGAGCAGAGCTGTGCCGCAAGTATCTTGTTGTGTGCAAGGACAAGGGTAGGCTTGTTCACACGGGCGATGACATTCGCCATGGTGAAGGTCTTTCCCGAACCTGTGACGCCGAGGAGTATCTGCTCCTTTTTGCCCGACTGCAAGCCGCTTACGAGCTTGTCGATAGCCTGCGGCTGGTCGCCTGCGGGAGCATAGTTTGAACATAGCTTGAAGTGATCCATTTTCTAACCTTTCTGAAAAAAGTGGCTGAACGTATGTAAGGGATTCCAAAGGGACTTTGTTCCTTTGGTCGGAGCCGCGAGGCAGACAGCCTCGTGCGGGGTTCAAGGGGCAGAGCCCCTTAAATCGTAAGGCGCTCCGCAAGGGTGAATTTCCAAAACAGTCCAGTGGACTGTTTTGGAAAGAGGGACGCCCTGCAAGTGAGGGCGTCCCTTAATTGAATAGCTATAAGCCAAAATAATCAATAAAGTCAGGAAAGATATTTTCCAGTTTGCCGCTTAGCCTGAAATAGACATATATCGCACAGCCCATTATAACGCTTAACGGAACTCCGTACGCGACACGTATCCTGTATGACTTTTGAAGTGGTCCCTCTTTTCGGCTAACAACGAAACGCTTTTCAGCAAGTCGTTCCTTTTCTCGGTCACGTATCCACATTCTGACAATAATATAGCAATGAATTGCCGCTATCAGTGCCACGATTATTACATCAATCACAGTATTTCCTTTCAATGCAGAGCAGTAACGGGCAGCGGAACGCCGCCCCTACAAGCTAACGGCTAAAGGCTAAAGGCTGACGGCTTATATCTTGGTGATGTCAACTAATTCAACGTCGTTGATAGTTCTGCCCGATTCAAGCACCTTTACCAGCGATTTCGCCGTATCTACGGCTGTAAGACTGCATATTGAGCGCTCGATGGACTTTCTTCTCATCTTAACGCTGTCGCGCTCGGGAAGTCGTCCCTTTGCGGAGGTGGAGATAACATAGTGTATCTTGCCGCTGTCAAGGAGAGTCTCCACGTTGGGCTCGCCGTCGGATATCTTGCGGACAAGGTTTGCCGCTATCATGTTCCTGTGGAGAACGCTCTGTGTGCCCGATGTGGCATAGAGCTCAAAGCCCATCTGCTCGAACTTGTCCGCAATGGGAAGTATCTCTCTCTTGTCGCTGTCGCGAACTGAGATGAGGACACCGCCCTCGCGCTTGAGGTCAAAGCCTGCGGCGATAAGTCCCTTGAGGAGAGCGTCCTCAAGATTTCTGCCGATACCGAGGCACTCGCCTGTGGACTTCATCTCGGGTCCCAGCATAGTGTCAACGTCGGTGAGCTTCTCAAAGGAGAATACGGGCACCTTTACGGCAACGTAGTCGCCAGCGGGATAGAGACCGCTCTCGTAGCCCATATCCTTTAATTTAGCGCCGAACATTATCTTTGTGGCGATGTCCACCATGGGTATGCCCGTTACCTTGCTGATGTAGGGAACGGTTCTCGATGAACGGGGATTTACCTCGATAACGAATACCTCGTGGTTGTAAACGACGTACTGTATATTCACAAGTCCGATAACATTGAGCTCCTTGGCGAGAAGCCTTGTGTACTCAACGATTATGCGCTTGATACGGTCTGAAAGGTGCTGTGCGGGATAGATGGAGATAGAGTCGCCGGAGTGAACGCCTGCACGCTCGATATGCTCCATGATGCCGGGGATAAGGAAGTCCTCGCCGTCGCAGATAGCGTCTACCTCTACCTCGGTGCCCATCATATACTTGTCTATGAGGACGGGGTTCTCGATGTTGTGGCTCATGATGATGCCCATGTACTCCTTTACGTCAGCGTCGGAGTGAGCGATTATCATGTTCTGACCGCCGAGAACATATGAGGGACGGAGCAGCACGGGATAGCCAAGGTCATTGGCAGCCACAAGAGCCTCCTCGGTGTTCATTACTGTGTGTCCCGCAGGTCTGGGGATACCGCACTTTTCAAGCACCTCGTCGAAGCGCTCTCTGTCCTCTGCGGCATCTATCATATCCGCGGATGTACCGAGGATACGGACACCCATATCGGAGAGATAGCGTGTAAGCTTGATAGCGGTCTGACCGCCGAACTGTACCACAACGCCGTAGGGCTGCTCGGTCTCGATAATGGACTGAACGTCCTCTTTTGTGAGGGGGTCAAAGTACAGACGGTCGCCTGTATCAAAGTCGGTGGAAACGGTCTCGGGGTTGTTGTTGCAGATAACAGCCTCGTAGCCCAGCTCCTTCAGCGTCCATACACAGTGTACGGAGCAGTAGTCGAACTCGATGCCCTGTCCGATACGGATAGGACCGCTTCCGAATACGATGACCTTTTTCTTGCCCTTGTCGGTGCGCTCGATGAACTGCTTTGCCTCGTTCTCCTCATCGAATGTGGAGTAGAAGTAGGGAGTCTCAGCCTTGAACTCGCCTGCACAGGTATCTACCATCTTGTAGACAGCGCTCTTGTGCTTGGGGCACTTCTGTCCCGAAATGCGCTCGATGGTGCTGTCGAGGTAGCCGTACTGCTTTGCGATGTCGTACTTCTCCTCGGTGAGCTCGCCATCAGCCAGCCATTTCTCCAGCTCCACAAGATTCAGGAGCTTGTAGAGGAACCAGTTGTCTATCATGGTTATCTCATGTATCTCCTCGGGAGTTATGCCGCGCTTGAGAGCCTCAAATACGCAGAATGAGCGCTCGTCGTCTATAACGTGGAGCTTCTCGCGTATCTCCTCTGTGGACAGCTTTGCCAGCTTCTTCAGGTTCATGGTGTCCATACCCAGCTCTATGGAACGGACAGCCTTCATCATAGCCTGCTCGAAGCTTGTGCCGATAGCCATTACCTCGCCCGTAGCCTTCATCTGAGTGCCGAGGGTACGCTTTGCATATACGAATTTATCGAATGCCCACTTGGGGAACTTGATGACAACATAGTCCAGAGCAGGCTCAAAGCAGGCATAGGTCTTGCCTGTTACCTGATTGATAATCTCGTCGAGAGTATAGCCGATAGCTATCTTTGCCGCAGTCTTTGCGATAGGATATCCCGTAGCCTTTGAAGCCAGTGCGGAAGAACGTGAAACTCTGGGGTTTACCTCGATGACCGCATACTTGAAGCTTGTGGGGTGAAGTGCGAACTGGCAGTTGCAGCCGCCCTCTACCTTCAGCTCCTTGATGATGTTGATAGCCGCTGTACGGAGCATCTGGTACTCCCTGTCGCTGAGAGTTACCGCAGGAGCGATAACGATACTGTCGCCTGTGTGGACGCCCACGGGGTCGAAGTTCTCCATGGAGCAGACCGTGATAACATTGCCCTTTGCGTCACGGATGACCTCGAACTCTATTTCCTTCCAGCCGCTTATGCACTTTTCAACAAGTATCTGTGTAATAGGTGAAAGGCGAAGTCCGTTTGTAGCTATATCGCGGAGTTCAGCCTCGTTCTGAGCGATACCGCCGCCTGTTCCGCCGAGGGTGAACGCAGGGCGGACGATAACGGGATAGTGGATCACCTGAGCGAAGTCCACAGCGTCCTCAACGGTCTCGACTACCTTTGAGGGGATGACGGGCTCGCCGATCTTTTCCATGGTGTCCTTGAAAGCCTGTCTGTCCTCAGCCTTGTGGATAGTCTCGGGGTCTGCGCCGAGGAGCTTTACATTGTGGCTCTCCAAGAAGCCCTCCTCCGCAAGCTGCATGGACAATGTGAGACCTGTCTGACCGCCCAGTGTGGACAGCAGGCTGTCGGGCTTTTCCATTTCGATTATGCGCTTTACAACGTCAAGTGTAAGGGGTTCGATATAGACCTTGTCAGCCATAGCCTTATCGGTCATGATGGTAGCAGGGTTGGAGTTTACGAGAACGACCTCAAGTCCCTCCTGCTTGAGAGCACGGCACGCCTGTGTGCCTGCGTAGTCAAATTCGGCAGCCTGTCCGATAACGATAGGACCCGAGCCGATAACAAGTACCTTTTTTATATCACTTCTGAGTGGCATACTAATTACCTCCGATTTATCAAATATAATACAATTTTATAATTCGTAATGCTTAATGCTTAATGCGTAATTATTGTGTTCGCTTCGCTCACGGATCAGGATTTTTGATCCGTCCCCTACAGGGGACACCTTAATTACGAATTACGAATTACGAATTTTGCATTGTAGAAATGAAGTCGTCAAACAAATAGGATGTATCCAGCGGACCGCCGTGTGCTTCGGGGTGGAACTGGACCGTTCTTGCGTTGACTGAGGTATAGTGTATGCCCTCGCAGGTCTTATCGTTTGCATTGACATGGGAAACGTGTCCTACGGAGGGGTCGATGCTGTCCCCTACTACTGCATAGCCGTGATTCTGGCTGGTAACGTAGGTAAGACCGCTCTCCAAGTCGATAACAGGCTGATTTGCACCTCTGTGACCGTACTTCAGCTTCTCGGTCTTTCCGCCGTTGGCAAGCGCCATGAGCTGGTGACCGAGGCATATGCCGAATATGGGTATGCCAAGCTTCTGTATCTCCTTGATATTCTCGATTATCTCAACATTTTCGGCAGGGTCTCCGGGGCCGTTGGAGAACATTATGCCGTCTGGAGCAAGCTTCCGTATCTCATCGGCTGTGGTATAGGCAGGTACAACTACCACCTCGCAGCCGCGCTTCAAAAGCTCCTGTCTGATATTGCGCTTGTAGCCGAAATCGAACAGCGCCACACGGAGCTTCTTCTCCTCGGGCTCATAGGTGAGGGCCTCACTGTTGGTGACAGCCTTTACCGCATCCTTGACGGAGAAGGCTCTTACCTTTTCAAGAAGCTCGTCCTTCTTAGCGTAGACATCCTCGGTGGTTATAACGCCGTTCATAACGCCAACCTCACGGATAGTACGGGTAAGGCGTCTGGTGTCGATGTTATTGATGCCGACTATGTTGTGGTCTTTGAGGAAGTCGTTGATATTTCCCTCGCAGCGGAAATTTGAGGGAGCATTGCACCACTCCCTTACGATATAGCCGGAAACGTAGGACTTTGCGGACTCATTGTCCTCTGAGTTCACGCCGTAGTTTCCGATGAGGGGAAAGGTCTGTGTGACTATCTGTCCGTAGTAGCTGGGGTCGGTGAGAGTTTCCTGATAGCCCGTAACTCCCGTGGTGAAAACAACTTCACCGATGACCGTGCCCTTTGCGCCGAAGCTCCTGCCCTCGAACACCTGCCCGTCGGCAAGCATGAGGTAAGCTTTTTCTCCCATGTTGAATAATGACATTGTAAATTCCTCCTTGGTTTTTTATAGAGGTCGTATAATTGATGTTTATTATCTTTTCCACACGCCATTGTACGGAAAAGGTATCATTTTTCTTATATCCGGGCACCCGATGGTGCCGATCCTGTCTCAGAAATCAAGATCATCAAAGTCCATTATCTCGTCCTCAACAGTAACTTTTCCGTCTTTGATAATGTACTTTATTCTTGCAGGAATATCTGCATAAATGCTTTCCCATTCATAATCCACAGGTTCCGCGCCCTCAATGTACTTTACAAGCTCATCCTTAGCACTTTCATAGGGTGCAGGATCAACTCCGCTGTTTTCAACAGGCAATGAATATGAAGGACCGCCCGAACCATGGTATATTTCAACTATGTATTTATTCCCGTTTTCGTCCTCAGCAGCTATGGGATAAGAATACATACATTCCCAGTCTTTGCTCAGCGAATCATTCCTGCCGAAACGCGCCATTACCTTTCCTAAAAAAAGTGCAAATTCCTGTTCGCCTGCTTTTCCTGTCTCATATATCCACTCGCCGCCGTACGGAAGTTTTCTCATTTCATTTTCTTCGTCTTTTGTTGCATTTCTGAATTTAAACATATTCTTCCTCCTTTATAGTGGTATGCCTGTTTCAATTATACGGGAACGGAACACCGTGCAGCATCCCCTGCTCTGAACCTGAACTGCGGGCGGCGGAACACCGCCCCTACAATCTCAATCAGCGGACGACCGATGGGCGTCCCTACACTTATCACTTCAGATTGATATACCGGCAGATGTCGTCTCTCATGCGGATGACCTCGCGGCGTGCTGCCTTTGCGAAGTCGCGCTCGTCGCAGCCCTCCTTCTTGTACGCACACATAACTGCGCGTGAGGAGTTTACGATAGCTCCGAGACCGTTCTCGTCGAAGCCGCCCTTTAAGCCTTCTGCTCCGCCGCCCTGTGCGCCGTAGCCGGGTACAAGGAACATGGTGTGGGGAAGTCTCTTTCTCAGCTCTGTCAGCATCTCGGGGTAGGTTGCTCCCACAACTGCGCCCACTGCGGAATAGCCGTACTTTCCGCGGGTATCCTCGCCCCACTTCTCGCACATATCGCCCATGCACTCGTAGATGGTGCGTCCGTCAGCCAGCTTCATATCCTGAAGCTCCCCCGATGAGGGGTTTGAGGTCTTTACCAGAACGTAGATGCCCTTGTCGCGCTCGCGGCAGACTTTAAGGAGGGGCTCGATACCGTCTGTGCCCAGATAGCCGTTGACTGTGAGAGCGTCAGCACCAAAGGCTTCGATATCGTTCTCGCCCACAGATGTAACGCCGAGATGAGCATTGGAGTAAGCCTCCATGGTAGCGCCGATGTCGTTGCGCTTGCCGTCTGTCATAACGAACATACCGTTGAGCTTTGCATAGCGGATGGTCTTTTCGAGAGTCCTTATGCCGTAGTGTCCGTACATCTCATAGTAAGCAGCCTGAGGCTTGATGGCAGGCACAAGGTCGTGTATCTCATCGATGATAGCCTGATTGAAGTCGAAGATAGCCTTTGCGGCAGCCTTCAGTGTCCAGCCGTCGCTGTCGAGATAGCGGCGCTGTATGAACTCGGGGACATACTCCAGCTTGGGATCGAGACCTACCACCGTAGGATTTTTCAGTTCGATTATTTTTTCAATAAGTCTGTCAAATGACATTTCATTTCCTCCTTAAAAAATATCAGTCGTTTCTTCCGTCATATCTTATAACACCCTTGGATATGGTAACAAGGGGCTTTCCTGTAAGCTCCATGCCCTTGAACACGGTGTTATGTGACTTTGAGTGGAGCTTTTCGGGCTCTACTGTCCATTTCCTGCCGATATCGGCAATTACGAGGTCGGCGGTGCTTCCCTCTTTTATCTCGGGAACTTCGAGACCAAGTATCTTTCTCGGGTTTACGCACATGAGCTCCACTACCTTGTGCAGGTCTATCTCGCCTGTGTGATAGAGGGCTGTGAGAGTAGCCGCAAGAGAGGTCTCAAGACCCACAACGCCGTTGGGAGCCTTCTCGAAATCAGCCTTCTCCTCCGCAGCGTGGGGAGCGTGGTCGGTGATTATGCAGTCGATAGTGCCGTCCTTGACAGCATCTATGATAGCTCTTACGTCCCCGGGAGTCCTGAGGGGCGGATTCATGCGGTAGTCCGCGTCACGCTTCTCGAGGAGCTTATCCGTCAGCATGAAGTAGTGGGGAGCAGTCTCGCAGGTGACGTTCACACCTCTTGACTTTGCAAAGCGTATCATTGCAGCGCTTCCCTCAGTGGAAACGTGGCAGATGTGGATATGTGCTCCTACCGAAGCTGCAAGTATCATCTCACGGGCGGTGATGTAGTCCTCAGAGGCGCGGTCCATGCCCTTTACGCCAAGCTTTGCGGAGGTCTCGCCCTTGTTTATGATACCGCCGTTTATGATGCTCAGGTCCTCGCAGTGCGAAGCCACAAGGAGGCCGTTATCCTTTGACATTTCCAGAGCCTTTCTCATCATCTCCGCATTTTCAACGGGGCGTCCGTCATCGGAGATGCATATGCAGCCTGCCGCCTTGAGGGCTTCGTAGTCGCAGAGACCGTTTCCGCTCATGCCGTTTGTGATGCAGCCCACGGGATAGACCTCAACTCCTGTTCCCTCCGCCTTGTCTATGATGTAGCGGATAGTCTCGGGACTGTCGCAGGGAGGCTTCGTATTGGGCATTGCAAGGACTCCCGTAACGCCGCCTGCCAGTGCAGCCGCACAGCCCGTGAGGATATCCTCCTTGTGGGTCTGTCCGGGGTCGCGGAAGTGAACGTGCATATCGAACAATGATGGCATAAGGACGAGTCCGGTACCGTCGATGACCTGTTCTGTGCTTTCGGTGATACCGTTTCCGAGCTTTGCGATAACGCCGTCCCTGATGAGTACGTCTGTTACGGTGTCCAGTGCAGTATCAACTGCGCGGATATTCCTGATAAGGATAGATGACATAAATACCTCGCTTTCGGTAGGTGGAATGGTAATTCAGTAAATGGCAACGCCGTCGCTGCCGTCTATCTCCACAGCAGATACCTTTACGACCTCGCTGTGAGAGGTAGGAAGATTTTTGCCCACATAGTCGGGGCGTATGGGAAGCTCCCTGTGTCCGCGGTCAATGAGCACCGCCAGCTGTATGGAACGTGGTCTGCCTCTTTTGATGAGGGCGTCGATAGCCGCGCGGGAGCTTCTTCCCGTAAAGATGACATCATCGACGATGACTACGTTCTTATCCGTGATATCAAAGGGGATATCGGTCTTGTCGGTCTCTGCTGAGGAGCGGCTGTCGTCACGGTAGGGCGTGATGTCCAGAGCGCCGAAGGGTACCTCATTCTTTTCCAGCTCGGAAAGCTTTGCGGCTATCCGTCTGCCGAGGGGCACTCCTCTCGAGAATATCCCGACGATGCAGAGCTCCTCCGTGCCCTTGTTGCGCTCGATTATCTCATAAGAGATACGGGCGATGGCTCTTGCCACAGCCTTATCGTCCATTATGACGCGCTTAGTCTCCATACAGTTCACCTTCCAACAAAAAATGCCCCCCGCGCGGCAGGGAGCATACTTACAGTTATAGCTATAGTTATAGTTATAGAGTATCAAAGAACGCACCTTGCCGACCTCACGGGATCGGATTAAAGGGTAGTTTCCAAAGAACACATCTATTATACCACATACCCGTCCTCTTGTCCAGTGATTTCAGCATTTTTATTATCAGTTGACAAAATAACAGAACAGTGTTATAATATTCACAAATCAAAGACTTTCTGAAAAGGACGGCTCTTATGAATTACTGGTATTTATGGTTCATCATTATCATCTGCGTCCTGCTGCCTGCGGCAAGGGCAAGAAAGCTCCGTCAGGCAAGGATAGCAAGAAAAAACCGAATTAAAAGACAAAAAGGAGATCATATCATGAATGAGCTTATCAAAAACTACATCGACAAGGAAGTAATAGTCTACACATCCTCCTCATCGGGTGTCACAGGCACCGTGACCAAGATCGAGGACAACTGGGTAGAACTGGAGGACAAGAACGGTCAGAAGCAGATCGTCAACACCGACTACGTCAGCCGTATACAGGAATATCCCCGCAATAAGAAAGGCAAGAAGAAGTTAGTCGTAACATGAGAACGAGGTCATGAGCCCGAGGCAGCCGCACGCGCTGCTTCGGGCTTTTCTTTCTGCGCATTTTCCGACATCCGCCGCTATTGACTTTTAGTCAGCAAAAGTATATAATAATAATGTATACGCTCACGCAGGACTGCACAGAATATCCTCGGAGGTGTATACCATGTCAGACCATACGGAAAAAGCCGTAAGCTCCGCAGAGGAAGCTGCCGAGGAAGCCGAAATGATAAAGGAGGCAGGACAGTCTGTCTCGCGGAACTCAAAGCATCTCATACACTGCCTGACCGTCATCGGTCAGATAGAAGGACACTACGTCCTCTCGGAGCAGAACAAGACCACAAAATACGAACACATAATCCCTGCCCTTGTGGCTATCGAGCAGGACAGGAGCGTCGAGGGGCTGCTTATAATCCTCAACACCGTCGGCGGCGATGTGGAAGCAGGTCTCGCCATTGCGGAGCTCATTGCGGGCATGAAAACTCCCACGGTATCCCTTGTGGTGGGCGGAGGGCACTCCATCGGAGTCCCCCTTGCAGTCAGCGCAAAACGCTCATTCATCGTCCCCACGGCGTCAATGACCATCCACCCCGTAAGAATGAACGGCACCGTTCTGGGAGTCCCCCAGACCCTTTCCTACTTTGAGAAGATGCAGGACAGGATAGTCAGCTTCATCACGAGGAACAGCCGTATCTCCGAGGGGGAGCTGAGAAGGCTCACCATGAACACGGGAGAACTGGTCCTTGATGTGGGAACTGTCCTCGAGGGAGAAAAAGCCGTGGAGCTGGGACTTATCGACAGTCTCGGCAGTCTCGGCGACGCAATGGACAGTCTTTACGGCATGATAGAGAATACAGAGAAAAGATATGCGGACTGACCGCAGCTGTGACCGCTATTGGGGCGGCACAGTACATATATGGAACAAAATGGAGGCAGAAATGGCAGAAGCAAAGAAAAAAGCCGCGGCTTCAAAGGCAAAAAAGCCCGAGCCGCAGCGCAGAGAACCTGTTAAAAGCAGCGCAAAGAGCGCTCCACAGAACGAGAGCAATCAGTTCTGGTCAATACTTCTTTTTGCACTCGGCATACTCACAGCACTGATGGTGCTGATAAAGGGAAACAAAGGCTGGCTGGCGCTCCACAACCTTGTGCTGGGAGTTTTCGGCATAGCAGCATTCCTCATTCCCGTCATACTCATATACACCGCCATAAAGCTGGGCACCGAGCAGAGCCGCAGGGATATCAGCGGCAGGACGGTCTGGTGCATAGCAATGATATTCCTTGCAAGTGCAGCCTATCAGATATTCGCCGTGGGACGCATCCCGGGCGGCACCTTCGCAGGTCACTTCAAGATACTCTACGAGGAGGGCGCCAAGCTGAAAAGCGGCGGTGTTGCCAGCCTTGTCATAGCAGGTCCCCTGCTGAAGTTCTTCGGTAGGACGGGCTCCATGATAATCGCGCTGGTATTCTTCTTCGTATTCGGTATGCTCCTTTCGGGACGGGGACTTGTGGACTTCCTGAAGCTCCTCGCTACGCCCTTCACCTTTATCGGCAGGTGTGTCAACGGCATACAGAATATGCTTGTGGGCGGCGAATTCGTAGACGCCTTTGAGGACGACGACCTTGACGACGACAAAGAGAAAAAGGACTTCGACGCAGACCTTGAAGCTATCAGCATGACAAATCCGAGGAAGTCCTCACGCAAGCCCTCCGAAAAGGCAGAGCAGCAGAAAAAGGCTGTGGAAGCTCTCCCCGACGGCTTCTTCCTTGATATCCCCCTGCCTACCGACCATCTTATCGTACACGACAGCAGCGAGCCTGCTCCCGACGAGAAGGCTATCGATATAGACATTTACGAGACTCCTGCGGAGCCTGCGCGGAAGGCTCTCAAACACGAGTCCATCATTGCAGACGAGACGAACGAGGCTGCCGATGAGCCCACGGACGAGGGACTCGAGCAGCTCATAAGCAAGGCTGCCGACGGCAAGCCCGACATTCCCGAGGAGGAGCTCCCCGAGGAGGAGCCTGAGCCCGAGGAGGTCAAGCCCATTTACATACTCCCCCCTATCGACATACTCACACGGCCCGAGGTGCGCTCAAACCGTGCGGAGGCTGTTGAGGAGATGCGCGAAAAGGCTGAGGTAATAAAGAACACTCTCTCCAGCTTCGGCGTTGAGGTCAAGATAAAGGACATCTTCCGCGGCCCTTCCATAACCCGTTACGAGATACAGCCGGGACCCGGAATAAAGGTCTCGAAGATAAAGGGACTTGAGGACGATATAGCCCTCAGCCTTGCGGCACAGGGCGTCCGTATAGAGGCTCCCGTCCCCGGAAAGGCAGCCGTGGGAATAGAGATACCCAACACCACCAAGGACACGGTAACTCTCCGCGAGATAATCAACTCCCCCGAGTTCAGGGAATCAAAGAGCAAGCTGACCTTTGCGGTGGGCAAGGACATCACAGGCAACATAATTCTCGGCGATATCTCCAAGATGCCCCATGTCATCATCGCAGGCACTACGGGTTCGGGTAAGTCTGTCTGCACCCGTTCCATCATCATGAGCATACTCTACAACGCAACTCCCGATGAGGTAAAGCTCATACTCATCGACCCCAAGATAGTTGAGTTCAAGATATTCGAGGACATCCCCCACCTGCTCATCCCCATAGTCACCGACTGTAAGCGCGCCGCAGGTGCGCTGAGCTGGGCGGTCAACGAGATGATGCGAAGATACAATATCTTCGCCGACGCAGGCGCCAACGACCTTAAATCCTACAACGAGCTTGCAGAGGTGGACGGAGACCGTGCTCCCATGCCTCAGGTAGTCGTATTCATCGACGAGCTGGCTGATATGATGCTGGTGGCAGGAAAAGAGGTGGAGGACTACATCTGCCGTCTGGCTCAGATGGGCCGTGCCGCAGGTATGCACCTTGTTGTTGCCACACAGCGTCCTACCACAGACGTTATCACAGGTCTAATCAAGGCAAATATCCCCAGCCGTATCGCCCTTTCGGTAAAGTCACAGATCGACTCCCGAACCATCATAGATATGGCAGGCGCGGACAAGCTCCTCGGCAACGGCGATATGCTGTATATGCCTATCGGTGCAGGCAAGCCCGTCCGTGTGCAGGGCTGCTTCTCCCCCAACGAGGACATTGCCGAGACAGTGCGCTACATAAAATCCGAGGCAGAGGTCACCTACGACCCCGAGATAACAGTTGCAGTTGACAGTTATTCCACTCAGTCCTCGGGAGATTCGGGCAGCGACAGCGGCTCACACTCAGTCGGAAACAGCGACGAGGATATAGTAGAGGCAGCCATAAAGGTAGCCGTGGAGGCAGGACAGCTGTCCACATCCATGCTCCAGAGAAAGCTGAAGCTGGGCTACGCAAGGGCTGCAAGAATAATGGACGAGCTGGAGGAGCGCGGAGTCATCGGCGCCAGCGAGGGTGCAAAGCCGAGAAAGGTGCTCATGTCGAAAATGCAGTATGACGAGTGGCGCCTGCGCAGAATGGACGAATAAGACTCGTATCTCACATAAGGAGAATACAGGAATGATAGAACATATCACAGATGCAGATACCAAAAGAGCAGTTGCAAGGAAGGTGCTGGAGGCTCTTCACGACTGGTTCGAGGTGGACGAGAGCCGCGAGAAGTACATCGCGGAAAGCGCAGGACAGACCTTTATCGCAGCTGAGGAAAACAACGAATATGTGGGCTTCCTCTGTCTCAAGGAGACAGGCAGGGAGACTGTGGAGCTGGCTGTCATGGGCGTTCTCAGGGACTTTCACCGCAGCGGCATAGGTATGCAGCTCTTTGAGGAGGCAAAAAGGACCGCCAAGGCTCAGGGCTATGAGTTCATGCAGGTAAAAACCGTGAAAATGGGCGTGTATGAGGACTACGACAGGACCAACCGCTTCTACCTTGCCTGCGGCTTCAAGGAGCTGGAGGTCATAAACGAGATATGGGGCGACGATAACCCCTGCCAGATCTATGTGATGTCTCTGGCGTAAAGATCAGTTTTCAGGGAGTGATATGATGTACGAAGGATTCCTTCCTACAACAAGAAAGGAAATGGACGAGCTGGGCATAGAGCAGTTCGATTTCATATACATAACGGGTGACGCCTACGTTGACCACCCCAGCTTCGGTGCGGCTATCGTTACCCGTCTTATAGAGAGCATGGGCTTCACAGTAGGTATCATCTCCCAGCCCGACTGGCATACGGACAGGGACTTCCGCCGCTTCGGCGCTCCAAAGTACGCTTTTCTTGTCACCGCAGGCAATATCGACTCGATGGTGGCACACTACACCGCTGCAAAGAGAAAGCGCTCCGATGACGCATATACCGCAGGCGGAGTTGCAGGCAAGCGCCCCGACCGCGCGGTCATTGTCTACTGTCAGAAAATACGCGAATACTTCGGCAACGTCCCCATAGCTATCGGCGGTCTGGAGGCTTCTCTCCGCCGTTTCGCACACTACGACTACTGGGACGACGCAGTCCGCCCCTCGGTACTGGTGGACAGCGGCGCAGACCTGCTCATGTACGGCATGGGCGAGCACCAGATACAGGAGCTCTGCACCCGTATGGCAAAGGGCGAGAGCATTCACGATATGCACGATATCCGCGGCACCTGCTATCTGACAGAGCCTGTGAACACTCCCATAGGCGCGGCACAGTGCCCCTCCTTCGAGCAGGTGAGGGACAGCAAGCCCGAGTACGCAAAGGCGGTAAAGATACAATACGACTGGCAGGACGAGGTCTACGGAAAGACCATAATACAGCGTCACGGCAAAGTGATGCTGGTGCAGCTCCCCCCTGCATACAGCCTTACCACAGAGGAGCTTGACCACATCTACTCACTGCCCTACATGAGAGCGATTCACCCGTCATACGAGGCTCTGGGCGGCGTCCCCGGAATAGAGGAGGTACGCTTCTCAATCACCCACAACCGCGGCTGCTTCGGCTACTGCAACTTCTGCTCCATTGCCCTTCATCAGGGCAGGCGTGTCACCGTCAGAAGCGAGGAGTCGGTACTGAAGGAAGCGGAGCGCATAACAAAAATGCCCGATTTCAAGGGCTACATACACGATGTAGGCGGTCCAACGGCGGACTTCCGCCGTCCCTCCTGCGACAAGCAGCTCACTAAGGGACTGTGCATGGGCAAGAAGTGCCTTGCTCCCACACCCTGTCCCGCACTTAAAGTGGATCACAGCGAATACCTTGCCATGCTGCGGAAGATACGCAAGGTCAAGGGCGTGAAAAAGGTCTTTATCCGCTCGGGCATCCGTTACGACTACCTCATTGAGGACAAGGACGACGAGTTCATGAAAGAGCTGATAATGCACCATGTCAGCGGTCAGCTGAAAGTCGCTCCCGAGCACTGCTCGGCGGTGGTGCTGGACAAGATGGGCAAGCCCCATATCGAAGCCTACAAGCGCTTCCAGAAGCGCTTCTACGAAATAACCAAGGGCATGGGCAAGGAGCAGTACCTCGTCCCCTACCTTATGTCCTCCCACCCCGGAAGCACTCTCAACGAGGCTATCGACTTAGCTCTTTTCCTCAGGGACAACAAGATACGTCCCGAGCAGGTGCAGGACTTCTACCCCACCCCGGGAACTATCTCCACAGCTATGTTCTACACTGAGCTGGACCCCTACACCATGGAGAAGGTCTACGTTCCGAAAACTCCGAAGGAAAAGGCTATGCAGCGAGCTCTGCTGCAATACTTCCGCCCTCAGAACAGGGAGATAGTGCTGGAGGCTCTCAAAGCCGCAGGCAGGCGCGACCTCATAGGCTCGTCGCCGAAATGTCTGGTGGCAGATGACTCCCGCGGAAAGAGCAATACTCCCCGAAAAGGCGGTGACAGGTCGTGGCAGGATACTTCAAGGACACGGAGAGCTTCGTCAAAGCCGCAGGAGAGAAATACAAGCTCTCAGCGCAGCAAAGGCAATACCTCAGGGAACTGGCAGAAGAACGGCAAAAAGAGCGGTCAGAGCGGAAAAAGAAAGCACTGAAGACCATAGGTCTGCTCATAATAGCGGCAGTCCTGCTCATATTCATAGGATACAGGCATTTCCGCAAGCCCGTCCACACCTTTCCCGCTGAGGACAGGCTGGTAATGCATTTCATAGACGTAGGTCAGGGCGACTGCACCTTTATCGCCGCCAACGGCGTCACCATGCTGGTGGACTGCGGCGAGGACGAGGTCTCCGACGACGTTATCACATATCTCACAGATCTGGGCGTTGGGCGGCTGGATTATCTCATAGCCACTCATCCCCATTCCGACCACATGGGCGGTATGTACCGCATCATCGACACATTCGACATCGGTGAGGTCATAGTGCCCCATGTTCCCGATGAACAGATACCTGCGGCAGTGTTCTTCGAGCGGTTCCTCGACAGCTGCGAGAGCAGCGGCGTCACAGTCACCGAAGCGGAAGCAGGCATGATCCTGCATATCGGCAGCGCGGAGGGCGAGATAGTCGCTCCCGACGGAGCCTTCCACGAGGACGTAAACAACTATTCCGTCAGCCTTTTCATCACCCACGGCAGCAGCACATTCCTGCTGACAGGCGACGCCGAGGCGGAGTCCGAGGCGGCTATGCTGAAAAGCGGCAGACTGGGAAAGGTCTCGCTCTATAAGGCAGGTCATCACGGCAGCGCCTACTCCTCCACGGAGGAGCTGCTGAGCGTGATAAAGCCGCAGGCGGCAGTTATTTCCTGCGGAAGTGACAATCCCTACGGCCACCCTGCAAAGAGCACTCTCCGCCGACTGGAAAAGTACACCTCACAGATATACCGCACCGACCTCAACGGCTCAATAGTTGTCTCATCGGACGGCAGCAAGCTGACGATATCAGCTGAAAGGGGCGCATGATATGATCGTTGTGGACAGATTTGAAGGCGGATACGCCGTGCTTG
The DNA here is from genome assembly GCA_017519145.1 of Ruminococcus sp. Taxonomy (GTDB): domain Bacteria; phylum Bacillota; class Clostridia; order Oscillospirales; family Ruminococcaceae; genus Ruminococcus. The sequence goes on from JAFWTA010000051.1 coordinate 53,601, forward strand.
AGACCGGAAACGGCACATTCACCGTGCTCCGCAGCAGTCTCCCCGAGGGAGTCCGTGAGGGAGATGTACTCACCGAAAGGGACGGACGCTTCACAATTGATACAAGTACCACCGTACAGCGCCGCAGCAGCCACGCAAGGCGGCTCCGCAGGCTTACGGAAAAGGATAAAAGAGGAAAACAATGACCGATACTATTATTATTGGCGGCGGCGCAGCAGGCTGCTTTGCCGCTGTAAATGCAGCGCGCTTCGGCAAGACAGTGCTGCTCTTTGAGAAAAACGAAAAGCTTGGCAGAAAGCTCCGCATAACGGGCAAGGGACGCTGCAACGTCACCAACAACAGTCCCACGGACGAGCATATGAAGAATATCCCCGTCAATCCCCGCTTTATGTACAGCTCATTTGCAGGCTTTGACGCGGAATGCACCATGAGCTTCTTCGAGGAGCTGGGAGTGCCGCTGAAGACCGAGCGGGGCAACAGAGTGTTCCCCGTCAGCGACAACGCCAACGACATAGCCGATGCCCTCGCCCGTGAAATGAAGAAGCTGGGCGTCAGGGTCATAAACAAAAGAGTCACAAAGATACTCACCGAGAACGGCGCTGTATGCGGCGTAAAGGCAGGAGGCGAGGAATACCGCTCATCGGCAGTTCTCATTGCCTGCGGCGGCAAGTCCTACCCTGCAACGGGCTCCACAGGGGACGGCTACTCCCTTGCGGAGGCTCTGGGACATACAGTGACGGAGCTGAAGCCTTCGCTGGTGCCCCTCACCTCTCCCGATAAATTCTGCGCGGAGATGATGGGACTCTCCCTCCACAATGTGACCATAAAGCTCATGGAGGGCGAAAAGTGCATATACAGCGAAATGGGCGAGATGCTGTTCACTCATTTCGGCGTCTCGGGTCCCCTTGTGCTCAGCGCAAGCTCCCACATCCGCAATATGGCGCCGGATAAGTACAGGCTGCTCATCGACCTGAAGCCTGCACTTTCCCCCGAGCAGCTGGATGCAAGGATACAGCGCGACTTCGCGGAGAACCTCAACAGGGACTTCCAGAACGGTATCCGCAAGCTGCTGCCTGCAAAGCTCATACCCGTAGCGGTAAGGCTGTCGGGGATAGCTCCCGAACAGAAGATAAACGGCATAACCAAGGAACAGAGACACAGCTTCGGGGAGCTGATAAAGTCCTTCCCCGTAAGGATATCGGGCTTCCGACCCATAGACGAAGCCATAATCACAAGCGGCGGCATCTCCACCAAGGAGATAGACCCGAAGACTATGGAGTCAAAGCTGATAAGCGGTCTCTACTTCGCAGGTGAGGTCATAGATGTGGACGCATACACAGGCGGCTTCAATCTTCAGATAGCATTTTCAACGGCATACACTGCCGCAGTCAATATGTAATATATCCCTGCGGATATGTTGCGGAAAGGGGAAAAATATGGGGTGTTTAGGTAATCTTTTATGGCTTATTTTCGGCGGCTTTCTCAGCGGACTGAGCTGGCTGCTGATCGGACTTTTGTGGTGTATCACCATAGTGGGCATACCCGTCGGAGCACAGTGCTTCAAAATGGCAAAGCTTAGCTTCTGTCCATTCGGCAAGGAGGTAAAATACGGCGGCGGCGCAGTAAGTCTGCTGGTGAATATACTCTGGCTCATATTCGGCGGAATTGAAATGGCGCTTGAATTCGCCATTTTCGGAGTGCTGCTCTGCGTGACGATAATAGGTATCCCCTTTGGTATGCAGATGTTCAAGCTGGCAAAGCTGGCTCTCATGCCCTTCGGAGCAGAGGTCAGGTGACCTATGGCCGAGCATAGAAAAGCCGAGCCTGTGCGGATATTCTTCCGCTATGTATTTGAATTTGCAGCCGCAGGCTTTGCAGGCTGGATATACGAGGTGGCAACGGTATGGGTCATGTATCACTACTTCGACAACCGCGGTATGCTCCACCTCCCCATCATACCCATCTATGCAGTGGGAGCCTTTATACTCCTCGCCCTGCTGAGAAAGAAACGTAACCCCGTGTTCATCTTCTTTTTCGCCATGGCAGTCACCACTGTATTCGAGCTGGGAGCCTCCTACCTGCTGGAATTCATCTTTCACGAACAGTTCTGGACCTACGAGAACTGGTACTTCTCCATACTTGACAGGTCCAGTCTCATATCCAGCGCCATATTCGGCGTACTGGCGGTGGGGTACTTCTACCTGCTCCATCCGCTTTCGGGGAAGCTCAGCGAGAAGCTTCCCAAAGGCGTCTGCGCTGCCGCAGCCGCCGTCATGTCCGCAGTTATACTGGGAGATATAGCTTTCTCCTTTGCGGAACACCTTAAAAACTGACAATAAGGGCTTCTGCCCGTTATAAAGGAGTCATCTGTATGAAAACTATCAACATCGCTATCGACGGACCTGCCGGCGCAGGCAAGAGCACCATCGCAAAGATGGTATCAAAGGAGCTTGGCTACATCTATGTGGACACAGGGGCGCTCTACCGCACTATCGCGCTCTACATAACCGAGAACGATATCGCTGACGAGGACATCGAAGCTTCCCTCGAAAAGGCAGATGTGTCGCTGAAGTTCATCGACGGAGCACAGAGAGTGTTCCTCGGAGACAGGGACGTTTCCGACCTTATCCGCACTCCCGAGATATCCATGGCAGCTTCAAGAACATCGGCCATACCTGCGGTAAGAGCCTATCTCTTTGAGACTCAGCAAAAAATAGCCCGTGAAAACAGCGTCATTATGGACGGCAGAGACATCGGCACCGTAGTTCTCCCCAATGCAGATGTGAAGATATTCCTGACAGCCTCCGCTGAGGAACGCGCCAACCGCCGTTACAAGGAGCTGTCCGAGAAGCCGGACTGCCCCACTTATCAGGAGATACTGGACGATATCATCAAGCGCGACTATCAGGATATGCACCGCGAGACAGCTCCCCTGAAGCAGGCTGAGGACGCTGTCCTTGTGGACACAACGGAGCTGAACTTAGAGGAGTCCGCAGCTGCTATCGTGAAGATAATAAACGAGAAAATAGGCTGACGGATGCAGTTTTCAGAGAAAATATTACTGAGGTGAGACAGATATGTATTATGTTATAAAGGTACTGGTCAGACTTTACTTCCGCATAATGTACAAGCTGCGCTATGAGGGCAGGGACAATATCCCCAAGGATACCACTGTCATCTACGCCTGCAACCACCGCTCATATGCCGATCCTCCCCTGCTTGGAACAGGGGCAAGAGGCAAATATGCCTTCATGGCAAAAGAGGAGCTCTTCAGGAACAAGCTTTTTGCATGGCTCATCCGCTCCTTGGGAGCCTTCCCCGTTGCCCGCGGCAAGGGCGATACGGGAGTCATCGACACCGCTGTTGAAAGGCTGCAAAACGGCAGGAGCCTTATGATATTCCCCGAGGGCACACGCTCAAAGGACGGCAAGGTAGGCAAGAAGGGCCATACGGGCGCAGCTCTAATCGCCGCACGCTCGGGAAAGCCCATAATCCCCGTAGGCATCTGCTACGGAGAGAAGCTGAAATTCCGCACCCCTCTCACGATCAAATACGGCGTGCCCATTGATCCTGCGGAGTACTGCGAGATATGCGACGCTCCCAATCCCCGTCAGCTGGTAAAGCTGAAGAACCGCTACATGGCGGATATAAAGCTGCTGGTGGAGGGCGAGCCGGAAAGCGACACCGCCGACGCTCCAAAGGAGGAGGAAGCAAATGAGTAAAGTCACTGTTGCAAAGTCCGCAGGCTTCTGCTTCGGCGTTGACCGCGCCGTGAAGATGGTCTACGGCGAGCTTGAAAAGAATACAAACGTCGCCACACTGGGTCCCATCATCCACAATCAGGACGTTGTGAATGATATGCAGGCAAAGGGCGCAAGGATAGTGGACTCCGTAGAGGAGCTCCGCCCTGATGAGACAGTTGTCATCCGCTCCCACGGCGTTGGACGGGACATCTACCGTCAGATAGAAGCCAAGGGTAACAAAATGCTGGACGCCACCTGTCCCTTCGTCTCGCGCATACATAAGATCGTTGCCGAGAAGACCGCAGAAGGCTATTTTATCCTCATTGCAGGCGACCGTGACCACCCCGAGGTACAGGGCATCGTTGGTCATTGTGACGAAAATTGCCTTGTTTTTAAGGACAACTTTGAGCTAAAAGCCTTTTTTGAAAAAAATTATAAAAATTTGCGAAAAAAGCTTGCAATTGTGGCGCAAACGACGTATAATATAGTAGTATGGGGTGAGTGTTTAAACGTGATCCCGAAGGACGATCCCGATATCGTTATATATGATACTATATGCAACGCTACCGACGCGCGTCAGTCAGACGCAGCCGAGCTCGCCAAGAACTCGGATATAATGCTCGTTGTCGGAGGCAGACACAGCTCTAACACCGTCAAGCTATATGAGGTGTGCAGCCGTTTCTGTAAAACGTATCATATCGAGAACGCGGACGAGCTTCGGACATTAACGCTCCCGAATGCCAATATTATCGGCATTACTGCCGGGGCATCGACCCCCGCCTATATAATCAAGGAGGTACAAACCAAAATGGCAGAAAATGAAATTCTTGCAGCTAATCAGGATGAGGAGATCGATTTCGCTCAGGCTCTCGACGAATCATTCAAAAAAATACATACAGGAGAGAAAGTTAAAGGCACAGTAATCGCCGTAAACAATACAGAAGTTATCGTTGACCTTGGCACTAAGCACACAGGCTACGTTGCTCTCGACGATCTTACAGACGATCCTTCAAAGAAGCCTTCAGACATCGTCAGCGTTGGCGACGAGATCGATCTTGTTGTAATCAAGGTAAACGATGCAGAGGGTACAGCTGCTCTCTCTAAGAGAAAGGTGGACGAGCAGGCAGGTTACGAGAAGATCGTAAAGGCTCAGCAGGAAGGCACCGTTCTCGAGGGCGTTGTTCAGAGCGTTGTTAACAAGGGCGTTACTCTCACTGTTATGGGCGTAAGAGTATTTATCCCCGCTTCACTCACAGGTCTCCCCAGAGGCGCAGAGCTTGACCAGCTTCTCAAGAAGAAGGTAGAGTTCATCGTTATCGAGGTTTCCGAGGGCGGCAGGAAGAGAGCAGTAGGCTCCATCAAGGCTGTTCAGAACGCTAAGAAGGAAGAAGCTAAGGCAAGATTCTGGGAGACAGCTGAGGTCGGCAAGACCTACACAGGCAAGGTTAAGTCTCTCACAAGCTTCGGTGCATTCGTTGATCTCGGCGGCATCGACGGCATGGTACATATCTCAGAGCTCTCATGGAAGAGGATCAAGCACCCCAGCGAGGTCGTTAATGTTGGCGATACTCTTGAGGTTTATATCAAGGATCTTGATCAGGAAGCAAACAGAATTTCTCTCGGCTTCAAGAAGGCTGAGGACAATCCTTGGGAGATCTTCAAGGCTAACTACAATGTTGGCGATGTAGTTAAGGCTACTATCGTTTCCATCACAAGCTTCGGTGCATTCGCACAGATCATCGACGGCGTAGACGGCCTTATCCACATCTCACAGATCGCTGACCAGAAGGTAGAGAATGTCAAGGATGTTCTTTCCGTTGGCGATGAGGTTGACGTTAAGATCATCGACATCGATCCCGAGTCAAAGAGGATCAGCATCTCAATGCGTGCTCTTCTTGATGACGCTGACGAAGCTGCTGAGGAAGAGGCTCCTGCAGAGGACGCTGAATAATCAGTAAACACACAGGGCTGCACAGTTGTGCAGCCCTTATTTTTTACGGTGACACTTTGTAATAACATAAATTGGAATTTATATTTGTAGGGAACGCCTCCCAACAGGAGCCGCGACCCTCTGTCCTTCGGACATCTCCCTACACTGTAGGGAGTCACCCTCGGCGTTCCGAAAAAGCATACTGTAGGGGAGGATATCATCCGCCGTTAAGGGACGCCCTCACTTGCAGGGCGTCCCCTCTCAAAAAACAGTCCACCGGACTGTTTTTTGATTCACCCCTTGCGGAGCGCTTTGTTTTATTTCGCCGCCTTAAAAACTGAAAGCGGCGACCAGAGGCGCCGCCTCTGGACTCTGCCAAAGGAACACAGTCCCTTTGGAAT
>JAFWTA010000052.1 GCA_017519145.1 Ruminococcus sp.
GCTGCCTGCGGGAGCAGAGATAACTACCTTCTTAGCACCTGCATCGATATGAGCCTGTGACTTCTCCTTTGAGCAGTAGAAACCTGTGCACTCGAGAACTACGTCAACGCCGATCTCGCCCCAAGGAAGCTCTGCAGCGTTAGCCTTTGCATAGATTGTAAGTGTCTTGCCGTCAACAGTGATTGTACCAGCCTCATCATCAGCTGTAACTGTGTGAAGGTTCTCACCGATCTTTCCGCAGTAACCGCCCTGAGCTGTATCATACTTGAGGAGCTGAGCGAGCATTGAAGGCTTTGTAAGGTCGTTGATAGCAACTACCTCATAACCCTCAGCATCAAACATCTGTCTGAATGCAAGACGACCGATACGGCCGAAACCATTAATAGCAACTTTAACTGACATTGGATATACCTCCTAAAATTTTTATATTTTTATTATACTCCAACTCGGAAATTTTTTCAAGTGGTTCGATAAAAAAATAACAGAATTTTTGTGAAAAGTGCATATTGTACAAATGTCAGTGTGAGGACAAAATAGAATTTGTTGCTATTTTCTTTTTTAATACCCGTGCATAGAGTATTTCATTTTGGCTTTATTTGTAGTATAATATACTTATATCATTTTTTCTGCACCGCAGAGAACGGAGCTGTTATGGAAAACAAGGATCAGCTGAAAAGCTTTTTTGACAGTCCCTTTGCAGAGGACTATATAAATTGTACCGATCACCTTGTGAGAAAGTCTGTCACGGGCATATCGGCTTCCTGCGAGCTGCTCAGGGAGTTTGCCGAGAAAAAAGGCGGAAAGGCCGAACAGGAACTCATCGGCGGTATCATGACCGCCTGCTGCGAGCTCATGCGCAATGCCGAGCTGAGCCGCGCTCTGTCCGCACCTCTGCCCGAGGAGCAGGAGCTGACTGCTGTAAGGACGGACATCTTCCTGCGCGAATTTGCAAGGCGCTGTAAGGCTGCTGCCGGCGGCAGGTGCAGCATCAGAACGGGCAAGCTGTCGGCTTCCGCAGTGCGTACGGACCGCAGTGCGCTGAGGTTCCTGCTGCTGAGCTTCGTGAGAAGGCGCCTGCTTGGCAATGAGTCGGGAAAAACAGAGTTTATTGTTGAATGTGGAGAAAACGACAAAAATGTTGAGATCAAAATTACCGCCTCAGGGACATTTGTGGACTTTGATGACTTCGGTCAGCCTGATATTTTCAGCGGATATCACCGTCAGGTCTGTCTCGGACTTGCCGAGAGAGCAGGTGCTTCCGCGGCGGTGGATGACCACTGCCTTACCGTGACGATACCGCTTAGCAGAGGCGATTCCGGGCTCATCGCCGAGGCTCCTGCAACCGAGTCGGAGGGGGGCTTTTTCGATTCTTTCAACATCATGCTGAGGGATCTTTCGGAGCGAAAATGATAAAAATGTGACAGAATGATAAAACTTAGCAATTTAGACAGAATAATTCAGAAATTTTGTTGACATTATTCAAAAAAAGTTGTATAATGGTAATGTTGAAAGATTTCATTGTGATTTCGGAAAAGACAAAAGGTCTTTTGGAGAGTGTTTATGTGCAAAAAATATGAGATCGAACGCAAATTCTTAGTGGAATTCCCCGATGTTTCCGAGCTTGACGTAAAGCGCAGGATAGGCATCGTTCAGACCTATCTCAACAGCGCCGGCGGAAAACAGCGCAGAGTAAGGTCCGTGGACGAGAACGGCAGGGTGAAGTACACCTATACGGAAAAGGTCTTTCTCACCCCCGTTACCCGCGAGGAGAACGAGTATGAGATAAGCGGCGAGAAGTACCGCGAGCTGGTCAGCAATGACCGCAGAGAGGGACCGTCCGTTGAAAAGGTCCGCTATTGCTTCGATTACCATGACCAGCTCTTTGAACTGGATACCTATCCTTTTTCGGACAAGCTGGCTATTATGGAGCTGGAACTGGGCTCCCCCGAGCAGAAGATAGATTTCCCCGATAATGTCAGGGTGCTCAGGGAGGTCTCCGCAGACCACAGGTACTCCAACTCCGCTCTTGCTGCCGCAGGCGCTTTCCCCGAACAGCAGATTGGAGAATATATTTAATGTCAGAAAAATTCCTGCCTGCCGACAGCCCCGAGCAGCTCTCTGCTCTTTTCGGTCAGCTGGACGGCAATATAAGCAGAATACAGAAGGACTTCAACGTCACAGTCGTCAGCCGTGACGGCGGCGTTAAGATAATCGGCGAAGGCGATACAGAGGGCGCAGAAAAAGCCCTCCGCGCTATTATGAACATGGCAAAGAACGGAAGCTCCGTCAACGAACAGACCGTAAGGTACGTCACCTCCATGGTGGCTGAGGGCGTTGAGGAACAGCTTCAGGAGCTGGGCGGCGACGGCATATGCGTCACTGCCTCGGGCAAGATACTCCGCCCCCGTACTGTCGGACAGAAGCGCTACACCGACGCTATAAAGAATAATACCATCGTCCTCGGCATTGGCCCTGCGGGTACGGGCAAGACCTACCTCGCTGTTGCCATGGCTGTCAAGGCTTTCCGCGAACATAAGATAAAGAAGATCATCCTGACCCGTCCTGCCGTTGAAGCAGGCGAGAAGCTGGGCTTCCTGCCCGGTGACCTTCAGGATAAGGTGGACCCCTATCTGCGTCCGCTTTATGACGCTTTATTCGATATGTTCGGTGCAGAGAGCTTTGCACGGTACATGGAAAAGGGCATTATCGAGGTGGCTCCGCTTGCCTATATGCGCGGACGTACCCTCGACGAGGCGTTCATCATCCTCGACGAAGCTCAGAATACTACATCCGAGCAGATAAAAATGTTCCTGACACGTCTCGGAAATGAGAGCAGGATGGTCATTACGGGCGATATCACCCAGATAGACCTTCCCGACAGCAGAAAATCGGGTCTGGTAGAGGCTATAAAGGTGCTGAAGGGCATCGACGATATCGAGATACACAGATTTACCGAAAAAGACGTGGTAAGACACAGACTCGTTCAGGATATCATCAAGGCTTATGAAAAATATAATGAAGGGAGAAAGAATAATCATGGCTAAGTTAAAGGTTTACGTCAAGAATAATCAGACAGAGGTGAAGGTGCCCGTGGGCATAAGACTGCTCATCAGAAGATGCTGTCAGGCTGTACTCACTACTGAGAATTTCGGAAAGGACGCTGAGGTGAGCGTTTCCTTCGTAAGCAATAACGAGATAAAGAACCTTAATAAGATATACAGAAATAAGGACGCTGTTACAGATGTGCTTTCATTCCCGCTGACAAGCGAGGACGGCACAGTTGAGATAAATCCCGAGACAGGCGCGGTTCAGCTGGGAGATGTTGTCATCTCTCTGGAGACTGCCGTAAAGCAGGCTCAGAACTTCGGCCACTCACTGGAGAGAGAGGTGGGCTTCCTCACCGTTCATTCAATGCTCCACCTGCTGGGCTACGACCACGAGACTTCACAGCTCGACCAGCGCATCATGCGCGAGAAGGAGGAGTCTGTCCTTGAGAAGCTCGGCATCTCAAGAGACGCTACATTCATTGTTAACGGAGAAAACAACTGATGTCAAGAACTGCTTTCGTCACTATCGCAGGACGCACCAATGCGGGAAAATCCTCCCTCCTCAACGCTATCGTGGGAGAGAAGATAGCCTCCGTCAGCAATAAGCCCCAGACCACCCGTACCCGTATCACGGGTATCCGCAATATAGACGATGTTCAGCTGGTATTCTTCGATACACCGGGTCTTCACAAGCCCGTGAACAAGCTCAGCGAGCATATGCTCAACACCGTTAAGGAGTCCGTCAGCGACATCGACGCGGTTGTATTCGTAATGGACTGCACAAAGAAAATAAATCAGCAGGAGCTGGATCTTCTGAAGTCCATGAATGCATCGAAGATGCCCATAATCCTTGTGCTCAACAAGATAGACCTGCTGAAAAACAAGGACGAGCTGGCTCCCGTTATCGCCGACCTGACCTCAAAGGTGCAGTTTCAGGCGGTAGTTCCCGTAAGCGTAACGGAGAACAGCGGAGTTGACATCGTTATCGACGAGATAATCGCTCTGTCGGAGGAGTCGGTACACTTCTTCCCCGACGATATGATAACCGACCAGCCCGAAAAGGTGCTGGCGGCTGAGATGATACGCGAAAAGCTCCTTATGCTCCTCAGCGAGGAGGTGCCCCACGGTATAGCCGTTGGCGTTGAGCAGATGAGCGAGAGAGAGGACAAGGATATCCTCGATATCTCCGCTGTCATCTACTGCGAGAAGGAGTCACACAAGGGTATCATTATCGGAAAGGGCGGAGCTATGCTAAAAAAGGCTTCCACCGCCGCAAGGATAGAGCTGGAGGACTTTTTCCAGATAAAGGTGAACCTCAAGTGCTGGGTAAAGGTCAAGGAGGACTGGAGAAACAGGGAAAACCTCATCAGGAGCTTCGGACTCTCCGAGAAATAATTACCGCATATATCACAGGCTTTTCCGCAGATAATAGCTGTGGGGGAAACTCTACAACTTCAGTTTCGCGGAGGCTTTATGAAAGAGGATATTCTCTGGGATATATTCACCGAAACAGGAAGCGTGGAGGATTATCTGCGCTACTCGGACTGCAAGGATGATAACCATGACAACTGTTGAAGGCATAGTCCTTAAAGAGCGTTCTGTGGGAGAACAGGACAAATTCATCGATATACTCACAGGAGAGAACGGGGTGCTCGAGGTTTCCGTAAAAGGCGCAAAGAAAATAAACGGAAAATCGGGGAGCTCCGCTCAGCTTCTGGCTTATTCTCGGTTCTGCATAGACAAGAGAGGAAAGTATCTTTACCTCAACAGTGCAGAGCCGATACATATTTTTTACGGACTGAGAGATTCACTCAGCAAGATATCCCTCGCCTCGTATTTCGCGGAGGTCATGCGCTTCTGCATAAAGCCCGAGGCGCAGAACAAGGATATCATGCGGCTTATGCTCAACTGCCTGTACTACCTCGAAAAAGAGGAGAGGAGCGAGAGCTTCCTCAAGGCGGTGTTCGAGCTGAGACTTATGTCCGAGATAGGCTATATGCCCGATATCGTCGCCTGCAGGAGCTGCGGAGTCTTTGAGCCGCAGGAGCTTTTCTTCTGTATCTCCGACGGCGGATTTTTCTGTGCGGACTGCTTTGACGGCAGCAGCACAGACGACTATATGAAAATAAAACTGCCTGTGCTAAGTGCTGTCCGTCATATCGTGCTGGCAGACTTCGGCAGGCTTTTCAATTTCCGCGTATCCGACGGCACTCAGCAGAGGCTGTCTGCCCTTGCGGAGTCCTATCTTCTTACCCACATGGAGAGAAACTTCGGTACGCTGGACTTCTATAAATCTATCATATAAATCAAAATTTACATTTGTAGGGAACGCCGCCCTCGGCGTTCCGTTGGGCATGTAATACATTTTGCGGAACGGCGAGGGCGCCGTTCCCTACATTATGCTAATGGCTATGGGCTAACGGCTCAAATCATAATTTAGCTCCGCTAAATTTTGATTTATAACAGTAAAGGATAACTATGGATAAATATCTGAAAACACTTGAACTGGATAAGATCCTCGATATGCTGGCTGACCTTACCTCCAATGAGGAGACAAGGCGCATGGCTCTGGAGGTCCGCCCCGACAACGACCTTGAAAGGGTACGCTATGAGTGCCTAAAGACCTCGCAGGCGTTCTCCCTTTCGGTACAGTTCGGAACCCCTCCTTTCAGCAATTTCAAGGACATCAGCACCGTTGCCGCAAGAGCTGCTTCGGGTGCTGTCATATCTCTCCGTGACCTCATGGATATCGCCGCTATGCTGCGCCAGATAAAGGCGCTGGCAGACTGGTACTCCCACTGCGAGAACGTGGAGACTGAACTGAGCTACCTTTTCTCAAGGCTTCAGCCCAATGACTGGCTGCTGGAAAAGCTGGAACGCTCCATCATCTCCGACAACGAGATAGCCGACGCTGCAAGCCCCGAGCTTGCCGCTATACGCCGCAAGATAAACCGCGCAGGTATGCAGCTCCGCGAAACTCTCGACAAGATGATAAAAAATAAGACCACTCAGCAGTATCTGCAGGAGAGCAATGTCACTATCCGTGACGGACGCTTCGTTCTCCCTGTTAAATCCGAGTACCGCGGACAGGTCAGCGGTCTCGTTCATGATACCTCCGCTACGGGTCAGACCATCTTCATCGAGCCTATGGCAATAGTCGAGGCAAATAACGACATCCGCATCCTCGAGGGCAAGGAGCAGGAGGAGATAGAACGCATCATCCGCCAGCTCTGCCGCGACTGCGGCGACTATGCGGAGATACTCACCGAGAATTACAAGGTGTGTACGGAGCTGAATCTGTACTTTGCAAAGTCTAATCTTGCTGCAAAGCTGAACTGCTCCCTCCCCGAAATAACCGATGACGGAAAAATGCATCTGAAAAAAGCCCGTCACCCCCTTATCGACAAGAGCAAGGCGGTGCCCGTGGACATAAGTCTCGGCGAGGACTATCAGGCGCTTATCATAACGGGTCCCAATACGGGCGGTAAGACGGTTTCGCTGAAAACGGCGGGGCTTCTTGCAGCCATGACAATGTGCGGTCTGCTCATACCCTGTGCGGACGGCAGCAGGATCTCCGTTTACGACCATATTCTCGCAGATATAGGCGACAGCCAGAGCATTGAGCAGAATCTCTCCACATTCTCCTCCCACACCAACAAGGTCATTGAGATACTGGGAACTGCCGACGAGAGGTCTCTGGTGCTGCTGGACGAGCTGGGCTCGGGCACTGACCCCGTTGAAGGTGCTGCACTGGCTATCTCCATAATCCGCCGCCTTATGGAAAACGGCGCCAAGATAATGGTGACTACTCACTATCAGGAGCTGAAGGTCTTTGCCATCGACAGCAGCGGCGTCGAGAATGCCTCCTGCGAGTTCGATATCGAGACCCTGAGACCTACATACAGGCTCATTGTGGGCTCACCGGGCAAGTCCAACGCTTTTGCCATATCCGAGAGCCTCGGTATGCCTTCGGATATAATCAGCGACGCAAAGTCAAGAGTGAGCGAGGCGAATACCCGTCTTGAGGAGGTAATCGGCAAGCTTGAAGCCAGCCGTATAGAGCTGGAAAGGCAGAAGGAGGAGATATCCCGCCTGAGAGCCGAGACCGCCGCCCATGAGGAGGCTATCCGCAGAGAGCGGGAGGAGATAGAGGCTGCAAAGGCTGACGAGCTGGAAAAGGCAAGGCTCCGCGCCATGACTATAATCGAGCAGACCAAGGCAGAGTCCAATGAGCTCATCGACGAGCTTGAAAAGCTCCGCAAGGAGAAGGACAAAAAGGACTTCAGCGCCAATGTTTCGGGCATGAAGTCAAAGACCAAGCAGAGCTTCAATAAGATGTACGACACTGCCAATCCCGTTGAGAAGCGCGACCCCAATGAGGGCTACGTCCTGCCGAGAAAGCTAAGACGCGGCGATACGGTCTATGTTGTGGACCTCCAGCGCAAGGGCATAATCTCGGGAGACCCCGACGGAAGCGACTTCGTTTTCGTACAGATGGGTGTCATGAAGACCAAGATGAATATATCAAGGCTCCGTCTTGAGGAGCCGCAGAAGGTCACTGTGGGCAGCAAGCCCCTGAGACCAAACCGCAAAATGAACAAGATAGGCGTAAAAGCCGAGCGGAGAGGCAAAATGGAACTGGATATCCGCGGCTGTGCCTGTGACGACGGCGTGTATCAGCTGGACGCATTCATCGATCAGGCTGTCATGTCAAATATATCAACCGTTACTATTATCCACGGCAAGGGCACGGGTCTGCTGAGGCAGGCTGTACACAGGCGGCTGAAGTCCCACCCCTCCGTCAAGAGCTTCCGTCTTGGACTTTTCGGCGAGGGCGAGGACGGAGTTACCGTGGCAGAGCTGAAATAAGCCCGTAATGACGGTTTTGAGCAAAAACACATAATATAAAGCAGGAAAGGGGGAACTGCGCTGTGAGAAAAAGAAGAACTATCGCAGTAGTTGCTGCGGACGTTTTCAATGAATACATGAACCGCATTTTTGTGGGTATATCCGAGCAGTGCAGAGCCCTCGGATATGATGCCGTGACCTTCCTCATGGCATTCAATATGGAGAGCGGCAGCCTTATACAGCAGGGCGAGGAGAATATCTTCACCCTCATAAGAAAAGACGTTATCGACGGTGTTATCCTCATGGCAGGCAACAATGCCAGCCAGAACCTTGTGGAAAAGTTCGAGAAGGTCTTTTCACGCTGGGGCATTCCCGTTATCGCTGTGGACTACGACCTTGACTTCTGCGAGAGCATCTACGCCGAGGACGTTGAGCTTATGGCGGAAATGACTGACCACCTCATCGAGAAGCACGGGTGCAGGCATATCATGTGCCTGACAGGTCCCGAGGGAAGCACTCCTGCCATGTCGAGACTTGAGGGTTACAGGCTCTCAATGGAAAGGCACGGTCTTGAGATACATGAGGGAGATATAGTATACGGAGATTTCTGGAAGATAATCTCCCAGAGACTGGCAAAGCACTTTATCGAGAACAGGGATGAGCTCCCCGACGCAGTGGTCTGCGCCAACGATGTTATGGCGAGACACCTGTGCGACTCTGTCATAAAGGGCGGCATAAAGGTGCCCGAGGAGCTGAAGATTGCAGGCTATGATGCCGCAGGTGAGGCGGTCATGCAGATACCCTCACTGACTACGGTCTTCCCCGAGAACGGCAGACTTGGAGCAAGAGCGGTATGCAGGCTCCACAAGCTCATAACGGGTGAGGACTCCGAGCCCGTGGATACCCTGAAAAGGGGACACCTTGTCTTTGCAAAGAGCTGCGGCTGCGGAAGCAACGTGAATTACGCCCTTGCAAAGCGCGAGGAGCACAGCAACCTTACCGACCGCTTCAACAACTACTACAACAAGAGTGCCATGCTGGAGAGACTTATGGAGGAGAAGAACCTTGACGGACTCCTGAGAAAGCTCAACGGCTTCGCATATACCATAAACGGTCTGGACGCCTACTTCCTGTGCCTGTGCAAGAACTGGGACAACGTGGAAGAGGAGGACAATGAGTATATCCGCGAGGGCTATGCTCCCGTTATGGAGAACAAGTTCATCTACACAAGGAACCGCGCAGAGTTCGTTAACCGCGAGTTCCCCTCGGAGGAAATACTCCCCGGCTTTATAGACGAGTACTGCAGCGAGCCCTCTATGTACTTCCTGCTGCCTCTGCACTTCATGGACCGCTGCTTCGGTTATTCCGTGTTCAGGTTCAATGACGTCAGAAAGGCGGTGAGCAGCGTTTTCGCAAGGTGGAACAGGAATATCAGCATATCCCTTGAGTTCCTGCGGGTCCGCACCAAGCTCACCAGCATAAACCAGCGCATACTCATGAGCTCTATCCGTGACACCCTGACGGGTATCTACAACAGAAAGGGCTATAACAGGCTCTCGGAGGGCATTTTCAAAAAGGCGAGAGATGAGGGTAAGACTCTCTTTGTCATGGTCGCTGACCTTGACCAGCTGAAGATGATAAACGATAACTTCGGTCATATGGAGGGGGACAACGCCATAACCGTTGCCGCAAACGCTCTCCAGACCAGCTGTCAGCTCAATGAGGTCTGCGCCCGTATCGGCGGCGATGAGTACGCCATCGTGGGCTGCGGAGACTACTCCGATGAGCACATCAGCGAGCATATGGAGGCTGTCAGGAGCTACTTTGACAGGTACAATGCCTCCTCGGGAAGAAAGTACGAGGTGGGGCTGAGTCTCGGCTATTTCCTCGGTGTTCCCGATAAGGACTCTGAGCTGGATAAGTACTTCACCATCGCCGACGAGATGATGTACAGGGACAAGGTGAGAAGGAAAAAGCTGAGAGAGAACTGATATACAGCATATATAAATTAATATGTGTCTGAGTATTGACAAAAAAGACGAAATATGATAAAATAAAATGAATTGCAAAAGAAGCTTCGGTTTCAGAGCAAGACTATTGACCACTCCCTTCGGAGTCGAGGCCATACGGACAGCCGGGTCAAATGCCGACCGCCGATAATTCGGCTGGCAACTTCTGTTGCCTTATTGATTCGACCCTGCGTCGATAAAGTTTTTATAAGTTCTCATCAGCTTGTGAAAGGTCAATAAGAGTAGTAAAAGGTAGTACTTGCTTGTATAGACTCTGAAACCATTTGTGAAGTCTCTGCGCTTACTGCATAGGTATTTCATGCACACAACGGCTGATAAGGTCTTTGTGTGCATTTTTTGTTTGAAGGTGTGGTTTTATGGAGAATAAGCTTAAACTTTACGGATTCAATAACCTTACGAAGTCGCTGAGCTTCAATATCTACGATGTCTGTTATGCCAAGACTGCCCGCTCACAGCGGGAGTACATCGCCTATGTAGACGAGCAGTACAACTCAGAGCGTATAACAGATATCATGACCCATGTAACTGAGATGATAGGTGCTCAGGTATTGAGTATGTCACGTCAGGACTACGACCCTCAGGGCGCTTCCGCTACATTCCTTATCGCGGACGACACTATGGTCCCCGCAGGAGGCAGCGAGACTGTGGCTCACCTTGACAAGAGCCATGTCACCGTCCATACCTACCCCGAGTTTCACCCCGATACCAGCATCGCCACATTCCGCGTGGATATCGACGTTGCTACCTGCGGCAAGATAACTCCGCTGACCGCCCTCGATTACCTCATCGGAAGCTTCGATTCCGATATCATCACCATGGATTACAGGGTAAGAGGTTTTACAAGAAATCTGGACGGTGAAAAGCTCTTCATCGACCACGATATCACCTCGATACAGAACTATATCGACGCCAAGATACTGGATAAGTACGACGCAGTGGATATAAACGTGTATCAGGCTAATATGTTCCACACAAAAATGCTCATAAAGGAGCTTGACCTGCAGAATTATCTGTTCAACACAGATGTGAATGAGCTTCCGCCAAGGCGCAGACTGGAGATAACCAATGCGCTCCAGCGGGAGATGATAGAAATTTTCAGCGGAAGGAACGTGTTCGGAAATGGCTGACCTTTCCCAGACAAATGCGCCCATATATGAGGCGCTGAGGAAATTCCGCCGCATGAGAGTCGTTCCCTTCGACGTCCCCGGACATAAGAGGGGCAGAGGTAATATGGAGCTCACAGAGTTCCTCGGCGAGGACTGCATGAACGTTGATGTAAACTCCATGAAGCCGCTGGACAACCTCTGTCACCCAGTATCCGTCATCAAGGACGCGGAGGAGCTGGCTGCCGAAGCATTCGGCGCGGCAAATGCCTTCTTCATGGTGGGCGGCACCACCTCTGCGGTGCAGAGCATGATAATGTACGCCTGTAAGGAGGGCGACAAGATAATCATGCCCCGAAATGTACACAGAAGCGCTATAAACGCCCTTATACTTACGGGAGCTGTTCCCGTTTACGTCAATCCCGACGTTAACCACAGGCTGGGCATCGCTCTCGGTATGTCCGTGGCTCAGGTGGAGCAGGCTATCCTCGATAACCCCGACGCCAAGGCTATCATGGTCAACAATCCCACATACTACGGCATATGCTCCGACCTGAAAAGGATAACTGAGCTGGCTCATGAACACGGTATGCTGGTGCTTGTGGACGAGGCTCACGGCACTCACTTCTACTTCGGTGAGAACTTCCCCGTGACTGCCATGGCGGCAGGTGCGGACTGCGCCTCGGTAAGTATGCATAAATCGGGAGGAAGCCTTACACAGAGCTCCTTCCTGCTTCTCGGCAAAAACATCAATGCCGACTATATGAGACAGGTCATCAACCTGACCCAGACCACCAGCGCTTCCTATCTGCTGCTGTCAAGTCTGGATATCTCAAGAAAGCGTCTTGCCCTCGGCGGCAGGGAGATATTTGCCCAGACCGTGGAGATGGCGGAGTACGCCCGCTCGGAGATAAATGATATCGGAGGCTATTACGCCTACTCACGGGAGCTTATAAACGGCGACAGCATCTTTGACTTCGACGTTTCAAAGCTGAGCATATACACACTGCCCATCGGTCTCGCAGGCATCGAGGTCTATGACCTCCTCCGCGACGAGTACGATATACAGATAGAATTCGGCGATATCGGCAATGTCCTCGCCTATATCTCAGTGGGCGACAGAAAGCGCGACATCGAGCGCCTTATCAGTGCCCTTGCCGAGATAAAGCGCCGCTTCGGAAAGAGCGGTGCGGATATGCTCACACAGGAGTACATAAGCCCCGTGGTGGCAGAGACTCCCCGAAAGGCATTCTACGCAAAGAAGCGCTCTCTCCCTCTTGAGGAGACCGCAGGACTGGTTTGCAGCGAGTTCGTTATGTGCTATCCCCCCGGGATACCCATTCTTGCACCCGGCGAGCTCATTACCGATGAGATAATAGAATACATAAAATATGCCAAGGAAAAGGGCTGTCAGATGACAGGCACCGAGGACATAAACATTGAAAAACTCAATGTCCTTGACTTCTGATGATATGAAACGCATACCGCCGGGGCGGAAGACGTTTTATATAATATAATTTTTCTTTAAGGAAGGGTAAAAACATGAACATGAAGAAAATCGGAATCACAATGAGTCTCCTTATGGGAGTTACGCTCAGCTTCTTTCTCTCGCTGGTGGGCAACCTCACAGGCGGCGGCGGATTCAAGCTGCCCGCATTTCTCATAAGCTTCGCCGCAAGTACTGTCATAAGCCTTATAATCGGCTTTGTCATCCCCATGGCAAAGGTCGAGAGAGGTGCAGTAAAGGCTATGGGACTCAATGAAAGCAGTGTTCCGGCAAAACTCGTTTCAGCACTTATCTCTGACCTTATCTACACACCTGTCATCACACTGGCTATGATAGCACTCGCCCGCAAAATGGCCATGAAAATGAGCCACGGTCACGCACCGCTCCCTCCTTTTATGGTAATGTTCCTGAAGTCACTCATCATCAGCCTCATCGTTGCTTACATCATCATACTTATCGTAACACCCATCTTCAAGAAGATCGCATTCAAGGCCGCAGGTGTTGATCCTGCTGCATCAGGCGGAGCTCCCGCAGGCGGTCCTCCTGCTGACAGAAAGTAATTTTCAAAGCTGAGAATTGAAAGTAGAGAGCTGAAAATGCGTTTATATCAGCATTATCGCTGTGCCGCTGCGGGCGGCACCGCAGCTTTCAGCTCTGAACTGTCAACTCTCACACCTGCTGCCCCATGGAGTTCATGAGGCGTGCTACTGAACGGAGGTATAGTATGGAATTATGGTTCACGGAGAGACATACTCCCAATGTTAAGTTTTCTATAAAGGTAGATCATCAGCTGTACAGCGGAAACAGCGAATTTCAGCGCATCGACGTTTTCGATTCCAAGGAATTCGGACGCTTTCTCACCCTCGACGGCTATATGATGCTCACCGAAAAGGACGAGTTCATCTATCACGAGATGATAACCCATGTCCCTATGGCGGTTCACCCAAATCCTAAGAATATCCTCGTCATCGGCGCAGGTGACGGCGGAGTGGTCCGCGAGCTCACACGCTATCCCTCTGTGGAGAGCATCGACCTTGTGGAGATAGATGAGCTGGTGGTTGAGGTATGCAAGAAGTACCTGCCCACTACTGCCTGCCGCTTCGACGACCCGAGAGTCCATGTGTTCTATGAGGACGGAGTGAAGTTCATACGCCGCTGCAACGACCAGTATGACGTTATCATAGTAGACTCCACCGACCCCTTTGGTCCGGGAGAGGGACTGTTCACCAAGGAGTTCTACGGAAGCTGCTTCAAGGCGCTCCGCGACGACGGCATCATGGTAAATCAGCACGAAAGCCCATTCTATGACGAGGATGCCGCAGCCATGCAGCGCTCCCACAAGCGCATAGTGGA
This sequence comes from Ruminococcus sp., assembly GCA_017519145.1. Taxonomy (GTDB): domain Bacteria; phylum Bacillota; class Clostridia; order Oscillospirales; family Ruminococcaceae; genus Ruminococcus. Next base: position 13,889 of record JAFWTA010000052.1, read on the forward strand.
GAGCTTCCCCATAAGCAAGGTCTATCAGGCTCATATCCCCACCTATCCGTCGGGACACTGGCTGTTCGGCTTTGCCTCAAAGAAATATCACCCCACCAACGATTACAACGGCACTAAGTGGAGTATGCTGGGTATCAAGACCAGATACTATAATCCGAGGCTCCATACGGGAGCTTTTGCCCTGCCATGCTATGTAGAGGAGCTTCTTAGAGATGTTGAATAAGAATATACAGACATTTATCGCCTGCGACAGCGAGTATGAGGACGCGAAGATAGTCCTCTTCGGCGCAGGCTTCGACGGTACCACAAGCTTTCGCCCGGGTACAAGGTTCGCACCCTCAGCCATAAGGAACGAGAGCTTCGGCATCGAGACATACAGTCCATACCAGAACAAGGACATGACAGATCACAGCTACTTCGACAGCGGCGACCTTGAGCTGCCCTTCGGAAACACCGACGGAGCTGTTGCGGATATATCCGAACGTGCAGAGCAGATACTGAGTGACGGTAAGCTGCCTTTCATGATAGGCGGTGAGCACCTTGTGACCCTCGGTTCGGTCAGGGCTGTGAACAACAAGTACGATGACCTTTATATCGTGCATTTCGACGCCCACGCCGATCTTCGTGACGACTACCTCGGTCAGAAGCTGTCCCATGCCTGCGTGCTCAGGCGCTGCCATGAGCTTGTGGGGGACGGTCATATCTTCCAGTTCGGTATAAGGAGCGGCGAACGTGAGGAGTTCCTCTTCGCCGACAGCCATACCGAAATGCATAAGTTCAGCTTTGACGGCCTTGAGGAGGTCGTTGAAAAGCTGAAGGGAAAGAATGTGTACTTCACCCTCGATCTTGACGTTCTTGATCCCTCGGTGTTCCCCGGTACGGGCACTCCCGAGGCAGGAGGAGTTTCATTCGACGAACTGAGGAAAGCTGTTACCCTTGTGTGCAGCAGACTGAATATCGTGGGCTGCGATGTAAATGAGCTGAGTCCCGTTTACGATCAGAGCGGAGTTTCTACCGCTGTCGCCTGCAAGATCATCAGGGAAATGCTTCTTGCACTGTCATGAGCTACTATATGGATAACGGCGGCGGAAATGACTTCGGTCCCGAGAATACGCCGCAGAAGAAAAACACTGCCCTGATAATCGTTCTGATCATTTTCGGCTGCTTATCACTGTTCTGCTGTCTGCCCTTTATCAGACCCGCTTTAGAAATAGTGACAAGCTTCAGGACGGATTTTGTTGACGAGCTCAAAAAATATGATACACCTGTTGAGGCTGATGTCATTGATGTTTTCAGGATCACGGAAGTGAACAGTCAAAAACTTGCTCCTGAGGAAAAAGGCTTTTTCTTCAGATATGAGTATAAGTACAACGGTCAGAAATATCAGAGCTCATTCACGCACGGTCTGGACAAGCATTACCGCTATACGGGAGATAAGGTGCAGCTTTTGATAAATTCCGATGTTCCAACGGATATCTACGATCCCGAATGCTTTACGAGCCCTGATCATGCTAATTACATTCTCGGACATGAGCCTGAGTACTTTAACGTAAGTGTTGACGCTGCTGTGGTCGATGTCAGAGAGGTAAGGCAGGGCGACTGGGACGAAAGAGCGGGCGATGATTCGGGCTTTGGCTTTACCTGCCAATACGAGTACAACGGCAGGAGCTATCAGAGTGATTCCCCTGAGCTTTTCCAGGATAAGTTTTATAATATCGGGGACAAGGTCGATATAAAAATAAAGTCTTCTTCACCCAAAGAGTTTTATGCCCCCGATACTATAAAGGCAACTCATAATATAGGATCTGTGATGCTGGCTATTGGCATCGTCGTACTGCTGGTACCTGCAATAGCTATCATAGCGGCGATCCTGCTGGTGCTGAGATCTGCGCGCGGAAAAAAGGATCAGGTGAAGTATCACTACGACTCTCAGGATTATTACGACCCAAACGACGATTACAGAGGATAATTCGGAGTAATACGGTACATCTGTGAGATCAGATAGACTTTTCTGATGAAAGGGAGGAAATCTATGGAGAACGGTAATAAAAAGAACAGCGGTCTTATGGCTGTGGTGGTCGTAGTCGCAGTCCTGATAATTCTCGGAGTTGTGACCTTTGCCATCATTCCTTTTCTGACAGTGAAAAAGCTGGCGGACGACTCAATGGATATGATGGACGGTAATTACGACACCGTCGTCACTGCTGTTATCACCGAGAATACTGTCCATCACGACGAGGACGGAACTGCATACTATACCCCCGTATATGAGTATGAATTCAACGGTAAGACCTACCGTGTTCCTGCGGGAGTAAGCTCAGCGGAGAAGAAGTACAGCGACGGTGACAAGGTGGAGATAAGGATCTCCTCGCACTTCCCCGGCAGAATGACCGATCCCAACTACAATGCAAAGACGGCTTTCAAAAAAGCCAGCAAGACTATAACAGGTGTGTTCCTTGTGGCGGCTATCGTGCCCGTGATAATGATACTTGCCGTTGTCATAATTATCCTTGCAGTCATTAAAAGTATCAGAAAAAAGGAGTCAAATCCTGCGTATACCGCTCCTGCTCAGTCGGATGAGTACAATGACCCCAACGACGATTACAGAGGCTGATACACATCACAAATATTAAGTCAGGAGGCGAGCAGATATGAAGTATGAAAATTACGACCAGATATACGAAGAATTATCACAGCAGCCCCGCATGAAGCCGTCTGCCACAAACAAGATCAAGCTGGCAGTCATATTAATATTCTTTCTGCCGTTTCTCCTCATCAGTTTGCTGATTATGGGAATCGGAGCAATGTCATACCATGACATGAACAAGGACAAGAAGGTATGCACCGAGCGCGTAACAGGTATTGTCTGCGCCATAGATGAGGACAGGAGAATGACCCACGACAGCGATGGCGACAGAACCGAGTCTGTGACTTACGCTCCCGTCTTCGCCTATTCCTATAATGGCAGGGACTACAAGATCACCGGCAATGCATATTCGGCAAGTCCCGATTACGATGAGGGAGAACAGGTAGAAATATATGTGGATCCCGATGATCCCGAGCGTATCTATGTGCCCTCATACACGGAACAGAAGAATACCTACCTCGCTTTTATTATTGGCGGAGGAGTATTTTTCTTATTCTGCCTTTTGATCCTCGGTGTCGCCATATTCCAGCTTTTCAGATCTGATAAAACGCAAACATACGGGGGGGAGATCATATGAATATTTTCAGAGCACAGAATGTTTCGGGACTTGCGGAAATACGAATGAAGTACCTCCGCGAGGATTTCCCTTTTATGACAGATGCTGAGGCAGCAAGGATAAACGCAAGGCTGCCGAGATACTATGCCGACCACCTTAACTGCGACTTCTTTGCCTATCTCGCCGAGGACGAGGGAAAGATAATCGGCTCAGCATTCCTTACGGTAAGGGAGATGCCGCCCAATCCAAACTTCCCCAACGGCCGCGTGGGAACGGTGCTGAATGTCTATACCGAGGCGAGCAAGCGCAGACAGGGCATCGCCACAGCCCTCATGGAGCTGCTCATTGCAGACGCAAAGACCATGGAGCTGGACTATATAGAACTCAAGGCAACAAAGGACGGCTATCACCTTTACAAGAAGCTGGGCTTTGAAAAGACTTCGTCTTCGTATACACCTATGAAGCTAATGCTCAGATGAGCGCTTTACAGAGGTAAGATCCGACAGTGAAGGAAGTTCTGTTTTCAGTATTATCATGAAGACTTTGGATATACCATGAAGCCGTTTTCCTTCAAATAAACTCAAGGAAGGCGCTGGTGGTGGGAGTCGGCATGATCGTGTTTTAGTTAGCAAGAGGCATTCTGATATAATAAAAGGGGGGAGCTGCTGTGAGTAAGACGCTTGCAGTCTGTATAATGGTGCTGTTCATCGCAATTGGTGTCATCGCCATCATTTCCATGATCATATCGAAGATCAGATGCACCGAAGAGGTGGAAGCTGTTGTGGATGAGATTATCGTGTCAAATGATTCTGATTCGGGAACTGCCTACTACCCTGTGTTCCTCTATTGGTATGAGGGTGCAGAATACCGCAGGAAAAGCGGCTTTAGTTCTCTGTTCCTCAGGTTCAGGGAGGGGGACCGGGTCAGGCTTTTCATAGACCCAAATAAGCCCGAGAGTTTTTACTGCCCGAAGGAAACGATACACAAGGTCTTATTCTTTCTTCTGTTTTCAGGCTCCGGTGCCGCTATCATGGCGCTGTTCCTGTAACCTGAGAAGACGGGATGTTCAATTATAAACAGATCAACAAGTAAAAAAAATAAATACGGAGGAATAAAAAATGGGAAAATGTATGATCATCGGCTGCGGCGGAGTTGCTTCCGTTGCTATCCACAAGTGCTGTCAGAACAGCGAGGTATTTGAAGGCATCATGATCGCCAGCCGTACTAAGTCAAAGTGCGACGCGCTGAAGGAGAAGCTCCAGCCCACTACAAAGACCGTCATCGAGACAGCTCAGGTAAATGCTGACAATGTTGATGAGCTCATTGCTCTCATCAACAGCTACAAGCCCGATGTAGTGCTCAATCTGGCGCTTCCTTATCAGGACCTCACCATCATGGACGCTTGTCTGGCTACAAAGACACACTACGTTGATACCGCAAACTACGAGCCCCTTGATACAGCAAAGTTCGAGTACAAGTGGCAGTGGGCTTACCGTGAGAAGTTCGAGCAGGCAGGCATAACAGCTCTGCTGGGCAGCGGCTTTGATCCCGGTGTTACAGGCGTTTTCTCCGCTTATGCCATGAAGCATGAGTTCGACGAGATAAACTATATCGATATCCTTGACTGCAACGGCGGCGATCACGGCTATCCCTTTGCCACAAACTTCAACCCCGAGATCAACATCCGCGAGGTTTCCGCTAAGGGAAGCTATATCGAGGACGGCAAATGGGTGGAGACAGAGCCCATGGAGATAAAGCGCGTTTACAACTTCAAGGGCGTGGGCGAGAAGGATATGTACCTCCTCCACCATGAGGAGCTGGAGTCACTTGCACTTAACATCAAGGGCATCAAGCGCATCCGCTTCTTCATGACATTCGGTCAGAGCTATCTCACTCACCTCAAGTGCCTTGAGAATGTCGGCATGACATCTATCGAGCCTATCATGTATGAGGGCAGGGAGATAGTTCCCCTTCAGTTCCTGAAGGCAGTTCTTCCCGATCCTGCTTCACTGGGTCCGAGAACTGTGGGCAAGACCAACATCGGCTGTATCTTCCGCGGAAAGAAGGACGGCAAGGACAAGAACTACTACCTCTACAACATCTGCGACCATCAGGAATGCTATAAGGAGGTGGGCTCACAGGCTATTTCCTACACCACAGGCGTTCCCGCTATGATCGGCGCTATGATGATAATGACAGGCACATGGAAGAAGGCTGGCGTCTACAACATCGAGGAGTTCGATCCCGATCCTTTCATGGAGGCGCTCAACAAGTGGGGACTCCCTTGGGAGGAGGACTTCGATCCGACTCTCGTTGACTGATGGGGAAAAACATCGACCATATAGGCAGAGCGGCGATATATATACTTTTCGGAGTCTATGCCATCGCCGCTCTCTATCTGCTCTTTTTCATGAGGAGAAGTATGTGGGACTACCTTACATACAGTGAGTATTTCCGCTATAATACCAATTTCATCCCCTTCAGGACCGTTGCGGAGTTTGCAGGATATATGCGCAGCAGCGATGAGATCTACGGGGATATGTCCTTTGTGAATATCTGGGGCAATCTTGCAGTTTTCCTGCCTGCGGGTATATTTTTTCCTGCCATATGGAAAAAGCAGCGCAGGTTCCGCAGATTCGCCGTCACTGCGGCGGCTGTTATCATCGCGGTTGAGGTTTTGCAGTTCCTAACCATGTGCGGAAGCTGCGACATTGACGACTTTATACTGAATTTTTGCGGAGCTGTCATCGGATTTTCACTTACAAGGATTAAAATAGTCAGAAAGCTGACATTCGTCGGCACTGAATAGATAACAGGAGGAATAAATATGAATTTTTTTGAGGCTTTAAAGAAGACAGCAGCTGTTGCTGCTGCAACAACCATGCTCATGCTGGTGGGCTGCGGCAAGGACGCTGCAACAAGCACATCGAAGAAGACCGAGGCAACTACTGCCGCAGCAGGCAGTGCATCGGGCAAGACCATCGTTATCGAACTCGACACAAAGGCAGCTCCCATTACCTGCGAGAACTTTGAAAAGCTGGTAAAGAGCGGTTTCTATGACGGCCTTACATTCCACCGTGTAGTTGACAACTTCATGGCTCAGGGCGGCGACCCCCTCGGTACAGGTATGGGCGGCAGCGATGAGACTATCAAGGGCGAGTTCTCAGGCAACGGCGTTGAGAACCCTCTCTCACATACCCGCGGCGTTATCTCCATGGCAAGAAGCATGGATCCCGATAGTGCTTCCAGCCAGTTCTTCATCTGCTATACAGATGACTGCAAGTTCCTCGACGGTCAGTATGCTGCATTCGGCAAGGTCACCGAGGGCATGGAGGTAGTTGACGACTTCCTCAAGGTACCCCGTTCAATGGGCAACGACGGAGCTGAGTCTGCACCCAACTCTCCCATCGTCATGGACAAGGTCGAGATGCTCGACCCTGCTGAGGACGGTTCACCCAGAGTTCAGATAACAATGAACGACTTTCTTGCAGACGTAAAGTAATATGTTTGATATCAACAAAGTGCCGACTCCCTGCTATATAGTGGATGAGCCGGCGCTTATCCGTAATCTGGAGATACTCCGCGGTGTTTCTCAGCGCACAGGCGCAAAGATACTCCTTGCACAGAAGGCTTTTTCCTGCTATCATCTCTATCCCCTTATCGGTGAGTACCTCTCGGGAACGGCTTGCAGCGGTCTCTATGAGGCAAGGCTGGGATTTGAGGAGATGGGAAAGGAAAACCATGTCTTTTCCGCTGCTTACCGCGAGAGCGAGATAGACGAGATAATCTCATACTGCGGCCATATCATCTTCAACTCCTTCACTCAGCTTGACAGGTACCGCGGCCGCGTACTTGCGGCAGGGAAGAAGATAGGTCTCCGCATAAATCCTCAGTGCTCCACTCAGGAGGGGCATGAGATATACGACCCCTGCTCGCCCAAGTCAAGGCTCGGCATCACCCGCGAGAACTTCCGTGCTGACGACCTTGAGGGCGTTACGGGTCTGCATTTTCACACCCTCTGCGAGCAGAACTCCGATGACCTTGAGACCACTCTCGACGCCATCGAGGAGAGGTTCGGGGACATACTCCCGAAAATGGAGTGGATAAACTTCGGCGGCGGTCATCATATCACCCGTGCCGACTACGATATACCGAGGCTGGAGAAGTGTATCCGCCGTATGCAGGAGAAGTACGGGCTGGAGGTCTTTCTGGAGCCCGGCGAGGCTATAGCCCTCAATGCAGGCTGGCTGGTCACCGAGGTACTGGACATTACCAAAAACGATATGCCCATCGCTATACTGGACACCTCTGCTGCCTGTCATATGCCGGATGTTCTGGAAATGCCATACCGTCCGCCCCTTATGGGTTCGGGAGAAAGCGGCGAGAAGAAGTACAGCTATCGCCTCGGCTCACAGACCTGCCTTGCAGGGGACGTCATAGGGGAGTACTCCTTCGACGAGGAGCTCCGCATCGGCGACAGACTGGTGTTCGGCGACATGGCGATATACTCCATGGTCAAGAACAATACCTTCAACGGTATGCCGCTGCCCCACATACTGCTGCTGAAAAAGGACGGCAGCTTTGAGGAGCTTCGCAGCTTCGGCTATTCCGATTTCAGGGAGAGACTTTAATGACCAATATTTATTTTGTGCGCCACGCACAGCCGCAGTATACCTGCGCGGATACAGCTGTCCGTCCTCTTACGGAGGAGGGACTTCGCGACACCGCCGAGGTTGTCCGCACTATGAAGGACATACACCTTGACTATGCCATTTCAAGTCCCTACAAGCGCAGCTATGATACCATAAAGCAGACTGCGGAAGAACACGGTCTCACTATCGTCACCGACGAAAGGCTCCGCGAGAGAATGAACGGCAGGGACAGCAATAATATGGAGATGTTCCGCAGACGCTGGGCTGACCTGAGCTTTTCCGAGAGCGACGGCGAGTGCCTACAGTCCGTTATGGACAGGAATATTACTGCGATAAACGATATCCTTGACAGCCATGAGGGTGAGAACATTATCCTCGGCACTCACGGAACAGCGCTCAGCACCATTCTCCATTACTACGATAACAGCTTCGGACTGGAGGGCTTCCTGCGTCTTATCGACTTTATGCCCTATATCGTGAGACTGGGCTTTGAGGGACGCCGCTGCGTGGAAAAAGAGGAGCTCCTCATCGTGAAAAAGGAGTTCAAAAATGGGTTTAAGCGTTGAAAAATACAGCTCCGCCGATATCGCGGACATGATAAGGATATGGAACGAGGTAGTTGAGGAGGGCATTGCCTTTCCTCAGGAGGAGCTTCTTGACGAGACCAGCGGACGGGAGTTCTTTGCCGCCCAGACATACTGCGGAGTTGCAAGACTTGACGGAAAGGTGCTGGGACTTTATATACTCCACCCCAATAACGTGGGGCGCTGCGGACATATCTGCAATGCCAGCTATGCGGTCAGCAGTGAGAGCAGAGGCCTCCATATCGGCGAGAAGCTGGTGCTTGACTGCCTTGAGCAGGCGAAGCTTCACGGCTTCGGTGTTTTGCAGTTCAATGCCGTGGTGGAGAGCAATATCCATGCCCGTCACCTTTATGAGCGCCTTGGCTTTGTGCAGCTTGGCACCATACCAAAGGGCTTCCGTATGAAGGACGGCAGCTACGAGAATATCTGCCCATACTACCACGAATTATAAAAATAAAAACCGTAAGCATTGACGCTTACGGTTTTTTTTATCTGTAATCATTCTTACAGGAAGATATACTTCAGAATGAACAATACTGCAAGAATGTACATTATTGGATTTATTTCCTTGCGCTTGCCGCATACCAGATTGATGACAACGTATGAGATGACACCGATGGAGATACCCTCGGATATGCTGTAGAACAGAGGCATTGCTATAACGCAGAGATATGCGGGGATAGCCGAGGTGTAGTTCTTCTCGTCCACCTTTATCTCGGAAACTGTGCTGAACATGAGGAATCCTACCAGTATCAGCGCAGGTGCTGTTGCAAATGCAGGGATGGCAATGAATATAGGTGCAAGGAGCATTGAGAACAGGAAAAGAACTGCGGTGGTAAGAGCGGTGAGACCTGTTCTGCCGCCTGCGGCAGCTCCTGCCGAGGACTCAACGAACGTGGTAGTTGTTGATGTTCCGAGAACAGCTCCTGCTGTGGTAGCTACGGCGTCTGCCATGAGGGCGGGTCTGATGGCAGGGAGCTTTCCCTCCTTGTCGAGGAGTCCTGCCTTGGTGCTTACGCCTATGAGAGTGCCGAGGGTGTCAAAGAGGTCAACGAACAGGAATGAGAATATGACCACGATGAAGTTGAATATGCCCACTGCGTCGAAGTCCACATTGAAGCACTGTCCGAAGGTGTCTCCCAGCTTTGAGAAGTCGGTCATGTGGAATGAGGGGATAAGGGTGAACACGCCTGCATCGGGGTCGGGAACGTATATGCCCGTCAGCTCACAGAGTATGCCCAGTATCCATGTTGCGAAGATACCGATGAGGATAGAGCCCTTTATCTTCTTTATGTAGAGGATAGCCATTATGAGGAGCCCCACAACGGCAAGGATGGCACATATGCCTGTGGTGTGGATATTCTCGCGGAAGTTTGTGAGCTGTACAAGAGTAGCCGAATCAACGGCAAGTCCTGCGTTCTGGAGTCCGATAAAGGCGATGAACAGACCGATACCCACGGATACTGCTCTTTTCAGCGAAAGCGGTATAGCGTCAAAAATGGCTTCCCTGACCTTTGTCAGCGACAGGATTATGAAGATGATACCCTCGATGAATACCGCCAGCAGAGCGACCTGCCACGAGTAGCCGAGGTTTCCGCAGACGGTGTATGCCATGTAGGCGTTGAGTCCCATACCTGCGGAGAGGGCAAAGGGGAGGTTCGCCATGAATGCCATGCAGGCAGTTCCTATGAAGGAGGCTATACAGGTTGCGAGGAGCACTGCTGTGGAGTCCATGCCTGTTGTGGAGAGTACACTGGGATTGACTGCGAGGATGTAAGCCATGGTCATGAAGGTGGTGAGACCTGCGGCTATTTCGGTTTTTACATTGGTATTGCGTTCTTTAAGCTTGAATATCTTCTCAAACATTTTCTGCACCTCATTCTTCAAATTCAGCTATATAAGGCAGATTTCTGTAAAATTCGCCGTAGTCCAGACCGTAGCCGATAACAAAGTAATCGGGGATGGTAAACAGTGAAAGGTCCGCATTCAGCTCCACCACGCGGCGGTCGGGCTTGTCCAGAAGGGTGATGACTCTCAGGGAGCGGGGCTCTCTGACTTTCAGTATCTTGAGTATCTCGTTGAGGGTTCGTCCCGTGTCGATGATATCCTCCACGATGATGACATGATAATCGCTGATGTCGTGTTTGAGGTCCATGGTGATCTCAACGTGTCCCGAGGACTGAGTGCCCTCAAAATAGCTCTTTGCCGCCATGAATTCGATCTCGCAGGGGACTGTTACCTCGCGGCACAGGTCCGCCATAAATACGAATGCGCCTTTGAGAATGCTCACCAGCAGTATCGGCGAACCGTCGTATATCGAGTCGATATAGGCTCCTGCATCCTTCAGACGAGCGCGTATCTCATCCTGAGAGATGATGACGCGCTTGACCTTGCTTTTCCACTGTTCTTTGCTGTCAAATTTCATAAGATCTCCTCCATAGTTGTTATTACAGAAATAATACTCCATTATAATTATACCATTTTGGTGAACATTGTCAATAACTGCCGCAAAATCTTTTTTATTCCGCTATTTTAAGCCGTGGATTAAATGATCAGCGTATTTCTGAAATATAGCTAAAGGGAAGGAACTGCCATTGTACAAATCCACAAATATTATCGCAAATAATAAGAAGATATTTACAAATACGGAAAAGCGTGATATAATTATGGTGTATAGGTGCATATTCCGAGGATGCTCTTTCCCTGTGGGCAGCCGAGGCGTTACACCGCGATTTTTCGGCAGCTCCGCCTTAGGCAGCGGACTGCGGCGTATTGAAAAGGAGTAAAAACATGAAAAGCAGAACAGAAAAGCTAACCTTGCAGCTTCTCGCTTTTGTCTCTGCCCTTGCAGTACTTCTGGCAGCTTTGTCGGTGTTCCCGACGTTCAGAGCAGCTGCGGCAGGCACTGACCTCTATGTGGGCTATTCGGGCAGAAGCAACAACTTCTCAACAGTTCAGGCGGCTGTTGACAAGGCTGCAAGCCTTAACCCCTCATCGGAACAGAACCGCGTGACCATCCATATCGCTCCCGGTACATACCGTCAGCAGGTCATCGTACAGACACCCTATGTCTCATTCGTAAACGACGAGCCCTCAAAGGGCGACGTTGTGCTTACATGGTACTACGGCATCGGCTATAAGTATTACAGTGCCAACTCCAAGGGCTATTACGACGGAAATCTTGCAGCTTCAAAGAGCGGCAAGAACGTGTCAAACTACCGCTGGGGCGCTACTGTGCAGCTCTGGCCAAAGGCTACATACTTCAAGGCTGAGAATATCGTCTTTGAGAATTCCTTCAACCGCTACATCACTCAGGAGGAGCTGGCAGACGGCGTTGAGTGTACCAACGAGACTCTCAAGGTACAGCGTACCAACGGCGTTGACGTAAAGTCAAAGGCCTATACTGAGCGTGCGGCAGCTCTCTCCGTGGATACGGGCTATGCCGAGTTCCTGAACTGCAAGTTCCTGTCAAGTCAGGATACTCTCTACACAGGCGGCTCTCCTCAGTATTACAGGAACTGCCTCATCGAGGGTCAGACAGACTATATCTTCGGCGGAAGCAACGCTGTTTTCGATAACTGTGAGCTCCGCTGGAAGGGCTACAGCAGCGGCTCGGTAGGCGGCTACATCACCGCTGCAAGAGAGCAGGGAAGCCCCTACACAGGCTATCTTTTCAAGGACTGCAAGGTGACTGCTAATCCCGACCTTACAGTTGCTGCCGGCTATCTGGGAAGACCTTGGGCACAGAGCGCAAAGGTGCTGTTCGTGAACACCACTCTCCAGAACAGCAATATGATAACCGCAGCAGGCTGGTACTCAATGAGCGGCGTTCAGCCCGAGACCGTTGACGGCTTCAAGGAGAACGGCACAAAGCTCTCAAACGGTCAGAAGGTGGACCTCTCGCAGCGCAAGGGACATACAGTATCCGACAGCGACGCTGCAAACATCAACATCAAGAACTACCTCAACAACTGGACTCCCACATTCCTTAACGGCTCGGGCAGCAGTCAGCAGCCCCAGCAGCCCTCCGGCAATGTGGACGGAGCTATAAAGCTCTGCGGCGGCTGGTTCGAGGAAGCCTTCGTGGAGTTCGACAGCTCAAAGCTTGGCAGCAATGTCAAGGTGAGCTACGCTCAGGCAGGCAGCTCAGACTATACCGCAGTGGACTCGCAGCTTATACGCGGTACAAGAGTAGATATCCCCGGACTCAAGGGCAATACCGAGTATAACATCAGCCTGACAGGCTCCAACGGCTCAGCCTCCTGCACAGTCAAGACAATGGCATTCGACCGCAGCGGCTATGCTCACTGGAACACATCCGAAGGCGTGGGCGCTTACAACAGTGACGGTACTCTCAGGTCGGGAGCGACTGTCATCTACGTCACCAACTCCAATAAGGACTCCATAACCTACGGCGGTCAGACGGGTCTTTACAATATCTTCTACAGCGGAAAGCCCAAGAATGTGGTATTCCGCATCATCGGCGGCATTGATGTTCCTTCGGGTGCAAAGGCTAACGACGGCAAGCAGAACGACGGTTCATCTATGCTCTATCTCCAGAATGCGGAGAATGTAACTATCGAGGGTATCGGCTATGATGCCGACCTCAAGCAGTGGGGCTTCGAGATGAAGCGCAGCAAGGGCTGTGAGGTCCGCAACCTGTGGCTTGGAAACTACCCCGATGACGGCGTGTCTATGTCGGGAAGCTCCGATAACAAGTCCCTGCATATGTGGATACACAACAACACTATCGAAAAGGGCTACAACGCCTATGCGGGCAACGGCACTGTTGATGCCGACAAGGCTGACGGTGACGGCTCACTGGATATAAAGTGGTCGGAGTACATTACTGTTTCGTACAATGTATTCCAGGACTGTCACAAGACCTCTCTGGTAGGCGGCGGAACCAGCCATATGCAGGACTGGATAACCTATCACCACAACTGGTTCAACAATACCGAGTCCCGTAATCCCCGTGCGAGAAACGCACATATCCACAGCTACAACAACTATTTCTACAACAACAAGCAGTACGGAATAGGCGCTTCTTATAATTCAAAGGTGTTCTCAGAGGCTAATTACTACCAGAATACCTACCTGCCCCTTGACGCAGTAAATATGGGCAGTGATGCTTATTCGGGAACTATAAAGTCCTACGGTGACAAGTTTGACGGCTGCAATATGGGCAGCGGTCTGGCATACCAGATAGTGAACTCCCGCACTGACAAGGCGTACATCAACAACCTGAAATCAGGCGGAGACGGCTATGACAACTTCGATACCGATTCATCAAAGATCTACGGAAGCTATAATGTTCAGTCCGCAGACGCTGCCAAGGCTGAGGTAACAGCTTACGCAGGACGTATGCAGAACAAGGCATACAATGCAGGCTCAGTATCACAGGGCGGCGAGCCTGTTGTCATTGACCAGCCCATGAAGAGCGCTCTTATTGCCCGCCTCGATATCAAGGACGCAAGCTACGGCGCACAGTGGTCCATCGCAGAGAGCTTCGGCGTTGGCGACAAGGCATTCGGCGACCGCGAGCACGTTATCGCCTCAGTTCCTGCTGCAATAAGCGGCGGCGAGCATATCATCACAGCCTGCAACTCCAAGAACACAGACTCTGACCTTGCGGTTATAACAGCTGCAAAGGACATCACGGTCTATGTGGCACTTGACGAGAGAGTCACAACTCCTCCCTCATGGCTGGGCAGCTTCACAAAAACAGGCGATGTTGTGGAGATAAACGACAGCGAGGCTGTCAGACCCTTTGATGTTTACGCAAAGGAGATCAAGGCAGGGGAGACCCTTACCCTCGGAACCAACGGCATGAGCGGTGCCTGCATGAACTATACGGCATTTGTGGCAGAGACTCCCGTGGTAACAACTACTACTACGACTACTACTACTACCACGACAACTACAACAACTACAACAACGACTACTACCACCACCCTTCCTCCCGTTACCCGTACAGCAGGCGATACCAACTGCGACGGCACGGTGGAGCTGGCAGACGCTATCCTCATCATGCAGAGTCTTGCAAATCCCAATAAGTACACCATCAGCGAACAGGGCAAGCTCAACGGTGACGTTGACGATTCAACGGTGGGACTTACTTCCAATGATGCCCTGAGGATACAGGAGTTCCTCCTCCATAAGATAACTTCACTGTAAACGTAAAAGCTTCTCACAAAAAGTTTTGCCCCTGAGTGTTACAAAGCACTCAGGGGCATTGTATTTACTAGTATAAATCGGAATTTCGAGCTGAGCCAGCTCGACCGCTTGCCACGTTGTCGCTCGTAAACTCGCTTAATAATATCAAAAATGGTATCTGTACATCGCTTACAGCGCAATAAGTACGCCGAGCCTATGTAAGGGATTCCAAAGGGACTGTGTTCCTTTGGCAGAGTCCAGAGGCGGCGCCTCTGGTCGCCGCTTTCAGTTTTTAAGGCGGCGAAATAAA
>JAFWTA010000053.1 GCA_017519145.1 Ruminococcus sp.
AATACCAATGTGTACTTCCTGTAGTTATCATTGTACTTGAAGTCCTTTATCGTCAGTGTCTCTCCTGTGGAGTTTACTGTGATTATTGCATTGTAGCTGGATCCGTCATAGGCTGCGTGTACGTCTGTTGATTTAAGTCCTGCGAACTTTATTGTATTCGCACCATTGTAGTCATGGATAGTATCATTTCCGAAGCCTCTTGCAAAAACATAGGTATCGTTGCCTGCTCCGCCTGCGAGCATATCATTTCCGATACCGCCGAAAAGGGTATCATCACTGGCAGTGCCTGAAATATTGTCCGAAGCGCCTGTACCTGCATAGATATTGTAAGCTGCCAGAGTCTTGTTGAGCCTGCCGCTCAGATCACGCTCATATGAGAAGAATGTGGTGAGATCCAGAAGAATATCCAGGTTGATCTCTTTATCCTTGCCGTAGGCCATAATATGCTTGCATATGTCATTGAGTATTGACGAATCAGGATGCTCTTCAAGCTCCTTCATTATGTCAAAACGCATGAAGCCGGTATAGATCTGCTGCTTGCCTTCATTGTCTTCATAAGACACGAGCTTATCAAAATAGGGCTTTACGATCTCTGTATTGAATATCGAATAATATGTGTCGCTTATTCTGGTATAGATCTGGTCGAGTATCCTTGCAGCGTTGGGATTGGGATTAGGTCCGTTAGCTCCCACAAAAGGCTGACCTGTAATAGTTTCTATAACATGAAGCTTCTTTGCATCAAAGTTTGCTCCTCTTGAGCCAACAGCTATATTCTGAGCGCCGGACATAGTGAAAAGAATACTGTTGAGAGCTTCATTCTTTTCGTCCTGACTTACAGCATTGCGGAAGCTGTCTATATATCCGCGCAATGTGCCGTCATCAGCTGAAAGCGCAACTGCCAGAGAGGGCATATTTCCTGCATTGTTGAAATTAAGGCCTTCAGCAGCTGCTTCTGCGATCTCCTTTGTGTCATAGAGGTTTGCAGTTGCCCAGAGCGCCCCCATGCGTCCCTTTGTACCGTCTGAGTACTCAAATGAAGAGGTACCTTCGATAACAGCAGCTGTATCCGTGCTTATAGTTTCTTCATCCGGGGTTGCGGATATGGAAACGATATTATGATCTGCAAGAGTGCTGAGCTCTGATGCCTGTGAAATACCGTCGCCGTTTGCATCGACCCACAGTCTGAGGTCACCGAATACAGAGTCCTCGCTGTTGATAACTCCGTCATCATTCTCGTCATATTGTTTAAGTGCAGAGAAACCGTTCTGTGCATACTTATCTTCAACGTTGATAAATGTAGTGTCGCCGAAGAGCTCGGTACCGTTGTCTATCCTGCCGTTGTTATTGCGGTCAAGAGCGAGGAAAGCATCCTTTCTTGTCCAGTCGATACGCTCTCTGTAGCCGTTATTGTCCTTATCGAAATAAGCGCCCTCTGACTTGTCGATGATATTGAAGCCGTCGTTATCCAGATCAAGTATCAGCGGATCAAACTTTATTATCTCTGCATCGATCAGCAGATCAATAATATCGGCTATTCCGAGCATTTTAATTACGTCAACTGAAGCGTCACAGAAGTTTTCACCCCATTTACTGAGGAAGTTAACATCTTCTCCATTTACCCAGGCGTCAATACAATCAAAAAAAGTATCTCCCGTAACATCTAAAAGGAATCCTAATTCCAGAACACCTAATGCAACCCATCCGCCGCTCAATCCTGCAGCTCCTAAACCTCCGCCAGCTAATCCACTCAAAGAAGTAACAGCTCCATCAGTGCCCAATGTTATTGCTCCATCAATAACCAGTCCTATACCCATTTTGCCAAGTTCTCTGCAAGCAGCATCTTCTGCTTCTTGATCTGATTTGCCTTCTGCTTTAGCCTCCCAATAGCTTAATGCTACGCCACCGATACTCAATGTGATTCCGATACCGCTTGGTAAACCATCAACACCATTATAATCAGCCAAAGCATCCGATCCATCTACATAAAGTGAAATCAGTCCATGGATTCTATTAGCGTCATCAATGTCTATAGGAAATTTTCCCTGCCCTCCGGATGAGCCGCCTGACGTTCCTCCGGGTGTGCCGCCTGTATTTCCACCTGCGGAGCCACCGGAAGTTCCACCGGAAGTTCCACCGTTTGTTCCGCCTGTTGTCCCACCTGTTGTGGGCGAGGGAGTCAGAGTTCCGCCGGTGCCCATTGAAATGCCGACTATAGACGGCTTTTTACCGCTATTGGAACCACTGCCGCCTGTAGAAGGATTTCCATTACTGCCGCCGTTGCCGTCATCGGGCTTTCCCGGCTCAACGGGATCGCCGCCGGAACCGTCATCAGACTGTCCGGGCTCAACAAGGTCACCGCCGGAACCGTCTTCATTCTGCCCCGGCTCTACAGGATCCGTACCGTTATCGCTTCCGGGATCCTGCACGGGAAGAACGACATCATTAGTTGGATCGTCGGTCGGAACTACAGGAGTAACAGGATCATCATTGTGCTCCTGTTCCCATGATGTTACCTCATCGATGCAGAGAATAATATACTCTGAGCGGTATTCATATCCGTTGGGATACATTCTCTGAAGCACAGAGTATTCCTTTAATGCGGTATCAAGGTCGCAGCCTATGAGAGCTGTCAGCTTTTCAACCGAGTCTTCGCTGATAACATCTCCGTACTCTCCCAGGAAGTATATCGCGTCTGCTCTGAGATTATCCGAATCAGTCTTGAATTCTATCAGTGTACGGTAATTCTCAAGGAGACCTGAGCCATATACTCTGTTCCAGAATTCAGTGGAAGTCTCATTTGGGCCAACGGTATAGAGATTATTATCGGTATAGCCTGTGGATATGAACTCAACATACTGTACCAGTAACTCCGCAGCCTTATCGGTAGAATAACCGAGGTACTGAATGCTGAATGCACTCATTTCTAAAAGGCCGTTCTTTTCCACACCGTTTATCTTAGCAATGTTTTCATTTGCAAATGCAGCAGAAAGCAGTGTGCTGCTGTAAATATGATCATCGTCTGCGGGGGAAGCCACCATAACGATCTCGGAAGCAGAGCTGTTCATTATAAGTCCGCTGTACACGAAATCCCTTATGGCAGATTCACCTTCAAATGCAATACCTGTTACTGTGTTATCATTTACTGTGCCGTTGTATAATATGTCGAACCATTCTTCTCCCACAGCAGCAGACATGGCTGTTTTGAATTCATCGCTGTTTATAAGTACGATCGCTTCATCATTGTTCAGTACAGAAAAAGTTCCCTTTTCAAATCTGTTCGTGATGCCGGCTATAAATTCCGCATCATCATTTGAACTTATGATAAGTGTGTTTGCAGCTGTTTCGGTCTGAAATGAAAAATTGTTTTTAAGGTCTGATAAAAAAGCTTTTGCCTGAGCATCTGTCAATACTGCATCGGCGGATATAGCGTTGGCTTCGCGCCAGCCGCTTATCCATGTTATTATTGCTGATTCGTTTTCCATTTTTTCCTCCATAATTTGAATAGCGCATAAAACGCTGGGTTTAAGGTATGAATGTGGAGCTTATTATGTTATTATTGTTGTTTGGTATTTCCGATAACGTCATAAATAGTCTGAAAACAATACTGACCTGCATAACATAAAAGCTGTTTCGCTTATAAAAGAGCAAGGATCGCTTAAAAACTGTCAACTATTCACGATATATTATATATTATTTACTAAAAAATGTCAACTCAAAATTCCTTTTTAGCCCGATTTACAGGCTAAAACAACGTATTACCGTTGAATACTTATATATATAAGCATAAAATCAGCAAGAACAATTATGAAAAGCATTGACGTATATAAGTATCTGTGATAAAATACCAATGTATGTGAATTGCGTAATTCTTATTACAAATATCTATATTTATGTAATGTCTCTGGTATTATCATATTCGTTCGATACAGTATATTTGTAGTGTAAACGGAGGTAAAAATATGACAAAGAAACAAGACAGCGGAATGTCCTGTTTTATGATAGTGATGAAGTTCCACGGCATACCCATAACCAAGGAACAGGCGTGGGAGTCGTGGGACGAAGCGGTTCGGGTAAAAGTACTATTTCCAAACTGATACAAAGGCTTTACATTCCCGAAGCAGGAAAAATATCCGTAGACGGAATGGATATCTCCCTCGTGAACCCTGCTATGCTGATACGCCAGCGGCACAATAAAGTCCATAAACGTGGAGGAAGGCGACTATGTAACAACGGGACAGGTTCTCATCGAGCTTGACACCCAGAGCCTTGATATAGACGTTGATACCCTGAACAATCAGAAAAAGGTGCTGGAGGCACAGAAGTCCTTCTACATGATGATAAGAGATCAGGAGGATATATCCGCAGTGGATATCTCGGGATATTCGGGCAATATCCAGCCCTATCTCCTCACCATCATAGACAATGACAAGGCTTATCACAACAATCTGAGCACACTGGAAAGCAAAAAGGCAAACGCTCCATTATGCGCTACTTCCTTGATCCGATCGTCAAGGGATTCGGGGATAGTTTGAAGGAAAAATAAGTACATACCGCAGAGCATCCATTTATGGCACAGTTCGTAAAAACTCTGTTATAAATTAAAGAATGATCTGTCATAGATACAAAAAGTCCTTCTGTGGAACCACAGGAGGACTTTCTTTATATTATGTTGTACTGTAAGACTATTAGTTCATTGATGAATTTACAAGAAGCTGAGAAAGTGCAGAAGTATTATCTGTAATATCACCGATGTTGATATTGTCGGAAATCTGGCTGTCATTGCTGAATGCAGCCATATTCTCTGCAATTATCATTGCCTGAACATTTGTGATATCGGATATCTCACTCTTCTCCTCATTTATGCTGATGCTGTCTGAGTAGTCAGAAGCAACCGTATTATCTGCAGTAAGCTCTCCACTTAACATCTCATCGGTATAGATATTGCTGAGATACTCTGTAAGAGTTTTCTCAACTGTAACACTTGTACCTTCCATGTCGATAACAAATTCTGATTTATCTTAGCAAATATAAAGCTCCTGAGCGCTTCAAGCACTCAGGAGCTTTTTTCACTGTATCAGATATTGCCGCTGTTTACGGAGATTATCTTCATGGAATTGAAACGGAATGTGCCGTCTTCCTTTTCGGTGAGCTTGTACTCAGCCTGCTTGGCGACGTTCTTTTCCATCCATGTGGGAAGCTCCGCGATATAATCAACGGTAAGTGTGTATTCGCTGCCGTTCTTGACGATGGACTTTACCTCGGGAGCGTATGTATGGGTGATAGGCTTCACCTTTACGTTATATGCTCCGTCGGAGTAGTAAAATCTTGACTCAACAGGTCCTACGGTGCAGTGGTTGAACGGTGGGATATTCTCGCCGAACAGCTCTACTGCGTACTTCTCTACGTCAACGTCGGGGATAGTAACTGTGTCAAGTGTGGCGTCATACTTGGATATCTTGCTGTCGTCCATGATGATGGACCAGATGGTAGCGGTAACGATCTGCTCAGATGTGAGCTGCGAGGGATCGCTGAATGGCTCGATATCCATTATTGCGGCAGGGTAGACCATCTGTGTGAAGCTGTCCTTCTTGACCTCGCCCGATGTGAAGCTTCTTGCCAGTCCGATACCCTTGACAACTGTGGCAATGATGCCGATGATGGCAAATGCTGTCATTACTACGCCGAGAATGGTGTAGAGGAGCTTCTTTCTGCCGGGATCCTTTGCGGTGTCTGCGGAGCTGCTCTCCACGTTTTCTCTGCGCTGAGCGATGAGCTCGTCGGGATCCTCGTCAAGTATCCTCTCAAGTGCAGAGGTGACCTTGCCCTTGGGCTTCTCATCCTTTACGGGAGCTGCTTCCTCAGGCTTTTCTTCCTCTTCGGGCTTTTCGGGAGCTGGTTCCTCTGCCTTTTCGGCAGTTTCAGGCTCCTCGGGAGCTATATCCTCATCGGGGAGTATGTCCTCCTCGGGCTCGTCAATAACGATAGGGGGGGCAATGGCACCCATCTGTGCGCGGCGCATCTCGATGACCTGCTGCTGCTTGTCGGCAGGGAGTGCGTCAAAGCGCTCCTTCAGGTCGGGGGTGAGTCCCGAGATTATGTCCTCATCGGACATTATAAGGGGCTCAGAGCTTGTGCTTTCGGGCTCCTCAGCCTTTGCCCCGTCCATGTCGGCAATGGCTTCTGCCGCGTCCTCACGGATATTCTCAAGCATACTTCCCACGGGATCGCTCTCGTGAGACACTTCCTCATCGTGTATAGCGGCTATGGCTGCGTCGATAAGGTCGGTAGCGGAGGGCTCATCGGCAGGCTCAAAGAGTCCGTCCTCGGGAGCAGTTTCCGTTTCGGGCTTGGGCTCGTCCTTGCCCTTGTTCTTCAGCTTCTTGAAAAGGCTTATCTTCTTGGGCTTTGCTGTTTCGGCAGCTTCATCTGCCATCTCCTCGGCAGGAGCAGCGGCAGCTTCTCCGAGAGCCTCTATTGCTGCGTCAACAGCCTCCTCGGCGGAGGAATTGACTATCATCTCCTCGGCGAATGTAACGGGTGCGGGAGCTTTTTCCTCGGCAGCTTCCGCAAGGCGCTTCATTTCCTCTATGCGGCGCTGTCTCTCGGCTTCTTCCTCTGCAAGTCTGCGCTTTTCGGCTTCCTCAGCAAGACGTGCCTGCTCAGCTTCCTCAGCAAGGCGGCGCTGTCTCTCAGCTTCCTCCTGTGCAAGTCTGCGCCTTTCGGCTTCCTCAGCAAGGCGCTGTCTCTCGGCAGCAGCCTCAGCAGCTCTCCTTGCTCTCTCGGCAGCTCTCGCTTCTTCTGCGGCAGCTTCCGCAGCTCTCTGCGCCTGCTGCTCTCTTTCAAATTCCTGACGGCGGAGCGCCTCATAGTCGGGCAGCTCTCCCGTAATAACTATCTTTTTCTTCTTTGCAGGCTTGGGGAGCTCCTCGCTTACAGGCACCGTGTCGAATACCCTTGTCATTTCCGCAGCAGGCTCTGTGTGCATCACCTCGGCAATGATATTGGGCACCTCCTCGGCAGAGGGCTCCTCTGGGACGATATTCTCGGGTGATGGAGCAAATTCGTGTGTGGGCGGAGCAAATTCCCATGACGCAGGCGGCGTATTATCGGGAATTGCAGGCTGCGCGTCCTCGATGTGGTGTTTTTCCTCCTCGAGGGCATGGAGCAGGTCGTCCACCGACATATTGTCGAATTTGCTCTTGCGCACAGCCCTTGGTGTGGTATGGCTCCTTGCAGGCGTACTGCTGTTTCCGCTTCCGCCGCCGTCCATAAGGCTGTTGAGCATATCGTCAAGATCTTTTCTAATAGCCATTTCGACCTCCAAAATCAAGTGAATATTCTGATATTGCCGCACGGAGGCGGCGGTTTTATCTTATCTGACCGTCTCCGTTGATCAGGTATTTTACTGTGGTAAGTTCAGTAAGTCCCATGGGACCTCTTGCGTGGAGCTTCTGGGTGGAAATGCCTATTTCTGCGCCGAAGCCGAATTCACCGCCGTCTGTGAAGCGTGTGGAAGCATTGACATAGACTGCTGCTGCGTCTACCTGCTTCTGGAATTTCCGTGCGTTTGCAAGGGAGCTCGTAACGATGCACTCCGAATGCTTTGTGCTGTACTTTCTTATATGTGCGATAGCCTCGTCGATGTCGTCAACTACCTTGACTGCTATGACGAAGTCGTTGAATTCTGTGGCGTACTCGGTCTCGGTAGCCTTTTCGATGCCGCTGCCGAGAATAGCGATGGTCCTGTCACAGCCGTATATCTTCACATCGTGCTCCTTGAAGCGCTCTGCTATAAGGGGCAGGAACTTGTCTGCGATGTCCTTGTGTACCAGCAGGCTCTCGATGGCGTTGCAAACCGAGGGACGCTGTGTCTTGGCGTTGTCGGTGATGTTCACAGCCATATCAAGGTCTGCGGATGCGTCTATGTAGGTGTGGCAGTTGCCTGCGCCTGTTTCGATAACGGGAACAGTTGCGTTCTTTACTACTGCCTGAATGAGGTTGGCGCTTCCTCTGGGGATTATGACGTCCACATAGCCGTTGAGACGCATGAGCTCGTTGGTGGTCTCGCGGTCTGTGTTGTCAACGACCTGTATAACGTCCGCAGGGAGACCTGCTTCCTCCACAGCCCTGCGCATGATGTTTCCGAGGCAGATGTTGGAGTTTATAGCCTCCTTGCCGCCCTTGAGTATAACAACGTTGCCTGCTTTGAGGCAAAGTGCAGCCGCGTCAACGGTAACATTGGGGCGTGACTCGAAGATTATTCCGATAACGCCCAGCGGTACGCGGGTCTTGATTATCTGCAGGCCGTTGGGACGGTTTCCGCCGCCGATGACCTCACCGATGGGGTCCTTCAGGGCGATGAGCTCGTCAACTCCCTTGGCGATGCCCTCGATGCGTTTTTCGTCAAGCTTCAGTCTGTCCTGCTTAGCCTCGGTCATGCCGTTTGCCTTTGCGGCGGCGATGTCCTTGGCGTTAGCCTCGATTATAAGCTGCTTGTTTTCAATGAGCGCCTTTGATATAGCTGCAAGGGCGCTGTCCTTCATCTGAGTTGAAGCGCCTGCTGCGGCAGCTTCGGCTGCCTTGGCTCTTTTTCCCAGTTCCTCTGTATAGCTCATTATTAACACCTCTTGTTTGATCTCTGTTATATATTACGAATATCTTGTTTCCTGTACATGATGAAGCCGCTGTTACGGTCTGTATAAGCAGCTTTATGACTTATCCCTCAAGGTACCATTCAAGCTTTTCGGCAGGCATTTTTATATAGTCGTTGGGAGCGCCGCTCTGTCGGAGGTATACGTTCCTTATCCCTGCCTGTATTATCATCCTTGCACACAGGGGACAGGGCTTTGCTTTGTGTATGCTGCCGTCGGAGGGGTTCACGCCTGTCAGATAAAGGTCAGCGCCCACGGTCTGCTCGCGGGAGCAGTTCAGCAGCGCATTCGCCTCGGCGTGTACAGCTCTGCACATACCGTAGCCCTCACCCTGATGGAGACCAAGGGGTATCCTCGGACATTCTCCTCTGTCACAGCAGTTTTCCGTGCCTCGGGGAGAGCCGTTGTAGCCTGTTGACAGCACCGCGTCGTTCTTGACTATGACTGCGCCGTATTTGCGCTTGAGACAGGTGCTCCTGTAAGCGAAGACCTCAGCGCAGTTGAGGTAGGTGTCCTCCTTGGACACTCTCTCGCTGCCCTTGGAAATTATCATATCAGACCTCCGTTAATGGTGTCGGCGGTTATTTTGCCTTGAAAAGGGTACCTATCTCCTTGTCCTCAAAGAGGTCGTAGAGCTTCTCGGGGTCCCTGCCGTTCATGATGACCATGTCGATGCCTGCGTTTGTGGCTATCTTTGCGGCGGTTATCTTGGTGGACATACCGCCTGTGCCCAGACTTGTTCCTGCGCCGCCTGCCATTGCCTCTATCTCGGGAGTTATCTCCTCAACAAGGGGGATGGGCTTTGCGTCGGGATTTGAACGGGGATCATCGTCGTAGAGAGCGTCGATGTCCGACAGTATCAGCAGAAGGTCTGCTCCTGACAGCTCCGCAACAAGGGCGGAGAGTGAGTCGTTCTCGCCTATCTCAAGTTCCAGCTCGTCGATAGCGATGGTGTCGTTCTCGTTTACGATGGGGATAACGTCCATATTCACCAGCTTCTCCACGGTATTCATGAAGTTCTCGCAGTGATTGGGGTTGTTGATGATGGTCTTGGTGAGCAGTATCTGCGCCACCGTAACGCTGTATTTCGCGAACATATCGTCATAAACGTGCATGAGCTCGCACTGACCGATAGCGGCAACAGCCTGCTTGGTCTTGGTGTCCTTGGGCTTTTCGGGGAGTCCCAGCTTGCCTGCACCCAGACCAACGGCTCCCGAGGAGACCATGATTATCTCTCTGCCCGAGTTGTGCAGGTCGGAAATAACGCGCACAAGGTTGGTCATTCGGCGTATATTGAGCTTGCCCGTCTTGTGAGCGAGGGTAGAAGTTCCCAGCTTTATGACGATACGCTGTTTTTCGGATATATTTCTCATAGGTACTGACTTCCTTCAGTTGACTTTATTCTGCGGTTTTCCGCTCTGCCAAGCCCTTATGTTCTCACATACGATATCCACAAGGCGCTGTCTGGTCTCCAGAGGTGCCCATGCGGTATGGGGAGTGATGACGCAGTTTTTTGCGCCCTTGAGGGGAGTATCGGGAGACATGGGCTCCTTTACCAGCACATCAAGATAGGCAGCGGCTATTTTTCCGCTGCTGAGCGCAGCTGCAAGGTCGGCTTCGTTGACCACTCCGCCTCTTGAAGTATTTATCAGCATTGCCGAGGGCTTCATATGGGAGAGGAGCTCCTCATTGATGATGCCTGCGGTCTGCTCGGTAAGAGGGCAGTGGAAGGTGATTACGTCAGCCTTTTCTGCCGCTGTGAACAGGTCTGTGACCTCATAGGGGCAGTCCTTGGGCTGAGTCCTTGTGCTTATGACTATGTTCATGCCGAAGGCTGAGCCTATCTCGGCGACCTTTCTTCCTATCGAGCCGTAGCCCACTATGGCAAGGGTCTTGCCTGCCAGCTCTGAGGTGGGCACGGGAAAGTATGAGAACGCAGGGGAGCGCTCCCACTCGCCGTTTTTCACGGCGGTATCGTAGTCTCTCACGCGGCTGAAGCGGTCAAGTATGTAGGCGAAGGTCTGCTGAGCCACAGCGTTGGTGGAGTACTGACCTGCGTTGCATACGGTTATGCCCTTTTCAGCGGCATAGGCGATGTCCACGTTATTGAAGCCCGTGGCGAAGAGCCCCACATATTTTATATTGGGGCAGGCGTCCATTACCTCCTTGGTGATGAGCACCTTGTTGCAGAGGACTATGTCTGCATCGCCGATATTGGCGGCGGTCTCCTCGGGCTTTGTAAGCGGTATTATCTTTACCTCGCCAAGCTCCTCGAGCTGAGTCGTGGGGATATCCCCGCTTATGTTGACCGTGTACCAGTCAAGGACTGCTATCTTCACGGTTTATTCCTCCTCGTCAGCCTTGTCGCTGCCGTCTTCCTCAGTCTTTGCCTCGGCAGCTGCAGCAGCAGCCTCAGCTTTCTTGGGCTTGAATATGAAGGAAGATACGATAGCAAGAAGAATGAGTATAAGCTCGATAATTCCCACAGTGTAGTAGAGAGTCTTGTTATTGGATACCCATAACAGCAGCGAGATAGGTGTTGCGATGGCAAAAATGAGCTGGTATGGCTTTTTCTGTACTGCAAATCTGAAACCGAAAAAGATCACGGATATTATAACGATAGCGATGTGCATGGGAAATGGGAATGGGAAGATCGTAGGATTTTCTGCGTCCGAGATCTGTGCAAGATTGGTGAGCATATTTGTGAAGTTCATATTATCTCCGATCCTCCGCCCTTTCATGGTGTTTTACATAAAGGCGGATAATTATAAGATTGCAAAAGTCTGCACATTACAGTATAACACAAACAGCCGAGAAATTCAACTATAATTTTAAAAAATACACAAAAAATTTATGACGGGTCTCCGCGTATTTTCGGCTGTTTTTAACAGGGACTTGAATTTTTTCACAAAGCGACGTATAATATTATTTGTCAGACCACTGACCGCAAAGTAATGATAACGTATCACTCCCGTGCAGGGAAAGGAGACTTTTTTATGATATATATGCTTGAGGACGAGGAGGGCATCAGAAATTTCGTCATTTATGCCCTGAAAAGCTCGGGCTTTGAAGCCGAGGGCTTTGAGACTCCCCCAGCGCTCTATGAGGCTATAGAAGAGGAGCTTCCCGAGCTGCTGCTCCTTGACCGTATGCTCCCCGAGGAGGACGGTCTTGAGGTGCTGAAAAAGCTCCGCAGCGCCCCCGGGACGCGGAAGCTCCCTGTGATAATGCTGACCGCAAAGGGCACGGAGCTTGACAAGGTGGAGGGGCTGGACAACGGCGCTGATGACTATATCGCCAAGCCCTTCGGCACTATGGAGCTCATCTCACGCATAAAGGCGCTGCTGAGACGCACCTACGGCAGCTCCGCAGATACAGAGAAGCTGTCACTGGGCGGTATCACCGTCTATCCCTCAAAGCATGAGGTGTTTGCCGACGGCGAAAAGGTGAATCTTACCCTGAAGGAGTACGACCTGCTGCTGATGCTCATGAGGAACAGGGGACAGGTGTTCTCGCGGGACAGCCTCCTCAGGGAGATCTGGGGCTATGACTTCGCAGGCGAGAGCCGCACCGTTGACGTTCATGTAAGGACTCTCAGACAGAAGCTGGGAGACTGCGGAGAGCTCATCGAGACTATCCGCGGAGTAGGTTACAAGGCAGGTGACGGCAGTATTGACTAAGAAGATATTCCTCAGTATCATCACCATTTGCAGCCTTTCTGTCGTGGCTGCGATCATCATAGTCACCGCCATTCTCTACGGAGCTTCCGCAGAACTTGCCGCCTCTGAGGTGAGGACGGAAGCAAAGCTCATTTCCTCTGCCGTGGAGCAGAACGGGAGCAGCTACCTTGAGACTGCGGATATAGACGATGCTGTCCGCGTGACATGGATAGGCAGGGACGGACGGGTGCTCTTTGACTCCGAGGAGGAGGTCTCCGAGCTGGAAAACCACTCCGACCGCAAGGAGATCCGTGAGGCTGTGAAAAACGGCGAGGGAAGCTCCTCGCGATACTCTGCCACCATAATGCAGAAGACCGTGAACTACGCTGTAAGGCTGTCAGACGGCTCTGTCATAAGAGTCTCGGGAGTACATACCTCCCTGACAGCTCAGCTGCTGAAGGTGCTGACACCCATGCTGCTGACTTTGGCGGTATTGGTGCTGTTTTCTGCACTGGCAGCTTCAAAGGTGTCCCGAAACATAGTCAAGCCCATAAATGACATCGACCTTGCCCATCCGACTACCATAAAGGGCTATGAGGAGCTGGCTCCGCTGCTGGATAAGCTGCGCACCCAGAATATAAAGGTAAGCCGCCAGATGGACGAGATACAGAGCCGCCGTGAGCAGTTCACCCTCATGACCGAGAGCATGACCGAGGGACTTATCATCGCGGACCCCAAGCTCAATGTGCTCACCTGCAATTCCAGCGCAAAAAGACTCCTCGGAGCAGGCTCATTCACCGAGGGACAGAGCATCTATACCCTCAACAATTCAGAGGTGTTCCGCCGCTGTCTCCTCAATGCCCTCGGAGGCAGGCGCTCGGAGTGCATCCTCCGAACGGGTGACGGTCAGCGCGAGGTCATCGCCAGTCCTGCCAACAGCATAGATATGGTCTGCGGACTGGTGGTGTTCATCATGGACGTTACCGAAAAGCAGGAGCTTGAGACCATGCGCCGAGAGTTCACTTCAAATGTGTCCCACGAGCTGAAAACTCCCCTGACCACCATCTACGGAACTGCCGATATACTGGCAAACGGCATGGTGAAGCAGGAGGATGTGGCAGAGTTCGGCGGAAATATCCGCAGCGAGTCGGAAAGGCTCATAAATCTCATAAATGATATAGTTGCCCTCTCCAAGCTGGACGAGGACTCTGCTCCCCGTGAGAATGAGAGCGTTGAGCTCTATGCTCTGGCAGAGGAGATACTTGAACGCCTGAAGCTCAGCGCCGAGGAAAAGGGTGTTACGGTCTCAGTGTCGGGAGAGAGAGTCTCACTCATGGGCAGCAGGACCATTCTCGGAGAGGTGATGTACAACCTCTGCGACAACGCCTTAAAGTACAACGTAAGCGGCGGAAAGCTTGATGTGAAAATTGCCCACAGTCCCCAGAGAGCCATTATCACCGTCAGCGATACGGGCATGGGTATACCCAAGGAGCATATCGGACGTATCTTCGAGCGCTTCTACCGCGTGGACAAGAGCCGTTCGCGCAGGATAAAGGGCACGGGTCTGGGACTGTCCATAGTCAAGCACGGCGTCATGTACCATAACGGTACTGTCCGCGTTGACAGCGAAGCAGGCAGGGGAACGGTTTTCACCGTTGAGCTGCCCATTGAGAAAAAACAGTGAGGTGTTCTGATGGGAAACAGTATTACGGCGGAGGAGCTGGCAAAGCTGGAAAGCGGCTCCTTTGCACTTATAGATATACGCGACAGCTCCGCCTTTGAGTACGGACATATCGACGGGGCTGTGAATATCGCGCAGGAGGATATCTCCGCGGCGGAGCTGCCCGAGGACAGGAAGCTCATCATCTGCTGCCGCAGCGGTATCATCAGCCGCGATATTGCAGATGAGCTCTGCGACAAGGGCTTTGACGTATACAACCTTGAGGGCGGCTATGTGGAGTGGCTGAGGCTTAAAATGGAGAACAGTCAGGTCACCGAGGCTGTGGAGCTGAGCCTGCGGAAGAAGTTCAAGAAGTCAATATGGTGCAAATTCACCAAGGCAATAAACGAGTATGAGCTTGTAAAGCCCAATGATAAAATAGCCGTCTGTATCTCGGGCGGCAAGGACTCAATGCTCATGGCAAAGCTCTTTCAGGAGCTGAAACGCCATGACAAGTTCCCATTTGAGGTGGTGTTCCTTGTCATGGATCCCGGGTACAGTCCCGAGAACCGCCGCGTTATCGAGGAAAATGCCCGTTCAATGTCCATACCCGTCCATATATTCGAGTCGGATATCTTCGACTCGGTGTACAATATCGAGAAGAACCCCTGCTATATATGTGCGAGAATGAGAAGGGGATACCTTTACAGTCACGCAAAGGCTCTGGGCTGCAACAAGATAGCTCTCGGTCACCACTTCGACGACGTTATCGAGACTATCCTCATGGGGATGCTTTACGGCGGTCAGGTACAGACCATGATGCCAAAGCTCCACAGCACCAACTTCGAGGGCATGGAGCTGATCCGTCCCCTCTATCTGGTCAGGGAGGACGATATCAAGCACTGGAGAGACTACAACGGGCTCCACTTCATACAGTGCGCCTGCAAGTTCACCGATACCTGCACCACCTGCGCTCCCGACAGCCGCTCGGTGTCAAAGCGCCTTGAGATAAAAAATCTTATCGCTGAGCTGAAAAAGGTAAATCCGCAGGTGGAGAAGAATATCTTCCGCAGCGTCGAAAACGTAAACGTCAACACCGTTATCGCCTATAAGGACGATGAGGGAGTCCACCGCTTCCTCGATACATACGATACAAAGGCGGACAGCTGACATATTTGCTCATCATAATTTTTCCATGTAATAAAAAAAGCCGCGAAGGCTATAATACTATCACGGCATCAATATTTTTTCAAAGGAGAAACAGCAATGAGCAATAACAGCAATAACAAGGGCGTAATGACACAGAAGGGCAGAGAGGCTCTCGAAAGATTCAAGATGGAGTCCGCAAACGAGCTGGGCATCGACCTCAAGGAGGGCTATAACGGTGACCTTACCTCAAGAGAGGCTGGCTCTATCGGCGGCAGCATGGTCAAGAAGATGATCGACTCATATAAGATGCAGTAACAGCTGTATCATAAAAAGGGAACGCGATATGCGTTCCCTTTTCGTTATTTCAGCAGCCATGCAACCAGTATGCAGACTGTGAAGCCTATCATGGCGGATACTGCGCCGAACATCGCCTTCATGAGGTTTTTGCTGCCTTTTTTTATGCGCTCGGCAGATATCTCGTCAAGGGGCTTGCCCTCCATATAGGCTTTTATCTCCTTATATGTGGTGAGGTCGTTTGCCTTTTTCAGCTTTTCCACTTTTGCGGCAGTAAACAGCGACACCGCCGTTATGACTCCCCAGATGGCTCCGCCGACCCAGCCGAGGTACTTTATCAGCGGCAGGGGAGATAATAACATTATAATGTACTCCGCTGCCAGCAGCCATGAAAGGGCATTGAATCTCTTTACCTCATTTTTGCTTATTTCGTTGTTCATGGTTTCAACATCTCCTTTGACTAATTCGTCAAGAGATATATTGAAAAGCTTTCCGAGGATGAGGAGGCTGTGGATATCGGGATAGCTCTTGCCGTTCTCCCAGTTGGATATGGTCTGGCGGCTGACATATGCATTTTCCGCAAGGGTCTCCTGCGACCATTTGAGTCTGGTTCTGTGTTTTTTGATCTGGTTTCCGATCTCCATGTTTCCTCCTTCGGAGCTTTTGTCTCCTGACAGATACCAGTATACCTGCCCCGTGAGAAAAAAGCTACCAATCTGTTTTTACATCTGCAAAAACGGCTGCAAAAAGTCATTGACAAGGGGTGAAAAAACGATGTCAAAGCCCTTTTACATCCCGAAATACAGGCAAATGCGTACATCAAAAAAGACGGAGCGGCTGCCCTGTCTCTTTTGAGTTTATATCACTTGTTCTTGCGTCTTACCAGTACCGCTACCAGCTCGGGACCTATGTTTGCTGTGACAACTGCGCCGATGCT
Organism: Ruminococcus sp.; assembly: GCA_017519145.1. GTDB lineage: Bacteria > Bacillota > Clostridia > Oscillospirales > Ruminococcaceae > Ruminococcus. Next base: position 16,351 of record JAFWTA010000053.1, read on the forward strand.
GCCGTACATCTCAGCCTTTCTGCCTGTCTTTTTGTAGAGCTCCTTCTCCACTTCCTTTGCAAGGGTGTTGTCCTTGCCGTGTATCATCAGGTAGGGAGTCTGGGGAGTCATGTTTTTCTCCACTATCTCTGCCAGCTTGGGAACGATGTTCTTCTCGCCCCTTATCTTGTCAACGGTGGTCGTAGTACCGTCTGCAAAGAGGATAACGGGCTTGAGACCTAAAAGCTCTCCCGCAAAAGCCTTTGCTGCGGAGATGCGTCCCGACTTCTTGGCGTACTTGAGGTTGTAGGGAACTGCATATATTCCGCAGACATTGAACCAGTCCTCAAGATATGCCACTATCTCCTCGGCGTCAGCGCCGCGGCGTATCTTCTTTGCGGCTTCCATAAGGGGATAGCCGTAGAAAAGGGTGTAGCACTTGGAGTCAAGGTTGAAAATGCGGATCTTGTCCTTTGCCTCGGGCACATTCTCGAAGAAGTCGTTCTTTCCGATGATGGAATTGTTGTATGTGCCTGAGCCCTGAGAGTTGATGGATACACTGATAATATCGGTGTAGCCCTGCTCAAAGAGCTCCTTGTAAGCTTCCTCGAAGGTGACGGGAGATATCTGCGAATGCTTGGGTATCTCGTCTGTTTTTTCAAGGAGCTCATAGAATTCCTGAGTTGACTTGTCTATGGTCTCCCTGAAACTCTCGCCGCCAACAGTGAGGGTGAATGGGAGCAGCTTTATTCCCAGCTCCTCGATAGTCTCCTTTGTAAGGTCGCAGCATGAATCGGTAAGCAATACGATCTTTGACATAATAATATCTCCTTTACCATTCGTATTTTGTCAGTTTTCCCTCGCGGGAAAGGTCGGGATAGTCCCACTGCCGAAGGACCTCATATACCGCTATGGCTACGGAATTGGAAAGGTTCAGGCTCCGCAGCTCGTTTCGCATGGGTATCCTTACACAGCTTTCGGGGTTGTCATGCAGGAGCTCCTCGGGAAGCCCTTTGTCCTCACGTCCGAAGACGAGATAGGCGTTGTCGGGGTATTCCGCTTCACTGTGGACATGGAGCCCTTTTGTGGTGAAGTAGAAGAAATGCCCGTCCTTGTTCTTCTCAAAGAAGTCCGCAAGGCTGTCGTAGTATGTGATGTCCAGCTTGTCCCAGTAGTCCAGACCTGCACGCTTCAGGTGCTTGTCGCTTACCTCGAAGCCCAGCGGACGGACGAGGTGGAGCCTTGCTCCCGTAACGGCGCAGGTTCGGGAGATATTTCCCGTATTCTGCGGTATCTGGGGTTCTACCAGTACGATATTAAGGTTCTGCATAATTATCCTTCTGTTATTTATAATAGTATTGTTCTCCTCTTTAAGGAGGAAAGGGTGTTTATTTGGCTAAAAGAGCCTTTATACAGCAGTTGTCTCTGCCGCTGCCGGAAGCAGGAAAAGGGCTGCGAGTTTTGCTTTTATGGCTTTCTCCTTATGTTCTCAGAATATTTTTCTCTGAAATACAGATAATATCATCGTCCGCCGAAACGGACAATAACTGACGGGAGTGTTTGGAATGGATATTAAGTCACTTGCAAAAGGGGCAGCCGCAGGTGCGGCGGTAGGTTTTGCCTGCTATGCGCTCTCAAGCGCACGTCCCATCAAGAAGATGAGCATAAAACGGGACGCAGGAAAGGCTCTCAGAGCTGCAGGGAACCTTCTTGACGACATCAAGTCGGTAATTATGTAGCCTCGCCGGAATTGCGTCTGAAGCCTAAATAGCTCTCGAGGATGAGCACAGCCGCAACAGCGTCCACAACGGCCTTGCGCTTCTTGCCGCGGGTGTTGGTGACGTTGAGGGCGTTATGCGCCGAAACCGTGGTGCAGCGCTCGTCCCAGAGCTTTACGGGACAGCCTGTGAGCTTTTCGAGCTCCTCGGCGAAGAGCTTGCATTTCTCGGCTCTTTCGCCGACTGTTCCGTTCATATTCATAGGATAGCCGACGACTATCTGCTCGGCACGCTGCTCCTTTGCAAGGGCAGCGGTCTTTTCTATACATTTGTTGAAGTCTTTTTCGGCAATGACCGTGACGGGTGAGGCTATCATCTCGCTTTTTCCGCAGACAGCTATGCCCGTTCTTGCGTCGCCGAAGTCAACTGACATTATTATCATTATATCCTCCGATAAATCAAAATTCAGCTTTGCTGAATTTTGATTTGAGTAAGTAGAGAGTAGAGAGTAGAAGTTGATGCACTGAATAATACTACTCACTACTTACTACTCGCTACTCACTCGGAATTTAACACCGCAGGTGTTAAATTCCGATTTACCACGGCTTTACTGTTCCGATTATGTCCCTTACGGACGCTATTCCCTTGCTGTCGAGCCATTCGTTCATTTCCTCAGCTATCCTTACGGGAGCGTAGGGGTCTGTGAATATGGCTGCACCCACCTGTACTGCGGAGGCGCCTGCCATCATGAGCTCTATGGCGTCACGCCCCGATGACACGCCTCCCATGCCGATAACGGGGATGTTCACGGCGTTAGCTACCTGCCATACCATGCGTACAGCTATGGGGAATACCGCAGGACCGCTCATGCCGCCTACATTGTTGCGGAGTATGGGTCTGCCTGTGTTTATGTCTATCCTCATGCCGAGGAGAGTGTTTATCAGTGAAACTGCGTCTGCACCTGCGGCTTCAACGGACTTTGCAATATCCGTGATGCTGGTGACATTGGGTGAGAGCTTTACCACAAGGGGCTTTTTCGTTGCTGCACGGACCTTTCTTGTGACCTCGGCTGCCATTTCGCAGCTTGTGCCGAAGGCTGCTCCGCCCTGCTTCACATTGGGGCATGAGATGTTAAGCTCTATCATGTGGACGTCGGTGTCCTCCAGCTTTGCAGCTACCTCTGCGCACTCCTCGGGCGTAGCACCTGCGATATTCGCAAGGACTACAAGGTCCTTTGTGAGCAGATAGGGGAGCTCGGTGCTGATGAAGTGGTCGATGCCGGGGTTCTGGAGACCTACGGAATTGAGCATACCCGAAGGGGTCTCAGCTATTCTGGGAGCGAGATTTCCCGTGCGGAGATGGAGGGTGGTTCCCTTTGTGGCGATACCGCCAAGCTTTTCAAGAGGGAAGAGCTCCTCGTACTCCCTGCCGTAGCCGAATACGCCTGAAGCGGGGATTATTGGGTTCTTGAAGTCTGTACCGCAGACTTTTACAGAAAGATCAGCCATTACCAGAGCACCTCCTCAGCGTTGAATACGGGGCCGTCCTTGCAGACATGAGCGAAATATTCCTCGTCGTTTCTCTTTGTACGGCAGGCACAGCCCAGACAGGCTCCTATGCCGCAAGCCATCCTCTCCTCAAGGGAGATCTGGCAGAATATGCCCTTTTCCTTGCAGATGGCTGCTATGCCCTTGAGCATGGGCAGGGGTCCGCAGGCGTAAACTGCGTCTATACCGCCTTTTTCAGCCAGCTCGGTAAAGGGCTGTGTAACAAAGCCGTGGATACCTGCGGAGCCGTCATCGGTGCAGAGAATGGTCTCGGCGCCTGTGCTGCGGAAGTCCTCCTGAAGGATAGCCGCAGAGGCGTTCCTGAAGCCGCTTATGGCAACTGCTTTGCCACCGTATATCTTTGCAAGGGGAAGCATGGGAGGTGTTCCGATGCCGCCGCCGATGAGTACGACCTTATTATAGGAACTGTCCACGGTAAAGCCGTGACCGAGGGGTGCCAGCATATCAATAAGGTCTCCCTTGTTGAGCTTGGCGATCTCAGCGGTGCCCTCGCCGCGTATCTCGAAAACTATGCGGAGGGTGCCCTTTTCCTTGTCTATGCCGCAGATAGAGATGGGTCTGCGGAGAGTAAAGCCCTTAGCCCTGATGTGTACGAACTGTCCGGGACAGGCTGCCTCTGCCACCTCGGGACATGAGATGGTGAAGCTGTATATCTCACGGGCTATGGCGTGTTTATCAGTAATGATATACTGACCCTGAGTATATTTCATATAGACCTCCTTGTGTATATCGCTCCATAATGCATGATATGCCGAGCATTTCAAGTATGTACTAATTATAACATATAAGTATGAAAATAGCAAGATGCGCGGAGAAAAACTGACTGTTCTGATATTTATACCGCGAAACAGCCTGCGGGGGCTCCCCGCTTATACTATATATTATATGATAAAGCATACAGCGCGGAGAAAAGGTGCAGTTTCAGGGAGATCTTTGCCCCGAAACAGTGGTGTCGGATACTGTATATATCAAGTGGTCAGACCAATGCGAAAAAACGTGAAAAAGTGTGAAAACTAATGAAATAGTGTGATAAATACAAAAAAATATCTGAAAAAGCTCAAAATCATCCCGAGATAACATTTGAAGTTCAGCTGAACCTGTGATATAATCATATCATCGTCAGAGAGGAGTTAAAGACTATGAACAGACTTATTCCCGGAACAACAATGAAATTTTCGGAACAGGCAAGAGAATCGGCGTTTTCGCTTATCTCTCCCGTTCTTGAAGCCACAGGCGGACTTACGCTGTCGCAGCTCTCAAAGCTCACAGGTCTTGAGGGCACTACCATCCAGAACTGGATCAAGCGCGGCTGGGTCTCGGCTACAAAGGGTAAGAAATATTCCGAAAAGCAGATCCTGCGCATACTGCTTATCAATATGCTCCGCAAGGCTATGAAGCTGGAGGACATTGCGAACCTTATGCGCTACATAAACGGCGATGTGGAGGATACCTCGGATGATATCATCGAGGAGGTCCTTCTCTACGATATCCTTTGCAGGATAATCTTTACCGCCGAGGACGAGGGCGCTTTTGACACTGACCACATAAAAACTCTGGTAGCCCGTGAGGTGGCGGAGAATACCAAAGAGATCGCCGATGACGAAAAGATGAAAAAAGCTATGTTCGTCATGGTAATGGGTTACAGAAGCGGTTTCCTCAGGACCGAAATGGAAAAGGGTCTGGAGATAATTCTCGACGAGATGTAAACCGATCAGGGAATACTATGAAAAATGAAGATGTAAACAGGAAAACACCGCATAAGGATCAGGGATCGTATCTGTCGTGCTTTATGTGTATCGGAATGAGCATGGGGATGCTCATAGGACAGGCGTTGTTAAAAAATATGGCACTGGGTATGGGAATAGGGATGTCCGTCGGCACTGCCGCGGGCGCATACCTTGACGCTAAGAAACGCAGGGGGTCCGGTACGGGGGACAGCAAAAACGGCGATACGCAGAACTGACCTTCCATGGATAGTCTTTCGGGGGAAATGACTGCTGCTCTCGGAGCGGCGATGAAAGCTTTTCTTGCTCTCCGTTCGGGGGGACGGAGAGTGAGACAACTCATCTGGCCAAGTTAGGGATTCGAAGCTGAAATAAGAGAAGGCTTCATTAATGATAGTGCGCGGAAGATCTGGGGGGAACAGATGCGCACAGGGGTAAACAACTTTTTATAATGACGCAGCAATAGTGACACAACAGCCATGATATAGGGGTGATCGGGGCAATGATCGCTCTGCCGCATAGGGGTATGCGGAAAAAAGCTTCCTCTTATGAAACGCAAAAAATATAACATGATTTCAGACGGATCTCTGAAGGGATAAGGGGATTATCTCTTGATAAGGGGAAAAGAAAAGGCTCATGTAGGGGTACATGAGCTTTTTCGCATTTTATCGGATATTAAGGAGCTTCTCTGCGTTTTTGCAGAAGATGAGCTCCTTTTCTTTTTCTGTGAGAGAAAGCCTGTTTATCATGGCTATCTCATTGGCAGGGTCGTCCCACGGACAGTCGCTGCCGAAGAGGACCTTGTCCGCTCCCTGCATACGGATTATGCGGAGAAGCTGTTCGTCCTCGATATATCGGGAGATAACTCCCACATCGAACCAGAGGTTCTCATATTTTCCTGCGGTGTATCTCTCGACATCGTCCCACATACCGAGTCCGCCGAGATGTGCGGCGACTATGGTCAGGTGGGGGAAGGCTTCCGCAAGGGCTGCAAAGCTCTGAGGAGTCGCTCTTACGATGTCCTCGGAGTATGGGTCCCAGCCGCCGTGGAAAACGGCGATGAGCCCGAGTTCGGCTATTTTTTCGTATATGGGGAACATTCTCTCCTCATGTGGGGAGAACTTCTGATACTCGGAGTGGAATTTGACGCCGCAGAGCCCGAGAGACTTTATCCTCTCGACCTCTCGGACTGCGTCCTCTGCATCGGGGTGGACAGTGCCGCAGCAGAAGAGCCCGTCCCCCATTATTTCGGCAGCCCAGTTGTTGATGGTGGTCTGCTGTGAGGGCTTTGTGGCAACAGGCAGAAGCAGGGCGCGGTCTATGCCGTTTTCAGCCATTTTTTTGCGCAGCCCCGCAAGGGTGCCGTCTGTGGCGGGAGTTATGCCGCTGGTGTCGGCAAGTCCCGAAACTGCTCTTTCTGCAAGGGCGTCGGTGAATGCGTGGGTGTGAAAATCAAAATATCTCATGCTGTGTGTTACTCCATAACGTGCTCCATGGCGTGGTAGAAAATGGTCTTTACATGGTCGTCACAGAGGGAGTAGAATATGGTCTTGCCCTCACGTCGGGAGCTTACCAGACGCGCCTGCTTGAGCACTCTCAGCTGATGAGAGATGGCAGACTGTGTCATGCCGAGGAGCCTTGCTATATCGCAGACGCACATCTCGCTCTGGCAGAGCACGAATATTATCCTTATCCTTGTGGAGTCGCCGAATACTTTCAGCAGCTCCGCAGCGTCGTAGAGAACGGCTTCGTCGGGCATTACCTTCGATACCTTTTCGACTATGTCCTTGTGGACACCGTGAGTGCCGCAGATGTGTTCCTCCATAATTTCCTCCTATGATATAAAGAACAGTATCGCCGCTGCTGCACAGGCAATACCTATGATGGTGCCCGTAGTGCAGGTGATGCAGGCAAATCTGTCAAAAACGAATTTCCTGTTTCTGCTGAGAAAGACGGTGTAATCCCTGTCTGTGCGGTAGAGCTTGCTGTGAAGAAAGCTCTCCACAGGGAAGATGTTGGGGTATTCCGTTCCGTCTATTATGTAGTATGCAGCCATGAACCTGCTGCGCGGACTTTTGTCAATGCGTGAGAACACGGCTTTGTGTTTTTTTGAGAATAAAAGGCGCACAAAAAAGAAGGCAAGAAGCAGCATGGACGCTGCAAAGGCTGCCGCTACGAGAATTACTGCGGCAAATAACAGATATATGGCTTTTACGCCCAGTATTATGCACAGAACGACTATGACCGCTATTACAGCTATGGCTTCCATATGTACACCTTCCCATGAGTTTTCAGGGTATGATTTTACTTAATTATAGCATAAATATATAAAAATAGCAAGATGAGCATTATCCGAATGCCTCGGTTATGATCCCTGTGAGCTCCGGTCTTGCAGCGATAAAATAGTCAAGCTGCCCGAGAAGCTCCTCTGCTCGGCAGATACAGTCCGCTGTGGTCTTGCCGCGGAAGTACTTTTCCTCGCGGAGACTGTCTGCAAGATACCTGACAGCAAGCTCAGCCGTGCTGCGCAATATGCCGCAGTACAGGGAGCTTACTTCCTCTGCGGTGAGAAGTCCGTCCAGTCCCTCGGCAAAGCCCTGTGCGGCTGCGCGGACAGTGGACAGGTCTGACATATCGCCTCCGCATACCGAGCGCACAAGGTCACCGAAGTCTATGGCAGCATAGCCCCTCATTGCGGTGTCAAGGTCGATGACTGTCAGGGCGTCCCCGATGAGGACATTGTCCGCCTTTGCATCGCCGTGTATGATACGTCTCGGGAGCTCCTCCGTGAACACGGCATCAAGCTCGGCTTTCAGCCGTGCAAGCTTAGGAGCTTCTCCGCCCAGAGCTGTAAGCTCGTCGTAATAGCCGCCAAAGTCGTGGTAGCCGCTCGGCAGAGCGGCAGAGTTCAGCTCCCTGCCGTCTATGATCCTGATAAAGCTGCCGAATGCCCGTCCCGCAGCCGCGGGTTCAGCCGCGGCTGTTGCGGCCGCGGAAAGATACCTGTAAATACGCCATACTTTTCCCTCCGCGACCGCATATGTTTTATCGCCGGAGGCGATAAAACACGGGACGGCTGTATCGGAGCCGCCTGACTCCGCAAAGGCACGGGAGATGACAGAGATGTTGTCCATAACAGCTTCGGGACAGGGGAATACTGCGGGATTAAGTGCCTGAAGCACATATCGCTCTCCGCCGCAGTCCGCGAGGAATGTGCGGTTTATGTGTCCTGTGTTAAGCTCCGTCAGCCCGGCGGCTTCGGGGAGCCCGAAAAGTGTAGGTATATAGCGGATATCCATGTTATCACCTTACAAAACAGGGCGGAGAAGCTCCGCCCTTTAGTCATAGATATTTGTCGGGAACATTGTACCCCAGATCTGCAAGGAGCCTTGCGTATGATCTGTCCATGAGGCGCTGCTCGGACTCGGCTCTTTTTCTGTCCAGACTCTTCTGCTTTGCGCCTGTTTTTACACGGACAGCGTCGATGATACCGAACAATATCAGTACGATACTCAGGATCATCGTCAGAAGTGCTTTCATGCTGTAATATCCGTGGTGCGAGATGGTGGAAAGGGTAAGGGCGCCTGAGATGACGAAAATGATAAGTCCCAGCAGTGCGATCTTCAGTCCTGCACCTGCTTTAAAGTCGCGTGGGGCAGGAGGTTCCACCGCAAGCTCTATATAGCGGCTGTCGAGGTATTGCTGTCCGCAGCCCTTGCAGGTCCTTATGGGAGAGCCGTAATCGCGGGCGGCGGAGCTGTATCCGATAACAGCCTTTCCGCAGCTTGGACAGGTGCCGTTAGTGTTGCGAATATCTGTCATATAGATCATCCTTTTCTTGGAAAAAACAGTAGTGGGAATAGTGATGAGTTTTTACGGAAGTGCAGATCTTTTGTCAGTTCTTCAGGCTCTGCATAGGTGCAGGGATACGTCCGCCGCGGTTGATGAACTTGGCAGGAGACTTCTCCCTGATGGGCATAACAGGACCGCTTCCCAGCAGACCGCCGAATTTGAGGGTGTCGCCCTCTTTCTTGCCGATGGCAGGGATAAGACGTACTGCTGTGGTCTTTGAGTTCACCATGCCGATAGCAGCCTCGTCCGCAATGATAGCGGATATGGTCTCGGGACTTATCTCACCCGGAACTACTATCATGTCAAGTCCGACAGAGCATACAGCTGTCATTGCTTCCAGCTTTTCAAGGCTGAGAACACCTGCGACTGCGGCATCTATCATGCCTGCGTCCTCGGATACGGGAATGAATGCGCCCGAGAGTCCGCCGACAGTGGATGAAGCCATTACGCCGCCCTTCTTGACTGCGTCGTTGAGCATAGCGAGGCAGGCAGTGGTGCCGTGGGTGCCGCACATTTCCAGACCCATTTCCTCGAGGATATGTGCAACGCTGTCGCCCACAGCAGGTGTGGGAGCCAGAGACAGGTCAACTATGCCGAAGGGAACGCCAAGGAGCTCGGAAGCTCTTGCACCTACCAGCTGACCCATACGGGTTATCTTGAATGCGGTCTTCTTGATGATGTCCGCAATTTCGTTTATTGAAGCATCGGGGTACTTTGTAAGAGCTGCGCGGACAACTCCGGGACCCGAAACGCCGACGTGTATCTCGCAGTCGGGCTCGCCTACGCCGTGGAATGCGCCTGCCATGAAGGGGTTATCCTCAACGGCATTGCAGAATACTACCAGCTTTGCAGGTCCGATACAGTCGCGGTCTGCGGTCTTTACGGCAGCTTCCTTGACTATCTGACCCATGAGCTTTACAGCGTCCATGTTGATACCCGACTTTGTTGAGCCGATATTTACGGATGAGCAGATGTTCTGTGTAACGTCAAGAGCCTCGGGGATAGACTTGATGAGTGCCATGTCGCCTGCACTGAAGCCCTTGTGTACCAGCGCCGAATAGCCGCCTATGAAGTTGACGCCGCAGGTGTCGGCAGCTCTCTGGAGTGCCTTTGCGAACTTGACGGGATCACCGTCGGGGCAGGCTGCTGCCAGCATGGCTATGGGAGTTACGGAGATACGCTTGTTTACGATGGGGATGCCGTACTCCTTTTCGATCTGCTGACCGACAGGCACAAGCTTGCCTGCCTTGGTCACTATCTTGTTGTAGACCTTCTCGCAGGCCTTGTCGATATCCGTGTCGATACAGTCAAGGAGAGAGATACCCATGGTGATAGTACGGATATCAAGGCACTCGTCCTGTATCATGCGGATAGTTTCGAGAATATTATATACGTTAAGCATTGAGCGGACTTCCTTTCATCAGACACTGTGCATCGAGTTGAAGATATCCTCGTGCATTGTGTGGATAGAGAGACCAAGCTCTGTGCCGAGGGCAGTCATCCTGTCAACAAGCTCCGAGAAATCGCCCTTGATAGCCGATATATCCACCAGCATTATCATAGCGAACATATCCTGAAGAACGCTCTGTGTCACCTCTATAACATTAACATTGTACTCGGCACAGATACCGCTTACCTTGTGGAGGATACCGACAGTATCCTTACCGATAACAGTTACAACTGCTCTCATAATAAAAACCTCCGTTTTGTTGTAATATGGGGACTCCCCACATGATTGATATAATTATATCATACCTGTCCCGTAAAGTCAATATCGCTTTTTCGGTGATCAGTGCATAATGCTTAGCAGGGACGCCCATCGGGCGTCCGCAAATAACGCAGTAAATCACACTGATCCGTGTAGGGGCGGCGTCCCCTGCACAGCTCACTAATAACTTACCGCTATTCACTTTTTTTAAAAAACAGTGGAAATTTGCTTCGTTATGTGCTATAATAATAAAATACACTAAAAAGGGGCTGAAACTATGAATCTGATCGACTGCCATACCCATACTCAGTTTTCCTTCGATTCCGATGCTCCCATAGCGGACTGCATAAAACGGGCGGAGAGTCTGGGACTTGCTGCCTATGCCATCACCGATCACTGCGAGTGCAACTGGTGGTATTCCCGTGAGCATTACGGCGAGGACGTTCAGTCCGAGGACTTCGGTTTCGGTCAGGACTTTGAGCGCTCTGTGTCCGCGGTGGACAGGATAAAGGCGGAATACAGCGGCAGGACCCGTATCATATGCGGTACGGAAATGGGACAGGGACACCATGCTCCCGATATTGCGGCGAGGATAGCGGCTGACAAGCGCCTTGACTTCATTATCGGCTCCCTGCACCAGATACGCAATGAGTGGGACTTCTACTACATCGACTGCAAGGACTTCTCCGGGGACAGGATATATGAACTGCTGGAGCGGTACTTCCGCGAGATATACGAGATGTGTACCACTGTGGAGTTCGATGTGCTGGCGCACCTTACCTACTGCCTGCGCTATATGAAGCAGAGGGACGGCATTGAGCCCGATATAAGCCGGTTTGATGAGCTTATCGCCGAGAGCTTCCGCGCACTGATCGAAAAGGGCAGGGGCATTGAGATCAATACCTCGGGTATACGTCAGGGCTTCGGGGACTGCTTCCCCGACCTTAAATACGCAAGGCTTTTCCGTGACCTCGGGGGAGAGATACTCAGCATAGGCTCCGACGCTCACAAGGCTGAGGACATAGGCTCCGACATAGAAAAGGGCATTGACATAGCGCGAGCGGCAGGCTTTCGCCGCATTGCTTACTTTATTAAAAGAAAACCTTATTTTATTGACATAGACTGATATTATATGAAAGGAACTGATACCATGAACGACATCGTAAAAATATTACAGCAGAACGCCCGTATCTCCGACGCGGCGCTGGGAGAGATGCTGGGCATATCCGCGGAGGAGGCTGCTGCGGAGATAGAAAAGCTTGAAAAGAGCGGAGTCATCAAGGGCTACAGCGTTATCGTTGACGACGACCTCTACGACAAGTCCACTGTTTACGCTACCATCGAGCTGAAGGTCACTCCTCAGAGAGACTGCGGCTTCGACGATATCGCCAAGACTATCATGATGTATGATGAGGTCGAGAGCGTGAGCCTTATGTCCTCGGGCGCATATGACCTTGCCGTTGAGGTAAAGGGCGACAACCTCAAGGACGTTGCCTTCTTCGTATCCGAGAGACTTGCCACCATCGACGGCATACTCTCCACATCTACCCACTTCATTCTGAAAAAATACAAGGAAAAAGGCATCTTCATCGACAGTGAAGAGCCCGATGAAAGGGGACTCGTTTGATCGTGATCGACTACGATAAGGTCCTTTCGGACAAAATAAAGAATATCAAGCCCTCGGGCATACGAAAGTTCTTCGATATTGCAGGAACTATGGAGGGCGTCATCTCCCTCGGCGTGGGCGAGCCCGACTTCAACACCCCTTGGGCTATCAGAAAGGCTGCCATTAAGGTGCTGGAGCGCAAGCACATCATCTACGGTCCCAACAAGGGACTTGTGCCCCTGAGAAACACCATTTCCGCTCACCTTGAGAAAAAGCACGGCGTAAAGTACGATCCCGACAAGGAAATGATCGTGACCGTGGGCGGTTCCGAGGCTATCGACCTTGCAGTAAGAGGTCTCCTTGACCCCGGCGACGAGGTGCTGGTGGTGGAGCCCTGCTTCGTGTGCTATGCTCCTCTGGTGGAGCTTGCAGGCGGCGTGCCCGTATCGGTGCCCACAAGGATAGAGAACAACTTCAAGCTTACTCTTGAGGACTTCAAAGACAAGGTCACGGAGCGCACAAAGCTGCTCATACTGCCATTCCCCAACAATCCTACGGGAGCAGTAATGACCAAGGAGGATCTGGAGCCTATTGCCGAGTTTCTCCGCGATACAAATATAATGATACTCTCCGATGAGATATATTCGGAGCTCACCTACGGCAGAAAGCATTTCTCCATCATCGAGCTGGAGGGCATGAGAGAGCGGACTATCTACGTCAACGGCTTCTCAAAGGCTTATGCCATGACGGGCTGGAGACTGGGCTATGTTGCCGCTCCCGAGCCTGTTATCAGTCAGATATCGAAGATACACCAGTACGGTATCATGTGCAGTCCCTTTATCAGCCAGAATGCCGCTGTTGAGGCGCTTACCTCCTGCGACGCCGAGGTGGACAAGATGGTGGACGAGTACAATATCCGCCGCCGCTACCTTGTGGGTGAGTTCAATCGTCTGGGACTTACCTGCTTTAATCCCGAGGGAGCCTTCTATGTGTTCCCCTGTATCAAGAGCACGGGTCTCACCAGCGAGGAATTCTGCGAGAGGCTGCTATTTGAGGAGAAGGTGGCAACAGTTCCCGGAAGCGCATTCGGAGAGAGCGGAGAGGGCTATATCCGTATTTCATATGCCTACTCCCTCAAGCACCTCATGGAGGCTATAAGCCGTATCGAGAAGTTCCTGAAGAAGCTGGAGGCTGAGAAGTAATGAGGGTAAAGACTGCTGCAAAGATAAATCTTGCACTGGACGTTACGGGAAAGCTGCCTGACGGCTACCACACCATTGAGAGCGTTTTCCAGACAGTGGGGCTTTACGATGAAGTAAGTGTGGAGCTGACCGAGGTCGGCATAGAGCTTGGCTGTGAAGTTCCCGAGGAGTTCGCAAGCGCGGACCCCATACCCTGCGATGAACGCAATATCGCTTACAAAGCCGCAAAGCTGTTCTTTGAGGAGAACGGTATGGACTGCGGCTGCCGTATACATATAAAAAAAGGTATCCCCTCACAGGCAGGCATGGGAGGCGGAAGCACCGACGCGGCTGCCGTGCTGTACTGCCTCGGAAAGCTTACGGGCAAAAAAGTCGGTGCTCCCGAAAAGCTGGGGGCGGACGTTCCTTTCTTCCTTACGGGAGGGACTGCCTATGTTGAGGGCATCGGCGAGGTAATAAAGCCTATTGCCGATTATTCGGGACGCATCCTTGTTATCGCCAAGGGCGGCGAGGGAGTCTCTACCGCCGAGGCTTACAGGAACATAGACGCACTCGAAGCTCCGCACCACCCCGACGCAAAGGCTCTTGCGGAGACTATCGGCAGCGCTCCTGACAGAGCTTACGAGCACTTCGGCAATCTCTTTGAACAGGCAGTCTGCCTTGAGGATGTGGATAAGCTGAAGTCAGCGATGCTCAACAAGGACGCTCTCAGAGCTGTCATGACCGGAAGCGGCTCGGCAGTATTCGGGCTTTTCGAGACCCGCGATCAGGCTGAGATATGCGCGGAAAAGCTGGAAAAATGGGGCTATTTCGCCGCTGTCTGCGAGACTGTTCCCGAAAGCTTTATAGTGATCTGACAAAACTTCCGCTGTAAGGGCAGCGGGATATATATGCATATCATGGGACGGATAATGCCGTCCCTTTGCTTTTTTACGCTGTATATAGCAGAACCGGAAGGTATCTGCTGCTGATGAGCTGCTGTAAGTTTTTGTTCATAATTTTGGCGTTTTGATGAAAATTAACAAAATCTATTGACAAGATGATAATATTCAGTTATAATTATGGTGTAAATCGAAAAACAATCGATTTTGTAATTCTTTGCTGAAAGGTGTTGAAAACATTTATGGGTAAATTTATCATCAAGGCTACGAAAACAGGCTTCACATTCAGTCTGAAAGCAGGTAACGGCGAGGTCATAGCTACCGGCGGAGAGGTATACAACACTCTCGCCAGCGCAAAGAACGGTATAGCAAGCGTTGCCAAGAATGCTCCCGCTGCTAATCTTGAGGATCAGACCATTGAGGGATTCCAGTCAGAGACAAATCCGAAGTTCGAGATATACAAGGACAAGTCCGGCGCGTTCAGATTCCGCCTTAAAGCAAAAAATGGTGAGATCATCGCCGCCAGCGAGGGCTATGTCAAGAAGGACAGCTGCAAGAAGGGCATTGCCAGCGTAAGAAAGAACGCTGTTGACGCTCCCGTTATCGAGCCCGAGCCCGAGAAAAAGTAAGTCTGACCGTATATATCAGAACCATGAGCCATAGTATTTCTGCCTTTCGGAAGTACTATGGCTTTTTTATATTATCTGCATGACATAGTTCAGCGCAGACAGCCGCTCCGATCACCCGTTGCATCAATGTGCTGCGGCGAAGAAATGTCCAAAAATCTATTGACAGAACGGCTGAAATATTATATAATAATTATGTTGTATTTATTTGCATAATATTACTATGGCAGTATATGCAGCTTTGTTTTACATCATTATCCGCACAGGCAAGATATATATACAAGCCGCGGTTTTTAAATATGATAACGGAACAAAAAATTTGGACGGGATAACGTCCGTCTATCTTTTGCGAGTCTGCCCGCTTGTCAGGGCACGGCTCTTGATCTATATATTTATAAATGAATAAAATAATGCGGCATTTACCGCCTTTAAGTAATAATTAAAACATGATACAAACTTTTAATTATATCAGAAAAGGAGGTAATGCACTGTATGAACCCGGGTCTGGCTATTGTTCTTATCCTCGTCGCACTTGCAGGCGGTGTCTTTCTTGGCTATCTTCTGTTCTTCAAGAAGGGCGTTGCAGCAGGTGTTGAACAGCGTAAGCGCGATGCAGAGGCTATCGTCGGTTCTGCTGAACAGCAGGCTGAGCGTATTGTCGAGGACGCCGAAAAGGATGCCGACAATAAAAAGAAAAGCGCTCTCATAGAGGCTAAGGACGAAATACATAAGCTCCGCACAGAAGCGGACAAGGAGATCAAGGATCGCAGAGCAGAGCTGTCACGTCAGGAAAGACGTATGCAGCAGAAGGAAGAGAATTTAGACAAGAAAACCGATAACCTCGAGAAAAAGGAGGAAACCCTCAACCAGAAGATCAAATCAGCCGATGAAAAGCTGAAGGAGGCTGACTCTATCAAGAAGAGCCAGATGGATATTCTGGAGCGTATTTCCGAATTTACCAAGGATCAGGCTAAGGAGTACATAATCTCAAAGCTTGAGGACGACCTCGTCCACGAAAAGGCTGTCAAGGTCGCTGCTTACGAGCAGATGATCAAGGACGAATGTCAGGAGAAGGCAAGAAGCTATATCTCACTGGCTATCGCCAAGGTGGCTGCGGATCAGGTATCCGAGGCGGCTGTTTCAGTCGTTCCTCTCCCCAATGACGAGATGAAGGGCCGTATAATCGGCCGCGAAGGACGTAACATCAGGACTCTTGAGACCCTCACAGGTGTCGATCTCATCATCGACGATACCCCCGAGGCTATCACTATTTCCTGCTTCGACCAGATCAGACGTGAGGTCGCAAGGATCGCTCTCGAAAAGCTTATCGCTGACGGACGTATCCACCCCACCCGTATCGAGGAAATGGTCGAGAAAGCCCGCCGCGAAGTGGAATACCGCATCAAGCAGGAGGGCGAAAGAGCTGTTATCGAGACCAATGTTCACGGTCTCAACCATGAGCTCATCAAGCTTATCGGACGACTCAAGTTCCGTACAAGCTACAGACAGAACGTCCTTGACCACTCTATCGAGGTCGCCAAGCTCTGCGGAGTTCTCGCTTCCGAGCTGGGTGTTGACGCCAATATCGCAAGGCGTGCAGGTCTTCTCCACGATATCGGTAAGGCTCTTACTTCCGAGATCGAGGGATCACACGTTCAGATCGGCGTTGACGTTTGTAAAAAATACAACGAAAATCCTGTTATTATCCATGCTGTTGAGGCTCACCACAACGATGTCGAGCCCAGAACAGTCATTGCCTGCATAGTTCAGGCAGCCGACGCTATCTCCGCTGCAAGACCTGCCGCAAGAAGCGAAAACTACGAAAGCTATATCAAACGCCTTCAGAAGCTTGAGGAGATATGCAACTCCTATGACGGCGTTGAGAAGTGCTTTGCTGTACAGGCAGGACGTGAAGTCAGGATCATGGTCGTTCCCGAGGTCATCAACGATGAGAAGATGGTCCTCGTCGCAAGACAGATCGCTCAGCAGATCGAGTCTGAGATGGATTATCCGGGACAGATCAAGGTCAACCTTATCCGCGAGAGCAGGGTAACTGACTACGCGAAATAATTCGACCGCTGCGGATCGGATAGTTACCGCGTATGCTTCGGCTGTCGGGCTTTTTGCTCGACAGCCGTTCCTTTTATTTTGCTGTGAAGGCAGGAGGGGAAACGGGGAGAGATATATATAAAGATAACTTATCCTCATGTCTTCAGAACAAAATGTTCGTGTAAAACACGAAGGGGGTATTTTTATGAAAAAAAGGTCATTTTTCAAATGGCTCACCTCGGCAGCCTTTGCGGCACTGATGGCTGCTGCGGCAATACCTGCCTCTGCGGGCGCAGAATGGCGGCAGGTAGACAGAATGGGCGACCTTAACGGCGACGGAGCTGTTAATGTTGCGGACATTATCACTCTTTCGAGGCATCTCCTCGGCAAGGAAAAGCTTTCGGACAAGAGCACCTACAACATCGGCAGCGCCTACTACGCTATAGGCAGCGTAACGGACAAGAACAACCTTTCCTCTGCAGGAGCGGCTGTGGGAAAGAATGTGATCCAGAAGGCGGATCTCGACCGCGACGGGGTCATCGATTCCCTCGACCTTGCGAGCCTCAGACGGAATATCATTTCCGCAAAGCCCAAGGACGAGATATACCGCTGGTATGAGACAACAACTACTACCACCACAACAACGACTACAACGACTACTACCACGACCACTACCACTACCACAACTACCACCACTCAGCCAAACAGGGATTTCATCCCTGCACCTATCTACGATATGTACGGCACACTGCCGTCACAGGGTGACGCAAGACTGGTCATCTTCTATGTTGACTTCCCGGACTGCAAGTTCGACTATACGCCGGATATGGAGCGGCTGGACGAGATAGCCTTCGGTCCCGAGGATACTTCTTCGTCACAGTATCCCTTCGAGAGCTTCTCGGCATTCTACTCCAGAGCCTCAAAGGGAGAGATGAACCTCAGCGGCAAGTCTTACAGGTATACCTGCAAGAAAAACAAGTCCAGCTATGAGGGCGACGTCTATAAGGCAGACTTCACCACCGAGGTCATAAAGGCTATGGACAGCACCATAGATTACTCTAAGTTCGACGCCGACAACGACAAGATCATCGACGCTATACTTTTCTGCGTTCCCAAGAGCGCAGGCGATGACGAGTGGTGGCCGTGTGCAGGCGGCTTCGGCGGAAACTACTGGATGAGAGTTGACGGTATGTCAATAGGTCATGTCATTACAGGCAATGCTTCTGTAAAGGGCAACACCGACTACACCGACTTCGTTTCCACATATCTCCATGAAATGGGTCACTGTATGGGACTTCCCGACTATTATCTCTATAACAGGGATGACTATGAGGGACTTCACGGCTCGGCAGGCTATGACCTCATGGACGAGGCATTCTCGGACTTCAGCTCAATATCAAAGCTCATGCTGGGCTGGTACAGACAGGATCAGATACAGGTCTATGACCCGTCAAAGGGCGCTCAGACCTTTAAGCTCATTAACGGTCAGACCGGCGAGGGCAACTGCCTTATCATACCGAGAGGCGAACTCGACAGCAAGTACAAGTCGGAGTACTTCATACTTGAATATACCACACTTGACGGCAATAACAGTCAGGTGGACGATTATTTCTGGTGGAGACCTACGGGAAGCGGCGTAAGACTGCTCCATGTGAATACCACCGAGGCTGACGACGGCTGGCGCAAGTACTTTATGTACGAGAGCGGCAACGACGAAATGACCAACAATGACGACGGAATACGCTACATAAGACTGGTCAACGACGGCGACAAGGACAATCTCCTCCGCAAGGGAAGCCGCGTGGACGGAAATACTCCCGGATTTGCATGGTATGACCTGTCTACGGGAGCCGAGAACGTGCCCACTGACTTCATCATCACCGTGGGAGAAAAGAACGGCGACAGCTATTCCGTTACAGTATCACCGAAATAAATTCTGCAAAAGGCAGAAAGGAAAGAGATAAATGCCAAAAACCATATTCAATTCATCCGAAAAATCAAACTTCATACTCAATATGACCGAGGAGCAGTTCTCAAAGCTGGCTTCAAGGGGACTTGCAATAGCTATGCTGATGACTCCGCTGTTCACTCTCGTTCCCGAGATAACGGACAAAGCTACATATGCTTTTTCCGCAGGCGGTCTCGTAGCGGGCGGCGTTATCGCCATGATAATCGCCATAATCGCCCTTATGAAGAAGTACATCGGCAAACGCCTCATTATCCCCATGGGAGCTATGCTCATCATGGAGCTCTGGGGAGTGTTCTCACTCGTTAAGGGCGTTGATCTGGGGATATCCTTCTACGGCTATCCCGAAAGAGGTGAGGGACTTCTTGCACTTATCTTCTACTTCTGCTTCTTCATCTCTGCTTCGGCATTGAAGCGCGAAAGCGCCATTAAGACTGTTATCGACGGCGTTGTAGGCGTGGGACTCCTCAACAGTATCGTGGGTCTTATACAGATATTCTCGGGACAGCTCAGTCATTACAAGCATATATATATAGACATACGGGCAAATGCGGCTTCGGGTCTCTCCATGTCGCCCCTGTTCCTTGCAATGGTGCTTACGCTTTCGCTTTCTGCCGCACTTATCAGCTTCATTGCTTCTGATAATAAAAAGCGCAGCATCGGTATGCTGGTCTGTGCAGCACTCTTCTCATTCGTTATGATGTACACCTATTCGTTCATCGGTTTCTGCGGACTTGCCTTTGCGCTCATCGCTGCTGTGGCAGCTGTATTTGCTCTGAAGGCTCCCAAGAAAAAGCTCATAAGCATCCCCGTCAGCATTGCTGCCGCAGCAGGTGCTGTTGCTCTTGTATTTGCGGGAGCTATCGGCGGCATCGACTCCTACAGACTTTACGACGGAAGGATACTCTGGTGGGCAGACGGCTATATGAGAGCTTCAGCTTCCGGTAATTTCGACTCAAGAGTCATAGACATCGACGATACCTATGACGTTTACTCCTACATGAACAGCAGAGCTATGGACGTTATCGAGAATAATCCGCTTGTGGGAACAGGCCCCGATCAGCTGGCATTCGCTCTTATCAGAGTCACCGAAGAGGATGCCGGAAAATACAGTGATATCAGTGATCTCATCTCAAGCCAGCTGGGCGTATTTGATAAGGTGTACAACGAGTATCTGTACGCAGCTGCTACAAGAGGTATCGCTTCGGCTGTATTCTTTGCGCTTACAGTCCTCTCGGCGGTCATTCTCGGTCTGAAAGCCTTCCGCAGAAGACTTACGGCTGAGTCCTTCACTGTGTTCATTCTCGCACTCGGCGGTGTGCTTATTTTCCTTGTGGGATGCAGCAGCATACCCTTCGCGCCTGTTTTCTGGGTTGCAGCAGGAGCTGCCTGCGCGGACATCAAGACCGAGAAGCAGAAGAAGGCAGAGATAAAGTCAACAAAGAAAAGCAAGGCGTGATTCTTTGTGATGTGAAAATGAAAATAAGATGAAATTTAAAGCCTGAGAGTCTGACTCTCAGGCTTTCTTTCGGCGATTTTACGCGGTTTGACAGGTGTAAATGTAAGTGTCTGCTAACAAAAAAGCCTTGATTTTTGGCATGGATATGCTACAATATAAATAACGAGGAGCACTGCTCCCGAATAACACGGAGGTGTATGTATATGGCATATATTATTTCTGACGATTGCGTAGCTTGCGGTGCTTGTGCAGGTGAGTGTCCTGTTGGCGCTATCTCTGAGGGCGACGGAAAGTACGTTATCGATGCAGACGCTTGCGTTGAGTGCGGTGCTTGTGCAGGAGTATGTCCTGTAGGCGCTCCTAACGCTGAGTGATCTAACAAAAGGCAGATAAGCAGTTCCATATGAGGAACTGCTTATTTTTTGCCCTTTGCTCAGCTGCAGCAGCCTGTGCGCTTTACGAATGAGTTGCAGTCGGTACATTCGGGCACTGTGGGATCGTCCTCATGTGTGCCTACGGAAATGCAGTCGAGAGAGCAGTAGTTCTCTGTCACAAGATTATGGCGGCACTGTGATACGTCACATTTGATGCTCTTGTTTTTCTTCTTATCGTCCATGATAAACACCTCTTTATGAGTATTTACCCTTTCGGGCAAGGATATTATGCCGCATAATTTGTGAATTATTCGTGATGGAAAGATTACAGCATGAATACAAAATATATTCTGTTATTGACTTTTGCAGAGCTTTGTGATAATATTATCATATGGGGCTATATGCCCACAATGATATTTTACAGGAGGGGATCTGAATGTTTAACAACGATCAGAACAACTACGAAAATCAGTCACTTAACGAAGAATTCAGCGTATCGGGCGTAGAGCCTGTTACAAAGAAGAGCAAGGGAAAGAAAGCAGCGGTGATCGGGGGTATATCAGCAGCTGTTCTCGTAGGCGGCAGTGCTGCGGCATACGGTCTTTCCGATACCGTAAAAAATCAGGTGAAGCTCCGCGTAAGCTCTCCCGAGAAGTATTACGCATGGGT
Organism: Ruminococcus sp.; assembly: GCA_017519145.1. Classification (GTDB taxonomy): domain Bacteria; phylum Bacillota; class Clostridia; order Oscillospirales; family Ruminococcaceae; genus Ruminococcus. The sequence continues at coordinate 37,732 of JAFWTA010000053.1, forward strand.
GACAGAAAAGAATTCCAAGACAATCGGTGAAACAGTAAGTGAGGCTTATAAGAAGGGCCTTGACAAGTATGAAAAGGGTCAGACTGTAGACTTTAAGGTAACATTTGAGCCTACGGATGAGACAAAGTCTCTTCTGAAGAATGAGCTCTTCGGTGACTATGTGGACACCGAGAACGAAGAGCTGAAATCCTTTATGGACATTATTGACAATAACGACAAATTCTCTGTCAGTGCAAACTGCGCAAGCAAAAAGGGCAATATCGACGCTGATGTAAGCTTCGGACTTAACGGCGAGCGCGTTGCCGGTGCAGATATCGTCGGTGACGGAGGTGCTGCCGATTACTTCTTCCGTATACCCGAGCTGAAGGATCAGTGGCTCGCTATTGAGTACGGCAAGATGCTTGACGATCTCGTAGAGGAAGCCGGTCTTGACGAAAATCCCGCATCTGCATACAAGGAGATCCTGAAGGATCCCGAGTCGTTCCTCTCACCCGAGGACGTTGAGACTGAGGTCAACAAATATGCGGCAGTATGGTCGAACTTCGCAAGCGATGTGGAGATCGAGAAGAAGGAAGAGGTGGATATCTGCGATATCACCGTAAACTACACAGTCGCTACGGTAGAGCTCACAGAAAAGGACGCTGCTAAGCTTGAGGTCGAGTTCCTCAAGGAGCTCCGCGATGACAAGGTGGTAAAGGATATCCTGACGGACAAGCTTGACGTTGTGGACAAGGATGAGTTCGAGTCAAGCATCGATGACGAGATCGAAGATATCAAGGAAGACCTCAAGGGCGACTATTATGACGATGAAGAGGTCGTTATCAGCATCGATACATATATCGACGGCACAGGTACTATCCGCGGTCTGAAGTTCTATAATGACGAGGGCGCTTTCAATGCTGTTATGGGTAAGGACGGCGACAGCATCCGCGGCGAGTTCTCATTCACAGAGGACGGCGAGGAGCAGTTCTCAGTCAAGCTTACAGCTGAGGATAACCACAAGAAGTACACAGGCGACATTGAGCTCACATACAGTGATGTTTCATACAACTACGTTGACGACGACTATCAGAAGGAAGTAACTCCAGTTACAGTTTCCGTACTCTTTGAGGATGTTGAGATCGTAGACGAGGAGAAGGGCTACTTCAACGGTGATTTCACAGTGAATATCCCCGATACAGCTCCTTTCGTTATCAGCTGCAGTGCTGACAAGGACGGTCAGAGCGTAAGCAGTGATATCGTTATCGACGGCACAAACTACGGAAAGCTGACATTCGATTACTCTGTTGACTATAAGGCAGATATCGATATCCCCGACAAGGGCGGCGCATTCATGATCGATCCCGAAAATTCCGATGATCTCAGATTTGAGGACTACGCTTCACAGGACGAGTTCAGCAGCTTCATGAAGGATATCCTTACAAAGGCAGGCATTGACAGCAAGTACGCAGACAAGTATGCAGGCTCAATTACAGAAGCAGTATATGACGAGCTGGATTACGGCAGCATCGACCTTGATGATGACGATTTCGATTTCGACGATGACTTCGACGACGATGATTTCGACTTCGATGATGAAGACCTTGACTTAGATGATGAAGATGATTATGATGACTTTGAGTTCAGCTTCAATCCCGACGACTTCAAGTATGAGGACTATAAGGACTTCATGACCGAGGATGAGTTCAACGAATGGATGGACGAGATGAAGAAGTACTACGACGAGTACGAGAGCTCATCAACTAAGGCAAACTGATAAAACAGCAATAATAAAGACCTCCGTGAGATACGGAGGTCTTTTTTATGCTAATATAACTGACTTTCGCGGTATTTTCTGAGAATGAAAAAGGCAAAGAGCAGTACAAGTCCGACTATAAGACATATACAGCCAAGGACCGTGAATGTGATGCCTGATGCATTTATGCTGTCCTCAGTCTCATTAAAGTAGAAAAGAGCGGTGTCATTCGGGTCGTAGTGGATAGTTACCCTGCTGCCCACGCTCAGTGATGTATCTGAGGAGGAGAGGGTCGGGTATTTGAAAATATCGTCGTTCTCCACGGTTATAGTGTATTTATTGCGGGTCTTGGTACGATTTTTTTCCCTGCCGTTTAAGTAATAGCTGTCATTGTAGTGTTCTGTCTTAACATCTGTCACAACGCCATAGACCGTGCCTGTGCATTTTTTCTCCAGACTGCTTGTGAGGCAGTCACAGAAGATGGTCAGCAGGAAAAATATAGCTGCCAGACCGAGAAATACTGCAACAAGAGTTATCTTGCTCTTTCTGCTCATATCGTCCTTGAAGACGAAGCCGCTGTCACCGCCTGTCATTACTTTTCGGAAAGGCTCCTGAGCCTGCTCAGGATTATATTTGCGGCATCAAACTTGGACATGAGCTCCATCTCCTCGTCGCCGTCCTTGGTTATCATGGTGATTATATTGGTGTCGGTGCCGAAGCCCGAGCCTGCCTTTTTCAGAGAGTTGGCGCATATCATATCGCAGTTTTTCTTGGTAAGCTTCTTGCGCGAGTTCTCGATGACGTTGTCGGTCTCCATGGAGAAGCCGCAGACCACCTGCCCCTCGCGGCGGTGCTCGCCGATATAGGCAAGTATATCCGTGGTGCGCTTCAGAGGTATGCTCATATCACCGTCGGACTTCTTTATCTTGCTGTCGGCAGTGGTAACGGGAGTATAATCCGCTACGGCGGCAGCCTTTATGATGATATCGGTATCGTCAAGGTGCTCCCTTACGGCATTAAACATATCCTCCGCAGACTTGACGGGTACCACATTCACGAACATAGGTGGCTCCACATCGGTATGTGCGGCAACTACCGTCACCTCTGCGCCGCGGAGCATTGCTGCTCTTGCAAGTGCAAAGCCCATCTTGCCGCTGGAGTGGTTGGAGATAAAGCGGACGGGGTCGATGCTCTCACGGGTAGCGCCTGCGGTAATGAGTATGCGCTTGCCTGCAAGGTCTTTTTCATAGGCAGCCTCGCGAACGATGTACTCCAGCAGGGTCTCCTCGTCGGGGAGCTTTCCGTCGCCGATATCGCGGTTAGCAAGCATACCGCGGACAGGCTCCACTATCTCATAGCCGAACTTTCTCAGCTTGTCAAGATTGTCCTGAACTATTGGGTTGTGGAACATATTATGGTTCATGGCAGGAGCGATTATCTTCTTGCAGGTACACGCCATGACAGTAGTGGTCAGCATATCGTCGGCAATGCCGTTTGCTATCTTGCCTATGACATTTGCGGAGGCAGGAGCTATCATTACCACATCAGCCTTCTTGGCAATGGAAACGTGCTCCACGCTGTACTCGAAGTTGCGGTCAAAGGTGTCGATGAGGCACTTGTGCTGAGTAAGAGTCTCGAATGTCAGGGGGTGTACGAAATTGAGCGAGTTGGGAGTCATTGCAACGTGTACATCTGCTCCCAGCTTTGTCAGCATACGGGCGAGGTTGCAGGTCTTGTAAATGGCTATGGAGCTTGTTACTCCCAGTAAAACAGTCTTTCCTGTAAGCATTTTATCCACCTCATATACGGAGCTCATTGGGGCACTCCTCACCCTTGTGGCAGGTGATGATGTTGTTCACAGTGGTCTCGGCGATGTTGCTGAGAGCTTCCTCTGTGAGGAATGCCTGATGAGAAGTTACGATAACGTTTGGCATGGAAATAAGACGGGCGAGAGTATCGTCGGCGATGATGTGTCCCGAGAAGTCCTGAAAGAAAACATCGGCTTCCTCCTCGTATACATCAAGGCAGGCAGCGCCTATCTTACGGGCTTTTATGCCCTCAAGGAGAGCCTCTGCGTCGATGAGTGCGCCTCTTGAGGTATTGATGATGACAACGCCCTTTTTCAGCTTGTCGATCGACTTTTCGCCGATAAGGTGATAGGTCTCGTCGGTGAGAGGGCAGTGGAATGAGATGATGTCGCTGCGGCTGAAAAGCTCGTCCAGCTCAACGTACTCGATACCGCTGTCCTTTGCGGGAAACTTGTCGTAGGCGATGACGTTCATGCCGAAGCCGCGGCATATATTGATGAAGATGCGGCCTATCTTACCTGTTCCCACAACGCCTACGGTCTTGCCGTGAAGGTCAAAGCCTGTAAGTCCGTTAAGTGAGAAGTTGTGGTCTCTTGTGCGGATATATGCCTTGTGTACGCGGCGTATGGACGTCAGCAGCAGCGCCATAGCGTGCTCGGCAACTGCATAGGGTGAGTATGCAGGTACGCTCACTACTTTGATCTTGTCCTTTGCGTATTTGATATCAACATTGTTGTAGCCTGCACAGCGGAGCGCCAGAGTCTTTACTCCCAGCTGGCACAGCCTGTCGATAACAGCGGCATTGACGGTGTCATTTACGAATACGCACACAGCCTCGCAGCCCTTAGCCAGCTCCGCAGTGTCCTCGTTGAGCTTGGTCTCGTAGAACTTGAAGCGGATACCGTTTTCTCCTCCGAATTTCTCGAATGAGGGGATGTCGTAGGGCTTTGCGTCAAAAAAAGCGACTTTCATTCCATGACCTTCTTTCTTATTATGTGTTTACAGCCGACGTTTTTCGTCGGCTGCTTTAATTCTGTCACACTATCTTGGCAAATATTCCTGCCAGAGAAGCGATATATGTTTTCTGTACGGTCTCGGCAGGTATCACCTCGCCGTTTATTTCAAGGTCCATAGTAGCGCAGGCGTCTGCAACGAGTGACACCTCATAGCCGTGGTCCATAGCTGCGCGGACAGTGGTGTCAACGCACATATGGGTCATCATGCCGCATACTATGAGCTTTTCCACCCCGAGACTGCGGAGGCAGTCATTGAGCTCCGTTCCGAGGAAGCTGTTGGGGCAGTACTTATTGATAACAATGTCTGTGGGAAGTGGCTTTATGCGGTCGGATATCTCGCAGCCGTAGGTCCCTTCGTTAAAGAAAGTCTCGTCATCGGGGTTGATGTGGCGTATGTAGATAATATGCCTGCCTATGCGGCGGCTCTCGCTGATGAGCTCGGCAATGCGCTCCTCAGCCTGTCTCGGGTTGTGGAGCTCGCAGGCTCCGCCCTCGAAGTAGTCGTTTTGAACGTCGATGATGATCAAAGCTTCTTTCATATACATATCTCCCTAAGAAAAAGTGCTGTATCCGCCTGCTTAGACAGCGGCAGATGTTTTTTTCTTTTAGTATACCACATCGCGGCAGTTGTGTCAATTAATTGAGCAGTAGTCATTATAACGAAATCTTATGCTCAAAACTGCAAAAAAATGTAAGGGGATGTGCAAAAGGGGAGATAAGACGCGCTTAGATCACTGTTTTACGAAGTAGAGGTAAGCTCCTGCATCTTCCTTATTGTCCAGCCATGCCATGCCGTTGTTTTCGTCCTTTGCCGTGATATGGATATTGCCTGTGCCGTCTGTATATTCGGCAGCTGTGGAGACAGAGCCGTCCTCACCGATGGACACGCGGTTCTTTATGCCGTTTGTGTATTCAAGCACCTGTCTGCCGCTGAAAATACCCGTAAAGAACCATGAGTAGGACTCATTGTCGCTGAGCTTGTGTGAGATGCTGACATAGTAGGTATCGCCCTTTAAATCTATCGAGAGAGAGTAGCTGCTGTCGTTCTGGTCAACATAATATCCTTCAAAGGGATCGTTGTGCAGTGACGAGCTGCTGTCTGCGGAAACACTGCTGTCCGCTTCGGGAGCTGCCTCGGTCACGGCTGATGCGGTGGTCTCCTGTGCAGTCTCGGCGGTCTTGTTGTCGGCAGCAGCTGCGGTGGCAGTGGAAGCAGCAACAGCTGTATCTCCTTTTGTATCGGCAGCTGTTGTCTCCTGTGGAGCTGTAGCTGATGTTGTAGCCTTGGGAGCCAAAGCAAGTGAGCTTACGTTATCCTGCATTTCTTCGCAGCCGCAGAGCATTGCTGCCATTGCCAGTGTAAGTGCGATAGTCTTTTTCATAATTATCTCTCCTGTAAAGTTTATTTACGGACTGTGCCGTTTTTGTTTCTATTATTATTTTCGCACTCTTTGCACATTCTGTTACATCATTGGAAAAAATATTTTCAATTCGGCGGAATGACTATATTATCGGCGGACAAGTCCATATTACTGTACAGGCGCAAAAAGCCGCAGCATCTCCCGAGGGAGATACTGCGGCTTTTTGTTTTTGCTGTTATTATGCGATGAGCATTCTTCTGAGAGCTGCCATGTCAAACACATCGGGAGCTGCATCGGAGATGATATCGGCTGCATAAGCCTGCTCGCCTGTGAGAGCGGAGCTGCCGAGGATATACTTCTGCATGAGCACTGCGTCGGAGACATTGACCTCACCGTCAAGGTTTATGTCGCCCTTTCTGCCCTTTGTGGAAGCGCCCTCTGTGTCAAGGGGACGGATAATGATATAGCAGAGGTTTATCGCCTTGTCCTCTGAGCGGAGGTTCACAGTCAGCTCGCCGTCGGTGACCTTTACATTGCCGCTTACGGCAGTCTTGTCCGTGGGAGCATTCTTCACGATGACAGATTCAGAGCTCTTGCCGTAGTTTGCATATGCCGTGGGAGACTTTGAGCAGCCCCACGGGTCGCAGAAGCACATCTCCACGGAGTAGGTGCCGTTGGGAAGCTCGAAGCTGTAATCAAGGTGACGGGCGATATTGTTCTCGTACTGGTTCTTGGTGTAGCGGAAGCTGTTTGACTTGTCGGCGCCGTCGGTGGTATTTGCCTCGTCGCACCATGTGTTGGCAGTGTACAGACCGCCGCTCTTGGCGGAGCCGTTGTACCGGTCGGTTGAGTCGTCTATGAGTCCCCACTTTTTGCCGCTTACCTCGTCCTCGCCGCAGAGCTGCTCGGTGACGCTGTTGTACATACCAAGTCTGTCCCTGCCTGTGAGGGTGCTGGAGTTATGGTCGCCGCAGTCCACGAAGTAGGCGATGTCATTGGTGTATTCGTATACGGGAGTAACTGCCTCCATGTAGATGAAGTCGCAGACCTTTGCGGAGCCTGCTCCCTCCTTGTCGGGAGAGAATGTAACGTCAAGGACGCTCCTCTCGGTGCCGTCGTCGCTTGTGGTATAGGTGCAGCGGTCGCGTACATCCTCGGGAATGGTCAGCAGGAGGTCATAAACGTCCTTATTGCCGCTGTATGAGAGTGTTCCTGCCCAGAGGACAGCATCGCCCACGCGGACTCTCAGTGACTTGCCGTTGTCAGCTTTGCGGAGCTTTATGTGCAGGCGGAGCAGGGGAGCGCTTTCGTCCACTGCCATTCTGTATGTGAACCAGCCGTCCTTTTCCACATAGCGGTAGGTGCTGTCGTTGGTGACTCCCACTGTGCCTGTCTCCACCATTGCGTGGAGCTGGTCGCTCTCGTACTGACCGTAGCCCGGCTGTACCGTATCGGTGACGGTGGTCTTGGCGCGGGGCAGCTTCTCCTCTATAACAGTACCGTTGGGCACGAACTTCCAGTAGATGCCGTAGCGCTGCTGATACTGCTTATAATGGGGAGTGAACACCAGCTTGGTGTTGGTATCGTTGAGGGTGAAGGTGAGACCGTCGCCGCTGCGGACGAGGTGGTCGTTTATCTCAGCCATGAAGGAAGCCACGGACTGTCCCTGCTTTGATATCCTTATGGTCTCGCTTGCCACCTTTTTCTCCTTGGGGATGGTGACCCACATACCGGTGCTGTCGGTCTTCATGTCCTCCTTGCCAAGCTCTGCGCTGAGTACAAGAGGTCCGTACTTGAAGCCGTATACATCTGGAGCGTCGGGCAGTGGATAAGCCCTTACCTTTGAGGGAACGGTGAGCTCGATAACGTCGCCGTCGGAGAAGTCTCCCGCAACGTCGGCGTAGCCGTTCACGGTCTTGTAGCTGTACCTGCTGCCGTTGACCGTAACTCCCATGGTGCCGTCTATCCAGTCGGGTATGCGGAACCTGAGGTCAAGGTCGGAACTGCCGCTTACGGTGAACTTTACGGAAGCTCCCTCGGGAATGGAGCTCTCCTGTGTTATCCTTACGTTCTTGTCAGCCCAGTCCAGTATGGAGCTCTGGTAGAAGTTGACGTAGAGGGTATTGTCATCGTGCATATATATGGTGTCGCCCAGCTTTGTGAAGCTCTCCATGCCGCTTCCCGTACAGCACCAGAACTTGTCCCAGCGTGTGCTGTATACCTTGAAAAATCCCGTAGCCATAGGCTGGAAGTAGGTTGTCATACCTGTTTCGGGGTTCTGTGAGGAGAGTATGGAATTGTAATAGGTGTTCTCGTAGAAGTCCATATACTTGCTGTCGTGGGTTATCTTGAAAAGCTCACGGGACAGCTTCAGCATATTGTAGGAGTTGCAGGTCTCGCAGTTGCAGTTGGTACGCTCGGCATCGAGGATATCGTCCTTGCCGAAGTGTTCCCACTCACTGTTGCCGCCTGTGATGTAGGTGTGGTGAGTGGTGACCATGTCCCAGAAATCCTCTGCGTACCTGAGGTATGCGGAGGCGTCCACCTGCTGACCGTTGACGGTCCTGCCGTCAAGGACGGTATAGCGCTTGAGAGCGCCGATGAACTTGGGGATAGTGGTGTTGGCGTGGCGGTTGTTGAGTACGTCACGTCCGCCCTGAGCTACCTTCTGGAAGAGTGCGTCCTCATCGAATACATGAGCGGCTGCCGCGTGGCTGTCCTTGCCTGTTATAGCGTAGAGGTCATAAAGACAGTCGTTCATTCCGCCGTATTCGATGGAAAGGACGGTATTCCTTGTCTGTGAGCTCCACTTGCTCACTCTGTTGCAGACCCAGTCGCCCAGTGAGGAGCCTACTTCCTTTGCAGGAGCGTAGCCCGTGGCGTTGTATACGTCAACTATGCCGGCGATGAGCTTGTGCATGGTGTACCACGGCACCCATGCGTCATCGAAGATATTGGCTTTTCCCACCTCTACGCGGTCGAACTGCCGCTCCACATTGCCGTCGGAGGGCACGGGAGCCGCCCACAGGAAGCCTGTCTTGCCGCGTGGGTGCTGCTGGCAGGTCTTCATGCCGTCGATGAGAGTGGTAATGCGCTTGTAGATGGCGTCCTTCTGCTGTGCAGTGGCGTTGGGATCCTGATATGCCTGCGCCAGAGCGGTGAGGTAGTGTCCCACGCAGTGACCTGCGATGTTGGTGTTTTCCCAGCCGCCGTAGCGTGTGGCACCGTTGGTGCTGAGTCCTGCGTTCTCGCGGAAGCCTGCAAGGAGCTTTTCCGTGTCGAAAGACAGCAGGTAGTCCAGTTCCTTGCTGAATGCGTTGGTGCAGTAGTCGTCGGTCATGGTCACATCGGATATAGAGAAGTCCTCTATATCAGCCTTGGCAGCGTTAGCTCCAAGACTGCCTGTGGGAAGGCTGCTGCCGGCGGAGCATACCACCGCGGCGGCAGAGCAGACCGAGACCAGTCTGCGGATCAAGTTGTTTTTCATTTTAATTCCCCCTGAATAATGATTTGGTAAAATAATACATTATTTTTTCTGATAATATCATTATACTGTCATTTTGCTACAAAAGTCAACTCACATAGCACCGAAATAGTGGACAAAATGACTGATTTTTCGGGAGATTTTTCACGCGACAGATTCGCTGCCGAAACGGTGACGGGTTCTGAGGTTTTTATTTTACTATCCTGCGATATTTTTATAACAGTATACTTATTTACAATATATATGTTTTTTGCTGATTTTTATTACTTTTGGAAGTATCGGGCTTATACAGCATCACCAAAAAACTGCCCGAAATTTCAGTTGTTCAATTTATACAAAAATATTGAAGTGAACTGTGAGATATGATATAATAAGTTTATCATTAAATACGGAGAGGGGTATTTTTATGAAATTTATTAAAAAAATGGGAAGCCTTGCCGCAGCCGTCATCATGATGGCTTCAATGCCCTGTATTGCAGCCTTTGCCGCGGCTGAACAGGATGGGGCAGGGCTCTGCATAAACGAGGTCTGCACCCAGAACAAGAGCAGCTTCACCGACAGCCTCGGTAAGGCTTCCGACTGGATAGAGCTGTATAACGGCGGCAGCGAGGATATTGACCTTTCGGGCTTCGGACTGTCTGACAGCGCCGATGCGCCTATGAAGTTCGTTTTTCCGTCGGGCACTGTCATTAAAAAAGGGGAGCACCTCCTGCTGGCTGCCAGCAAGGATCAGCTCACCGAGCTGAACACAGGCTTTGCACTGAGCAAATCGGGCGAGACCCTTGTGCTGTCGGCTCCCGACGGCACTGTGCTCCAGACCGTCGAGGTGCCTGCACTTGCAGAGGATACCACCTACGGACGCACTCCCGACGGCGGCAGCAGCTTCGCAGTCATGGCTCCAACGCCTGCTTCTGCCAACCGTACTGCTCCTGCCGAGCCTGTTTTCTCGCTGGAGTCGGGCTTTTACAGCGCCGACAGTGTGAACGGGCTGACCATAAGTTCCTCCGACACTGTATACTACACCCTTGACGGCTCCGACCCCACCACATCCGAGACCGCCATGGTATACAGCGGCGCTGTGCCGATGTACGACAGGAGCATCGACGAGAATGTGTACAGCAAGTACCAGCATCAGGATAACAGTCCCTATTCGATTACCCTTAATCAGCGGTTCAACGCCAATCCCGAGAAGTTTGACAAGGCGACGGTCGTCAGGGCAGCTTCAAAGGCGGATGACGGCTCATTCAGCAGAGTCGTCACCAAGACATTCTTCGTCATGAGCGATGACAAGCTTGCCTACTACTCGGCGATACCCGTGGTGTCACTGGTCACCGATCCCGACAACCTGTTCGACAAGGACAAGGGCATATATGTTGCAGGTCAGCAGTATCTCGACTGGAAAAAGAGTCCCGATTATGACCCGAGAAAGAGCGAATGGGACACGGATAACGTCGCCAATTTCTTCTCAAAGGGCAAGGATTGGGAGCGCGAGGCTGAGATCACCTACTTTAAGGACGGCGAGCTGGGCTTCTCACAGAAAATTGGAATACGCATCAAAGGCGCTTCCACAAGGAACAGCCAGACCAAGAGCTTCAATGTCTATGCGCGCAGCGAGTACGGCGACTCAAAGCTTGATTATAAGCTCATTGATGACAATTACGCTGCTGATGACGGCAAGACCGTTAAGCGCTACGACTCATTCAGCCTGAGAGCTGTGGCGTGGGTGGACAGGATGAGAGAGCGTGTGGTACACTCCTCACTCCGCGATATACCCTCACTTGCCACCTATGACAGCGACAGGTGTATGCTGTTCATCGACGGAGAGCTCTGGGGAATGTACGAAATAATAGAAAAGTCCTCGGACTATTACATACAGTCCAACTACGGTGTGCCTGCCGAGAACGTGGTCATGATAAAGAACGGCGAGGTTGAGGAGGGCACCGACAGCGACCTTGAGGAGCTTGAGGCTCTGGGAGAGTTTTGCAGCAAAAACGATATGGCCTCTGCTGCCAACTATGAGTATGTGACCTCAAAGATAGATGTTGAGAGCCTTATCGACTGCTACTGCGCAGGTCTGTACCTCGGCACATGGGACTGGCCCAACCACAACTACCTCATGTGGAGAAACAGCGGCGAAGCCATAGAGGGAAATCCTTACAGCGACGGCAAGTGGAGGTTCGGCTCCTTTGATTTCGACTACTCCGTGGGACTGACCTATCAGAGCTTCGGCGGCGTTGAAGGCTATCAGTACGACAGCTTCCGCAAGATGGACAACTCACTGAAGGGGATGCCCACATCCATCTTTGCGGGACTTCTGAAAAATCCTCAGTTCAGACAGCAGTTCGCGGACAGGTTTTACTCATATGCATATTCCGTATTCGAGCCCTCTAAGATGACTGCTGAGCTCGACGACGAGGAAAACAGGTACATGGACTACATGACTATGACCGCATGGCGCTGGAACAACGGCAGACCCAATTCCGACTACAATACGTTCCTGTCACAGCAGAGGAGCTATTACCACAACGAAATGGAAAAAATGCGCACATTCTTCAAGCGCCGCGCAGATTACGCCGTTGAGGATATGCAGAACTATCTCGGCTTGTCAAAGAATACCGCAGCTGTGACCGTTACGGCGCAGGGCAAGGGCACACTTTCCGTGAACTCTGCCGATGCTGCATTTTCGGGCGGCGTATGGACAGGCTCCTTTGACAGTGGAAAAACGGTAACCATTACAGCAAAACCTGCCGAGGGATACACCTTTGCAGGCTGGTCGGGAGCAGTCAGCTCCGACTCCGAGACTATAACCGTTACCGCTGACAAGGCAGTAACTCTGGTCTGCACCTTCAATAAGACCGAGTACGGACGGGGCGATGTGAATATGGACAGCTCCGTAAACACTGCCGACCTTGTGCTCATGAGCAAGTACCTGCTGGGACGGGAGGATTTCACCAAAAAGCAGTATGAGCTTGCCGATATGAACGAGGACGGTTCGGCTGATATATTTGACATGGTAAGCCTTCGCAAAGAGCTTCTCAAATCATAATTTCGAGCTGAGCCAGCTCGACCGCTTGCCACGTTGTCGCTCGTAAACTCGCTTAATAATATCAAAAATGATATTTGTACATCGCTTACAGCGCAATAAGTACGCCGAGCCTATGTAAGGGATTCCAAAGGG
>JAFWTA010000006.1 GCA_017519145.1 Ruminococcus sp.
GAATGTGTAGATCACATAGTAGCCCTCTGTCTCGTCCTCGATAGGATATGCAAGCTTGCGCTTACCCCAATCCTCGTTGACTTCAACAGCTTCGGCGTGACGCTCGATCCTCTCCTTGAACTTCTCTACGAGAGCCTTCATAGGCTCCTCGCCGTTCTTGAGGCTGAAAACAACCATTACTTCATACTTAGCGGATACCTTTGCCATTTAGCACACCTCCTTCTGGGATCATGCCCGGCAACTTACTGCGGGCAAGGATAATAATAGTATCGGTTTACACACGATACTCAAATATTATACCATTTCAAAAAGGTCTTGTCAAGCGTTTTTCAAAAACTTATTTTTCAAAAAAGTTGACAACTGACAAGCTTCATAGTATAATAAGTATATACGGGAGCATAAGTGCTCCCTTTATTTGCGAAAGGATATGTATATGAATGGAAACCTATAACATTCTCAGAGACCTTGCCATTATCTTCATATGCGCCAAGGGTGCGGGACTTCTTGCAAGAAAGTGCAGGGCTCCCATGGTAGTGGGCGAGATAATCGCAGGTCTTATCATCGGTCCCTGTCTCCTTGGCTGGGTAACGCCCAATGATTTCGTGGCGCAGATGGCGGAGATAGGTGTTATACTCATCATGTTCTCCGCAGGACTTGAGACCAACCTGCAGGAGCTGAAAAAATCGGGCTTCGCGGCGTTCCTCATAGCCTGTGTGGGAGTGCTTGTCCCGCTGGTCGGCGGAAGTCTGCTGTATATGTGCATTTACGGCTTCTCAGCCTTTGGCACGGACGAGTTCTTCAAGGCTGTGTTCATCGGCTGTATCATGACAGCTACCTCCGTAGGTATCACCGTTGAGGTACTGAAGGAAATGGGCAAGCTCAAGACCCGTGTGGGACAGACCATACTCAGTGCGGCTATCATCGACGACGTTATCGGGATCATTGTGCTGACCTTTGTCCTCGGATTCAAGGACCCCGACAGCAACACCCTCCTCGTAACGGGAAAGATACTGCTGTTCCTTGTGCTGTCACTGGTTCTGGGAATAGTCATCTACAAGCTGTTCAAGTTCTACGACGACAGACACGCCCACACAAGACGTATCCCCATTATCGCCATCACGCTCTGCTTCATCATGGCATTCGTGGCTGAGAAATACTTCGGTATAGCCGATATAACGGGAGCATATATTGCGGGAATAATCCTCTGCAACGTCCGCGACGCGGAGTACATAGACCGCCGCATAAGCATAAACGGCTATATGTTCTTTGCGCCCGTGTTCTTCGTCAGCATAGGACTGAAGACGGATTTCAGCAATGTAGACTCCAGCATGATAGTGTTCTCCATAGGCTTCGTCATCGTGGCAATGCTCAGCAAGGTCATCGGCTGCGGACTGGTGTCCAAGTGCTTCAAATACAGCTGGTTAGACTGCCTGAAGATAGGCGCAGGCATGATGACCAGAGGAGAAGTAGCCCTCATCATAACCAACAAGGGACTGGGTCTGGGCATCATCGACTCCTCATACTTTACCGCAGTAATACTCCTCATTATAGTTTCAAGCATAGTAACGCCCGTAGTGCTGAAGCTGCTTTTCGGCAGATCACATAATGATCCGGAAAAAACGATCAAAACGGCAGTCAAATCATAATTTAGCGCGTATGCGCTAAGTTGATAGTTGAAAGTTGAGAGTTGAGAGTTAATGTGTTCGCTTCGCTCACAATATTTAAATATTGTCGCCGCAGGCGACTCCACAACTCTCAACTCTAAACTCTAAACTCAAATCATAATTTTGCTCCGCAAAATTATGATTTACGAAAGGAGAATAATATGTTCAGAATAGGTCACGGTTACGATGTACACAAGCTGGTAGAGGGCAGAAAGCTCATTCTCGGCGGAGTTGATATCCCCCATGAGACAGGACTTCTCGGTCATTCCGATGCAGATGTGCTGGCTCACGCCATCATGGACGCAATGCTGGGAGCGCTGGCAATGGGCGATATCGGACACCTTTTCCCCGATAACGACGACAGCTTCAAGGGCGCGGACAGCATGAAGCTCATGGCAGAGGTTTGCCGCAGGATAAGAGCCGAGGGCTGGGAGATAGGCAATATCGACGCAACTGTCATTGCACAGGCGCCCAAGCTTGCTCCCCATATAATGACCATGCGCGAGAACATCGCAAGGGTCTGCGGCTGTGACGTATCGCAGATAAGCGTCAAGGCTACCACCGAGGAGCACCTTGGCTTCACGGGCGAGAAGCTGGGAATGTCAGCCCATGCAGTAGCACTTATGCAGAAGGCATAAGCCAAAACGCAGGAAGCGTTCAGACTGATACCCATATAAAAGTTATGCCCCTGAGAGTTCATTCACTCAGGGGCAATGTTTTTTATTACGATAAATCAGAATTTAACACCTACGGTGTTAAATTCTGAGTGAGTAGCGAGTAGTAAGTAGAGAGTAGTATTATTCAGTGTATCGGCTTCTACTCACTACTTTCTACTTACTACTTACTCAAATCATAATTTAGCTCCGCTAAATTATGATTTATATTACGCAGGAGCGCTTTTAGCCGAGTATTATATCCGCAATATCGGAGGGCTTCTCCGCAATGAAGTCCGCACCTGCCGCTTCCAGCTCGGCGCGTCCGCGGAAGCCCCATGCACAGCCTATGCTCTCTATGCAGGCATTCTTCGCAGTCTGCACATCTACATTACTGTCACCTATCATGAACACACGGTTCTCCTCATCGGGGAGAGCTGCGAATATCTCGATAAGTATGGCAGTATCGGGCTTTGCAGGTCTCTTGTCATTGCCGCCCAGTATACGGACAAAATCAAACTCAGGCAGCAGCTCCATGACTATCTCCGCTGCCACATTCTCGGGCTTGTTGGTAGCCACAGCAAGCTTTACACCGCTGTCACGAAGCCTTGCAAGGGCCTCCCTTATACCGTCATAGAGCTTTGTCTTGTCCAGATAGTGAACGTCATAATGCTCCTTGAAAAGTCCGTGGAGCTCATCGAGCCTGTCCTTGCTGTCCTCGGGAAGCGCCCTGTAACAGAGCTTTCTTACGCCGTTCCCCACCATCTGCTTATAGGCAGTATAGTCATGAGTTGGAAAGCCCAGCTTTTCCAGTCCGAAGTTCACAGCGTCCCCGAGGTCGGCTATTGTATCGGCAAGTGTTCCGTCAAGGTCAAATATTGCAGTTATCATGGCTCCTCCTCATTCACCCATGAGCTTTCTTATCTCATCAGGAGTGAAAACGTACTCCTTGCCGCAGAAATGACAGCTCACCGCAGTATCCTTGCCCTCATCGGCTATGGACTTCAGCTCGTCCTTTCCTATGCTGATGAGAACTCTCTCCGTGCGCTCGCGGCTGCAATCGCACTTATACGCAGGTGAAGCTGTGTCCAGCACATTTGGCTCCAGACCGTCAAGGAGCATATTCGCTATCTCCTCGGGAGTTATGCCCTCGTCCAGCATTGCCGAAACAGGACGTATCTTCGCCACATTCTTCTCGATTATATCAATGCACTTCTCGTCCGCAAAGGGAAGGAGCTGCACAAGGAAGCCTCCTGCGGACTTCACCGTAAGGTCGGGATTTACAAGTACACCGAGACTGCATACCGTGGGTATCTGCTCGCTGGTGGCATAGTAGCTGGCGATGTCCTCGGCTATCTCTCCCGAAACAAGGGGGATAACGCCCACATATGGCTCCTTCAGTCCCATGTCCTTTACTACGGACAGCGTACCGTCGGTGCCCACTGCACCGCCTACGTCAAGCTTGCCCTGTGCATTGAGAGGTATCTCCACCACAGGATTATTGACGCAGCTCTTTACGTTTCCGCGGCTGTCGGCAACTGCCACGAGCTGTCCTGCGGGACCGCCGCCGTCAACTCTCAGTGTGATGCTGTCCTCCTCGCCCTTGAGCATATAGCCCATAAGTGAGGCGGCAATGCTAAGCCTTCCCAGACCTGCCGTGATAACGGCTGAGGTCTTGTGAATTCGCTCTATCTCCGAAACAATGTCCTTTGCGTCAAGAACCTCTGCAAACGCGGAGCCGTCCGCAGATATAGCTCTGTATAAATTTCCCATATTATCTATCCTTTCAGTATTTCTGACCGCTCCTGATACATCTTGCGGCGTAGACTATCCGCTGTGAGTCCGCCTTCGGGGGCTCAAGGGTATCGTCGCCGTACTTTCCCAGCACCTCAAAGCCGCATTCCCTCAGCAGTCTCTCTATGTCCTCCTCGCTGTAAGCCTTTTCCGAGAAGCTGTCGGAGCTTCGGGAGTATAGCCCGTTCTCCTCGCGCTCGAAGAACTCCAGCGCCATTCTGACCTCGAGAGTGTCGGGGTCAAGAGTGTTCTCCCAGACGCAGTACACATTCTCGGTCTCGTAGGTGAAGGTATTGTTGGCGAGGACCTCCCTGTGCTTGTAGGGAGTGTTCACATCAAAGATGAACAGTCCGTCCTGCTCGGAGAAGAATGCCACGTTCTCAAAAACTTTCCTGACATCGTCAATTGAGGCAAGGTGGTTTATGCTGTCAAGGGCGCAGACGGTGATGTCCACCGTGCCGAACATATCCAGCTTCCGCATATCCTGACAAAGGTACTGTATATCCAGTCCGCTGTCAAACTTCTTATCGAGGGCTATCCCCAGCATCTCGTCGGAGTTGTCCACGCCGATAACGTCGTAGCCAAGCCCTGCCATGACCTCAGAGATACTTCCCGTACCGCAGGCAAGGTCAAGGAGGATATTCTCCTTTGTGGTCTTGAAGCGCTGAATGATACTGTGGAAGTACTCCCCTCGCTTTTTGTAGTCTATATTTGCAGTGAGCTCGTCATAATAACGGGCAAATGCGCTGTATCCGCTCATAATAATATCTCCCGAATAGTAGTTATAGCTCCTCAGCCTCAGTATGAGCCCGTAGGCAGCAAAACGTCCTTAACGTAGCTCTCATTGCCCTGCGCATCATACTCATAAAGCTCATACATTCCCTTCTTCTTTATACGATGCCTTCTCTGGGTGAGCTTCAGGCTTCCGTCAGACCAGACAAGTATGTACTGGTCGCTCTCTCCATTCTCAGATGAGGAGTAGTCAAAATAAGTGATCTCCTTTGTGTCCTCTATGGTAAAGAGCTGGTATCCGCTGAATCTGTTCAGCTCCTCCCATGGTGTATAGCTTCCGCTTGCGGTATCGCAGCGGTAATAGAGCACGTTCAGTCCGCTTCCGTCTCTCGATGTATCGGTATATATGGCAAGGTCGCTGTGGCCGTCAAAGTCGAAGTCATACTCAGAGAAAAGTAAGCTCTCAGGGACAGGCGCAGGACAGCCATTGTTGATCGTGTAGCTTGCCTGATACTCGCCTGAAAGTATCTTTCCGCACATCTCGGGCAGTCCGCTGACCTCTATGCTCTGGAGCAGCTCTGCCCCCTTCATATAGTCAACGGAGCTGTCGGTCACGCGGAAATACTCAATATCCTTTTCCGTTTTTTTCAATTCTCCTGTCTGACCGTTAAGAAGCTGCCTTTCGGTAAGTACCTTCCGCAATTCATCGTCAAATCCATAGTTGTACACAAAGGGACCGTCATCAGAGGTGTAATAGCTTATGCTCATACTTATGGGGACAAGCTTGTCTTCCTGCCATTTGAATATGGTACTGCCTTCGTTTGAATCGCTTTTCTGTACAACAGTGACTGCATTTTCGCTGCTGTCCGTTTCGCAGGTGACGCTGCAGCCCCTGTTTTTATCAAAAGCAAAGGCAATGGGAAGTTTTTCCCCTGCACTGACGAATTTCTCAGCCTCATGGTCGTATACCCAGCAATCAGCCCTGAAGCAGTCCAGACAGACAAAAATATCGTCATAGCCGTCAGAATTAATATCTGCAAACAGTACCTGTTCACTCTCACTGAGAGGAGTATCGAACTTCATACTGCCTGCGGACTTTCCGTTGACGAGCATAGTGGCGCCGTTTTTGTCCGCCGAGAGCTTATAGTCCTCTGCGCTCACCTCAGCAGCAGTGGTTTCAACAGCCTCTGCGGCAGGCTCCGTAACACTCACAGACGAGTCATTGTTATCTGAACATCCTGCAAGCAGCAGACCGCCTGCAAGCAGCAATAATAGCTTTTCCGATCTCATAGCAAAACCTTTCTTATGTTTATCAGCAGTCATCCTTTATGTATTTGCCTGTACGGACATAATGCTCGTTTCCGTCCTCGTCATATTCGTATATATCGCAGTCATTGCCGACACCGTGATAAAACTCCCGCTCTTTCAGACGAAGCCTGCCATTATCCCATTTGAAGATATAGCAGTTGTGGTCCTCGTCAAGTGAACGCTTATCATAATACTGAACAGTCTGTGTCTGGGAATTTGCGCTGATCTGACAGTCAAAGTCATTGAGCTCCTGCCACTCCGTATATCTGTCCTTTTCGGCGTCATAGCGGTAATAAACATATTTATCACTGCCCCCTGCAAGCACAGAATCCGTCTGTATCTGCAAGTCGTTATAGCCGTCGAAATCATAGTCATCTTCGATGAGGAGCACATCTGCGCTGTCATCGAAGTTGTAAGAACTATATGGAAGAGAGTTTTCCTTTCCGTTCTGCTTTATCCGCTCATAGAGCTGCGGAAGCCCCGACACATCAATGGACTGTATCAGCTCCCGTCCCTTCATGTAGTCCACGGAGTTTTCAGCGGCGCGGAGGTAAGGCGGATCGGTCTCGGTTTTGAAGCAGGCATCTGTCTCAGGGTTGATGTACTTTCTCTCAACAAGGACTTTCCTGCCGTTGTCGTCAAATTCATAGCAGTCTTTCAGCTTCTTCTCTGTACGGGAGCGATCATAGTATTCCACTGTCAGCTCCAGAGGCGAAAGCTTATCGTCCTGCCACTTATAGCGGTATTCCAATGTCTGCCAGCTTCCACGAACTGTCGCAGACAGCGTCTTGGAAGTACTTGCAGGAGTCATATGGTACGTCTTTCCATCGAAAAGCGCAAAGGCATCGGACATTGTGAACTCCTCTTTCTCAGGGTCATACAGCCAGTAGGTACCTGTTTCCAAGCCGTCATACACAAAAATATCGTCATAGCCGTCGAAGTTCACGTCCTCGGTCACAACATCATCTGTTCCGTATTCGGGAGGTGCGTCCAGCTCGATAGTTTCCACCTTGCTTCCTCCTTGGAGCACGGTAAGTGCAGTGCCCGAAAGTCCCACGGTGAACTTCACCTTCTTCTCCTTATTTCTCGGAGGAGTATATATAGTGACTATCGGCTTTGTTGTGTCAGGCTCAGTGATGGTAGTCTCGGCAGCGGTGGTCTCTTCGGCAGGAGCACTGCTGAGAGATGTCCTGCTCTCCGAGCAGCCCATAAGCAGCGCGGCGGTAAATATTGGTACGATGTAATGCTTCTTCATAATGGGTCTGTTCCTTTCACGCTGCTGTAACAAGGGGCTGCACCGTTTTCGGCGCAGCCCCGCAGTAAACTCTGATGAATAGATCAGCCAGCCGCTTTAAGATCATTCCTCTGTAGGCTGTTCCTCTGTTTCGCCGCCAACAGGATTGCCCTGACTGTCCTTGGTCTCTCTTGAGCTCTCGATACCGTTCTCGTCATAGAGCACAGTCTCAATGAGCTCGCCGTCATTGTACTGGTTGACATATCTTCTGAGTACAAGGAGATCATGCTCGTTCCACTCGAAGGTCTTTGCCTCATAGTTGAGGGTATCCTTCTTATTGTAGATAGTAAGGCTGTTTTCCGCAGCATTTGGAACTATCTCAAATCCGAGACCGTTGAGCTCGCTCCACGCTGCATAGATGCCCTTTGTAGGATCATAGCGGTAGTACTTGCCGGTCTTGTTGAGGTCGTCCTGCTTCTCGATGATAAAGAGATCGGGATAGCCGTCAAAATCGAAATCGTTCTGCCTTACGATGAAGTCGTTTATCGTCTTTGAGGGGTCATTTGCGATGGTGTTCCTTATCTCTGTAAGATCAACGTCCTTCAGCACCTGTATTGAACCCGACATTCCCTCTCTTGAAACGTCTATCTCGTTTGAGCTGCTGTTGAGCTCAAAGGTGATGGAGCTGTAATCCTTAGGGTCTATGGTAGGTGTCTGCGATGTTGTGGGCTGTGCTGCTGTTGTGGTGGTTCTCTGAGCAGTGGGGACGTGTCTTGTGGTGCCGCGACTGCCGCCGCTGTTTCCGCCTGAAGCTCTTGTTGCAGCCTGTACTGATGATTTTTTTGACTTTGTGGTAGTTGTTCCCGATACCTTCTCGCCTGCTGCCTTTGACGTAGTCGAACCTGTTGTATGTCCGTCTGTCATAGCCTCTGTCTCGGAAGTTGTACGGCTGCGGGTAGTTCCCTCAACTGTTCCCGAAACGATATTGATGCGGCTCTCAATGCCCGAAGCATCGCTTACCTTGCCGCAGCCTGAAAGAAGTGCAAGCAGAATAACGGGAAGAATACACTTTTTCATATTGTCACCTCATAAAACCTTTCTTTTCTCTCTGAAAGAAGCTTTGCACGCCGCCCCCTGCGGCAATGCTTAAAGGGGCGGAGGTCCGCCCCCTGTGCATATTACTTGTTAGCCATATCCTTAGCCTTGCAGCATTTCTTATACTTCTTGCCGCTTCCGCAGGGACAGGGATCGTTATCGCCTATCTTCTTTGCGCGAACAGGCTCGTCTGTGAAGCTGCCGTCACCTGCTCCTGCATTGGGAGCATCGGGCTGAGCAACCTGCTCACGCTCGGGAGCCTCATTCTTCTGGAGCTTTACTGTAAGGAGCATACGGATAGTATCCTCACGGATGGACTCGACCATAGCGTCGAACATCTCAAAGCCCTCGTAACGATACTCGATAACGGGGTTCTTCTGACCGTAGGAGCGGAGTCCGATACCCTTCTTCAGCTCCTCCATATCGTCGATATGAGCCATCCACTTGGTATCAACTACCTTCAGCAGGATAACTCTCTCGAGCTCACGCATTACATCCGAACCGTACTCTGCTTCCTTTGCCTCGAATATCTCTCCTGCCTTGGTGCTGAGAGTATTTACGATATCCTCCTTGGAAACATCACCCAGATCGTCCTCGTCGTAGTCAAGGTCCTCGGGACCGATGAGCCAGCCCATGAAGTGCTCTCTGAGACCAACAAGGTTCCAGTCGTCCTTTACCTCATCGTCAACAAGATAGCTGTCAACTGTGGACTGGATGAGATCCTCTGACATCTTGAGTATGCTCTCGTGGAGGTCCTCGCCGTCCAGTACCTGAGCTCTCTGCTTGTAGATGATCTCACGCTGTGTATTCATAACGTCGTCGTAGTTGAGGACGTTCTTTCTTATGCTGAAGTTCTGACCCTCGACCTTCTTCTGTGAAGACTCGATGATCTTTGTGAGCATCTTGCTCTCGATAGGTGTATCCTCGTCAACATTGAGGGTCTTCATAAGGTTCTCAAGTCGGTCACCTGCGAAGATACGCATGAGGTTATCCTCTACCGACAGGAAGAAGCAGCTTTCGCCCTCGTCACCCTGACGTCCTGAACGTCCGCGGAGCTGGTTGTCGATACGGCGTGACTCGTGACGCTCTGTACCGAGGATGTAGAGACCGCCTGCCTCCTTAACGGCAACAGCCTTCTCCTTTACCTCTGCATTGAACTTGTCATAGAGCTCGCGGTAGAGCTTTCTTGCTGCAAGTATCTCCTCGTCATCTGTATCAGCGAAGCCGATAGCCTCTGTGATGATCTCCTCGGGGATCTCGCGCTTTCTCAGCTCGGCTCTTGCGAGGAACTCGGCATTACCGCCCAGCATGATATCGGTACCACGTCCTGCCATGTTGGTAGCGATGGTAACGGCACCGTACTTACCTGCCTGAGCAACGATCTCAGCTTCCTTTGCGTGGTGCTTGGCGTTGAGGACCTCGTGCTTTATGCCCTTTCTCTTGAGCATAGCGGAGAGGAGCTCTGACTTCTCGATGGAAACTGTACCAACAAGGATAGGCTGTCCCTTCTTGTGGCACTCTATGATCTTATCGATGATAGCTGCATACTTGCCCTTTTCTGTAGTATATACCTGATCGTTGTGGTCTATACGGATAACGGGCTTGTTTGTGGGGACAGCGATAACATCAAGCTTGTAGATCTCCTTGAACTCGTCTTCCTCGGTCATAGCAGTACCTGTCATACCGGAGAGCTTTGTGTAAAGACGGAAGAAGTTCTGGAAGGTGATGGTAGCAAGAGTCTTTGACTCGCTCTTGATCTTAACGCCCTCCTTAGCCTCGATAGCCTGATGGAGACCGTCGTTGAAACGACGACCCATCATAAGACGGCCTGTGAACTCGTCAACAATGATGATCTCGCCGTCCTTGACAACGTAGTCGATATCGTTCTTCATTACGCCGTTAGCCTTGATAGCCTGATTTATGTGATGGAGGAGAGTCATGTTCTCGGAGTCCATAAGGTTCTCGACTCTGAATGCCTGCTCTGCCTTCTTAACGCCGCGCTGTGTGATAGTAGCGGTCTTAGCCTTTTCGTCGATGATGTAGTCGGCGTCCTCGTTGAGAGCGTCCTGATCCTGCTTGTCGTCCATCTCAACTACTGTTGTGGCAGTAAGTGTCTTTGCGAAACGGTCAACGATAGCGTACAGATCTGTGGACTTGTCGCCGCGTCCCGAAATGATAAGAGGAGTACGCGCCTCATCGATGAGGATGGAGTCCACCTCGTCCACGATAGCGAAGTTGGGGGCACGCTGAACGCGCTCCTCCTTGTGAGTTACCATGTTGTCACGGAGGTAATCGAAGCCCAGCTCGTTGTTTGTAGCGTAGGTAACGTCGCAGTTATAAGCTGCACGGCGCTGGTCGTTGTTGAGACCGTGGAGGATACATCCTACGGTGAGTCCCAGCCAGCGGAGCACCTTGCCCATTTCCTCAGCCTGAGTCTTTGCAAGGTAATCGTTAACGGTAACGACATGAACGCCGAGACCTGAAAGTGCATTGAGGTATGAAGCTACGCAGGCAACGAGAGTTTTACCTTCACCGGTCTTCATTTCGGCGATACGTCCCTGATGGAGAACGATAGCACCGATTATCTGTACGGGATAGGGCTTTTTCTCGAGAACACGCCATGCGGCTTCTCTTACGGTAGCAAGAGCCTCGGGGAGGATATCGTCGAGAGTCTCGCCGTCCTCCAGTCTCTCCTTGAATTCGGCAGTTTTAGCCTTCAGCTCTGCGTCTGAAAGCTCGCTGTATTCCTCGTCCAGTTCCAGTACTTTATTCTTAATAGGCTCTATGCGCTTCAGCTCGCGGTTTGAGTAAGCGTTAGAACCGAAAATGTTTTTGAATAAACCCATTTTGTTTTCCGCCTTTACATTATTATAGTGTAGGTCTGATACATTGTATAAATACACATAATATATTGTACATCAAACGACATAGTTTGTCAATACCCATAATGAGAAATAGCGGACAAAGTCCGCTGTTTCGTCAATTATGTCATTTTTAAGTGCACTGTGCGACAGGTTTTTGAGGATAATCAGTCAACGGGAACATATCCCGCCTGCTCTATCAGAGACTGCCCCTCATCGGACAGGAGCCATTCAATGAGCACAGGCACCTGCTCGTTGTCGTTGCCTTTGCGGTATACCGCGTAAAAGCTGCTTGCGAGGGGGTAGGAACCGTCGGCGATATGCTCTCTGTCGGGGTATGCTCCGTCCAGCGCCAGAAGCTTCACGCCGCTGTCCGTCATATTCTCGGCATAATACCTGAATGAATAGCCTATGGACCTGCCGAAAATACCGAAGGGGCTCTGTTTCTGCTCCCGTCCCGCCATGAATTTGTCCATGGTGGTCTGACTGCCGCTGCCCTTGTTTCGGGAAAGAGCCTCTATGGGCAGGTGCTCGCCGCCTACCTCCGACCAGCTCTTTATCTCACCCGAGAAAATATCCCTGACCTGCTCCGAGGTGAGGCTGTCCACGGGATTGCGCTGGTTGACGATGAACACGAACGCCTCTTTGCCAATGGGCACCATTTCCAGCTCTGCGCCCTTTTCTTCTGCGTAGGAGAGCTGTTCATCGTTTGGCTTTGCACAGAATATGATATCCGCATCGCCGTCCACAACTGCCTTGTATGCGCCGATGGTGTTGGTGTAATGGAGAGCGCTGTCCTCGGTGAACTCTCCGTCCTCAAAGTGAACACAGTCCTCGGGATAGACCGAGTTCACCACTCCCGAGAACACGGGATAGAGAGCCGCCGCACCGTCCAGCACGGGTAAGTCCCCCGACAGCTTCAGCTCCGTGTCAGCCTTTACCGCCTCAGCGCCCTCCTCAAAGGGCATATAGCGGTGAAGCTCCACGGAATAGCGCTTCATCTCCTCGCTTGAGGTGTCTATGCAGCGCTTTGTGAAAAAGCCGTATATCGCAAGGTCAAAGGCGGAAAAAACGCCTATAAGCAGCGCTATTGCACCTATTTTCTTGGCTGTTCCCATGGGCTCACCTCCCGTTTGCAACGTAGGAGACTATTGAGCATACACTGTGCAGGTGAACGGTGTACCACATAAGTCCTCCCGTCACGAGAATGCCCAGAGCTGTTATGACAGCGATGATACGTCCGAATGTCTTGTCACTCATGCCCGTCACCTCACATATGGTTCATAGCAGAAGTCAGCAGCACCATGAAGCCTATGATCAGTGCTGTCAGCAGTCCGAAAAGCACCGCCGAAACGATAAAAGCGGTCTTTCTGCCTCTGTACTTAGGGTGATCTTTCGGTGTCCTGCAAAGGTTCACAAGAGAAACTATAAAAAAGATGAGAAGTCCCACAGGTATGCCGATTATCAGTATTAATTCGATTATCCCCGTTATCAGGATATTTGCGTCATTCATGATACCCTCTCCTTTCGCAGTTTATGTATCAGTGCTTAAAAAAACAATATAAGAAAAATGCCAGAAGTGCTGTCAGAGCGGCTATCCACGAAACGAGATAGCCTATCACAGATCTTCCATACCACGGAGACCTCTGCTCCCTTACGGATACTCTCCTTTTTTTGTACCAAGGGACATAGAACTCTCTGATCAGACAGAACTTCGTGTGATCGTCGGGATCCACGATGACATCAACGTCCACCCCCGCGCTGACTATCGCCCTGATCTGGTTTTCGTCCACAATGAAGTCAGTGTCGAGGACACCGTATATCTCCCTGCCGTTGATGACATATTTCAGAGTGAGTCCGATCCCGCCGTCGGGATAATGCCAGATATCAGGCTCGCGTCCCACGCGCCTGAGTCCGCGGTTCTTGTACCTTTGCAGGTCGCCTGCATCCCTCACTATTTTTCGGGAACTTGTCACTTCTTTGTAAACACATACGCATAACGCTATGATAAATGCTATGATAACAAGGCAAACTAAATACTCCATTTTATTTCTCCCTTTTGTAATATGCCTTTATTATAGCACTCCGAACCGCGCAAATCAAGAGATACCAATAAATTCAGCCCATTCTGCCTATATCGGTACAGCAGGAATCAATTTCATTGATCGTATCGACAACTATCGCTCCCATGGCAACGAAAACAGTCACCAAAATACCAATTGCCAGCAGAGTTATCCCTGATGTTTTATCATCGTTTTTCTTTGAAGACATAAAAACGACTCCGGTAATTATCAACGTTGACACAAGTAATAAAGCCCCTATTAAAGTCTCGTTCATCATGTCGCTCGTGCCTAACATAGTCATTTTCTCCTTTCTCAGCCAATTTCACCTATTGATCTTATTTCTTTTTCTGCGTCAATGCAGCATGAATCTATATCATTCAATACTGATACGACGATACATATAACCAGCATACTCAGGACAAGTCCTGTCAGAAAAAGCCCCGTTCCCTTTCTGTCCTCCTTTTTGTCCTTTGACGTAAACATGATGATACCGCCGATAATGCACATTATAATGAAAGGCAAAGCTATAAATAAAGCTGTTCCGAAATTCCCCATACAAGTCCTCCTCAGATATACACTCTTGTTTCTCTCTGCATACATAATAACACTATCATGCCTCAAAATGAAGATGTATTCTGTCACTTTCGCGGTGACATTTGTCATTTCCTGTTGCAAAGAGGCTCAAACTTGTGCTATACTGTAAATGGTGATGAATATGCTTATGATCTCCATTAAGGACATGGACAAAAAGGAGCTCCACACCCATGCTCACAGGCTCCTCAGGGAGTGCCTGAGACCTCTGGGTATAGACTACGGCGAGGACACTCCTGTGATAAAAGGAAAAATGGGCAAGCCCTCTCTTGCGGACCGCCCCGATATACACTATAACCTCTCCCACGCGAACGGCATTGCCGCCTGTATCGTATCGGAGCAGGAATGCGGCATCGACTGCGAGAAAGTCAGGGAGCACCGTCCAAATGTCATGAAACGAGCCTTTTCCGCGAATGAGCGGCAGATGGTGGAGAATGCTTCCGCAGAGGAACGGGACCTGCTCTTCTTCCGTCTGTGGACCCTCAAGGAAGCCTACGTCAAGGCTCTCGGCACAGGCATTTCCTACCCCATGGACAAGGCGGAGTTCTCTTTCCGCGGCGGAGAGATAGTCACGGAACTGAAGGACTGCCGCTTCAGGCAGTACATAATAAGCGGCGGAAAATATGTTGTGTCGGTCTGTGAGCTTATGAAGCAAGCACAATAGGAGAAGTTTATATATCTTCTTCCTTTCTGTGGAAAACGCACTCTATCAACTTCTTTTGCTGTGCAATATCCATAAAAACGACAATAAAATTCGGTCAAATCGGGAAAAATTCTCGTTCCCCCTTGCGTTGCCGCCCGTTTTAGGGTATAATATAATGTACAAGCTTCTTCCACCAGAAGTATTCCAACAGCGGGAGGCTGATAATATGTTCGATAAAACAATGACGTTCTCCGTCAACGAGGACAGAGAGGCGGAGCTGAAGAAAAATCTCACGATAATCTACGACGCTCTCACTCAGAAGGGATACAACCCCGTCAATCAGATAGTAGGCTACATCCTCTCGGAGGATCCTACATACATCACGACATACAACAACGCAAGAAACCTCATCCGTCACATCGACCGTGACGAGCTTTTGCAGGTGCTTGTAAGGAATTATCTCAACGCATAAAAGTTATGCCCCCGGGTGCTGCAAAGCGCTCAGGGGCATTGTGTTTATTGTTACTAAGATAAATCGGAATTTATATGTGTAGGGAACGCCGCCCTCGGCGTTCCGTTGGGCATGTAATACATTTTGCGGAACGGCGAGGACGCCGTCCCCTACATTATGCTTTCAACTCTAAACTCTCAACTCTAAACTCAAATCAAAATTCAGCAAAGCTAAATTATGATTTATCTGAGCAGATGAAAAAACAGGCTCTTGCACTGCAAAAGCCTGTTTTATATTACTTTTCGGGTCTGAACCAGATGTTCAGGTCAACGTCCCCCTCGATCCCGGGAACGTGTCCTGTGTTGGTGTACTGCCATATCTTGAAGTCATAGTAGTAGGACGGACTGTCGCCGTATTCAGCCAGCCAGAAATCGTAGTCCTTGATACGGGGCAGGTCAAGCTTGTGCATTGCCGTTCCCGTGTTCTGATAGACCATGGGATTGTAGCCCGAATCCTTTATCCTCTCGCAGAAAGCCACACAGCAGTCCGCCAGAGCTTCAACGCTTACATCGTCTGTACGGGCACTGTCGGTATGTACTATCTCCCAGTCGTATACGACGGGAAGGCTTATATCGTAAGGTGCAAGAGCATCTATCATGGCATCGGCTTCCTCAACAGCCTCATCGGCATTGGTTGCCTGTGAGTAGAAGTAAGCGCCCACCTTGATGCCTGCCTTCTGTGCTCCCTCGATATTGCGCTGGAACTCGTTATCGTAGGTGATTATGCCGTCGCCGTAGGTACGGTAGCCCACACGGATAAAGGCAAAATCTATATCAGCCTGCTTTACCTGTTCCCAGTCGATCGTGCCCTGAAACTCCGATACGTCAACGCCTGTGGTGGAGATGATCTCGCCGTTCTCCTCATAGTAGGCGTAGCCGTTTCTCATGGTAAGACCGCTGAGGTCAAGGTCGCTTGCAGGAACATCTCCGTAGATGGGGACAAATATCTCGCCGTATGTACTGTCGTGCATGAGGAGCTTCTTGCCGTCCAGCTGATAGAAGGACTCCTCCTTGTCAATAACAGCCCTTCTGCGGACCTGCGGCTTGTTCGATGAATTTGCGGGTACAGAATCATTCCTTCCTTTTATGAAGCCCACCCAGACGAGCCCCACAGCAAGAAGAAGTATGATGACAGCTTCAAGGATAGCAATACTCCTGAAGCGTATGCGTTTTTTGTTGTCTGCCATTATTTCCTCCATTGGTAGTTTTTTTATCTGTAATTACATAATACCACATTTTTCGCTCTTTGTAAACATTATTTTCGCAGAAGATGATAACACTTCTGTCACTTTGCCGGAAATTTCACAGAATTTTCAGATAGGGGTATTGACAAACGCGATAAAATGATGTAAAATTTAATTGAACTCAATCAATAAACCCATTTACAATAGAAACGGAGGATATTATGGATTACACATATAAGACAAGCATGGTATGTGCACAGGAAATAAGCTTTCATATCGAGGGCGATGTTATTACTAATATCTCCTTCTACGGAGGCTGCAACGGCAACCTCAAGGCTATCTCAAAAATACTTGACGGCTGGACAGTTGAGCAGATAGAAGCCAAGCTCAAGGGCAATACCTGCGGCAGAAGACCTACCTCCTGCGCAGACCAGCTCTGCCTCGCTGTACGCGAAGCCTACGAAAAGACAAAGACTGCGTGAGGTGAACGATGGACAAGTACGACTGCCTTAAACTGGAAAACCAACTCTGCTTCCCTCTCTATGCCTGTTCAAGGGAGATAATCAAAAAGTACAATCCGCTGCTGAAGTCCATTGACCTTACCTATACCCAGTATATCGCCATGATGGTGTTCTGGGAGCACAAAAAGCTCAGCGTAAAGGAGATAGGGCAGAAGCTTTTCCTCGATTCGGGTACTCTCACCCCCGTGCTGAAAAGCCTTGAAGCCAAGGGGCTTGTCCACAGGTCAAGAAGCACCGAGGACGAGCGGGTGCTCATTGTTGAAATAACCGAAAAGGGCGACAGGCTCAAAGAAAAGGCAGCAGAAGTCCCTCCGCAGGTGGGCAGCTGCGTGAACCTCTCACCCGATGAGGCTATGGAGCTTTACCGCCTGCTCTACAAGATACTGGGAGCAGAAAAAAATCAAGCATAAGAGCGCACATAAGTGCGCTCTTTTTTCATTTTTTACGGTGGACAAAGTCGTTTATGCCTGCAAACAGCGTGAACGCCACCTTGCCGCGGTACTCCTCCGTATTCAGCAGCGCTGCCTCGTCGGGATTGGACATGAAGCCGCACTCCGCCATAACTGTGGGATTGTCACTGTAATAGCAGAGGTACAGCTCCTTGCCGCAGAGCTTTATCTCGCGGTCGTTATCGGGCTGGAGAAGCTCCCTGAACCTGCTTTGCAGCGCCCTTGCAAGAGCTTCGCTGGTGCTGTTGCTGCCCGAATAGAACATCTGGGCACCTTTGTATTTCGGGTCGGTGAACTGGTTCTGGTGGACGGATACACAGACCGCATTGCCGCTCTCGTTGAACATGGCGAGCCTGTTGTCCATGTCGGAGCTTTTCTGTGCGGCGATGCCCTCCACGCCCTCGTCGTGTATTGACCTGTCGGAGTCCCTTGTTACCCTGACCTCATAGCCGTTGACTTCAAGGATATCCCTGAGCCTGAGGAGTATATCAAGGTTTATGCCCTTTTCGGGGACTCCCTCCGCAGAGGTGCAGCCGCCGTCGATACCGCCGTGACCTGCATCGAGGACGATGACGGGCAGCTCCTCACCCTCTCCCGAAAGTGAAACGGGCAGGGCTCCCTTTTCGCTTTTTTCTGCCACACGGGACGCTCCGTACAGTGTAAACAGCGCACAGCCGCACAGTAATGCTCCGCTGACGATTTTTCTGTGAACTCTTTTCATAACAGTAACTCCTTCCGCTCCTGCGATGGTATTGTCACTGGATTATATGCACACAGCTGCCGCTTTATTACATTGTAAGTTGCAAAATAAGGCGGTAAGTTGCATTTTACGAGGGGTAAGTTGCATTGACAGCAAGCAAAAAAACGTGTTATCATAAATATGAAAAAGCAGTCTGTATCGCTACAGACTGCCTTTAAATATTGTATATGCTGTCCTGTAAGATCAGCCGCGGTCGAGCCTGTCAAGAAGTGTGCTCGCACTCATGGAATAGTAACGTGTGCCCACAGATGAGGGTGTAGCACCTGAATAGAATACTACTGTTGTGGCATTCTGGAGATAAGTTCTCAGGCTGGAGCAATGTCCCATGATGTCTCTGCCGCCGTTGCGGAAGAATGCTTCAAACTTTGTGCTGCCCGAGCCGTTTAACCAGCCGGGGTCGCCGATGCCTGCATTCTTTCCTGTGTAGATATAGATAGTGCTGCCCGAACGCTTATAGGCATTGAATCTGCTGTCAAGGAAAAGCTGACGGTCATAATTTTTCAGATTTGTGATAAATCCGGGACAGCTGATAAGTCCGTCATAATTATTATTGTATGCGATATAGTCGCTGTATGGAACGGTTATTGTCTTTTTGGATATTCCGCCCACCTTGATGTAAGAACTTACACCCGAGCTCTGATCTCCGTTGCAGGTGAGCTTTAAGTCCTTCAGGAACTCAAATGTACGCGAGCCCGAGTTTGAGCCTGACATTCCCAGATAGACAGTCGGAGTCGGAACAGGATTGCTTATGTGGAATGTTATCTTTGTACGGAAGGCACCTCCGCCTGACTTTTGCTCAAGAACAGGCTCATCGAATGTGGTATAAGGATCAGATGAAGAAAGCCTCATGCCTGCGATATAGTGGTCATCAAGATAGATATTGCCCGTATATCCGTTATGGCTCTTTATATAGCTATAGTTGATGTCGTTTGGGTGGTCAATATAGAAATTATTCAGTATATTCTGTAAATAAGGACCTTTAAGCATTCTCAGAGCGTAATCACAGGCGTCAGAGTTTACCGGAATGCTGGGGCGTTTGAGGTGAGTATCTGTTTTGGAAACGTTTGAATACTCCAGTGACAATGCGTAGTAATCTCCTGTTTTGCTCTTTACAGAAAGATTATCTATATAGGGGCGGGCATTGTTGATAGTTGCAGTTGTTGCAACTTCAAGAGGGAGCATTGCAAAAATATCGCAGTTGCCGTATTCATTGCATCTTGTATCGGTAGTTGCATAGTAAGTATACTTGCCTTTAGCCGCCAGAATGGTACTTGTCAGCGCAGGGATGTCTTTCTGAACGCTTTCATACTCCCATCGCTGACCTCTTCCTGCTGAGAAGTCATAGTTTATCAGCGGATTGCTGAATGACTTTCCTGTGTCCACGCGATAAGCGAATGCAGACATATTTGCAGGGACAGCCAGCATTGCGGCAGCAGATACAGCTGCGATGACCTTTGTAAGTTTTTTCATGATTTTTTCCTCCGTTCATTTTTTTGATTTGGTTCGTTTTTCACTGAAACTCTCTGTTTCAGCTCTGTAACCCAAGTTTATCATATCGGAGGGGGACTTTCAATAATTTGCGACAGAACGCTCATTTTCGCGATAAAATGCAGAATACGGCGACGAACGGTACAATATCACGACGAACTGCACACTCTGCGACGAACGGTAAAAATGTACCGTTCGTCCTCAGAAATATACCATTCATCTATAACAAAAACTCATTAAACGATCTGAAGATCATCACACTATAAGGCGCAGGAGGACTTTACCATGTCATCACACAGATCTATTGCAGTAATATTCTCAGATATCAGGGAAGACTATAACGACGCTTTCCTCACAGGCATACAGTCTCAGGCAAACGCCTGCGGCTACCGCACTTTTACCTTTTCCATGCCCCAGACCAGCGAGCTGTACACCAATAACGAGGAGTGGGTATACAGTCTCATCGACTACGACCGCTATGACGGTGTTATCTTCGTCGAGCATACCTTTTCAAACCACAAGAGCCTCATTCCGCCTATCGAGAAGTCTCTCCGCGAGAATTGCAGCTGCCCCGTGGTAGTCATCGGAAGCTCAAATGTGCTCCCCAACGTCATAGGCATGGATAATCAGAAGAACTTCGAGAAGGTGGTGGAGCACCTCACAGACGTCCACGGCTGCCGCACCCTCTACTGTCTCGGCGGTGAAAAGGGCATTGCCGATGAACGCATAGACGGCTTTGTGAATGTGCTGAAAAGCCGCGGTATCCCCTGCGATGAGGACAACCTGCTCTACGGAGGTTACTGGATATCGGGAGCAGAGGCTGCGGCAAAGGATATCGCCTGCGGCACTCTTGAAAAGCCCGATGCCATTGTATGTCTCAATGACGAGATAGCCTATGCCCTCATAAAGCAGCTGTTCTTTGCAGGGCTCCGCGTCCCCGAGGATATACTGGTAACGGGCTTTGATGATTCCGCATATGCCTCAAACAGTGCAGTCTCCATCACTACATTTACGGCGGATACCCACTTCTGCGGACAGCGCGCCGTGTCGCTGCTCCACTCGCTGATAACGGGTCGCCCTCAACAGCCGCCCAAGCAGAAAAAGCACAGCGTCATAACGGGAGACAGCTGCGGCTGCGGCAGAAAAAGCCTGCTGAACGTCCGCGCAAAGCTTGACGCTCTCAACAGCAATGAGCGCTGTGAAATGGAGTTCCGAAACAGCCTTTTCGAGGAGAAGCTTTATAAGGTCAGCTCTCAGCAGGAGCTGTCGCTGTTCATCAAGAACCACAAGTACCTTATCCGCGACCACATCAGCCTGAGCGTTAACCTTATGTCGCAGGAGGACCGCTTCGCAAAATGCATATTCCTGAAGGACTACCTGCTCAACGGCGAGACCGCTGTTTTCCGCGCAAAAGCTCTCTATCCCGATATGTTCTCATACGGCGCCATCCAGAACATCTACATACTGCCGCTGGTCTTTGACAAGCGCGTATACGGCTTCATGACCATAGGCTACGCAGGTCCCGAGCTGTACACCCGTCACGCCAAGGTCTTTGCAAACAGGTTAGCCATAGGCGCCGAGATGCTCCGCGTCCGTCAGCAGATACCCTTCATGGAGGAGATGCGCCCCGTACATCCTCAGACGGAAACAGTGCCGACAGTAAGCGCAGTACACAAGCCTGCGGACAAGATACTGGTAATGTACAACAGCTCCATGACCAAGGTGCATCTCGAGAACGTGCTGTACTTCGAGTCCTGCGAGAAAAAGGTCTTTGCCGCCATGAAAAACGGCAAGTACGAGATAAAGCAGCGGCTTTTCGAGCTGGAGGAGCAGCTGACACACAAAAACTTCTTCCGCATATCACGCTCTGTCCTTGTGAATATGGACAAGACCGTGGGCTACAAGGTGGAGCCTGACCGCTCCATACTGGCGGTCATGTCCGACAGGGAGGAGCTCCGCGTATCAAGGACAAACAAAGAAGAATTCAAGCAGAGGCTTGAAAGAACATAAAAAGTGCCCCGAAGCGCTGCAAAACGCCTCGGGGCTTGTTATTTGCTTACATTTCCGTTATCTGACCTGCGTGATGAAGCCTGCTATACTTGCGACATTCGGCTCGCTGCCCTGTTTCAGTCCGCCAACCTTCTTCTTTGACAAAAAATGATGCACTATGACCGACAATATGTAAACGGGAACGGTCGCAAAGAACACTACATGGAACAGATTGATGCAGACTGCCTCAAAAACCGAGATGTTGTCTTCTTTTATCCACATAAACGAAAGTATGAATGCTATCACCTCAAGAACGAGAAAGGTCAGGAAGTGATGCAGCTTAGCCTTGTAATTCAGCGGCACCTTCGGAGAGGCAAATTCTCCCGTCTGACCGTTCATGGCAAAGGTATAATCCACGCCCTTGTATGCAACGTTCAGGAACCATACGGGCACAAGGAAGTAGGTAAGCTCCTTATGGCTCACAGAGGTTTTTGTTTTCATCTGATCGGGTATATAGTCTCCTCCCACGATCGACGCCGCCCTTGCCGAGCAGACCGCACGGGCTTCCTCATCGGCTTTTTCCATGGCGTGTTCCGCTCCTATGGAGTAGCGGCTGGCAAAATAGCCCGTAAGGCAGGATTCCGTAAAGGGCTCGGAGTCCTCATACATGAATGGAGCCACAGAATAGAAGGTATCCCTCTTGATATCGGTTCCCAGTATAGGGTAGTCCTTTATCCTGAAGTCCACTTTTCCGCGAGTTCCCACATCTGTACCGCAGTCAAAGCTGTAAAGCCATATTGGCACATAGCAGCCAATGATATTATCCATGACCGCAGGGTCGCTGAACTCCTTGGGAGCATATTCCGCACTTGCTATCTTCTCCCTGTACTTTTCCGCAAACTCCTCACTGCTGCGTCTGAAAGGTATCACCTTGTCGGGACGCAGGTCTCCGTCAAAATTTGACGATATAACTACATCATGTCCGCAGAACGGACATCTTGCGGAGGAAATTATATTCTTCGTTATGATATTGCCGCCGCATGAGGAGCAGGTGTACTCTGCAAGATGTTCCAGCACATCGGGCTCCCACACATATTTTGTGCGCTCTACCCAGTCAAAGTCCGAGAGCTTCTCATCTGTAACTTCGTTGAAATGTGAACGTATATAATCAAGGTCGTATCTGCCTGCACAGAAGCTGCAAACCATGCACTGCGCATCGATGTCAAACTGCATCGGCGCTCCGCAGGACGGGCACTTGTATTCTCTGACCTGTTCCATATGATGCACCTCCGCTCTGAAACAGTTTTTTCCAAAAAAATTATAACACAGACTGCC
This sequence comes from Ruminococcus sp., assembly GCA_017519145.1. Lineage (GTDB taxonomy): Bacteria > Bacillota > Clostridia > Oscillospirales > Ruminococcaceae > Ruminococcus. The sequence continues at coordinate 22,875 of JAFWTA010000006.1, forward strand.
GGCAAAGTCAATCACAGCAGCGATCTTGCGCAAAGGACGATATTTAGCAAGATACGCCTTGACATCGGGCTTCATATGTGGTAAGATTGACATATCATGCAGTGCAGCTGTCAGGGTATCGCACAGACCTTTCCCCCCTGATGGGTACATTGCCTCAGTTCGTGATGGCAGCGCAGAACATATGCCGTACATATGACGGCTGCCGCAAAATTCAATAAAAAGGAGCTTTAGCAATGGAAAGAAAACTAATGCAGAAAACTATCGCTGCAATAATGGCAGTCGCTCTGCTGGGAGGAGCAGTCACAGCACCCGTCGGCAGCAAATCCCTTTTTGGCAGCGCTCTTACCGCAAATGCAGAAGACACTTCAACAGCTTCATTCGATGAAGTAACAATGACTCTCACGCTCAGCGGAAACGTAGTTAAAAGTGACGTACAAAAGTGGAGCAGCGATTACAATGTCAAAAGAGTTGTATGCGAAGAAGGCACAGTTTTCCCGCAGGACTGCCGCGGAATGTTCGCAGTATTCAGAGCCGAGGAAATGTACCTTGCCAATGCCGACACCTCAAATGTCACCGATATGTACAGTATGTTCGGCGAGTGCAACTCTCTGAAAAAGCTTGATATCAGCGGATGGGACACAAGCAAGGTCACAGACATGGGTTCTATGTTCAGCGGCTGCCGTGCTCTGACAGATCTTGATGTCAGCGGCTTCAATACCATAAAGGTACAGAACTTTGCAAATATGTTCTACGGCTGCGGATACCTCAAAAAGCTTGATCTCAGCAGCTTCTATACTTTCTCGGCAACGACATTCACCGGAATGTTCTACAACTGCACATCTCTCGAATACATTGATATGTCCAATATATATACAAAAAATGCTGAGACATTCGGTAGTATGTTCATGAACTGCTCAAGCCTGAAGGATATAGACCTGAGCCGCTTTGACACCTCAAATGCCACAAACTTCAGGTATATGTTCAGCGGCTGTTCATCACTGGAAAGCCTCGACCTCAGCAGCTTTGACACATCAAAAGCCGAGTATCTCCCGAGTATGTTCGAGTACTGCAAGAAGCTGAAAACACTGGATCTCAGCAGTTTTGATACACATAATGTAAAAACGCTGAGCGGTATGTTCCTCGGCTGCGAAGGTCTGACCGATCTTGACCTCAGCAGCTTCAATACCTCGAATGTCATAAGCCTTAACAGCACATTCAAGGACTGCTCATCACTGGAGAGCCTTGATCTTTCAAGCTTTGATACCCACAGTGTAAAGGATATGACCAACACCTTCAACGGCTGCAAAAATCTGATTTTCCTTGATCTCAGCTCGTTCAATACATCAAATGTAAATAATATGTCATATACGTTCAACAACTGTGAATCTCTGGAGGAGCTTGATCTCTCGTCCTTTGACACCTCGTCTGTAACAAATATGTTAAGTATGTTCAGCGGCTGCCGCTCACTGAAGGAAATCGACCTCAGCAGCTTTGACAACTCCAAAGTCACCATCATGAACGGAATGTTCTCAAACTGTTCCTCACTGGAGGAGATCGACCTCAGCGGCTTCACGACCTCATCTGCAACAGATATACAGCGTATGTTCAGCGGCTGCCGCTCACTGAAAAACGTCGACCTGAGCAGCTTTGACACATCAAAGGTGACACACATGGGATATCTGTTCTTCGGCTGCTCGGATCTGGAGACTGCCGATCTCAGCAGCTTTGATACAAGCAATGTTATGTATATGCCCTATATGTTCTTCGGCTGTTCCAAGCTCGACCACCTCGATCTGAGGAACTTCAATACATCAAAGGCAGATCAGCTGGCAAGTATGTTCCAGAACTGCACATCCCTCAAAGACCTTGACGTCACAAGCTTTGATACCTCAAAGCCATACATGAACCAGAAGGATGTACTGGAGAACTGCCCTGCCTACAATGTCACCTGTGAGAGCGTTCAGCTCCTTCTCGACAAGGGACTTATCGGTATGCGCGTCGCTTTCACCACCAATACCGACCTGAAAACTGTTGTTATAAACGGCCCTGCAGGCGAAAAGAGGATAGATGTTTCAGAGCTTGAAAAGAATGCTGACGGACAGTATACCGCCGAGTACTTCATCAATGCCACACAATCCCATGACCCCATAGCTTACAGCTTCTACAACGGCAGCGGCAGACAGATAAACCTTATCAATTCGCAGCGCGAGATCATAAGCTACAGCACCTACAAGCACTCTGTAAGCGATCTTGTCGGTGATTATCTCAGGATATACAATAACAACAGCGCATATGCAAAGCTGGTCGAGCTCCTCGATAAACTCACAAACTACTGCAATTCCGCCGAGAATTACTTCAGCGGCACAACCTATACCGTAACGGATATGAACGATGAGGACAAAAATGTTATAATCGCCGATCACTCCACCGCTCTTGGCGATGATGTGAAGATATCTCTCGTGCTCAACTCCGCAACTGCTCTCAGGATATACACCGACAGCAATAACGTGCTCATTGACGGCAAAAAGGCTGCTCCCAAGATGAAGAACGGCAATCAGTATTATGAGCTTTCCAATATTGCAGCTCAGCATCTCATGGATAAGCACACCGTTACAATTGACGGCACGGAATACTCTCTCACGCCCATGTCCTATGTATACCGTATAATCAAGAACGATCCCTCTCGCAGGGACGCACTCGAACAGGCAGCAGCTTCCGCATACCTCTATGCAAAGGCAGCAGCCGACTATGTAAAATAAAGGAAAGGATAAACAGCTATGAAGGAAAAATATACAGCTCCCGAAATGGAACTCATAGTGTTCGCTGCCGAGGACATCATAACAACAAGTGACCCTGAGCTTCCACCCGTTTAAAACAAAACCGCGGTGTTAAGAAAGACACACATATAAAAGTTTGCCCCTGAGCGTCTTGTCACGTTCAGGGGCATTGTTTTTTATAGTAAGCTAAATCATAATTTAGCGCATACGCGAAAAATTGGAAATGTAGGGGACGGCGTCCTCGACGTCCCACGAAATTTGTATTGTAGGGGCAGATATCATCCGCCCGTTAAGGGACGCCCTCACTTGCAGGGCGTCCCTCTTTCAAAAACAGTCCACCGGACTGTTTTTGAAATTCACCCTTGCGGAGCGCTTTGTTTTATTTCGCCGCCTTAAAAGCTGAAAGCGGCGACCA
>JAFWTA010000054.1 GCA_017519145.1 Ruminococcus sp.
GAATATCAAAGCCCAAGGATATTTCCCCAAGCCTTTTATCAATATAGTGCTGCCCCTTGTTACAGGGAAGGGACAAGGCGCAGCATAAGCGGATATCATGCAAATGAAGGCTTTCTTGCCGAGCGCTCAAGGTGCTTGTATACCTCGATCCAGATGTTTTTGCCGGGCTCTGCCTTGCGGATACGCTCCCTGCGGACGGGATCGAAGAAGCTCTTGAACTCCTCCAGCTCGTCAAGGAAGCTGTCGTTATATTTACGGAGCATTATGTCAAGATTGCTCTTCCACTCGCTGTAGCGCTTGCTGTCATACTTCTCCTTTTCATAGAGATGAAGAACTGCTACCTGCGGATTATAAACGATATCTACGCCGTTTTTCATCATACGGTATCCGAATTCCCAGTCCTCTATCTCCTGTCCGCGGAAGCTCTCATCAATACCGCCGAATTTCCTGATACAATCCATTGGTATAGACAGGTTTGAGGTCTGAGTGAATATCATCTTATACTTTACCTTATCGAAATCATAGCGGTAGGGCTCAAGCATTTTCAGTCGGATATCCTTGATGTAGTAATAGCTCTTGTGCTTGTCGAGACCGTATGTCTCGGGCTCTGTGAGCCAGTAGCGGATGCCGTTCCTGAGTATCTCGCGGTTCTCAAAGAACACCTCGTCGTTATCCTCAAATACCTGCTTGGTAAGACCGAACTGCATAACGGGCTTGCCGTACTTCTTGTAGGCATCGTAGTGACCCGAAACGAAGTCTCTTGTAGCTATCTCGTCGCCGTTGAGGAAGATAAGAAGCTCTCCCGAAGCGCGTCTGATACCCTGATTTTTTGCCTGACTCATTCGTGCGCCCGAAACAGTAAAACAGCGCACCCTGACTCTTGAGGGGTGGTCGGCGATATACTCCGAAAGACCGTCTGTCTCGCCGTAGTTTACGAAGATAAGCTCATACTCATCATGCGGAAAGTTCTGGTTCTCCAGTGAATGGTACAATCTTACCGCCCTCTCAAAGGAGCGGCAATATGATATTATTATGCTGCATTTCATTGTTATTTCTCCTGTACATCCTTGTAAAAAAATTGTTTTGCGGTATCCCCATACCGCGAGAATTAAGTTAGTCCCCCTGCTATGAAAGCAGAATAATTATATAACATAACTAAGTAAGATTATAGCGCAAAAGAGCAATAGATTTCAAGAGAAATGCGCCAAGTGTTATTTTTGTGCGTGAAATGCGCTTTTTTGTTCACGAATTATTCATTTTCACCTCAAAAACTGCCTCTAACCGATTGACAAAATATATTTTTTATAGTATAATTAATCCGTTATATGTTTTTCGCGGAGTTGTCAGTTCTGCGTTGATTAGTCAGAATTTTTACACATCGCCGCGCTTCATACAAGGGGGATAAAATATTGAAGATCGCCATATGCGATGATGAGGAAAAATTTTTAACAAAAATAGAGGAGGATCTTTCTTCACTTCAGTCTTATGACAACGAGTTCTCTTTCGACGAATTCAAAACAGGCAGAGAACTTCTTGCGGAGTTCTGCGAGGATAAGTACGCAATCATTATCCTCGACATCGAAATGCCCGGACTGAACGGACTCGAAACCGCTGAATTTATCAGAAAAATAGACGAAAAGGTAATCATAATCTTCCTGACGAGCTACGAAAAATTCGCCTGTCAGGGATATGCGGTAAGAGCTTTCAGATATATCCTGAAAAATCAGCCTCACTCTATATATATGAAACAGCTCGACGACGCCGTAAGGGAATATTACCGCAATACACGGTATATCATAGCCTCAGACGGCGGAAAGGATGAGAAGATACCTACTGACGATATCCTTTATATCGAGGTATTCTCACATAAGCTCCTGATACATACAAAAAACGGGAACTACTTCACAAAAGGTACCCTTTCGGAGCTCGAAGCCCAGCTGTCTGACCTGCTTTTCGCCCGTCTTGACAAAAGCACCCTCGCCAACATCGCCAACATCGACTACATAAGAAAAAATCAGGTAATCCTTACAAATGGCGACACACTTTTTGCAAGCAGAAATCATATCAAAAATATCAAGCAGTGCTTTATGGACTACAGCAGGAGCAGGTGGAGTTGAAATGTTTACTTCCGAAAACATAATCGAAACGGTCAATTGCGTCTTTGAGGCGTGTATAGTTATATTTTATCTGTATCAGATAATGAAGGAGCAGTACAGGTATTCGCCTAAGCTCCTTGTCATCCCCGCCGTGGGAATGTGCGGCGTTTTAGTGGCGATGACTCTTGCCAATGTCAGCCCGTGGCTGAAACTGGTACTGGTATTCGCATCAATGATGATAATATCCGTGATAATGTTTGAAAGTAAACTGCGAAGCTTGACCTTCTACTGTCTGATGTTCATAGTCGTCATACTCGCCTCAGAGATAATCCCTATGGGAGCACTGACGCTGATGAATCTGGGAACTCCCGAATCTCAGCTCAATTCAGGCATGGGAAGATATATCGGGATGGCTTGCTCAAAGCTGTTCTGCTTCTGGATAAGCATATATATCGCGGAATATCTCCGCCCCAAGCAGAGAGAGATGCCGTTCAAGAACTGGCTGCTCATAATCTTCGTACCCCTGCTGAGCCTGATAGTCCTAAACGGCATATTCGTTTCCAGCACGGTATCGCCCAGAAGGACCGTTGTTTATCTGCTGTCTGTGGCAGGTATTTTCCTGCTGAATATATTCGTTTTTGACTTTTTTGACACCTACTCCAACACCCTCAAGCTCCAGCTGATGGAACAGCGGCTGAAGTCCGAGGAGGAGAATTACAGGCTCATCGAAAACAAATACACCGAGATACGCCAGCTCAAGCACGATATCAGTAACCAGCTTGCGGCGGCAAAGAGAATGTTCAGGCAGGGCTCGGGTCCCGAAGCCGTCATTCATCTGGACAGGCTCTACTCAAAGGTCAATGACGCCAGCGGAGTCTGCTATACAGGCATTTCCGCAGTTGACGCCATCGTCAATATGAAGTGGGCTCTCTCCCTTAAAGAAGGCATCCCCTTCTCCTGCAAGGTCATGGTCACCGACCAGATGGACACCGACGAGCTCCTCCTTTGCAGGATAATCGCAAACCTTCTCGATAACGCCATCGAGGGCACTCAGCGCTCTCAGACCGAGGACAAATACGTCTATATTTCCATAATACAGAATAACAAGAAGCTGAGGATATGCGTCATGAACCCCTCCGACGAGGTCGATGCCGATAACCTCACCACCAAGAAAGAGGGCTACGGCCACGGCATAGGAGTAAACAGCGTCCGCGAAGCTGTAAAACAGCTCGACGGCATACTTTCCTTCAAATGGGAAAAGGGCATCTTCACTTCTGATATTATGATCGCATATTGAGATAAGTGCCGTAAGGCATTTATTTCTGCCTGTTATGTTAACAAACTATGAACAAAAACGTGCATTTCACGCTAAAAAATAACATTTCACGCTAAACTGTTGAATTTCTGCTCATAATGAGTTATGATATGAGTTAGTCCTGTTCCGTCTGTAAACAGGCAACTATCCATGACTTCATCATGGATATCTCCGCTTAAATGGGCTTTTGTCCCCTGCGGAGACTCCTTTTTATTACGCATGATCGGAAACTATCCCCGTGCAGAAGGAGTCTCCGTGATTGGATCATTCTCGCTGAAAACATCGTTTTCTTCTTAGATAACATCATACCAAGCTCCGAGGACAGAGGCTTTTGCCTATGGATCGGAAATTCTCATCTCCGCTGTGATCTTCCATGGGGAGATTTTTATTCCGCCTCAGAACAAAAATAATGACCCGTGAACAGTTTTATCCTGCTTACGGGTCTTTTTTCATGGTCTGCATCTTATTCTGTCATATTGTCCAGAACAATTGCAGAAATATTATATTTTCCAAATGTATCGCGCTGATAGAGTCTCTCCTTTGCGCTTTCGATCTCTTCCTCTGTGATCTCGCCCTCATTAAAGGCTGCGAGCAGTCCGTCGTCGGACATTCTAAGGATAGTCTCCCTATCCAGCTCCTCAAGCTGTCCTGCGTGGTACATCTCAATGTTGTACTTTGCTATGATAGCTTCGGGGCGTGAGAAGCAGAGTACGCCGAACATGAGTGTGAAGATGATGCACAGATGCTTTGCGAACTTCATCTCAAAACGGAACTGCTTTATGATTATCATTACAAAAACCATTGCCAGAAGTACCATGAACCAGCTTGTGTAGAGTCTGAGCTCTGTAAGTCCGTAAGCGTCGATGTACATTACCATCTTGCTCATAGCTGTTGCAATGAGGATAATGGTGAACACGCTGAGGACTATGCTGTAAAACTTCAGTGCAAAGGGCTTTTCCATGCCTGCCTTCTTTGAGTGAAGGCTCATGAAGCAGAGTACACCAAGATTGATGAGAGCAACGGTGAAGAGCTCAAAAAATCCGCGCCTTGCGTAGTCAGCATAGGTATAACCCTCGGGAAGACTGCCTGAAAAGGCTGAGAGGTAATACTGTGCCTGTGAGATAAAGAACATGACATAGAGTATGCATAAGGGAGTTACTGCTGTGTATACTGCAAGATTGCTGATAAAGCGCATTCTGAATATCTTCTGCCTGCAATTATTTTCGTCAAGCTCTTTTATGTCCTTGCGGTGAGTGTTCATATAGAGCATACCGAAAAGGTACAGCGAACAGGGCAGAGCTATGGATATCTGGAGGAGCACGTTCCACATCTCATCGCTGAAGATCTTGTTGACAATATCTGTGAGCATTTTCTCTACGCCGTCATCTGCCGCCATAAGAAGTCCCGCAACTATCATTGTTACAGGAAATGTAATGAGAAGTCCGAGTAAAATATACTTTATATTGGAGGCAGTCTTGGAGTCTGATAATGAATCGGCTGCTATATCGGTCTGCTTTGTAAAGCCAGAGAACGGGTTTACAAAGAGAGCCTTTATCATTGCAAAGGGCAAATACCTATCCACGCCCTTGTTGCCGGCTCCAACGGAGTATATCAGATAGGCTCCTGCTGCCACAAGGAATATGGCGTCGAGGCTCTTTATCAGGTTGTTTGCGGTTATGGAGAATACTATGCTGAATATATAGAGCACTGCCGTCAGAACTGTATTGAAGGCTGAGAATTTACAGCCCTTCTTCTTCATGTAAATTACTTCTGCGGTGGTTATGGACATGAAAAGTCCCGTGGTAATGAAGCCTGTGGCGTGGAACACCACATACCTGACGAAGCAGTATGCTGCTATCAGTGCGAACACGGAGAGCACCAGCTCTGCCCTTGAATATTCGGGCTTTTCCTTCGCCTTTCCCACAGCAGAAGGTGCTTGGGGCGCAGGATAGGGAGTTCCGGGGTACTGACCGTAAAGATTATTGTAATTCATAGTATTATCCTCCTTTATACTGTCTCATGGAGCTTTATGCAATAGCTTCCGCTTGCGAGGCTGATCACCTCTATCTCACCTCTGCCGTCGCTGTAATCGTAGAACAATCTTCCGTCGTTTGTGGGGCGTAATTCCAGAGAGGAGTTGACGTTCTCGGAAATGAACCTTTCGTAATCGTCGGTCTCAAGCTCCACTGTCTCGCCCTTTTCACTGTCCCTGCCGCTGTAACTGAAGTATCTGAACTCGTCAGCCGAGTTGATATCAAATACCTGCTCTATGTGGGCAAGGTTCTCATCGCTGAGCGTTATACGGTAGTTGAGTCTGTACTGTCTCAGGGCAACTGCTCCCGTAAACAGGACCGAGCCTGCTGTGATAGTACCTGCAAGTACTTTGAGAAATGTGTGTTTGCCGCCTGTTGTTCCTTTTTTCATTCTTATCTCTCCTTTTAAGCTATGAGGAAAAAGTCTATGCCGTAGAGCAGCAGCACCGCAAGCAGCACTCTGTAAACTGTCATGGCTGTGCAGGCTGCTCTTGATGTGTATTTGTCCTTGTAGTAGAACCGTCTGGATACAATGGGTATCAGGGCTGATATAAGGGCAATGACTCCTGCTGTATTGAGCCATTGGCTCCCCCCTGCACAGAGCACAGAGCAAACAAGGAAGTTCATGACACAGAGGGCAATGTCGATGCTGTATGTAAGCTTCAGCTCTCTTTTGCCGATCTCAGCCGTTTTTTTCATAGTACCGCCTCCTCTAAAAGCATATTATACATATCTGAATACAGTATATTGACTGTATGCCGATGTGACGGGAGTTCCCTGTACTCCCCCCTCAGACCATCTTTACTTTTATTGTTTCCGATCTTGATTCGCTGTATCCACGGGCATCGACTATCAGGTTCAGCTCGCCCCTGCGGCTTCCCGTTCTTACTGAGCTGCCTTCCCCTTTAATGACCAGTCCGTCAACGGAGCCGTCGTCCCAGTAAGCGTCACATATGCCTGCGGTATCATATTGTTCTATTTCAGCTATATCATGTAAATTTATCACCGTGCCTGCACTGAATGTGAGGTCATTCTTTGGAGTTATCCTCGGAACTCCCCTCGTATACCGGAATAATCCTGCTATCAGAAACCCCGCGCATATTATCCCGAATGCTCCCAGTACCAGCACTACCCTTTTGAGTATCTTCATATCCTCCCCCCTATTCCCGCTTGAACTCCAGTATATCACCCGGCTGGCAGTCCAGCTCATCGCATATCTTTTCGAGAGTGGAAAATCTTACTGCCTTTGCCTTTCCTGTTTTCAGTATGGAAAGGTTCGCAGTGGTTATGCCCACCCTTTCGGCAAGCTCCTGAGAGGACATCTTCCGCTTTGCCATCATTACATCAAGATTTACTACTATCGGCATGGAAAGCACCTCCTGTTATATAGTAAAGTCGTTTTCCGACTTTATCTCTACTGCCTTTTCAAAGACATTCTTCAGCACCCTCATGATAAGCCCGAACATTACTGCTACCATGCCTATGAAGGCGAATATTGAGCTCCAGAGCCCGAATATCATGAATGCCGCTCCTACTGCTATACATATCCACGATATGCGCCTGAGACATGAGGTGTTCTTTGGGATGAACACCTGATCCTTGCTGATATTCCCCAGCAGGATATGCAGGTTCCACAGTGCCGCCAGTGCCAGTGCGTCACAGACATAGAGCGTTATGCACATTGGAATGAACATTGAGCTCCTGTCAAGTATTCCGGCTGTCTCGACGGTCATCATATACTGATACCACTCTGACAGGGTAGGTATGAAGAATGCAACGAATATTGCAACACCTGCTGCCGCAACTGTCAGTATACGGGATAGAAAAAGTGATTTGTCCTTGTTCCACATAAATAAAAGCTCCTTTATATTATTTGGTCAGCACCGTATTTCTTACTGTGACTATAGTATATCACATAAAATATCATTTGTCAATAGAAAATTATTGTTTTTCAATAATTTTTTTCTGTTTTTCAAAGAGCTTGCTTTTTTTCTCCAAAAATGATAAAATTATGTGTCTGTTTTTTTTATTCGGTTCGATTATATTATTGAATGCATTCAAAAAAGGAGGAGTTCCTGATGACAGACATGGAACTGCGTATGCTTATGGCTGAGTCTGTGCAGAAATGCCACAGAGCGGTCTTTGACAAATACTGCAACTATGTTTATGCCATTGTTATCAATATACTGAGAAACTGCGGCAGCCGCGAGGATATCGAGGACTGCGTCAGCGATGTGTTCTTCAAGCTTTACAAACAGCTTGACGCGAAAACTGATTTTTCAGGCGATCTGAAAAGCTTTATCGCTGCAATATCAAGGAATACCGCTATCGACGCCTTCCGCAGGCTGAGTAATAAGAATAACAGGAGCGTTTATATAGACGATGATACAACAGAGGAGTTACGCTCGGATGAGAGGATAGAGGAAAATGCCGAAAAAGCTGAACGCTCACGCATTCTCCTCGGCAAGATAAAGGAGCTGGGCGAACCCGATACCACTATTATAATACAGCAGTATTTTTACAATCGTACAGCAAAAGAGATAGCAAAAAGCATTTCCATGACAGCTGCGGCAGTTCAGAAGCGAAGCAGCCGCGCCAGACAAAAGCTAAAAGCCCTGCTATGTGAAGCAGGGATAGGTAAGGAGGATCTCATATGAAAAACGATCTTTTCGAGAATACCGATAATATGACCATAGATTCCCTTGCTCAGGACTTCCCCGTACTCACTGATGAAGAAAAGGAGAGGATCTACGCTATGAGCGAGAGAAAATACAATAACGATACCGATATGAATACAGACGAAAAATTCGACAGAAAAATCGAAGTAACAGGCGTTGAGCGCTATAAGCGTCCCAAGTGGAGAAGCGCTTCCATAGCGGCAGCTGCCGCACTTGTACTGGGTGCAGGCTCCTTCGGAGGCTATAACGTAGTACAGCAGTTCCATGACGGCAACGGCGAAGACGAGCTTCCCACAAATGTTTCCGAGGAAATGTCACAGGAGAGCACAGGGGCTGTTGATGACAGCATCGCAGAGGAATACCGCAGCACCGCAGAGTCACTGCTGAACGCATACGAGGACTTTATTCAGCCCTATAATAATGATGAGATACTTGAGCGTGGTCTGACCGAAGAAGAACGCAGCAGTATGTCCGTCGAAGAACAGGATGAATACCTTAAAAGGAATGACAATCCGAACTACTCTTTCTTCTGGTTTGCACTGGAAGACGAAAATGCTACATCATGGGCAGGACATGATCGCGGGATCTGGAGCTATGAGTATTTTGCCACAGGTATGAAGTACAGCAATACCGATGAGGTAATGGATAAGGCGCTTTCCTTTATGTCACAGAGCTGCATCGACAAGCAGTTCCCCGATCTTATAGGCGATGACCTTACAGACTATGAGGCTGACCGCGTATATGACATTAATGATGAGAATTGCCCCCGTTTCGGCACCTACACTATGATAGGCGGTAAGCTGTATTGCAGCAGTGAAAAATATGATGACATTTATAAAATACCTTCCACATACAGCTTTTATCACCTCAAGGACGAGCCCATCGAAATATCCGACATCACAGATAACAGCTTCACTGCCTGCGTACACTATGAATTTACCAGTGTGCCAAACAGGTATGATATGAAAATGAAGATCGTAAACGACGGCAATAAATGGGTCATAGACGATATCGGTACAACAGGTCCCGAGCTTGATGCCCAGAAGCTGGAGATCGTGGATAAGATGCTTAATTCCATGGATCACTATGACAAAATAAGTGCAAAAAAGGCAGATGCTTATTTAAGTAATGACGCTGATATAGGATCTCTCATCATGCCGAACAAGTACTACGCCGATAATAATGCACTGACATCATATAATATTAACGGCGATGACATAGATTATAATGGCGCTCAGGACTTTCAGTCGCTCCTTGATTTTGTAAAGAGCGTTGATATTGATTCTCAGAAATCAGAAGAATCTTACTGTGACGAAGAAAAGAACTATTACTGGAACAGTAATGACAACAATGGCGGATATAGTAAGTTTGATAACTTTGTCCCGAGAAAGGACGATCCCAAGCTCAGTCTTGAAAGCAGCATCAGGGTCGTAGCCCCGGGGGTCACAATAGAAAAAGAAACAAGACCAATGAACTGCCCCAACGGTCAAGAACTCGTCATTTATTACCTCTATGATCTCAGTAAATGGGATATCACAGGCGATACTACCTTTGAAGGCAGAGACTGCTATGTAATTGATTACCATTCATCTACATCTGTAGAAGGCAAAGATTATCAAAAAGATATCACCTGCTATGTGGATAAGGAAACAGGTATCCCCATGTATCAGCAGACCATTGCAAATGACGATGTTTATGTGATCTACAACTTCTACTATGACGTTCACTTCAATGATGACGCAGAGCCCATGCCCGAGGTAAACATAGACAAGAGTATCTTTACTGAAATGAACTCATGATCACTTTTAGCGAGTAAACGATATAAATAAAGAAATAATGCCCCGAAGCACTATGATGTACCTCGGGGCATTGTGTTTTATAAAGTAAATCAAAATTTAGCGTAATAACTTTGCTGAACGCCTGTAAGGGATTCCAAAGGGACTGTGTTCCTTTGGCAGAGTCCAGAGGCGGCGCCTCTGGTCGTCGCTTTCAGCTTTTAAGGCGACGAAATAAAACAAAGCGCTC
>JAFWTA010000055.1 GCA_017519145.1 Ruminococcus sp.
CATCAGCCTGCGGAGTGCGTGAAATACGACGTTCATAACCGCGGCGGTGAGCAGTTCGGGACATAAAAATGACCGCAGAGCCAGAACTCTGCGGCACACCTGAAAATAGTTAAAAGTGGTAATAAGTGGTCAGTAAGTGGCTACGGGTAGTTGGTTAAAATAATAAAAAACTGCAAATGGCTTAGAATAGCCATTTGCAGTAACCAATTAATGGTGACCCGTACGGGAATTGAACCCATGATTCCGCCGTGAAAGGGCGATGTCTTAACCTCTTGACCAACGGGCCATTTGGTAGCGGCAGTAGGATTCGAACCAACGACCAATCGGGTATGAACCGAGTACTCTAGCCAACTGAGCTATGCCGCCACATTTGAGCAGGCGTTACCTGCGACTAAATTATTATAGTACAAAAAAGGAGGAAAGTCAAGTAAAAGAAGAAATATTATCAAAAATTCGTCTGCATACACAAATTGCTGCTATTCGCCGAGGCTCTTGTTGTTAAAAATGAAGAGTCTGATTGCTCGCGCATATTATATATGTCGACTGATAAAGCCGTTGCTCATATAGAAGTATTGCGCCATAATACTTATGATCTCAAGTCAGAAGTACTATGGTGCTTTTTTATTGACATGGCAGTGATGATATGCTATAATTTACACTAATATAAAGCGTAATTCAGAGGTGGAGAACACCGTGAAAATCACAGTTATGATCTTAATCTTTATCGTTGTGTCAGGATTATTACAGCATATTGCTCATGAAACATTCCATATTGTAATAGGGAAACTATCAGGGCTAACCTTAATAAGTGCTAAACTGTTCACCTATCACGGCGGAACCAAAGTCACTTTTAAAGACGAAGAAGAAGTAATAAATAATAGTGATGAATGCATTCCTAAGAAATGGATCATTATGAATCTTGCAGGAATAATTGGTACGACTTCATTAGCATACATAATTATTTTGATTTATAGTTTACTTCCGATAGGCTATTAAATTATTCTTCTGGGTGCTGTCAGCCATGTTTTTAGTTACTGATTCAGGTTACTCGGTTATTTGTTCCTTTTCAAAAAGCGGTGATCTTTACCTTGTCAGCAAATACTTCAAAAACAGTATTTTTATAAAGATCATATCCATAGCATTGCTGATCCTGAATATAATGATATTTATATCTATAAGATGAAATTAACATATGATTTCCGATTTATCTAAACAAACGAATAAAGCACAATGCCCCTGAGCGTTTTTTGAAGCGTTCAGGGGCATACTTCTATGATCGTATAGCCTGCCCTTTGTTATTACGTTCATAAACGATCCTTTTGTCTGAACAGAAGCGACGCTCCAAGCCCGAACAGCAAAGCTGCTGTGACGCCCCCTGCCGCTGCGGTCAGGCCGCCCGTGAATATGCCGAGGAGCCCGTCGCTGCTGATAGCCTTTCTTATCCCCTCTGCCAGAAGGTGTCCGAAGCCTGTCAGCGGCACAGATGCTCCTGCACCTGCGAAGTCCACAAGGGGCTTATACACGCCAAGCGCCGAGAGTATGACTCCTGCCACCACAAACCCCGTCAGTATCCTTGCAGGAGTCAGCTTTGTAAAGTCGATGAGGAGCTGTCCAACGATGCAGATAACACCGCCGACCACGAATGCTTTCAATATATCTGTTATCACAGTATCAGTCCTTTCTGAGGTGAACGAGGTGGGAGATGGCAGGAATTGTCTCGCCCTGCTGTAAAGACATAGGCGACATAAGCGCTCCTGTGGCGGCAAAGAGGATATTCCCCGCCTCTCCCCTTTCCATCATCGGCAGGAAGTGTCCGCAGAGCACGCTTGCTCCGCAGCCGCAGCCCGAACCGCCGCAGTGTGTGTCCTGAGTGTCGGGGTCAAATATCATAGCTCCGCAGTCGCGGTGCTGCTGCGAGATATCTACGCCCTGTTTCAGCATTATATCCACAAGAAGCGGACTTCCTACCAGTCCAAGATCTCCCGTTACTATGAAGTCATAGTCCGCAGGAGCTGTTCCCGTGGCTTCAAGATAGCGCAGAATAGTATCCGCGGCAGCAGGCGCCATAGCGCTTCCCATATTGTTTATATCACTGACGCTAAGGTCTGCTATCCTGCCAATACAGCCCCCTTCCACACTCACAGCGCCCGTGTCACGGGAGAGTATCACAGCTCCCGAAGCGGTACAGGTCCACTGTGCAGTAGGTGTCCTCTGACCGCCGTAGGACAGCGGAAAACGGAACTGCCTCTCGGCGGTGGAGAAGTGTGACGAAGTCACAGCGGCAGCATTCTCTGCGATACCGCTGTCTGTCAGCACCGAAGCGATAAGAAGTCCCTCAGCCATTGTCGAGCAGGCGCCGTAAAGTCCGAGAAACGGCGCAGCGAGCTCCCTCATGCTGTAAGCGGAGCCGATACACTGATTGATGAGGTCTCCTGCACATATCACATCAAGCTCATCCTTGGTGAGACCTGCCTTGCTGAGAGCGAGACTGACGGCTTCAAGCTGAAAGCGGCTCTCCGCCTGTTCCCATGTCTCCATGCCGAAGTGGCTGTCCTCAACCACCTTATCGAAGCACTGCCCGAGAGGTCCCTGCCCCTCTTTTTCGCCGACCACTGCGGCATAGCTCCTTATTTTTACGGGAGTTCCCGTACGGAAGACTCCCCTTGCCGTTTTTTCTGCCATGATATAGCCTCCTTTGGAGCTATTATGCACGAAAAAAGCGTAAATAATCGCGGAATATCTATATCTGCGTCACTTGATTTATTTAACGATATATGTTATAATTTTAATGCGTTTACGCAAATAATATTAATAAGGAGAATGATATGAGAAAGATCGCTGTATTTGCAGCAGTTTTCGCACTTACTGCCGCCATAGCAGGGGGCTGTGGCAGTTCCGAGAAAACAAGCTCAAAAAAGACAAGATCAGAAAAGGTCACCGAGGCAGCAACTGTCGAGGAGGCAACTGCCGAAACCGAAACCGAGGAAGTTACCGAGGCTGAGACCACAGAGGCTTCCGCTGAGACAGCTGCCGAGTCCGTAGACGACGCGCTGAAGAGAAAGATGGTGGACGAGCTCAGCCCCATAACATGGGATTATGAGTCCGATCTGAAAACACAGACCGTCGGCGACGACAGGTTCGGACACATCGACATCCCCGAGGACTGGTTCCTTGACGAGGACGTAGCCGCCCTCACCGACGACATACTCACCTACGAGAACAAGCCCTACGAGATAAACGGCAGAGTTGCCATGGACACGACTATACTTGATATAGTTGACCCCTCAGCACTCAGGGACAGATTCAGTGATATACTTACAGACGCCGCAAAGGACAAGGAAGCCACCGAGATAGCTACCATAGCCGAGGAACTTGACGGAAAGATGAGCTCGGGCGTTATCGTAAAGTACGATGACCTGCACAAGCTTATGCTCCACTTATTCGTTACCGACGATGCCGAGACAGAGGTATACTTCATCTGCATCGAGACCAGCAATCCCGAGATCATAGACCTTTACAAAACTTACAAGAGACCCGTCAAGGACTGATAAACATTCGGAAGTAAATAAACATAAAAATATCCCCGAAGCATTTCGCTTCGGGGATCGTGTTTTTATTCAGCCTTGGGCTCGGCAGCGGCTGCTGCAAGCTCCTTGTTATCGGTCTTTACGAGGACCTCGTTTATCTCGCCCACAAGTGCGATGATATCATTGATGGACTCGTTGATGGTCTCTGAGCTCTCATTTGTCCTGCTGACATTGTCATCAAGGGCACTGAATGCCGAGATGGTTGTCTCAAGTATGGATGTGAGCTGTGAAACGCTGTCGGCGTCCATAGTAGAGTTGTCGTTACAGAAGGTAACAACGTTCTCGAGAAGATCCTTTACCACGGCAGCTCTCTCGCTGGTAGCCGTGGTGGATTCGCCGATATTCTGCATATTCTCGTTGATCTTTGCAACATTCTCCTTCAGCTTGTCTGAAAGCTCGAGACATTCTGCCGTGATCTCCTCCAGCTGCTCATTCTGTCTGTTGAGGGCTGAATGTCTTGCAAGGAGAACTGACTTTGCATGGACGATACAGTTATCGGGAGTATTGAGTCCGCGTGAGATAGCGATAGCCATATCGCGGCAGGTATCGTATCCGCAGGCATGACAGTCGTACTTGCGGTCCTCCTCGGTGTGCATACCCATCTTCTTGAAAATGGGGTCGAGCTGTGCGTTGCTGGGCACGGGAGTTGGCATTGAAGGCTTATAATTCCTGAGGAAGTCAGCCACACGGAGCTCGTCATCAAATCTCTTGAAGAGCCTGTCGTCTCCCCTTCCCATGATACCTGTGGACTTTCTGCGTCCCTTGGCATCGTTCTCGATAGCACGCATAGTTGACATAACATCGAAAACGGTCTGCTTTGTACCGGAAGCAGGTCCTATATTACATCCGAACTCACATGAGAGGACGTCGAATACCTTGGGGTGCTTTGACTCGGGCATCCTGCCGTACATATCTATCTCGCGGAACACCTTGTGAACTCCCTCGGAGTTGGTGATGTTGATCTCGGGATCGTGTACCCAGAGATTGTCTCTGAGTCCGCCCGGACGGGAGTAGATAGAGCCAAGCTGACCCTGCGGCTCGTCAAACTTATACTCATAGTCCTCTGAGGTGTCAATGGGGATGGTTATATCGTTCCTGTCGAAGTATTCGAGGAGCTTCTTGATAGTGATATTATAATTGAAGAGCTCTGTATCCTTAGCCTCGTTTCTCGATGCGATACATGGAGTCACAAGAGCGATGGGATTGTTTCTTCTCAGATATTTCTTTATGTATATGGCACTGCACGCAACAGGGCTGTGTATAGGCGAGAGATTCTGGAGCAGCTTGGGCTGATAGGTCTCGATATACTTTACGATGGCAGGGCACTGCTGTGTTACGATATTGCCTATCTTATCCTGCTCGATAGTTCTCAGGTGAGCCCATGTACATATATCCGCACCGAATGATACGTCGAACACTGTACATCCCTGCTTCTTGAACCAGTCGAGGACGCCCTTCCACTTTGTGGGGAGGACTGTCTTGATGGCAGGCGAAGCCATAATGATTATCTTTTCCTTTATCATCTCGGAGATGCATTCGTCTGTATCGTCGATAAAGTCTCTTGCTCCGTGATTACACTTCTTTACACACTCACCGCAGCCGATACACTTATCGTGATTTACCATGGTGATAAATCTGCCGTCCTCGAGCTGCTTTGTCATATTTGCCTCGGGGGCGGGACATTCTCTGACGCAGGCATTGCAGCCGACGCATTTTTCAGGTTTTACAATGATCAGTTCACTCATAACTATAATAACTCCTTACTGCAAATCAGGAATTGATCCTCTTTAGTTTTTACCGATGGCATTTGCCTTGGCTGCAAGAGCGGCAAGGTCTATCTTTCCGCCTTTTTTCTCTCCCTCGGCAGGCTTTTCTCCGCTGTTATCCGCGGGAGCTGACGGCTTTTCCTCAGTGTTATCCTTATCGGAGCCTTCTTTTTTACTCCCGATGGACTCTGCCATCTGTCTGAGCTTATCCAGCTCCTCCTGCTTTTTGCGTCTTTCATCCTCATTACGGGAGTCCTCGCGCATTTTCTCTGAAAGAGTGATGGGCTGCTCGGGTATCTCGGGCTCATACACCTTGGGTTCCCTGAACACAGGAACTCCGCCGCTTGTAAGGGTGTTCTCGGTGCCGTCGAGAAGTGCCTTTGCCTTTTCCAGTCTGTCTATGCCCTCATCGCGAAGAGTCTCGAATGCATCAGCCATGAATGCCACCTGTTTTTTCAGTGTGGCAACGTCGTCAAGGGCAGCCGCTCTCAGATTATTGGAAGCGACCTCCATCTGTTCTGCTCTGTTCTTGGCATCTGCAATAGTCTCTGCGGCAGTTCTCTCTGCCTCAAAAATAATCTGTTCAGCCTCTACGTTTGCATCGGAAACTATATCCTCGGCAAGCTTTCTTGACTTGAACTCTATCTCAGCAGCCTTAGCCTTTGCTGTACCCTCAAGCATTGAGGATGACTTCTGAGCCTCAATGAAGACGTTGCTCAGTGCCATTGCCTCGTCCTGCGCCATAAGAGCGGCGCATTTCGACTCGGCAGCCTTCAGCTTGTCGTTCAGCTCGGCTATCTGTGCATTCTGATCCTTTATCTGCTGCTCCAAGTTGCGGTTCTCATCGTCTGTAGCCTTCAGCTTGACATTAAGGGTGTTGTTCTGTACCTGTACCTGTGTGAGCTTAGCGCGCTCTTCCGAGAGCACCGATTCCAGAGCTTTCTCCTGCTCCGAACCCTTTCTATAGGCTTCCAGCAGGAGCTTGGTCTCCCTCAGCTCATTTCTGAGGTCGTGTACCTGAGTATTCAGAAACTCCATTCTTTTTATAACGGCTTCTTTCTCGTATCCGCCGAAGGTCACTGTTTTAATGAATCTTGGCTCAGCCATAAGTATATCCTCCTTACAACACCCGAAATCACGGCAGTAATCTCAACAAAGACCGCCGAGCGCACTTATCGAGTATGATATAAAATAATTATACACCAAAACGGCAATATAGTCAATAAAAAAACTGCACAAAAAACAGGGCGGTTTTATGTAAACCGCCCAATGCTCATTTTTTTATTTCACCAGTCGTTCTCGCTTGCCTTTATCATCTGCTGGACCTCGGAATTGTTATAGAGTCCCAGATCGAACAGCCTGTCCGCCTGACGCTTGGTTATAAAGCCCTTTTCCGTATACACGAACTGTCCGTGGTGCTGCTGGGTGCCGTCCCACGAGTCCATGACCTGCAGCCAGCCGTTCTTATCGAGGGTCCTCTCGGGGAACCGTGCGTCGGGGTAATACTTCATGGCGATCATTTTCGCGCATTTATTGTGGTTGGTGAATGCGCAGGAGTAGGTATCGCCGTCGGGTGATATCCAGCCCAGCTTGAAGCCGGGATCGTTGAGCTTGAACATCTCCTCCAGCTCAAGGGGATACTCCTTGTCAGATTCGATTATCCTCCTGAAGCTGTGGTCATCCTCACGGAATCGGAAATATCCGCCTCTTCCGTCGAAAACTACGGGCAGCTGCTCCTCGGTGATGAGTTCCTCGAAGCCTGTGCCGTCAAGATCATCAAGAGTATCCGCATATCTGTAGCAATATTCACCCGTAGGAGAGCCGTATACCGCATATTTTTTCACCGATCGCACCTGCCTTCCGTTATTCAATAAGTATATTCTATCACTTTTCCTACTATCTGTCAATCATTTCGGCAATAAAAAGAGCGGCTGCCGTTTCCGACAGCCGCTCCGTTAGCGATCTTACATATTCATTACTGTATTGATCATGTTGCCGCCGTTCATCTTAACGCTTCTCAGAGCTGTATCAAGCTTGACGAGCAGTGAGTTTACGTTGAGGCAGTCGCCGGGGAGATAGTGGTAAACAGCGCCCGAGCAGGGAAGCTGTACCGCAAGGTTGAGCACCTCGTAGGGGCTGCTCATTACGCGCTGGATATTCTGCGCGATACCCATTGCCTGACTCTCTGTAACGCTTGAATTGAACAGGAAGCAGAACTCATTACCTGTGATGTTGTAGATCTCTGCAACATCGCCGAACTCTTCCTTGAGCTTTTCGGCTACGGCAGCGAGATACTCGTCGCCGAAGTCATATCCGTAAGTATCGTTGATACTTCTGAAGTTGTCCATATCAAATACAGCGATATTGAATCTGCCTGTTTCGAGTCTGTCGCTTACGTCGCTGTCAAGAGCATAACGGTTCTTCATACCTGTAAGAACGTTGATAACAGCAAGGTCGCTTGCCTTCTGACGAGTAGCCTTGAGCTTTGCATCGACCTCTGCGAGGTTCTTCTCACGCTCTTCGAGCTCTGCCCTGATCTTCTTTGCACGTCTTGCAAAGAGCCATACTGCGATCTCACCGAGGATAGCAACGAACATCATTACTGTCATGAGTGCGAACGCTCTCTTGGTGTTTGCAGCATTCATCTTTGCGGTCTCAACGTTAACAACGTCGATGGTCGATATAAGCATTTCGGAAGCGGTGGTCTGAAGAGGATAGATCTCCTGCTTCAGGATATTACCCATCATTTCCTCGTTGCCTGCCTGTACGTTTGACGTACCGAGGCTGTCAAGCTTATCCTTGAACGCTGTGATAAGAGCCTTAGCGTAATTGTATCTCTTTAAAACTGTGGGGTTGAGGTCTTCGATAGCCTCAAACTGATGCTCGGCAGCGATGATGTTGCCGTATCTCTTATTGGTATCGCCCATTGTGATACCGATATCCTCAGGAGGAATGATACCTGCCGCGATACTGATACTGTCCATATTGATAGCTGTCAGCTCGGAATTGATCTTATTAAGGGCACTGTTTGCCTGTCCTGTTTTCTGAGAAACTTCCTGGTTGCCCCAGTAAATGCTTTCAACAAGGAAGGTATTGATGATATAGATAACAGCGATAAGAATACCCGCGAAAATATATGCACCTGAGCCCTTCGACTTTTTATTCTTTGCCATTAACCCTCACCTCCTGTGGTATTTTCAGCCGCATCGGGTTTACCGTCAGGGTAGATCATGAGCTGAACGAAGTCATCATTGATATTTTCTGCGTTTACGAATACGGCGCCTGTATCCATTCTCGAAGGAACGCTGTCGCCTGTGATAGCTCTCTTTGCGTATCTTACTCCAACATATCCCATCATGTAAGGATTCTGAATAACTGTACCGTCAAGAACGTGAGTCTTTATGTAAGCCAGCTCCTTCTCATCGGAATTGAAGCCGACAACAACAACTTCATTCTCAAGCTCGAGTTCCTCTATAGCCTCACAGATACCGAGAGTGGTATTTGTGTTGGTGCCGAACATAACAGAGATATTGCCCTGATTGTTCTGAAGGATCTTCATTGCTTCTTCCTTGGCAGCGCCTTCCTTTGAGCACTCAGCGCCCTTGATAACGCCCTTCTTGTAAGCGTCTATCTTTGCATCTCTTGCTTCCTTGACCTTTTTCTCGTTGGTCTCCGTCATATCAATGGGAGCGATCGCATCGGAAGCCTGTGATGTAAAGGAATCGATAAAGCCTGCTACACGCTCTTCGGATGTGGCAGCCGTACTGGGGATGATAGCGATATTCTTCAGCCCTGCCAGCTCGGGATCCTTTACCTGCATGAGTGTGATAGCATTTCTTGCTGCAACAGATCCGCTCTCATAGTCAGAGCAGCGAATGAATGATGCAACGCCCTCATAATCAGCTCTTGAGTTGATGTTGATGATCTTGATGCCTGCCTTTTCAGCATCCTCAAACGCCTTGTTGAGCTCTGTCTTGCCGTTGGGGGCAATAACGATCGCTTTTGCCTTTTTCTTGATAGCGTCATAGATAGCAGCTTCCTGAGAAGAATAGTCATTATCGTTAGTTGCCTCACTGTAAACGATATCGTAACCGAATTCCTCTCCTGCATCCTCGGCACCCTTCTTTACATCATCCCAGAAGCTGAGATGCTGCTTGGTGATAACGCAGATGGTACCGCCCTGCTGAGCGTTCGGACCGCCCGGACCACCCTGACCGCCTCTGCTTCCGCAACCTCCCGAAAGGAGCATTGCAGCAGAAAGAGTGCAGGCAGCGATGGCTTTGAAAACACCTCTTCTGTTTTTCTTGTTCATAATACTGAACCTCCTTTGATCAATAAGCCTGTTCTACCGCAGGATACCTGCCGTGACCTTAAAAATTACTGCGCCTGTTCAAAAATCGTCTTAGCTTGCGGTAACACCCCTGTCAGGCTATTTATTGATATCCATACCTAATTCTATCACATTTCTCCTCGAATTTCAACAGTATTTTGTAAATACATTCCCGCAACCATGTACAAAAAAATCAAAAATTTTATATGCAATTTAATCAATTTTATACCTTCTGTTTTTTTACTTCATTTTTTTACAGTATTTCGGTGCCGCCCGGCGAGGGATAATATTTCATGCCGATATTACGCACTGTAAAAGGATTTTTAATATTGCACAAACAAGGGCTGTCATTTTTGTAAAAGATAATTCAAATTTTGTCCGAGCCATCCTTTTTGCTTGACATTAAAATAGAAAAGTGTTATACTAATCGTGATAACAATATAAATACGCATTTATTGCGCTGCTATATTTTTATGTCAGGAGGAGAGACCATGCAATGCGAGAAATGCAACGCACAACTTGACCCGAAGTTCACAGCCTGCCCCGAATGCGGTGCTCCTGTCCCGCAGAATATAGAAGGCTTTGAGAATACTATGGAATTCCAGAAAGAGCTTAGGTCTATCGTCGTTAACTACGGCGCCCGTGCCGTTATGAATAAAGACAGATTCATCGGACTTCTCAGCGACCATATCCCCGATTACGACAAGGAACGCAGGTTACTTATTAATATGTACCGTATGGGCGTCCTGAAGATACTGCTGGAGGATAAGAACCGTGAGATAGCTGTCATGAAGGCAAAGAGCTTCATGCTCGGCGACCTGTTCCTTGCGGAAAACGCTTCGGAATTCGTTGTCGCCTGCTATACATACCTGCTGGGATGGCCGTACGAGTCCCACCTGAAGGTCCTCCCCGAAAGCGAGGACGGCTCGGAAAAGAAAGAGCCGGAGGCCAAGAAAAAACCAACAGATATCAACGAGATGGTATTTATGCCGCGTAACGCCTTCAAATACAGGCTCAGTGGAAATATCACCATCCCCGACGGATATACAAAGCTGGAAGCCTTCTGCTTCGACAAGTTCGGTTCCCTCAGGACCATCAAACTCCCCTCATCACTGCTTGCTATCGGTGAGTATGCATTCTCGTCCTGCAAGCGCCTGAGAGGTCTTGAGCTCCCCGAGGGTCTGAGGATAATCAAGCAGGGCGCATTCAGCCAGTGCGCTAATCTGGTGGTCGTCAAGATCCCCGACGGCGTGCTTGAGATCGAGGACAGTACATTCTCATTCTGTACAAGCCTCGAAGTCATCGAGATACCGCCAAGCGTCAGCAGCATCGGTGCGGAGGCATTCTCGGGCTGTGAAAAGCTCAGAAAGCTCTACCTCCCCGAGAGCATCAAGTTCATCGACGCAAACGCCTTCTCGTACTGCCCTAATCTCACTATTTACTGCATTGAAAATTCTTACGTTCATAAATACTGTTTAGCCACTGGAATAAGGTACGTCCTCGTGACCTCGGCTGAAGAATATGAGCTTGACTAACAACGGAAAGGATGAGATCATATGATAGAGCTTGAAATAGGTCAGGAGGTCGAGATGGAATTCGGCGGCAAAGCCAAAGTCCTCAGCGTCATCGGCAGCGGCGGTCAGGGTATCGTTTACCTCGTTCGCTTCAACGGTCAGAAATGGGCGCTGAAATGGTACGACATAAATAAGATGGCTAAGCCCGCAGCATTCCGCAAAAATCTCCAGAACAACATAAACGACGGCCCGCCCAGCAATAAGTTCCTCTGGCCGAAATACCTCACCAAGGAGGCAGAGGACGGTACGTTCGGATATATCATGGAGCTCAAGCCCGACGGCTTCGACTCATTCGTGGATATCCTCAATACCTATAAGCTGGAGATCGACCCGCTTACGGGCAGAGCCGTAAAACGTCCCGTAAAATTCAATACCCTCGGCGCTATGGTCACCTGCGTCATCAATATAGTAAACGCTTTCAGACAGCTCCACCGTGCAGGTAAGAGCTATCAGGACCTTAACGACGGAGGCTTCTTCATCAACGTGAATACAGGCGCCGTTCTCGTCTGCGACTGTGATAACATCGCACCTGACGGAAGCAACTTCGGTATCGGCGGTAAGCCCGGTTATATGGCTCCCGAGATCGTAAGAGGCATCGCTCAGCCGAATGTCCAGACAGATAAGTATTCCCTTGCCGTAGTCCTCTTCAAGCTCCTCTTCAGAGGAGACCCCATGGAGGGCGAAAAGGTGGTCCGCGATGTCTGCCTTACAGAGTCCTCTGAGCTGAAGCACTACGGACAGAACGCCGTTTTCGTGTATGACCCCAACGACGATTCAAACCGTCCCGTCAGAGGCATCCACGACAACATCATCAAGTTCTGGAGGATATACCCCGATTATATCAAGGACGCCTTCATCCGCTCATTCACTACCGGCATCACGGATCCCTCAAAGCGTATCATCGAGAACGAATGGCAGAAGCTGTTCATACGCCTCAGGTCCGAGATCATACAGTGCGGCTGCGGAAGAACGAATTTCAGTTCGATGTTCATTCATCAGAACGAGAAAACATTCAAGTGCCCCAAGTGCGGTATGGAATTCGTCACCATCGGATTCAGCAACCGCGATTACCGTACTCCCCTCTATCTGGGCTGTAAATTCTATTCCTGCGAGATAATCCCCGAATCCGACGACTTCTCAGCCGTTGCGGGAGAGCTCGTTGAGAACAAGCTCAAGCCGGGAGTCCTCGGTATAAAGAACTGCTCGGACAGGCAGTGGAAAGCCAAGATGCCTGACGGAGTATTCTACGACATCGCCCCGGGAAAGGGCTTCCCCGTATGGCAGGGGCTCGAGATCGATTTCGGCGAAGTGAAAGCACAGATCTAACCTGCTTTCTCATAAGCAGTATTACTGAAAGGATGTATGTAAATTATGAGCAATGAACATGTTACAGAACCGGAAGTGAACGAGACTCAGAACGTTTCTCCTCTGGATGATTTTGATACCGCAGAAACAGTTTCTACCGCTCCCGTATCCGACGATAGTATTCTTGACTTCGATGACGATCCCCTCAGCGCTACCAGCGTTTCAAAGAAAAGCCTTGTTATCTTCTTCCTGATCGATACTTCAGGTTCAATGAAGGGCAAGAAAATGGGCGAGCTCAATACCGTTATGGAGGAGCTCATCCCCGAGATACGCCGCGTGGGCGAGGCTGATACAGAGGTCAAGGTCGCTGTACTCACCTTCTCTACTGAAGTAAGATGGATGTACTCGACTCCTATCCCGATAGAGGACTTTGAGTGGGCAAGACTCCGCGCAAGCGGCGTTACCAGCATGGGCGCTGCATTCAAGGAGCTCAACCACAGAATGTCAAGAAACAGCTTCCTCAATTCACCCTCTCTCTCATTCGCACCCGTTATCTTCCTTATGACCGACGGTTATCCCTCGGATGACTATAAGGAGGGTCTGAGAGAGCTCCAGACAAACAGCTGGTACAAGTTCGGCCTTAAAGCCGCTCTCGGTATCGGTCAGGAAGCTAACGACAATATCCTTGCCGAGTTCACAGGCTCGAAGGATACAGTTGTTCACGCTTATTCGGGCGGACAGCTGGCACAGATGATAAAGATAATCGCTGTTACATCTTCACAGATCGGCAGTAAGAGTATGACTCTCTCCGATGACACCAACCACGAGCTCGGTGAGGAGGATGTATTCGCAGCTAAACAGAAGCTCCTCGGTCAGCAGATCCAGGAGCTGGTAAGCACCCAGACCGACGGAGATGACGTCCCCTTCGATACAGGCTGGTAATCTCGCAATATTTCGTTAGGAGGACTGAATGATAATGTTTAACGGCTTCAGCCATTCGGTCATGGGCGCAAGCCATGAAAAGACCAATCTGGTTTGTCAGGACAGCTCTGCTTTCAAGGTGGGCGACCACTACGCTGTCGCTGTAGTTGCCGACGGCCACGGAAGCAAAAAGCACTTCAGGAGCCACCTCGGTTCAAAGTTTGCCGTTGAGGCTACTATCGAGGCTATCGACAGGTTCTATGAGGACCGCGAGGCACTTGAAGCAAACCTTCCAACCAACCACAAACTCATAATAAAAAATATCGAAAAGCAGATAATCTCAAACTGGAATATGAAGGTCGAAAAGCATCTGGCTGAAAATCCCGTTACCGATGAGGAAAAGAGTAAGTTCACACCCGAGGAGTTCGAGGCGATACCGCCTGAGTCCTATTACGGCTCTACCCTCGTTGCAGGTATCACAGGAGATAACTACACCTTCGGCGTACAGATAGGCGACGGAAGCTTCGTAGCTATTTTCGAGGACGGAAGGGCTGTTATGCCTATGGAGTATAACGAATCCGCCCCTGCTAACGTTACAGCCTCTGTCTGCAACTCAAATGCAGCTTCTATGTTCAGCAGCTTCTATGCTCCCAACAGAAAGCTCATCGCAATGTACGGCTCTACCGACGGTCTTTATACCTCCTTCGGCAGCGAGCATGACTTCCTCGACTATCATACAATAATCACAAGTCAGCTTGTGAACCTCGATACCTTCAAGGAGATCATCAAGAACAATCTCACCAAGAGATCACGTTTCGGTACAGAGGACGATATCTCACTCTCCTGTATCTACAACGAGAACCTTCTGAAGGACAGGATAGACCTTGTAAATAAAAGGGTCACAGAAAACAAAAAGGCTGCTGCTGAAAGAAAAGCAGCTATGCTTGAAAAGAAAGTCTGATACCGAACGCGCAGGTCGCGTTTAATAAATTAAGAAAAGTGGTGTTTGTTATGGAAATAGGTTCTCTCTACAACACAGCCAAGAATTTCGCGGAAACTTTAAAACACAGCAGACCCGAGCTCACAAACTATGACGCTTGCCTCTGCCTTATAGTCGCCGATTCAGGCGATATCTACTCGGGTGTCTCCTCTGTATCCATCAACGAGGGTACGGTAAATGAGGTCCCCGCTGAAAGGATCGCGGTAATGTCCGCTATCACAGCTAAACACGTTATCGCCAAGCAGCTGATAGTTATCTCTCTTGACGATTACAGCTACTTCAAGCCCGAGGACGAGGCTATCTCACTCCTTGTCAATGCAAGCGTTGACAACGGCAGCTGTCAGGTAGTTCTCTCTCCCGACGAGACAGCAACCGCAGCAAGTCTGGCTCCCGCTTCGGCAGTGACCGACTTCCTCAGCGGCTATGATGAGACTCCCGAACAGCTGGGAGCTCCCGCAGAATTCGCAAGCGGCTTCGACGTTGATTCGACCAATCCCTTCAATAACGGTGAGGCTGACAACAAGGCCGATTCCCTCAACTCGCTCTATGAGCACCCCGAGGAGGCTCAGCAGATGGGCGCAAGCGGATTCCCCAATGTATACGCGCAGCAGGGCTATCCTCAGCAGCAGCAGGGCTTCCCCCAGCAGCAGGGCTATCCCCAGCAGCATGGTTATCCCCAGCAGCAGGGCTTCCCCCAGCAGCAGGGCTATCCTCAGCAGCAGGGCTTCCCTCAGCAGCAGGGCTATCCCCAGCAGCATGGTTATCCTCAGCAGCAGGGTTACCCCCAGCAGGGCTATCCTCAGCAGCAGGGCTTCCCTCAGCAGGGTTATCCTCAGCAGGGCTTCCCTCAGCCTGCACCCTACGGCGGCGGAATGCAGAACTCAATGTATCAGCAGAATATGAATGCAGCCCCATACAGACAGGGCTATACAGGTCAATCGCTCCACGGCGGCAGTATGTATCAGCAGCAGCCCCAGCAGAGCGTAAGCGTTACCCTTACTTCCAAGCCTTCGGGCGAGAGCGCTTTCAAGAAGCGCCTCAATAACTTCCTCGGCGATGACGAAGACGTTGAAACTACTGACAATATGTCCAAGGAAGATATGCTCAAACAGGCTAAAGACAGAAAAAAGGTCGCTAAAGCTAACCTGAACTTCAAGAAAAAGATGTGACGCCTGCCTTGAGGCATATGTCATAAATATGACATTTCAAGGTTTACAGAGCCGCCCGTCGGAAGTTCATGCAAGGCTTAGATACGCGGCTTTTACATCTGAAAACTAAGAAACTATTTTTAGTATTGCATTTTCTTTAGTTTTGTGCTATAATAATTTTATATGATTATAGTTCGGATCTTTTACAGTAAAGTTACTGACCTGTTTATATATTCTCAGATGCACAGTTAAATTTCGTGTTAAGGAAAGGGATAGCTATGAATTACTTGCTCAATATTGATGAAGCGATAGACCGAAAGTTCCTTGTGACAAAGGCTATGAAGGGTCAGGCTGACGTCGGCACTATCATACACGTTATGGATGCCGAGCAGCAGGGACAGGCTGTTATAGTTTATTACCGCGTCACAAGGTATAACGAGAAATTCCACGATTATCAGGATTATACGGCAAAGTTTGAAAACCTCGCTGCGTTCTGCAAATGGGCTCAGCCTGATAACTTCATTGCCCGTAACTATGAGTGCTTCAGTCTCAGAGACATACAGCACTACATAAAGGTCAAGAATAAGAACTTCACTTCATTCTGCCTTCCCATAATCCTTATTGCAGCTATCATCATCTGGGTACTTGCTCTGTTCCTCATAAAGGGCGTAGTAGGTATCATCGTGGGAGCTTTTGCTACACTCCTCGTTGCTTTCGGAGCACTCTATCTGCTCAAGAGCATGAAGAAAAAGGAAAAAATGCGGCTGTACCGAAAGGTCAGCGCTGGCTGGGGCGTTGTATTCCAGTAAAGCTCCTGTAAATGCTTCATCATTGACGACCTGATACAGTCAGGTTTTCCCTTGAACAATATCATCAATATCAATGCCCCTTTAAGGAGCTATGGTAAATGCCATAACTGCTTAAAGGGGCATTTAATTTTATTCAAGCCTTACCTTCATACCCTCGGAAAGCTTTTTTGAGCTCGTCCTGACTATAAGGGTCTCGGGGGTGAGTCCCAGATCGGTGAGGGCGTACATATCTCCTGTCTCCTCCTTGATCCTGCAGCTTTCGCTGTGTACGGTGTATTCCTTTCCGAGAAAGCCCTCGCTCTCGGTGATATAGAACACCTTTCCCTTGTCGCCCTCTGCGGTGACAGTCTCAAAGGGCAGGCATTCGTACCTTTCGTCGGAAAGCTTTGTGATCACCAGCTCTGCCATGTCACCAAGCTTTATATCGTCGCTCTCCACGGGCACCTCTATCCTGCATCCGTCGCCGCCCTTTCGGGTCATGAGACTTATCTTCTGATCCTTCGCCCTTGCATTGCCGCCTGCGGAGATGCTCACCTTGTCCCCCACTTTGAGATACTCCACCTCCTCTTCGGGAACTATTCCCGTGAACACCTTTCCCGAACTCTCGTCGGAGATGATGAAGGCTGCTCCGTCAGCGGTCAGGTCTCCTGCGCGAAGAGCCGCCTCGGTGATTATCCCTCCCACAGGACTGTTTATGTAGCCCATGTGCTCGGCTGCCTTTTTAAGTGCGTCTATCCTGCGGCTCAGCCTCTCAGCTTCGCCGCTGAGCTCGGGAGAGCTGCTTATGAGCGCCACAGCCTGCTCCATAGTGATGTCTCCTGCCTTGATGAGTATATCCGTCACCACTCCGCCGCAGGAGCTGTAAACTGTGCCGCCGTTATCCCATATGCTGTTATAGCGGTCCAGCTCGCGCTGCTTCTCGTCAATCTGCTTTGAGAGCGCGTCGGCGGAGCGGCTGTCCTCAGCCTCGTACATACCGTCACGGGTGAGCCTCTGTGAGTCCAGCTCACCCTCCATGTCGCTTATCTTCCGATAGAGATAGTCCGTATCGAGGCGGATAAGAGGCTGACCTGCATATACGCTGTCGCCCTTTTTCACGCAAACCTGCGACACGCGGAGCCCTGACTCCGTAAACACGGGGGTCCTGTCGCCGTCGGCATAGGCATCCCCCTTTTCCATGAACTCCTCCAGCTCCTTCTCGGCATCCGCCGTCACGGATGCAAGGTAGTCCTCATCAAGGCGCAGGAGATGGGCACCCTTGCCTATTTTTGAGCCCTGCTTCACGAACACCTCCGACACTCTCAGTCCCTCGGCAATGAATACGGGAGTCTGCTTTTCGGCTTCGATAGTACCTCCCACCTCAACTCTGTGAGCGATACTTTCACTCTTTATGCCTGTGGTAGTTACCACGGGCATTTTCTGCGTGACGATCATGCGGGAAACTATGGTCATGATGAGCATAGCTCCCAGAAATAACCCAAAGAGCTTTACAGCTCTGCTTTTCATGTTTTCTTTCATATCTACTCCTTCAGCGCCGAAGCGATTATGCCGCGCTCAAGCTCCTCCTGTCCTATTACGAATACGAACACCGCAGGTATCAGCGTCACCGCCGCAGCCGCCAGCAGCAGCTCTCCCCTGTCAGCTCCCAGCGTGGGGAGATACAATGACAGCGGATACAGAGCCTTGTCCCTGAGAAAGGTCAGGGGCTGCTCCACCATGTTCCACAGGTCCAGAAAGCTTATGACCACGCAGGCAAGTATGCCGGACTTCCCCAGCGGAAGTCCGATGTACCTCAGCACCTGCCACTCGTTTGCGCCGTCTATCCTTGCGGAGTCCGCAACATCACGGGGAATGTCCGCAAAACCTCTGTATATGAGGAATACGGGAAAGGCTGAGAACACCGCAGGAAGTATCACCGCCAGCCGCCTGTTCATAAGTCCCATGCCGTCCAGCACCAGATACTGAGACAGCATGGTGACCTGAAATGGCATGAGCATGAATATGACATAGACGTTGAAAAGAAGCCGCCTGCCCTTGAATTCAGCCCTTGCAAACGCCCACGCCGCAGGAACTGCCACAAGGGTCTGGAAAAGGAGTATGCCCCCCACCATGAGGAGAGAGTTCCAGAACACTCTGTAAAACTCGGGGGAATAGACCAGAAGCTCCTTGAAATTCTCCGCTGAGGGATACTGCGGCAGCAGGTCCACACGGGAGTACTTTCCCGTGAAGTTCACAAGAGGCGAAAGGGTGTCCTTCAGCTCCGTGTGCGCCTGAAATGGCAGTATCACCGCAAGTATGACGGGAAAGAGCACTGCCGTACAGAGGACCGCCATTATGATGTAAAGCGGCAGTCCCGCCGCCTTTTTCCTCATGGTCAGACCTCCTTCCTGTCCCATACCCTTTGCAGCAGCACCGCCGCTGCGAATATGACCGAGAATACCACCACAGCCGCAGCTGCCATCTTGTCAAGGTCCATATTCACGAACCAGTTGTTGAACAGGTGCTGGAGCAGATATATGCTCTTGTGAGGGTAGGCGCCTGCCACAAGGTAGGCTTCCCTGAACACCTTGAATGAGTTCAGGAACGAGATTATGGTTATGGTGTAGAGGGCAGGCTTCAGCTCGGGCAGTATTATGCGGAACAGCACCTGTCTCTCATTTGCGCCGTCCACTCTTGCCGCGTCGATTACAGAGGTGGAAACGCCCATTATACCCGTCAGCCACAGCAGCACCGTATACCCGAGATTTTTCCAGATATAGCTCCCCACCAGCACCCAGAATGCCTTTGATGAGCCGAGGAAGCTGACCGCTCCGTGACCGTGGGAGGTGATGATGTGGTTTATCCAGCCCGAGTCCCCGAAAAGTATCTGCCAGATGAGCACCAGTGCCGCCGTTGGTACTGCCATGGGAAACAGCAGCACCGACTTTATGAGCCTTATGTGCTTCACGCGGCTGAGCCCGTAGGCTATGAAGAATGATATCCCTATGAGCAGCGGTATGCAAACCGCCGTAAAGACCGCTGTGTTCTTCACTGCCAGCCCGAAGGCTTCGTTGCCGAACACTGCTTTATAATTGTTTACCCCGACAAGATCGCCCGTTACCGCGGCGCAGAATGACCTGCGGACAGAATCGGCAAAGGGCAGGAATGTGAACACAGCCACTCCTGCCGCACTTGGCAGCAGGAATGGCAGGTAACGATATTTTCTCTTTATAGCATATCTGTTTATCATAACTATTCTTTCATTCTGAGTTCAAGCTGCTTCACAGTCTCCTCGGCAGCCTGCTCCGCAGTTTCCGTACCGCTGAGGCACTTTTCTCCTGCGGCTTCTGCTATCTCTCTGACCGCATACTCAATGTACACAGGCTCATCGAGGCTCTTTATATAGTCGTCGAACGCCTTGACCTCGGCATTGTCCATGCTCCTTATATCAAGCTCAACGGTGTCTTTCAGCTCGCCGTCATCGCTGTAAACGTCCAGAGATGTGGTATAATCATATTCATCGTTTACATTTCTGGAATATATCTTTTTCAGCGCCTTTACATTTACGGGGAAGCCGTCGTAATCGTTGCCGTTTTCCTGAGTCTTATCTTTAAGTGCATAGGCAAGGAAGCTGTATGCGTCGTCGGTGTTCTTTGCTGACTGCGTTATGCCGATATTGCAGACAGGCAGGAAGCTGCGGCTGTCCTCGCTTATACCCAGTCTGTATGACAGCTTTTTGCCCAGCACGGATTCATCAACAGAGGTAAGCAAGCTCATATCCCTGCTTATGTCGTTTACGGCTCCCGTAGCTATGACCTTATAGCCCAGCGCGCCCCAGAATCTTGCACTGAAAGCGTTTTCGGAGGTCACATCGGGGCTCCAGTAGGTGACAGCTGCCTCGGTGTTATCGGCATATTCAGCATCATGTATGCGCTTGCAGCTGTCAAAGAATTCCGTCAGAGCCTCCTTGTCGGGAGAGCTGCCGAAAAGCCTGTTCCACTCATATATGAGCCCTACCCTTACGGAGTCGTTTACGTCATAATAGCCCATGATCGTATCCATTGGATCGTACTTCTCCCTGTATTCCTCGCAGAGGTCGGCAATGTCCGCATAGCTGCTGATCTTTTTCAGCTCGTCCTCCTCTGCACCCACGGCAGGCAGTCTGAACCTGCACGCCACGCTGCAAAGCTTTCCGTCATGGTCGTTCCAGTTGACCACATTGCTGAGCAGATCATTCTCTGGAAGCCATTTTTCGCTGTTCTCCGACAGATCTGTCAGCATATTCTTGTCAATGAGGTTCTCTATGTCCAGACCGTCCAGTATCATGACGTCGGGAGCATTTCCCGAGAGTATCTGGGTAGTAAGCTCCTTCATGGCGTCGCTGTAGGTCATGCCCTCCTTCATGCCCACCTGAAGGTCAACCTTGACTCCTCTGTTTTCGGAGGCAAAGCCGCTTATGAGCTTTGAGACGGTGTTGTTCTTTTCAAGGGTATAGATCTTCAGCTCCGAAGCGGCTGCGGTCTCAAGCTCGGGATCGAAGCGGTAGCTGTAAACTCCGCTGACAAATGCAGCGTAGACCGTTCCGTCCTCTCCGCAGTACAGCGAGATCATCTCGTCGGATGGGTCTCCGAAGCGGCTCACAAATCCGTCAATGAGCTGCTCGATGATATTGCCGCCCATCACATAACGGTAGAGACCGTCAGAGCAGCCGATGTATATGTCATCATCATTTCCGCGGCATATATCCACATCTACGCCGCTGGTCAGCCTTTCGTGTCTGTAACTGCCGAGGAAATCCTTCAGAGCAGCAGGCACCTCTGTCTCCCTGCCGCTGTCTGTGTCATAGAAATGGGCGCCGTCATCGTCGATGTAGATAATATTGCTGCCTATGATGTCAAAGGCGGAGAATATTCCGTTTCCGCTGGTGACCTTCTTGGTATCGCCTGTGCTTATATCCACCTCGAGGATGTCTCCATTAGTGTTGCAGGCAAAAAGCCTGCCGTCCTCTGAGAACTCCGCATACATGATATTTTCGAGACCGCTTACCTGATTTTCGGTGCCGTCAGGCGAAAGCACCCATACATTGCTGTTCATTTTCCAGTACAGATATCCGTACTCAGATGCGGCAAATATCGTGGCAAGGTCATCGTTATCTGCCTCATCAAGATCGGAAAGCACGTCCCTGAATATCCTTGTGCCGTCCTTGGAGATGTAGCAGAGCTCGTCGGTAAAGGGAAGCACAGCCCCCACCTTTCCGCCTATATCCGTAAATTCGGAAGCAGGGCCCAGATCCCCGTATGCAAATTCCAGCTTCTTTTCGGCGTATCCGCCCTTTGCTGAGAGCTTCTTTATCTCGGCAGGCTTACCGCTGCTGCATGACACTGCGGAAGCCGACATGACAAGGGCTGCTATGAATGCTGTTATCTTCATTATCTTTTTCATGTTGAGTTACCTCCTTGTTCTGTAATAATATAATATCACATCAATCTCTAAATCTCCTCTAAAAAATCTCTAATTTTTCTCTAATTCTTTCCAATTGGGCATCAATGTGATATAATAGTCATAAGAAAACCGAAAGGACAGTTTTTATGCGTATACTTATTATAGAGGACGACAGGGAGCAGTGTACGCTCCTTCAGTTCAGACTTGAAAAAGAGGGCTACTCCTCTGATATATGCTTTGACGGTGCCGACGCGGACTACTACCTCAGCAGCAACGCCTATGACCTTGTGCTGCTGGACTGTATGCTCCCCCACAAGGACGGTCTCACTATCCTCAGCGAAATGCGCAGCAGCGGCAATACCACTCCCGTTATCATGCTCACCGCTCTCGGAGAGCTCAGCGACAGGATATCGGGACTTGACAGCGGCGCAGACGACTACATCGTAAAGCCCTATGAGTTCGGGGAGCTAATGGCGAGGATACGATGCCGTCTGCGCAGACACTCGGGCATAGAGAGCCTGAGCAGGCTGAAAGCAGGTGACGTTGAGTACTCCGCTGAGGAAAAGGTGCTGACGGGTCCCAGCGACAGCTGCACACTCTCCAACAAGGAGGGCGAGCTCATGGAGCTCTTCATGCGCAATCCCGACCAGACCCTCTCACGCTCCACCATACTCTCGCGGATATGGGGCGCAGACTATGAGATAGAGGGCGGCAACCTTGACAACTACATTTACTTTGTCCGCAGAAGACTCAGAAAGGTGGGCAGCAGCCTTGCTATCAAGACCGTTCACGGCATAGGCTACCGCCTTTCCACGGAGGGCTGACCATGTTCAGAAAGGTACATATAAGGCTGACTCTGCTGTTCACGGCGGTGTGTACGCTGGTCATCGTAATAATGTCGGGACTGTATCTGTATCTGAGCAGGCAGAATATCCGCGAGAACAGCTTCATGAGCTTCCGAACGGATATGGCTTCCTTCAGCGCTTCGCTGTCGGACAGGCACGTTATCACCCAGAGCTGGCTCAGCTCGGTGAGGAGCAACTATAACTACAGCTTTTTCATCTACGACAACGAAAAGCCCACTCATTTCACCGCCAAAAACTCCACCGAGGAAAGCGACAGCCTCATTGCCGATATCCGCGAGCATTTCTCCGAGGATATCAGACAGCTCCGCTATACGGGCTCTGTAAGCCACAAGGAGATGACCTACAATAGAAACGGCAGGGAGTACTATGTGGGTATCATCTGTATCAGCGGCGAGAAAGGCTTTACGGAGTTCTATGCGGCGGACTCCCTTGACGCGGAAAATGAGCAGTTCCGCTCGCTGCTCCGCAACTTCATTATAATAATACTGCTTACCACAGCGGCACTGTTCCTGTTCGCATTCCTGTTCACCAGAAGGCTGCTGCTGCCTATAAAGAAGAACCACGAACAGCAGGCACACTTCATCGCGGCGGCTTCCCACGAGATACGCAATCCCGTGAACACCATCATATCCGCCCTTGACGCCATGGACAGCTCTGAGGGAGCTCAGCAGAAGGAGTTCGCGGATATTGCCAGAAAGGAGGGCAAGCGGCTCACCCTCCTCACCGAGGACCTGCTCACACTTGCAAGGTCGGACAACGGCAGCTTCGCACCGAGAACTGCTCCCACAGAGCTGGATACGCTGGTGCTGGACTGCTATGAAGCCTTTATCGCACCAGCCAAGGAGAAGAACATAACCATGAATATAAGCCTGCCGGATGAGAACGTCCCCAAGGCAGATGTGGACAGCGAGCGCATAAAACAGGTGGTTTCCGTCATTCTCAGCAACGCTGTCAGCTATACTCCCGATGGCGGAAAGATAGAGATCGCCTACACTGCAGACCGCTCATGGCACAGGATAAGGATATCAGACAGCGGCAGCGGTATCTCCGACGAGGACAAGGAGCACATCTTCGAGCGCTTTTACCGCGCTGACCGCTCCCGTGAGGATCGCTCCCACTTCGGGCTGGGTCTTGCCATAGCCAAGGAGATAACCGACCTGCACCACGGCACACTCATAGCTGAGGACAGCCCTCTGGGCGGAGCGTCCTTTGTGATATCACTGCCCGTTATGTAAATCATAATTTCGAGCTGAGCCAGCTCGACCGCTTGCCACGTTGTCGCTCGTAAACTCGCTTAATAATATCAAAAATGGTATTTGTACATCGCTTACAGCGCAATAAGTACGCCGAGCCTATGTAAGGGATTCCAAA